>JBCCGK010000006.1:0-182594 GCA_039029315.1 Bacteroidota bacterium | reverse complement strand
GAATCCAATCAACTCTGTCGCATAAACCGTTCTCTCATGCACAGTTCAGCCCACAAACATCTCATGTTATTGTCCTCGACACAGACCTGATACGTTTGCGCGAGAGAAAGAAGGGCAGGCAAAACGAATAGATCCTGATGAATCCAATCAACTCTGTCGCATAAACCGTTCTCTCATGCACAGTTCAGCCCACAAACATCTCATGTTATTGTCCTCGACACAGACCTGATACGTTTGCGCGAGAGAAAGAAGGGCAGGCAAAACGTATTAGGTCTAAAGAACCACCATAACCCAACCACCAACCTAGCCCCGTACTTTCCGCTGCAACTCATCCACCAGCTGTTGCAAGCTATCCGTCTGCTCATCATTCAGGATCGCAATCCTAAGTGCCTTATTCGCAAACTTCAAGGCATCATGATGCCGACCCAGCTTGTTCAGCAACAAGGCATGCGTCTCATTGTTATAAGCCTCATTCTCAATGGCGATGGATTGTCGTGCCCACTCGATGGCCTTTTCCAGCTTTGCCGGCTCATCGATATGCTTGGCAAAGAGACGGGCAGAATGATCGAGCGCTTTGGGCTGGATAATGATATAGGTTTCAAAATGATACAGGGCTTTTTGCGCATACACCCCCCACTCTCTATTGGCCTCAGCATGTACCATTCGGAGGCGATTGGCGGTTTGACCTTTGTCTTTGATATAAGAATTGGCAAGTGTGACTGCCTCTTGATAGCCAGTCGGATTCTGCGTGATCACAGACTGAATGGTCGTCTGCTTGAGCACATCATAGAGTTTGTCTGCCACAGCTTGAATGCCATAGCGTTTCATGAATTTCTTTTGCTTGCTCAGCACATATTGGTACTCTCGACTATTGATATCAGAGGTGAATGCCTGAATGGCCTTCCAATTGCGGGCTTCTAGCAATTCTTTGTCCTTGACGATCGTGGCAAAGTATTGCTCGGCAGGCTTGCGAAAATCCTTCTCCTGCGCGTGGAGTTGCATGGCATAATCATAGATGGTTGCCGGATCGGCCTCACCGGATTCATATTCCATTTCTACCAGGACCTGATTTTTCTTGGGGTCCAGGGCTTGACGTCCTTCGTTGATCAGCTGTTCTGGCGTTTTGTAGCCGAGGCTTTTGTGCACGACTTCGCCAAGATGGTTGATGAACAGCAGCGTAGGGTAGGCAGTAACTTCGTAGGTTTCGGCAAATTCCAGCCCTTCTCCTTTTTCCATGTCAAATTTATAACTGACAAAATGCTCATTGAAGAAAGCGCCAACCTTCTCTTTGGGGAAAGTATTACGAGACATGGCTTTGCAGGGGCCACACCAGACAGTATATGCATCAACAAAGATTAGTTTTCTTTCAGATTTCGCTTGATCTACAACTTCCTGCCAGGAGCCAGAAACAAATTCGATTCCAACTGCTTGGACGGGAGAGTAAATCACTGCACCCACAACCATCAGGAGTAGGAGAGTAGGGGGAAAAAGGGAGATTCTCATTGTATAACTGTTTTTGTTCTTGTATTCGAAGAATAGAGAGAGAAAGTTAGGAAAAAATTGCATGAATCATTTGTCACGTCTCTTACTTTCAATGTGTTATTGTCAAAGGGATCACATTCTTTTTACAACAATCTTCCTTTCATTCAAAATAAGATTGCTAGTTTGTCGTCTGCAAGGCGAGTATTTCCTCCTTTGACAAAAATCCTAAATCAATATCCAAATTGCACATATGAGTACTACCCGAACAAAATGGAAAGACGCTTTCCAAACCTATATCTGGCCAAGGAGAGGCATGTTGGCTGTTGGCCTGGTGCTGGTCGTAATCAGTCGTGCCGCAGGGCTGGTGTTGCCCGGTTCCACCAAAATCTTATTTGATGATGTCCTTCCAAATCAGGATTTGGACCTCCTTTGGCTGTTATTAATCGCAGTTTCTGGAGCGGTAATCCTCCAGGCTGTGACCTCCTTTGCGTTGGTCAGGCTTCTCAGTGTTGCCGCTCAGCACATGATCGCCGATCTTAGATCCAAGGTGCAACAACAGATTATTCATCTGCCCATCCGATTTTTTGACAATACAAAGTCAGGCTCTCTTGTATCCCGGGTGATGACGGATGTGGAAGGGGTGAGAAATCTGGTTGGAACCGGTTTTACCCAACTCATAGGCGGTGTCTTATCAGCTATAGCCGTTCTGGTCATTTTGTTTTCGATCAGTCCTACCCTGACCATGATCGCTTTTTTGCCATTGCTGCTGTTTGGATACATTACCCTCAAAGCTTTTGGGCGGATTCGGCCTATCTTTAGAGAAAGGGGCAAAATACAGGCAGAAGTGACCGGTCGCCTGACAGAATCTCTGGGTGGAATTCGAGTGATCAAAGGCTTTCATGCAGAAGATCAGGAAGTCTCCATTTTTCGTTCAGGCGTGATGCGATTGTATGAGAATGTGAAAAGCTCTCTGACAGCAACAGCCCTTGTGCAAAGTGCAGGAACCGCCATTATTGGCTTGATTACGGCTGGAATCATGGTGAAAGGAGGGAGAATGATCACAGAGGGAACCTTGACATCTGGAGAATTGGTCATGTTTATTTCCTATGTTGCCTTGTTGGTTTTTCCATTTGTTCAGATGAGCAATATCGGGAGTCAATTAACAGAAGCACTCGCTGGATTGGACCGGACACAGGAGCTGATGGACATGGCGAGAGAGAAAGATGATCCCAACCGTACCATTGTTGTAGACCATGTGAAAGGAGATATTCGGTTTGAGGATGTCAAATTTGGCTATGATCTAGACAAAGAAGTGCTGCATGGCATCTCTTTCGATGCTCCGGCTGGAAGCGTAACAGCATTGGTCGGGAGTTCTGGCTCTGGAAAAACAACCATCGCAGGTCTGGCAGCTTCCTTTCTGACACCTGATCTTGGGACCATCACCGTAGATGGACAAGATATGCGGACCCTTACCCTTGAGAGTTTTCGCGCTCAATTGGGCGTAGTCTTGCAGGACGATTTCCTCTTTGAAGGCACCATTCGGGAGAACATTCTCTTTCCCCGACCCAATGCCACTGAGGAAGAATTACAAAACGCCATCAAAGCCGCTTATGTAGATGAATTCACGGACCGCTTTGAAGAAGGTCTGGATACCCTGATTGGAGAACGGGGCGTGAAATTATCCGGTGGACAGCGCCAACGTCTCGCCATCGCCAGAGCCATCCTTGCCAATCCACGCATCTTGATCCTGGATGAAGCGACCTCCAATCTGGATACAGAAAGTGAACGCTACATCCAGCAATCTCTTGCCAAATTGATGGAAGGCCGGACAACCTTTGTCATTGCCCACCGATTGAGTACGGTCAGACAAGCGGATCAGATTTTGGTGATTGAGGAAGGCAATATCGCTGAGCATGGCACGCATGAGGAACTCATGGCGAAACATGGTCGATACTATGACCTGAATGAATACCAGGCCAGAATATAGGATTAGGGAACAGTCATTGACACAAGCGCATTTCTGATTGTACCTTTGCCAGATGAAAGTCAGCAATTGGGGCAAATATCCGGTCGTAGATGGACCTGTACAGCAGTATGCGCCTGGACAGCTCATCAATGGACAGAGTAGCTGGATTCCCAGAGGCATGGGGCGCTGTTATGGGGACGCTTCATTGGGAGAGCGAATGATAGGGAGTCAGCGATTGAATCGCTTTTTGGCATTCGATCCGCAAACAGGGATTCTGACATGCGAAAGCGGCCTGACCTATGAAGACTTGCTAAGAGTCATGGTTCCTAAAGGCTGGTTTCCGCCAGTTACGCCAGGAACCAAGTTTGTCTCTCTGGGAGGGGCGCTGGCTTCCGATGTGCATGGCAAGAACCATCATACCGAGGGGTCGATCTCGCAGTACGTCCACCACTTTCAACTTCTGACGGCGAAGGGAGAGGTGCTCAATTGCTCTCGGACAGAACATCCCGACGTGTTCTGGGCCACGCTGGGCGGCATGGGATTGACAGGCATGATTCTGTCTTTGTCTATTCGCCTCAAACCCATCCAGACGTCTGCCATCAATAGCATTTCCAGCAAGGCCGGGAATCTGGAAGAAATCATGGCATTGATGGATGAAACCAAGGCTGCTACCTATTCTGTGGCCTGGATTGACACTGTATCTGGAGGAAAACGGCAAGGCCGGAGTATCTTGTCCTACGGCGAGCACGCCAGTCTGGAGGAGGTGCAAGGAACCCCCTGGGAGAAAGATCCCCTTCGGTTGCCCGCTGCCAAAGCGATTGCAGTTCCTATTGATTTTCCCGCATTTGTATTGAATCCCTGGAGCATCGGCGCATTTAATTTTCTTTATTATCACAAGCAGCTGAAGAAGGAGGTCCATAAAATTAGCAGTTATGATCCTTTCTTTTATCCCCTGGACAACATTCATCACTGGAATCGGGTCTATGGCAAACGAGGATTTACTCAGTATCAGCTTGTGATTCCCCGCTCAGCTGGGAAGACCGTCATCCCGGATATCCTCAATCGTATGCGAAAAGCTAGATTGGGCTCCTTTCTTTCTGTGCTGAAATTGATGGGAAACGAGACACAAATGCTTTCCTTCCCCTTAGCGGGGTATACGCTGACCCTCGATTTCCCCATTTCAGATAAGTTATTTCCCTTTTTGGATACCCTGGATCGACTCTTGCTCGATTGTGGTGGCCGAATCTATCTCACCAAAGATGTGCGTCTCTCCGGGGAAAGCTTGAAAAAAATGTATCCGGATTTGCCCAAATTTCAGCAAGTCATTCGTGAACTTGATCCCTATGGCTATATTCGCTCCCTCCAATCGCAACGCTTGAACATTCACAGCACATGAGTAAAGAAACCAAAACGCTTGGAGGGATTCCTGCACGAGGGGCAGGAGAAGGAGGAGACCCGGTGGTATACCCCTATGAGCAGCATCGACAATATAATGCCATTGAAAGACAGTGTACCTATGTCCGGATGCGGGATGGCGTTCGAATAGCTGTCAGTGTCTATTTGCCGAAAGATCTTCCTCAGGGAACTCAACTCCCTTCGCTGATCCATCAAACGCGTTACTGGCGTGTGCCTAAACTGATCTTCCCACTGGACCGTTTTACCTTAGGATTACTCGGGCCAGATGGGGATCGCATTCGTGAAATCGTCCGCCAAGGCTATGCTTTTGTCAGTGTGGATGCCCGTGGATCTGGTGCTTCTTTTGGGAGTCGAGCGCATCCGTGGACAGAAGACGAAGTGCAGGATGGGGTGGAAATTCTGGATTGGATTTGCAAACAACAATGGTCGAATGGGAATGTCGGTGGCATTGGAATTTCATACAGTGCTACGGCATCCGAATTCCTGGCGACGCGTGGACATCCTGCGTTTAAAGCACTCGCACTCTTGTTCTCGGTTTTTGATGTGTATGAAGACATTGCTCTGCCAGGGGGCGTTCCCTTTTCATGGTTCACCGAGAATTGGGGCTATTCCAATCGGCAGTTGGATAAGAACAAAATTCCGCTGAAAAACCCATTGCTCAGATTACTGGTGCGGGGCGTATTACCGGTCAATGGCGATCGAAAAGCCTTGAAAGCAGCGATGATCGAACGAAGGGCCAATGTAGACATTCACATCAAGGCTCAGGAAGTCCAATACCGGGACGATGTATTCGATGAAGCTTCAGGCAAATCCATCGATGTCTTCAGCCCAAGTTCCTATTTTCAGAAAATCAATGAAGCGAATATCCCGGTCTATTGTTATAGTGGATGGTGGGACGGTACCTATCAGCACGCAGCCATTCGGAGATACCTCAACCTGAGTCATCCTGAGTCCAAACTGTTGTTGGGGCCTTGGGAGCATCGGGGACGCATGCATATCAGTCCGGGACATGGTGGCAAAGTAGCCTTCGATCATCTGGGCGAATTGCTCAAATTCTTTGATCGGCACCTCAAGGGAAGAGATACGGGTATTGAGCAGGAGCCTGCTGTACATTATTTCTCGATGAATGCGGAACAGTGGAAGCAGGCTGAGCAATGGCCTCCCCAATCTGTGGAAACGGAACGCTGGTTCTTCCAGGATAAACACATCTTGAGCCGGGAACAACCCACCCATATCAGTGAATCGAGCTACCTCTACGAAGTGAATCTGGGTACCGGCACCAAAACTCGTTGGCGATCCATGGTCGGTAAGTTGCGAACACCACATGGATATCCGCGACTCAAACAGCATAACCAAAAAGCCTTATGCTTTGATTCCGCCCCTCTTTCTGATTCCAAAACCATCACGGGCCACCCTATGCTTACTTTATGGATTCAGGCCAATAGTCTGGATCTGGCATGTTTTGCTTATCTGGAAGAAGTGACTGCTTCTGGTAAAGTGAAGTATATCACCGAAGGCATGTTGAGGGCTGTTCATCGGGCGTTCAGCCAAACCCCTGCTTATCAAGATGTGGTTCCCTACCGATCCTATAAACAGGAAGAAGCCCAGGCATTGATTCCAGGTAAATCCACTGAACTGACCTTTGACTTATTGCCTACTTCTTACCAAATACAGGCGGGCAGCAAAATCAGAATCGCTATCACATTGGGAGATCGAGATCATTTTGCAGCGATTACCCCTAAAGATACAGAGATCGCTGTGCTACATTCGACCCAATACATGTCCAGGATTGATCTGCCAGTGGAGGGATGAGCAATGGTAAAAGGGCAGAAATCAGATTATCCTGCCCTTTTACATCTATCGGTTTAAGCTTTTGTACTAAACAGCAGCCATATCTTCAGTCACCACAATCTTGGTGATTTTGTCTCCTGCACGAATGGCATCGACTATTTCAACACCTTCTACTACCTTCCCAAAGCATGTATGGTTCCGGTCAAGGTGAGCTGTTCCTGCTCGGCTATGGCAGATAAAAAATTGCGATCCGCCTGTATTGCGACCTGCATGAGCCATGGACAACACTCCGCGATCGTGAAACTGATTGCCACCATCCAATTCACAGGGGATTTGGTAGCCAGGTCCACCTCTTCCTGTTCCTTGTGGGCAGCCGCCCTGGATCACGAAGTTGGGGATGACTCGATGGAAGGTCAGTCCATCATAAAATCCTTTTTTGGATAAATCGAGAAAGTTTTTGACAGTTCCGGGAGCGTCATTGTCATAGAAGTTGACCTTCATGACTCCCTTTTCGGTATGGATTTCAGCGCTTGCCATTTGGGATGAATTGTTGGTAAAAAAATAATCCCACAAAGGTAGGCAAGAGAGTTGAAATAGGGAAATGGAACTTTGGAATAGGGATCATGTCGAGTACAAGAGAAATCTCTTTTGTGGGGAGAGGTCTGCCTGCAATCGACATGCCCGACTAAGCTTCATGTATCATTATTGGTGGCGGGGAAATTCTTAGTGAAAAATATGAAGCTTGCTGCTGATGATGCCATCCTGGGTCTCTATGCGCAGAATATACAATCCGTTTGCATAGAAGGAAACATCCAATTGTGTTGGATCGCTTCCATTACGGACAGATGTCTGATATAGTCGCTTGCCTGATAGGTCCCAAAGACTGACCGCCTTTATCTTGGTCTTGCTAGATTGGATCATAACCACTTGTGAGGCCGGATTGGGAAATATGTCTAGCTCCTGCACATGGAGGGAGGACACTTTTGTTGTCGAAACATTGGCCTGAGTAGTCTGAAGACGCATCGGAACAAGCTCTTCTTTGGCATTGATCAAGCGGGCATCTCCCTGAATGTGCAAGCTGAATTCCATATCTTTTTTTGCAATATCATCATCCAACACCACAATCATGGAGGCGATTTGTCCAAAGCCACTCACATCTGTTTGATCAATTCTGACTTCAGCGATATCGATTTGTCCCTTGTCAAATTGGTTGTGAGACAGGGTGAGCAAATCTGATCCTTCTGTTCCAATCCAGGAGGAGGAGAATGAGACTTCCAGACCATCTGGACTGACCAGGCTGGTATCATAAGAGACAGAGAAAGCGATACCGTAAATATCCTGAGCAAGTGTATCCATATTCCCAAGTTTGATCTGAACATGGATGCTGTCTCCAGGAGTGTATGGACCAGGGGAAAAATCAGCCAGTAGAGGGACGCCATTGCTGTCAGATGTCTTTTGACTGGTATGCTGCAAGGCATAATTCAGGCTGATTGCCTCCTTGTCTTGTGCATCAATCATTCCATCGCCATTGCTATCAACATGCTTGATATCTACGCCATTGGCAAGACTGTCTCCCCACGCATCTGCTGCTTGCCCAAGCCAGGTGGTTGTGGCATTGGGACGCAACGGACCAGATGATCCATATGTCACACCGATCGGCAATAGGTCCCAGGCGTTGGCAATTTGATCATGGTCAGTGTCGCCAGGATACACAAGATTGGCTGGCGCACACCCGAGAACTGGGGCCTCATAATAGAATAGCAGGGAATCCATGGTGGGGTATAGCTCGCAAACAGATCCGATATGGTCAGCATCATCTTGAGCAGCAGCATATAGCAGGCTTGCTTGATTGACCTCACCAGGCGAGAGGGTGAAGGGACCCATGACACCCAACAAGCGATAATCAGTAGGAGTCATACTGGCATTGCTCATGGTCCAACCAGTGGAAGAACAGACATCTCCTGAAAAAGGGAAATTGGTAGCAGGTCCAGGACTATTGGCAGCGCGTCCATCTCCATCTCCCCCATTTGCGTAATTGTCCACAAATGAAGTCCCCGTCTTGTCTTGAGAGTGAAGATATGTGACATATTGGTGGAGAGAATCATTGCCATCCGGGTTACCATAAGGCGTGAAGTCATTTTGATACAAAGAAAAATTACTCAAGCCTATTTGCTCTCCGATTTCATCGATTTGTCCATCTCGATCATTGTCCACCCCATCATTTAGATCTGCCAATGGACCGCCGAGTATTTTTATTCCTACTGCCGGAGCTATTCCAGGATAGGCTAGATCCGAATTGCCCGTAGTGTCATCCGTGTTGTTAGCATTGTAGCCGATGATCATATGGTTGAGGGAATCAACTCCTGCGAAGTCATCAAATGGGTTTCCGATTCCAAGATCCGTCCAACTTCCCCATCGAACATCCTCCCAGCTATGAGAACTTCGATTGATCATCACATAATCGACGTACAGGCCATTGCTCAACAGTTCTGTAGGTTGGTCATAGGCATACATGCTCACATGAAACTCCAATCCCATGCCCGAAGAAGTGGAATAACGGTCTGATCCTGGCCCGATGTCATTAAACACCCACCACAACATCTCATCTCCCTGCATCCTGGGATGATCTCCCTGATCAGGATTGTAGTCGGTGGGATTACCATTGACATCCACAAATGGTGCAAGATAGAAGGTGCATCCATCAGCAGACACAGCTCGTACAGTGTCTCCATTTGCATCAGCGCCGATGGCTGGCCAATTGTAGACAAGGGGATAGAGGTGGGGGTGGTCTATGACCCCATTGTCCAGGAAATCCGCCTTGAAAGAGTCGATTTGGGTACGCGTTATTTTCCAGACCTGGTTGTATGCTACGACTGTGTTGGTATCAGTTAAGGCTGTCTGATTTGTCAATGGGCCTGGCCAAAAGTCTCTGCCACTCCCTTGTATAGGTCCCCACCCATGAATGCCCAGGCCCAATGTGGAAGAAGGAAGGGAGCGTGTGCCTGAGACCCACATTCCCCCAATATGGATGAGCATGCGGCCTGTATCCTTGGGGAACTCAAAGCCAGCAGTTGGAAGAATATACCCTTGCACCTCACTCGTATCATGAAAAAGATGACCAT
The DNA here is from genome assembly GCA_039029315.1 of Bacteroidota bacterium. Taxonomy (GTDB): domain Bacteria; phylum Bacteroidota; class Bacteroidia; order J057; family J057; genus JBCCCJ01. Next base: position 172,817 of record JBCCGK010000006.1, on the reverse strand, counting down.
CTGCCCAGGCATGGGTTCGGATGTTTCCGATATCCAGCGTATTGCCTGCCGGAATGAAAGATTGCCCCTTCGCTGATTGTCCTGAAAGGAAGAACAGCAGTATGATCCCGCTTGTATAGTATCTGTATAGCTTTTCCATAGTCGATCTTGATTTAGCTGATGATTCGTTTGTTGACGATACAAGTATAGCTGTCGATCAGAGTGAAAAAAATTACAATTATCTATATTTACGAGAATAATTTTTGCTTAAACCTTTTGTAAAAAATTGTCAATCAGTGCTTTTAAATCCATAAAATCTATAATTTACGTTTGTATTCATTTTCATCTTTGAATTACACAGCACATGTCTTCAAACAAACTGATTCGCTTGATTCGTACGCTTAGTGGACAGGAATGGCATCGGTTTTTTGACTTTGTTTCTTCTCCTTATTTCAACAAGAAAAAGAAGCTGAGTCAACTGGCCACATATCTCCAGCAGTATGTCGGAGATTGGGAAAATGAAGCACTTGCAAATCCACAGATCTCCCGGAATCTATTCCCGAATCAGCCCTATGACCCACAAAGAATCAGGGACCTGAACTCTTTTTTGTACAGATTACTTAGAAAGTTCCTGGCGATAGAAGCAACAGCCAACTCAGTAGAAGAAGAATCTTTGATTTTTCTTCAGCAACTCACGCGTCGTGGCGCGAAAGATTTATATCAGATTGAAAAAAAAGCTCTGGAAAAACGGATTGCAAAGATTCCATATAGAGACGAAGCCTGGTTGCGGATGAACTTGTCTTTGGCAGAATGCGACAATGATCATTTTGGCCATCAGTGGGTTCGGACCTTTGATGACAGCCTGCACCGGAAGCTGAAGAATCTGGATGCCTACTATTTGGCCGTCAAGTTGAGAGAAAGCTGTGAGGTTCTGAATCGAAAAAACATCCTGAACACAGACGCTGCCTTGCCCCTGATGCCGGAGATTCGCTTGATGTTGTCTGAGGCAGATCATGCCTTTAGACAGATTCCTGTGATCAATGTGTACTACCATATTTTTTTGACCCTGGCTGAACCAGAGGAAGCTACTTGCTATCACGATCTGCTGGAGGTATTGGAACATACTTTCCAATTGTTTTCGCCAGAAGAAGTCCGGGCCATGTACAAATATGCCCAGAACTATTGCATTCGTCGGATCAATCAGGGAAAACAGGAGTGGATTCAGGAATTGTTCGAATTGTATCAGCGCTTATTGAGTAATCAGGTGATTCTGTACAATAGCGAATTGGCACATACGGATTTCAAAAATATCGTCACTGTTGGATTGCGATTCAAGGCCTATGAATGGGTAGAAAGCTTTCTGGAAACCTATAAGGAACGTATTATTCCGCCTCATGGTGCCAATGTCTATCAATACAGTTTGGCTGCCTTCTATGCTGAAACAGATCGGAAACAAGCCGCGATTCGCTTGCTACAAGCCATCAAATTCACAGATATACACTATCAAATCAGTGCGCGTCACCTGTTGATTCGCATTTACTTCGAAAGTCGGGATTTTGACGGATTGATGTACCAGATCAACTCCTTTCGACATTTTTTGATCCGGAACAAAGAGATGCCCACAGAGAACCGGACCAATCATTTGAATTTTCTCAAAGTAGCCAAAAAACTTTGTGCTCTGGCTGACAAGTATCAATTTCTGGCAGAGCGCGTACGCCAGCAACGCATTCAGAAGATTCTACTCCAGATGCAAACCCTTGACATCATGGCAAACCGTTCCTGGTTAGAGGAACAATTGGAGCAATTAGGTCAAAAATGATGAGATAGGCTTAGGCGGTGAATAAGTGGATCATTTGCCATCCAGCAATGAGGAAAAGAACGCCTCCGATGATTTTGTTCATCCAGCCGCTAATAGAACTCAGTTTGCTGACAATCAGAAGACTCAGTTTGCCAAACAGGACCAGAGCCAGAATTTTACCAGCCCATACCCCTAAGAGGAAGATCAACATCCATTGCAATCCAGCCATTTCATCCAGCATTACCCATCCTGAAGAATTCAAGCCAGCAATGACAAAGACCCAAAAGGGAATGGCTTGTGGATTGATCGCAGAGAGAACAATGCCTTTCAGAAAATTGGACAGCTGGTATGCCGGACATTTTGCTTCTTCTTTTCTTTTTTTGAAAAAATAAAGCAAACCAATGGACACAAACAGGACCACAACAAAGACCTGTACATATACATTTCCCTCCAATAATTCTATGACCAAAGCACCTAGCCAAAATGCCAGCAAAAAATGAATGACCTCAATGATAGAGGCACCAAAAGACAAATTCAAGCCCGCCCGAAAATTCTCATTGGCAGTAACATCCACGACCGACAAGTTCACAATTCCCAGCGGGAGTGCTCCCAAAAAACTGACGCCAAGGCCAATCAGGAAGTGCAAAAAAAGTTCTAAAGTCGTCATGAGCTGATGGGTTTGATGTCTAAGAATACCTAAACATCAGACTTGTGCCTTATTGATGTCGTCTCCCATCTGACAAAGCAGGGATTCTTTCTTTTTCGGATAATGTTTTTTGTTATAAATTATAACACTGATATAAGTGGGCAAAAAATCGAAAATGAACATAAGTCAGCCTGGATGGTAGGAAAAAGGCGAACAATGGACCAGGAAGACAATCAAATCAGAGTTCATAACTTATTTTGGTAGTGGTTCAAAAGTAATGCAAATCTTCCGACAGAATATTTGTAGAGATGATCGGCAGACCATCTCTCGCTTTGCCTATCGTATATAGAAAGGCATCCGCTTCGATAACATTCCACATTGCAATGGTCTGCCGATCATAGCAATGGTCTGCCGATCATTGCAATAGTCTGCCGATCATAGCAATGGTCTGCCGATCATTGCTACGTGCCGATGACAGCCTTACCTGTATTGCACTACTACCATTTCTTATCTAAAAAAAACACTCAGCTTGGATCTAATACCCAACAAATCAAACAGTCTCTTAATTCAGGACAGTCCAATCCTGTTTGGCAGCCCAGTTTTGGAGATTCTCCAACTGTAACTCAGGATATTCAGCATGCAGCCCATCGATATCTGAAGAATAACCTACCTTGTCGAACCACTCGTACATCAGACCGAGATCTTCATTTTGTGTTTTCAATATATCTGCCGGGAAGCCTTCATAGCGAATGCTTTTTCCACTGGCTTGAGAAAGAATGTGAGCGGCTTGTTCACCAGTCACATTGTCTCCTGCAAGATCGATTCTCTTCCCAAACATGGATTCTCTTCTGTTGACTGCGATGGCAGCCATTTTTCCAATGTCTTTGACACTGACCTGCTGAAGCAAGCGGTCTCCTGGCATTGCCTGACGAATCACTCCTTCCTTCAACGCCTCCAGACTCCAGGGAGAAATGGCATTTTCCATGAAATAGACGGGCGCGATGATGGTGTAGGGGATTCCCAGACTCTGGATGTGCTGCTCTACCAAATATTTGCTGTCAAAATGCGGGATACCTGTTCCCAAATTTGCCCCACCGACTGAAGAATAGATCAGATGTCCAACACCTGCCTGCTTGGCCGCATTGGCGACAGTGATTCCTTGCTGGGTTTCGTGTTCTGTGCCTTTCTCAAAAGGAGTTGTCATAAAAAAGACCGTATCCATTCCCTGCATCAACTCTGTTAAGGCTGCTTCATCTGTGAAATCCCCTTTTTTCATCTGTATTCCCTGAGACCTGAGTGCCTGTGCCTTGGGAGAATCCGGGTTGCGACTCAGACCAGTGATGTGATGTCCATCTGGGAGTAAGGCTTCAATCAGTGAGCTACCTTGTTGGCCAGTTGCTCCGAATACGAATACCTGTCTGTTGGTTTGCATGATCTATTTGTTTTTTTGTTTAGAAAGCATCTGATGTATTGACGACTATTGTATATACATCAGTTTGAATAAAAAATTTTATGAACGCAATTTTTCAAGTAAGTCGCTTAATTGGACAGCTTCTTCCTTGCTTAGAGATTGTGCCAATTGGTGATCTGCGGCTTCTATTTCCGGATTGACTTCTTTCAGCAATTCCAGACCAGGCTGGGTGATGGTAATTTCGACTTTTCTTCGGTTTTCCTCACACAAGACGCGTTCGACTAGTCCTTTTTTTCGAAGCTTTTCGACCAGTCGTGTGGCATTGCTTCGCTTGTGCATCATACGCTCCTGTATATCCGAAAGATTGATTGGATTGCCTTTTTGACCCTTGAGAATTCGAAGGACGTTGTATTGCTGTTTGGATAGGGCATACCGCTTCATGATGGCACTCATTTGATCCTCCATCCAGTAATTGGTCAGGAGAATGTTCAGCATCATCCTTTGATAAGGATCTTTGATGGGGGCCGTCTTGAGTTCTTCTTCCAAGCGCATTTTTGAAGCGATTAACTCTTTGCTCTACGACAAATGTATAGACAATGTTTTGAAAAAAAAAATTATTTTGCTTATTCTAACCTCTGGGGTTTTCCTTGCTTAGTATCTCTATAATCGATGCAAGTTAGATGCCTCTGTAGCCACAGCGATAGAGCAGAGTAGAGGACAGCCATATGGTCATCCGTATATGGGACAGGAAAAAGAAGTCATAGCCTTGGAGAAAGTGTTGGTTCCAACAGCCGAACCGCGGTAGATTGGAAGGCAGAATCATCTCCAGAATTGGGGCAATCAACGTCCGAATCAAAAGCCAATAAAATCGGGTCGCATGGCTCCATAATCAATCAAGTCCGGATATTCCACCACGATTTTTTTCAGAAACTTCTTTTTGTTAAAGATCAGTTTGGTGAAGTAAGTATCGGAAGATTGTCCTCCATACAGATAGAGGTAAAAATAATTGCCACTTCCAGATGGATAAGCCGCAATGGGTTGGCGAAACAATTCACTTTCACACAGATTGGGATTGTAGAGGTCGCTATAGGCATCTTTGGGAATCTTGATAGACTTGCCCTTAATCCTCACAGCTAAAGAGTCGATATAGGTGCGGGGCAACTCATATGTTCCTCCATAGGCAGGGAGGCCATCTATGGTCTCAATCAGACTATCCTCGCCGGGATAATAGCTGTACCCATGAGCAGCAGAATCAAAAGTGGCTGTTCTGAGATAGATGTCGATGATTCGTTTGTCATGTAAAGTGTCGTGAATGCTCACTTCTTCCTCTCCGCAATGTGCGACACAAAGCGAGGTGAGCAGGTCTCGATTCGAAATGAAGACAACATCTTGTGGTCTATCCAACAGATTGCGGATCACATACTCCAATAAGGCACTATCTGCCTTATTGGGTGCAAATCGAATGGATCGCATGTGGATGTCATGTTCTGTCTGCGTATACCCAAGATGCAGGCTCATTAGCAGAAACCCGATCCAAACACCAATCTTTTTCATACAAACCAATACTATTTCGACTCAAAAACAGACCTAAAACGGCAATTCACTCTCATGCAAGATAAGGAGAATCAGCACGCGATCTTTGAGAATTTGAAAAATCACCCGGAAATGCCCCACCAAATGGGCAATCCGATAATCATTGGACTGAGTTTTGATTCCCTCACAAATCGGGAATTGTTCAGGGAAGGTAGGAATATCGCCAAAGACGGTATCAAGAAAATCATCCATTAAGGCCTCAGCTTCATCATCGCTGATTTGCAGAAGGGTCTGATAAATATGGGTGATGTGTTCGTTGGCTAATTTGGTAAGGACAACTTTTCGTTTTTCTGCCATGTGGGATGCAGTTGAAAGAATTCTTCCTGGGTGATCTCACCGCTTTTTTTGGAATCGCGGACCAATTTGTTTAAGGCGGTTAAAGACATGGGCTTCGAAGCTCCCCCAATCAATGTCTCCTCCTTTACAATTTCTTCGGTCTCTTTTGCCTTTTGTAAGGTGCGAAACAAGTGATATAATCCCTGGGCCAATTTGGGATCATCTTGAACATCTAGTTTGATCCCCGTTATCTGTCCAGTTGCATCCTGTATCAGTTCTATACCTTTCATATATTCAATAAACAACTTTGTACCAATATAGCCAAGTCTTGTTCCAAAATCAACTGCTCCCCCAAACAAAAACCTCCGAAAGTCGGAGGTCCAGTGTATAATGGATTCATGATTGTGCTATACATACATATAGGTCGAAGCGTTTCGAAAAAGGTCGCAGCCTTGAACATTTTTTTTATTTTGTTTCAGAAATTGTAGGAGAAAGAGAAGATGCTGACTGCGTCCAGGTGATAGCAGGAGACATATTTGGCGTGTATGTGGCGGAAGAAAAATACTGGCTTTTTTATCATGATTCTCTCTTTTTCCATTATTCTCCTACCTCAAAGATAGAATGAATGGTAAGTAGATGGACAATATTAGGGTTGATTTTGGGTATAAGGGATATACTGGCTTGATTGGTAAGATTTTTCCCTTATTTCCCTTATTTCCCTCACAAATAAATGTGTCCCTTTACTTACATATCCACGGGTTTTTATATCAATGGCACAATCAATGTCAGTGGAGTTCGGTCGGATTTTTTTCTTTCATGAGCCATTGGTCCGACAGTTGCCCAGACAGTGCGTATGCTAAATCATCTCCATTACTCGATAATTTTTTCCCTTTATGTCATCTGAACGGCACCTGTTAGACCCAGCAATTTGGAAACCAATGTTGAAGGCAGACGGACCACATCTGGCCCAACTGAAGATAGAGGGAAAAAAACTGTGCCTGATTCGATGTCGGGGAGCCTGGTTTGTTTTGTCAGATAAGTGTTCTCATCAGGGAGGGCCCCTGTCCAAAGGGTTTTTGAATGAGAAAGAAGAAGTGGTTTGTCCGTGGCATCGATTTGCGTTCGATCCTCAGACCGGGCAATCTGAAAGTGGGGGATATTTTGTTAAAACCTATCCGTTAATTGAAGAGGGGGGACAGTTGTATGTCGAGATTCCCAAGCGAAAGTTCCTGGGCCTATTTTGAGGAGAAATTGGGAAGAGGGACAAGGAGCAATCTCAAAACCCGATGCGTCTCCAGCTCAAAATTGGATAATACATGCAAGAAGGAATAAGGCCTTACGTAGCAATATGTTCGCTCTCATTCTTGTACCTATGTGCCTACACACGAATACCTGATATGCCTTATTCCTTCTTGTCTCCTACCGAAATGGTTCTCTTATCCTTTTGGATGTTGGAATTTGTAGACCAGTCCAGCCAACGCACCTCCAGCAAACGGACCGACCAGATAAATCCAAAGATCATTGGAATCGCCACCTATGACATTGGGACCGATCCCGACAGCTGGATTAAAGGCGCCACCTGAGATCCCTCCGCCAGCATAAGCAGCAGCCAATACCGTGAATCCAATAGCAAGACCATAATAAGAATTTCCTTCCGTCGCCTTGGTGGTGGCAACATTCAAGACCACCAGGGCCAGTGCGAAGGTAAACAGAACTTCCACCAATAAGGCCTGAAGATAGGTTGCATTGGCTCCTGGCGATAGGGCTGTACCAAAATTAAAACTGGCATCCTGGACCAGCATACTGGCTACCCCTGCTGCTGCGAGCGATCCCAAAATCTGGGACAACATATACAGGCCGGCTTCTTTGCCATTGATTTTGCCTCGGATCAAAACTGCCAGCGTCACCGCAGGATTGTAGTGAGCACCTGAGATATGACCGCCCATGTAAACCATAACCATCAGAGTAACCCCGATAGCCACTGGGGCCATATGTCCAATACTGCTGCCTGCACCAACTGAAAGCCCAATGGCTAAAACAAGGAAGAAAGTTCCAATGAATTCAGTTAAATAATTTTTCATGTGATTGGAGTTTTACTAGTAGTGTATCCTCAAAAAGTAAGTAAAGAATTTCCTTTTTGATTCAAAAACTTCCAACGTGTCACTTTTTCCGATGAATTTCGTTAAGAATTTGGTTATCGGATGAATCTTACATCCATTGAAATGACATCCTCAAATTCTGTAACTTGTCATCAGGATTTGCTATTTCCATCTCATATGAAATATCGTATCGCTCCCCTTTTTGCATTTCTTTTTCTCCTTTGTTCATTTTCTGCCACCATCGGCCAGACAAAAAGAAAGCCTGCCGATTATGGCATTCGATCAAAAAAAGCCTTAAAGTTCTACGAAGAAGGCCTGCAACAAGCACATTATAGAGATCGAATCAAAGCCATTGCAGCATTCGAAGAAGCGATCAAAATCGAACCTCGCTTTGCGCACGCCCATTATCAATTGGGGATCAATGCGTATGTGAAAAAACAATATGAGCAGGCTTTGCCGCATTTGGAGACGGCTTATGAAATCATGCCTGATGCCTTCAATGCAATAGATTTTTATTTGGGAGAAACATATTTCTACAATGAGAAATATGCCTTGGCAGTGAAAAACCTTCAAGCATTTCTTGACAAAGGGGTTGGCAGAAAGGTTGATGTCAACAAAGCGAAAGCCAATCTGCGCCATGCGGAATTTGCAGCAGAGGCCATCAAGGATTCTTTGGATTTTCACCCGCTGAATCTCGGAGAAGCTATCAATACGGACAAGGATGAATACTTGCCATTTCTGACAGCAGATGATGCCTACCTTCTCTTTACGTCCAGGCGCCCTCAAAGCATTGGCGGATACAATGCCATGATGCAGAATTATTCAGAGGATTTTTTCTATTCGCAGTGGGAAGATTCCGCCTGGAGCAAGGCTGAAAACCTTGGAAGCCCGATCAATACCAGAGACAATGAGGGGGCGGCTTCAATCACACAAGATGGAAGGACGATTTTTTTTACAGCCTGCAATCGAGAGGATGGCTATGGCGGGTGCGACATCTATATCGCATTCAAGGAGGGAAATCGATGGAGCAGACCTCAGAATCTAGGTCCAAATGTCAATGGAGAAGGCTGGGATGCGCATCCTTGTTTGTCAGGAGATGGCAAGACACTCTATTTCGCATCCAGAAGACTCAATGGGCAAGGAGGAAGTGATATCTGGTCCTCCAAATTCGTTGATGGAGAATGGCTGCCTGCCACCAATCTGGGATCATCGATCAACAGTGTTGGCAATGAAGATTCTCCTTTTCTTCATGCTGATGATATTTCGCTGTATTTCTCCTCCGATTATCATCCCGGATTTGGTGGACAGGATATTTTTGTCTCATATCTGGAAAATGGAAGCTGGTCTCAGCCCAAAAACCTGGGCTACCCCCTGAACACCGCAGCTTTTGAAAGTCATCTATTTGTCAACTCCACTGGCCGCAAGGGATTTATCAATTCCGATCGGGAAGGTGGATTGGGAGGCAGCGATTTGTATGAATTCGCTTTGGACAAAAGAATTCGACCCAAAATTGCCACCTTTCTTCGAGGAATTGTGCGAGATAGCCTCAGTAGCAAGCCCCTTCAAGCCCAGATCAGATTGGTAGATCTGGCAAGCGGGGATACAGTAAGAGAAGCCTTTACCGAATCCAGCAAAGGAAGCTTCCTGATGAGTCTGCCATTGGAAAAAGAATATGCAGCTTTTGTAGAAGCACGTGGATACCTCTTTACCAGCAAGCATTTCTACCTCAAGGATCAGGAAGAGACCCCTTTCTTTGATCTCATCATCGAAATGCAACGCTTGGAAAAAGATGTGCAGGTAACCTTGCGAAATATTTTCTTTGAATTTGGCTCTTTTGCCTTGGCACCTACCTCAGAGCCAGAGTTGAAATTTCTGTACAATTTCCTTCACAAAAATCCTCAAATTCGGATCGAAATCCAGGGACATACGGATGATGTCGGTTCTGAGGATGCCAACCTGGCCCTCAGCCAAAACCGAGCGGAATCTGTCAGAAACTATCTCATCGAACAAGGCTTGCCAGAATCTCGGATTGAAGCCAAAGGCTATGGGGAGAGTATGCCTGTATCCGGGAATATCACAGATGAAGACCGCGCCCGCAATCGACGGACTGAGTTCAAGATTCTGGAAATCAAATAGACTCACCGACGAATATATACCTGGGCAGCGAACGTAATAGCTGCCCCCTTCTCCTCTCACTTCCTCAAGCGTGCAGCTTTCTGATTGCTCTATCTTCCTCTGAATGAGAGGAATAACACCTGTTTGCTAAAAAAGTTGACATTTGCCGCTAATTTGGCCTTGATTTTGTAAATAATTTTAGCATTATTGCTAATAATTCAAATGTCGTTAGCAGAATTTACGTATGTTTTTAGCAAAATCGGAGCATGATGAAACGAAAAGGCCCCCAAACACCTGTGAGGAGGGACAAGCGCTACCTAATGATTCCTTTTCCAGTAGCGATCCCTAAAAAAATCAGACAAGCCAGTATGCTGGTTATGTTGGTCGTCGGCAGCAACATTGCCACGCACCAGTTATGGAACCCGGAACAAGGCACCGAATCTGTCATTCATAAGGTGAATGCACAACCGGAGCTGTATCTCATCGACAAAGCTTCCATGAAAGTGGGAGATGCAGATGCCTTTGCAACCAAGGTCAAGGAAATCAGTCGTATGCTGTCAGTGCCGCCCGAATGGATGATGGCAGTGATGTATGCCGAGTCCGGATTCGATCCGGGCATCCTGAATCACAAAGGAAGCGGTGCAACTGGATTGATCCAATTTATGCCTGGAACAGCTTTGGAATTGAATGTGTCGATCGAAAGACTCAAGCGCATGACCGCTGTCCAGCAACTGGAATATGTATACCTCTATATGCAAAATGTGCGGGAAAGATATGGCGAATATCAATCACTGACAGATTTTTATCTGGCAATCCTGTATCCAAAAGCAAGAGGGCAGGACTATTGTTATACGCTGTATGCCTCTCCTGGCCAGTCATATCGGCAAAATTCAGGCTTGGATGAAGACAAGGACGGACGTGTGACTGTCAGTGATATCGACAAGCATATGAAGAGACTTTACCCGACTGCCTACATGGCACAGAAGGTGGTGGTGGAATTGGCTGGCTAGGAATGGGTGCTATTTGTCCTTTCGTCCTCTGCTTCTTCCGGAGAGCCAGGGACCTTGCGGAAGATCAACGGGTACAGGGCAAATCCAGTCTTTGATCTACTTGATCCTTGTCTGACGATTGGCGAAGTTTGTATCCATGAGTTCTGCTGAAATCATGGATGTTCCGACCCTCTCGACCATCTCCTGTCCACACTGTTATGTGGAGAATCCGATATTCGAATCCCAAAGATGCAACTCCTGTCAGCTGACTATGTTCAGCGATCAGGAGTTGCACCTCATTCAACAGACCATACAGCCCCAACTGAAACAACTTCAGGAGGATCTTCTGGCACTTTCTCAGACTCCACACGCATTGGGCTATCTGCGTTCCATACAACCCAACCTGAATAGTCTGGCACCATTAGGCAAGAACAGGAAGTGGCTGGAAACCTATATATCTGGTGTGGATGAATTTCTTGTTCCATTTCAGAATGCCCTGGATCGATTCAAACGTCAATTCCTGATTCATTTGTTGTTCTTCTTCGTCCTGCTCATGGCACCGATGATGGCTTTTTTTCTTGGAGCAAATGCAATGATTAGCAGCTTATTATTTTTGCCAGTCCTGGGATGGGGATATTTGGGCATGTGGAAATATACTGGACCTCTCCGGCAAGGAGCAACAACAGGAAAGAGGTAATTGTCAATCACATGATTTCTGTAGTTCTGTGTCTCCGTGTGCAACTGTTAGGCCTTCTTCTCTTTGGAAGTAGTTTCTTCATCTTATGTGCCCAACCGCATAATGGAGAGGTGTATCAACAACTTCTTCAAACCTATCTTTCTGAGCATCCTGGGCCATATTCACAGGTCGAGGGACAGCAGATAGACAATTTTGTCCCTAGCATTCAACTTGATTCTTCTTCGTCTGCCCGACTGACCATCGGATTTGCGGAGATTCTATATAGGCCGACAGACAAGAACCAATTGCTCAGGCGATTGGAACTCAGCATTCAGGTAGAGGATTCTGTCTTGAGAAGTGAAACACTCAGTTTTCAGGATACCTTGACCCCGAAGGCGATTCATCAAATCTATCACCAGAGTCCCAAGCCCCTGCGCGGGGAGAATCCTACCCGCAGAGCCAAATGGGGAATGCCAATGGCCATGATTGTTGGCAGTATAGGAGGGATGATAACTTTGTTCTATTTTCGAAGCAGATGACAAACCAACAGAGAAGATACTGGAAGCGAATTGGAGGATGGGCCCTGCTCGGGATCATCGTTTTTAGCTGTGCCAAGCCCTTGTCTCCGACTGGAGGTCCCAGAGATGAGGTTCCACCGGAAGTTGTTCGAAGCAGCCCAGCAAGTGGGACCCTGAATTATGAGGGCGATGAAGTTAGATTCTGGTTCAATGAACCCATTCGCAAGCCGACATATGACAAGGAGATCTTTGTTTCCCCTTTCATTCGGCGTCCCAAAATCGTTCTGGCAGATAGCTACAAACGCTTCAAAATCAAATTCGAGGAAGACCTTCGGCCCAATACCACCTATGTCATCACCCTGACAGAGATCAAAGACAATTCTGAAAGCAATCCCATAGAGAAAGCCTATACTTTGGCATTCAGTACGGGAGATGTGCTGGATAGCATGGAACTCAAGGGGAAAATTCAGTCCCCTCGCCTGGGAAAAGGTGTCAAGGACATGACAGTTATGCTCTTTGATGTGGACAGCGCGATCAACAATGACTTTATGGGACAGAGACCGGCATACCTGACCAAAGCAGATGAAGAGGGCCGATTCTCTCTTCAATACCTGAGAAATGCACCCTTCAGGATTCTGGCCATCAAGGATGCTGACCAATCGAATTCTTATAGTGTCCCGAATGAACTGGTAGCCATTGCCTCAGATACCCTGATTGTCTTCCCGGATGACTCGACCAATTTGGCAACCGTTCGATTGCATGCGTTTTTTCCCAATGCGATTTCCCCGAGAATTCAGGACTATGATTGGTTGAACGATAGTACCCTGGCATGCAGATTTAGTGAGAATCTACGACTGGATACCCTGAGTCTGATCCTGACCGATACGCTGAACCAGGATAGCGTCGAACTAACAGACTTCTCCTGGTATCGGCACAAAGATCCTGAACTCCTGATCCACATGACCCGCCCGCAGGCCCTGTACAGCAATCTGCATTTTCAGGGAATCAGTGATAGTTTGTGGAATGTGTCAGACTCAATTCTGCGAATCGACCCTAGCAGGGAGAGAGAGCAATTTGAGCCCTTATTGGAAACCCCCAAGCTTCTGATGGCCGCTCAGGCCTGGGAATTTCTCACCATGCGCAAACTGAATCTGGAGGATAGCAGTTTGATTGTTCTGACAGATACTGCACGAACCGATTCTAACAGAAAACAGATTCCCTATTCCATGGAAATCGATGCGTTTCGGGTACGGATACAGCCCCAACCGCTTCCCGATTCAGCCATGCCATTTGTCTTACGTGTCAATGGTCAACTGCGTCAGCCAGAAGACTCCATTATCAAGGACAGTACGTTCAATCTAACCTGGTTTGATCCAGAAGAGTTTGGAGAGATCAAAGGAGCAGTCAAGCTGGATTCGACCTGGCAATTGCCCATCATTCTGCGCCTGATGAGTGGGGAGTCTGTTGTGGAGACCGTTTTCGATACCAGTTTTCATTTTACTTTGCTTAAGCCGGGAGATTATGGATTTCACATCGTACAGGATGTCGATAGCAACCAGGTTTGGTCTCCCGGACAGATCTTTCCCCCGCGATTGCCTGAAAAAATCTATGAACATGGGGAAACGATCAGTATCAAGGCCAATTGGGAATTTGAAGAACATACTATCGAGATGCAACTCAAGCCACCCCCTCCGATTATTGCCCCTGACACCTCTTCCACATCCATTGGGGCAGGGGAGCCCCCATTGGAAGGACCTGGAGGACCTGGCAGAATAGGGGAGGAAAAGCCGGAAGAGCGGAATCGATAAAAATTGAAGAACTCCAGTAAGAACGGTCGGTATCCTTAGGGTGAATTAGTGAAATGTTTGTGGATAAGAAGGAGGGTAGAAAATGCTACTTACAGTAGGGGGAAAAGTAAAAATGTAATCTTTCCTCTTTCCACGTCTTGTTTTTGCACGCAATGCACCGGCTGAGCAATACACAATACCTATGCCCTCCATGAATTGGAAAATTATTCCTTGCATTCTCAGCGTGATCATGTGCCTTATTGCTTGTGACCAGTTTTGTCCCTTCCCGGATCTATCCACTTCCTTTGAGCATCTACTCCAGGTCTTGGAACCATCTCAAACAGCCTACATATCCAGGCCCTATTCTCCAGAATTCGTATTTGAACGTGAAGTATTTCCACAACTGGAGGAAACTCCTTCCTCCAAACTATTTATCTCTCTATGGGCAGAGCAGTTAAACAATAAGCCTGCTCTTTAGCATCTGGAGAACCATTCTCTGGGTATCAAATGCGCCTAATGGGGACACAGTGTTGGCGTTGGTAGCCGCCTTTACTTTTTCCATTATCCTGATCTTTCTTATCTACAGGCCCTTTGTGGGGCAGGAGGATACTGAGTCTCGGTAGTTCACATCAGAATTATCTCTACCGCGACCCAACGGATATGCGCAAGGGTTTTGACAGCCTGAGCGAAACCTATGAGGTCTGAGCCAGGGCAAATCCGAGTTGTCATAGACAATTGTAAAATCTAGCAATGTCTTGGTAGGCAGAGTTGTAAGATGTTTCGCTGGCGCTCACATGGCATTTCATTCTGTCTGATTTCTTTTGTCCACCTACTCAGTTTGACTTTGGCCAAAATGGGAAACTCAATCTCCTATCAAGACCTCACCTGCCATTTTTCAATGAAGTAGGTGGCCATATTTACCTATGCTTATTCTATTTCTCCCCCTGCCTCCAAAGTAGGAAATCGTTGATTCCTGGCCTTGTGGACTGATGTTTCCCGCTAGCGGGAGAGCGGGAGGGTGGAAGATGATGATCAAATATATATGTGTCCACTTAGCTAGAATAAATCAACATCACCCCAAAATGGCGAAGTTCATTTATTTAAAAAAAACCAACTACAGGCTGGAATGAGGGATTATTTTGTTTAAAATGGCCAAAGTCAAACTTGTCAATTCCCAAAATATATGTTGCACACAAGAGACAAAGGTATTCAAAAGATAATCTAGTTGTAACTGAGAGAAAAATTAAAGGTGCTTCCAACCCCTTTTTCACTTTCAACCCAAATTTCGCCCTTATGAAGTTCCACAATCTTTTTGCAGGTGGCCAAACCGATACCTGTGCCACTATACTCTTCTTGACTATGAAGTCGATTAAACATCTCGAATATCTTCTTTTGGTTGGATTGTGAAATCCCTATTCCATTATCCTTCACACGGAAGACAATATGCTCACTATCAATAGTTGCGTCGATTTCTACTTTTTTGAGCATCTTATCATTGTATTTTATGCTATTATCTATAAGATTTTGGAACAATTGGTATATCTGGGTTTTGTTACCTGTGATTTCAGGGAGGCGATCATACTCGACTCTCACATTGTCATTTTCTTGGTAATTTCTTTTCAGGTCTTCGATAATAGCCTCAGGCAAAATTCTCTCATGATGCTCCCCTTCATTGGTCAAACTAGAATAATTTAAGATCCCATCAATCAGTGATTGCATATTACTAATATTTGAGGTAATGAATCCCAGGTATTCTTCTATCGTTTCATCATTATTGTTTTTAAGATGTTTTTTGAGAAGGGTTGAGAATCCATGAATTATCCGAAGTGGGGCTTTCAAATCATGGGAAACGATGTGGGCAAATTCCTGAAGACGTATATTGGAAGCAATATATTTTTCAAGCTCATCATTTTTCCTGCTCATCTCATTTTTCCTTTTTCGGGTAATAACATTGAAATAGATCAGGGAGACAATTATGAGGAAGCTGAGAATTGCAATGGAAATGATAATCGTCTTTTGTAGCTGAATACGCGCTTGTTTCTTTTCATCAATCCTAAGATGGTTGAGTTGTAGCAATTCTTTCTCATGCAGGAAGTTGAGTTCCTGAGACGTAATAGCCTTGATTTTTTCAGTACTAAAGATAGAGTCCTTTGTTTGACTAAAAAGCGCTTGGTATTTGATAGCGTTCTCGAGTTCGCCTTTTTCCCTGTACGCTTTGAACAGACAGGCACAAGCTGCATTGTTCTCAACCACTAAATTGATTTCCTCTGCGATCTCCAGGCTTCGTTTACATAAATCGACTGCCTCAGCATACAATCCCATTTCGATTTTCAAATTCCCAAGAAAAGTGAGGTTAGTGGCCAAACTCGTCTTATTATTAGACTTTGTATATAATCCGATACCTTTGTTTATGTGTTTTTCTGCATCTTGCCATTTACCTAGCTTTTGCAATGCCTCACCCATAAATCCATACATTTGAGGAGCTTTATGCTCAATTAAGTCTTTATTTATACTCAGTGCTTTCCTAAAATATTCCAATGATTGTTCATACTCCCCTTTTGCCAACAAAACTTCTCCCATCGTTAATGACGTCATAATTCTCAACTCCTCTGATTTTCCTATTTCATAACTATTACAAAGCAAAAGGGAAGTCTTTGCCTTTACTTCAGCTTTGGCGACATCACCAAATTTCAGATAGATCATAGCAAGGTTGTTTATAGCACTGATCTCACCACGGAAATTATTTGTTTCCTTGTAAATATCAAGCGCTTTAGAAGTGTACTCAATTGACTTCGGAAAATCTCCTAAATCTCCGAAAAGACGTCCAAGAATTAAATACTCCCATGAATGATCTGTTTTACCATGCTGTTTTTCTAAACGGATTGTTTTTTTAAAGGCAATTATTGCCTGCTTATAATTGTATTTAATAGCGTAATATATTCCTTCAAGACGTATTCCATCTATTTGCCACTGGAGCACTTCTTCTCTTCGACCTTCTTCCTTTATTAAATTAGCAATAAGAAGACAGGTATCAGATTTTTCTGGTATGTATTTATCCCATGCCAGTTTTTTTATTGCTTGGTATCTATCGCTAGCGTCTAAGGCAGGATTATTCCACACCTTCCACAGACTATCAGCGTTTAAATTGACTTGAGAATAAATAGGTAAAACGGATAACAGAAAAAGAAGCAAGGCTATTATTATGCGTTTCATAATAAAATATGGTTGTTTGAACTTCTCCCAAAGTGTTGGACCACTTCAGATGATATGTAGTCGGTCCTGATGAATTTTCCAAGGTGTTGATTTTCAGTGTATTGGTTTCTTGTCAATGTAATGTTCCTGGTTCAAAATTGCAAGACTTTGCCATCTTATGGACAAATCTTTGCAATATTTGCTCTCTTAATCTGGGGCTGTTTTTGTTGCAAAAGAGGCCAGAATCGTACTCTTCGAATTCATCGAAATCTGGTACAGCAGACAAAGATTACATTCGGCTACTGGATAGAGAACCCCTTCCAAAATGCATAACTGCAACTCCACTCAGGACATCCACCCGCGATGCTAGACTACAGATCGATAGAAACTATGTCGAAAACACCATCAGACCCCTGGCTGTGAGAAGAAAAAACTACCTCTTTGCTGGATCGCACGAAGGTGCTCAAAGAGCACCAATGATCCTGCTCTCTGGCTCTCCGATGTCATCAACCGAATCTCGACTCATTCAGTCAACCAACTCGACACGCTCCTGCCAACCCATTGGGAAAAAAATGACAGATGTGCAGTTGCTCGGACGCATATGCTGCAATAGGATAAGTTTGAGCCTCATCTCTTCATCTTCTTGCGTGGAAATTAGTGGATAAAGAGAAGTATTTTGATCAAAAATTGGATATAAAAGTTGAATTTTTAACAAAAATTTAAACTAATTGCAACTTTATGGGATCTATTGTGGTAAGAGGAGATGTCTACTCCTTCAACTCATCCACAATCATTCACAATGGATTTCCTACGCAAACTTCTCAATGAATTGTTCGAACAGACGCCCAACCAAACACCCATCACCTCTCCTGTCTATCACAATTACCATGATCTCTTGCTCGATTGGGCCAAAGATGCAGACATGGATTTGCCTAGCTGGTTTGAAAAAGATTTGCCAGCGATCTATCAGATTTTTTTGGAAAAGAATGAGCGATTGAGGAATTATCATGAAAACGGCGCGACAAAAAAACAAATTGAAGCTTTCAAACAGACGCTCACCTTTCAACACCTTTGTTATTTACTCCCTTCCCCAACATACTTAAGGCAACTAAAACAACTCTCTGATCGGGAGATGGAAATCGCCCGCTCAATTTATTACAGTCTGGAGTCCATCAGGAATCTAGGGTACCGCTTTCGAGACATTCCTCATTATTCACATTTGAAAGTAGGCGCTTATTATGCCCAGATCTTCTATACCATAGAAAAATCCAAAAGCAAAGGCTCAGCTTATCGGGACGAGCCAGCCAATCTGGGGTATCGACTGGATCATCTGAAGTTTTTTGACAAGGAGCAGTTTTTTTCTATTCTGACATTCCTGGGCAAACAATCTTTCTTGCACAAGGTCTATGTGCTGTCCGAAATGTATAGCAAGCAGCAATTTGATCAGAGAAATCTCGTCATGACACATCCAGGAGAAGGACCACTGAATGAAGCAATCAGGCAGCAATTGGTTCGGGCCGCTAATGAGCACCAAACCTCCTATGAGACGGTAAGCCTTCAAACACAAGCAATCCTGGGCTGGGCAGAGTTTACCAAAATCCGCTATACGGCTGGATGGGTGCAAGAAGAAAGAAATACAAAAAACCGAAATACGAGTATCCTCCCTGAAGTGGCTCCCTTTATAGAAGAAGCAAGTCAGAATCCGCAAGCTTATCTGATGGCTGCTTCTTATTGGTGTGTATTCAGTTCAAAGGCCCATCTGTTCCTGCCAATTCTAAAACAACTTGCTCAACATTTGACACATGATTCCGATTTCATGAATCGTTGGCTCAGTTTCATTGTGGCATATCGCCATAACGGACTGTTTGAGGTCGCCTTTGGAGCGATGCGACGCCATCAGGCAGCCTATCACTATGATGACCCTGCTGTTCAAACCTGTCTTCGATTTGCCTATCAGAACAATGTACGTAGCAAAGAGGTGCTCAGCTTCATAGACGCGATGGTTCATACCATTCAGGATCCTGAACGCCAAAACTTCATGCGTCATGCACATGCGCACTGGTATGTACAAATGACGATGGATCGTGCCAGGGCGAGGTTACGGCTGCCAGATGACAGAAGACGAGTCATCAAATATCTGGTCAAGGAACTGAACAAAATCCTGCCTATTGCGCTCAAGTCTACAGACAAATGGTACGATGACCCGGAGTTTGGTCGTCAAAACATGGGCGCTGTGATCAATTATCAGGGCAAAGATTATGTGATTGGAGACATTCTCTATGATACCAATGAATTTTTGCAGGAAGTCCGTGCGCATTATCGGATGGTGCCCATTCCGCTGTTTGTGGATGAAAAATCAGGCCGACAGCAAGCGCCTTACGATCGGGTAGGGGGCATGTCCTTGCTGAGTCGAGCAGAATATCGCTACCTGAAGAATCAGTATCTGCCCAAGCATATGCGAGAGATGCGCGACTGGTGGGGCTACAAAAAAATTGATGAATGGCGCAACATTCATGAAGCCCCTTCATTTTTTACCCTGGCAGCTCCGAAGACAGACAAACGAGAAAATCTCTTCCTGGAAGATGTCAATTGGCACTGGTTCCGAAAGGACTATGTGGACAAACTCAGCAGCAAGGACAAATGGGTTGAATTGATGGATTATATTGTCCGAAACAAAGGCATCAAAAAAGCACAGAAAAAGTGGCTGGCAGAGGCCATGAAAGCAGTGGACAACTTTGGGCAGGAACAATTTCTTCGGGAGTGTCAGGCATTAATGACAGATTCTCTGAAGGAGGATTTTTGGTACAATGAGCATATCAGAAAAGCATTCCGTGGCTTGATGTGGGTGCTCATCCATATAGAGGATGATCAGGCAATAGAGATCTTGCGCATGATCACAGAGTCTGCGTATCGAAAAATTCCGGGTGTAGGGCCCAGATCTTCTGCCACAGGGAATGCAGCTCTCTGGATATTGGCGCAGTCGGGCAAGGAATCTGCGTTCGGGGCATTGGCGATGATGCGCAACAAGACCAAATATCATCGCTTCATCAAGGTTCTGGACAAGCATATCGATCTGTATAAGAAAGGGAGTCCTCTTTCTGAAGAAGAATTGGCGGATCGAGCCCTCCCTGCATTTGGATTTGTGGCAGGAGAAAAAAGGATTCCTGTAGGGGATCATCAACTCATCCTGTTCGTGAAGAACAGAAAAATTGCCAAACGCTGGGAAGATCCGAATGGCAATACACAAAAAAGTGTGCCCACCATCTTGAAACTAGAACATGAAACAGCACTGAAAGAAGCCAATCAATCTGCGCGGCAAATCAGCAAGGCCTTCGGAGACCTCAAACATCGGATTCGCACTTATTGGCTGCATGATCGGGTTTGGATAGGAAAGGATTGGAAAGCACATCTTATGCACCACCCCTTGATGTCTTTCTGGTTGGATGGCTTGGTGTGGGAAGATGTGAGAACCGGACAAAGTTTTCTGCTCGATGGGGATAAATGCCGATTGACGAATCAGGCCACTTGTGAAATTGGGGATGAAGACCAGATCAGACTCTGGCATCCGATTCATGCCAATCAGCAGGAAATCAGTGATTGGCAATTATATGCCCTGACATATGGTATCCAACAGCCAGAAAGGCAGATCTTTCGGGAGCATTATCCCTTTTCTCCAGAGGAATTGGCCAGCAAACAGACAGTTCGTTTTGCCCACCACTTCTTGTCCATGAACAAACTCATGGCAATCGCCAATGCTGCTGGATGGGTCTTCACTTATGTCCATCAGGGTTTCAATTGGCCAAGAACCTATATCAAAGCCCTGGACCTGACCGCACATCTGCACTGTGGATACGACTCGGGGGTTGGGGTGATCCCCACCAAGGAGCTGTTTTTCACTAGAGGAGACACCCGCGACATTGCCTATTCCAATCCCGATTTGTTGGAACGGATTCCACTGAAAGAAGTGCCGACCGTGGCTTTGACAGAGTTGTGCAGAGGCATTGACTTGCTCATCGCTACCAGTAGTGTGGTGCATGACCCTGAACTGCTGGCCAATGTGAGTGATTGGGAGGATTATCACCGCAAAATGGCTATTGGGAATTTTACTGACAATCCCTCCGCAGTCGTTCGCAGACAAATTCTTCAGAAAATCTTGCCGACAATCAATAAGAAGGCCTTGCGCTTTGACGGAAACTATGTAGTCTTGACAGGCATCTACAATACCTATCGCATCAATCTGGGAAGTGGCCATGCCCAGATCTATGATTCACAGGAGCATCTGGATTTCGTGGCAGAGATCAAGCCTGTCAAAAGGAAGTTCGGCAAGCGGTTGCCTGTTGAAGATGATGAGACGCTGTACCAAATCATCGGAAAGCTGATGATGCTAAGGAATGAAAATGAGATTGAAGATGTTGCGCTTAGGGAGAGATTGATTTCATCTTCATAAATGCAGATATATTACCAATCTTTCTGGCACATCAGATGATCGAAGCGCTTTCATGCCTCAATCCAAAATCTGCAACTTTGCGTATTTCAGCAGCAAGACCCGACGTCCTTTGGTGTTGAAGACCACAGTTGCCTTCTTGCCATTGCCCTCTCCTTCCACGACTTTGACCATGCCACGGCCAAACTTGGGGTGGAGAACCTGTTGTCCTTCCTTGATCTCAGATGGATCAGCGGCTTCAAAATTTTCTGGTTCGGACTTGCTGACTTCTCGTAGCGGTCGAAGATTGTTCTGCCGCTTGTCGACAATAGAGCGTCGTCTGGGACTTGCAGGAGCAGCAGTTCGCCAGGCAGCCTGACTGGGACGGCGCAGATACTTTTCATCTACCTCGTCTACAAATCGACTCAAGTCATTGAATTGGATATTGCCATACTTATAGCGGGAGCGTGCATAGCTGAGATGTAATCGCTTTTTGGCACGAGTTACTGCCACATAGAAGAGTCGACGTTCTTCTTCCAGGTCAGTCCGAGATTCAATAGACAGGCTGCTTGGAAAGAGATTCTCTTCCATCCCGACCAGAAAGACTGAATTGAACTCCAATCCTTTTGCCGAGTGAATGGTCATGAGAGAGACATAATCATCATCTTCCTCTTTGGTATCTGCATCCGTAAAGAGCGAAATATCTGCCAGAAAACTTTCCAGACTATCTTCTTCTGTATCAGGATCTTCTGTGAATGCTTGCGCAGCATTCAGGAGTTCTTGTACATTTTCCCAACGGCTGAGGCTGTCTACATCATGCTCACTGTGAAGATGAGTGAGGATGCCAGAATGCTTGGCAATATGAGCAGCTGCTGTATAAGCGTCTGACTTGCGGGCAATCACGCCAAAGCTCTTGATGAGAATCACAAATTCCTTGATCTTCTTGACCACCCGGGCGCTCATGCCGGATTTCTCAATATTGACCAAGGCTTCCCACAGAGAGGGTTGGGTCTCTGAAAAAATCGTGATTCGCTCCAGAGATGTCTTGCCAATGCCGCGGGTAGGGTAGTTGATGATACGAAGAATGGCTTGCTCGTCCTGTGGGTTGATGGCGATGCGCAGGTAGGCGACTGTGTCTTTGATTTCTTTCCTTTGATAAAAAGACAATCCACCAAATACCTTGTATTTGATCCCGGCTCTTCTCAATTCGTCTTCCATGGCCCTGGACTGGGCATTGGTTCGGTAGAGAATGGCAAAATCACGATTGAAGTAACTAAAGACCTGTTTTTGTTCACGGATCTGGCTGCTGACGCGTTTGGCTTCATCCTGTTCGCTTGTTGCTTCGACCAGCTGGATCAGCTCTCCTTCTTCATTGGCGGTGAAGACATTCTTCTCGATTTGGTCCCGGTTGCGGGCAATGACGGAATTGGCGGCCTGGACGATATTCTTAGTGGAGCGATAATTCTGCTCCAGTTTCATGATTTTGAGGTCAGGATAATCCTTTTTGAGGTTGAGGATGTTTGCAATATTGGCACCCCGGAACGCATAGATACTCTGGGCATCATCCCCGACTACGCAGATATTTTGATGGGCTGCAGCCAGCATATTCGTCAGGATATATTGGGCATGGTTGGTATCCTGATACTCATCCACCATGATATATTTGAAGCGATGCTGGTATTTGTAGAGAATATCCGGATGCGATCGATACAACAGGATGGGTTTCAACAGCAAATCATCAAAGTCCATGGCATTGGCTTTGAAGAGGCGCTTTTCATAAGCTTCGAAGATCTTGGCGACCTTTCGGTTGAAGTCATCGACAGCACTTTCCTGATATTCCTTGGGAGAGATCAGACGGTTTTTGCAGGCGCTGATGGCATTCTGGATCACGCGCGGTTTGAATACCTTGTCATCGAGTAATTGCTCCTTGAGCAAAGCCTTGATCAGACGCTGAGAGTCGTCCGAATCGTAGATCGTATAGGAAGACGTATAGCCAATCTTCTCAGCTTCGATCCGCAGGATTCTCGAAAAAATCGAGTGGAAGGTTCCCATCACTACACTTCTTGCTTCCACTCCCACCAGCCGATAGATTCTTTCTTTCATCTCTCTCGCTGCCTTGTTGGTGAAAGTCAGTGCCAATAACTCCTGCGGATAGGCCAGACCTTGCGAGAGAATGAACGCGAGACGATATGTAAGGACACGAGTCTTTCCACTGCCTGCCCCAGCAATGACCATATGAGGCCCATCAATATTGGTTACGGCTTCACGTTGGGCTTCATTGAGATGATCGAGAAATTCCAAAAGAGTGTTGAATTTGGGAACGATTTTTTCTGAATCAAAGGTAGGGAATTTTGGGGAAAAGTTAGGCGTGGAATGGAAGCAGATAGAGCTTCTCCTTGGGAATTTGGAGTCTGATAGTGTTTCAATAGGGAGATGAATTTTACTCAAAACCATCAATTACCCCCAACATGGTTTATTTGAAGTACTTGACTGGTCGCCCTTTTTCGGGGCAGACCATGATTTGTTTTTCAAATCCCGAACGAGAAGCTATTCGATCAAAATAAAAATAGATCTCAAACAGGAGTTTCTGAAAATTTGTACTTTCAGTGGCTTTTCCCACATTTATTGTTCTACCTACTTAATCTTGCACATCTCATGAAAAAAAAATCAACTTCGGGAGTACTCTTTCAGGAGGCTTTGCGGACACATGGCTATTTTTCAATAAGCATTGAATTCTTGCCTTCTCTTATCCATTTCCACAAAGGTTCATGTTTTCTGTCCAAGGAGAGGGTGTACGTTCTGGCGATAAGCTGTTTGTGGATTGGTCTTGGTCCACTCTCTCTCTTTGCCCAACCACTTCCTCCTCTACAACCAGAGCAAGATTGTATCGGAGCATTGCCGATCTGCCAAACCAGTATTCTGCAACCCAACGCATACATTGGAGAAGGTCTGAATCCCTCAGAGGTCACCCCGACTATTTCATGTCTGAATGGCGGAGAGAATAATGGACATTGGTATACCTTAACAACACAAGATTCTGGCGTGTTGGCCTTCAGTCTTATCCCCTTGGCTTCAGTTGATGATTATGATTGGGCGGTGTATAATCTGACCAATGCCAATTGTGGAGATATTGCAACGAACCCAACTTTGGAGGTAAGATGCAACTGGTCTGGTATTGGTGGCACAACAGGTGCGAATGGCCTTCCTGGTCCAACGAATGAAGCCCCCATCCCTGTGATTGCAGGAGAAACCTATGCCATCTATATTAGCAATTGGAGTGGGACAGGAAATGGTTTTACTCTGGATTTTTCGGCTTCGACCACCGGTATTTCAGATACCATTGCACCGACACTAGATTCTGCACAGGTTGTTTGTGGATCTGATGATGTCAATGTTTGGTTCTCCGAATCCCTATTGTGTAGCACGGTTGACTCCCTGGATTTTACACTTACAGGTCCTGGAGGGCCCTTTATGGTTTCTGCTGTCAGTGGGATCGACTGTGCCTTGGGAGGAATCGTGGAGGCTAATTTTCAGATTTCAACGATCCCTCCTATTTCGCTTCCTGGTACATATACCCTCTCTTTGGTCGACACAGTAACTGATTTTTGTGGGAATGTTGCAAGCCTATCCAGTACGAGCTTTTTCATTGACCCGAATGCACCTGTTGTGGATCTGGTCCTGACCCCGACGATCATCCCAACAAATTGTGATGGAATTGGCGGATCGATTGGATTGAACATCACAGGTGGTACAGCCCCATATACGTTTGACTGGAATACAGGGTCTCAGGATAGTGTGATTGCCGGAATTATGCCAGGAGGCTATTCTGTGCTTGTTTCGGATACCAATCAATGTACAAAGCAAGCAGTATACTTTCTCGAATATCCAGACAGTTGCTTTGTGTCAGTCAGTGGAACAGCGTATTATGATTTGAATGGCAATTGTGTGCAAGACAGCAATGAATCAGGGATTCCATATTTGTACATTGATCTGTCCCCAGGTTCTGCTACTTTCACTGACGCGAATGGGCACTATGCAGTGGAGTTGGATACAGGCCAGATCAACATTCAGGTGCCAACGCAAGGAAGTTATTTTTCGCCCATCTGTCCTGCTAATGCTCAACATCTTCTGAACCTGACTTCTTTTGATGCAGATACTTCTGGATTGGATTTCGCAATGGATATGGTGATGGTTCAGGATCTTCGGATTGTAGGAAGTTTCCTGACATGGGCGAATCCCGGTTTTTTGTACACCTACTATATCCAAGCATACAATGATGGAAGCATGCCCATGGATGCGACAGTGACATGGCAATATGATTCATTGCTCAGTTTCAGCTATAGCAGTGTTACGCCTGATTCTCATGATACGATGAACCGTATTCTGACCTGGCATCTGGATTCTTTGCTACCAGGTCATTCATTTGGGGCCTGGGTATCCGGGATCACGGATGCTTCAGCAGGAATAGGAAGCTTGTTGCTATCGACATCCACCGTAACTCCGATTCAGGGGGACAGTACACCTGGTAACAATGTCTTTGTGGACAGCAGTTTTACTGTAGGCTCCTTTGATCCAAATGACAAATCCGTCTCCCCCACAGGCTTTGGTGACCGTGGTTTCATCCAGGCACATGAAAAGGAAATGCTCTATACCATCCGTTTCCAAAACACAGGGAACTATCCTGCTCAATATGTGGTTATCCGGGATACCATCCACGTCAATCTGGACCTGAGCAGCTATCAGGCCATGACCCACAGCCATCCCTACACATTGGATGTGGAGGAAGACAGTATTTTGATCTTCACCTTTGCGGATATCCAATTGCCGGATTCTGCAAGTGATCTAGATGATAGCCAGGGATTTGTTCAATTCAAACTGATTCATGAAGGTACTTTGTCCCTTGGTGATCAGATTAGTAATTCCGCAGCGATCTACTTTGACTTCAATGATCCGATCATCACCAATGAGGTGCTGAATACTATTTATTCGCCCATGAGTCTGGATTTCCTGCATGATGATCCCTTTTGTCCAGGAGATTCACTGGTGGGGATGTTAGCAGAAACAGGCTTGGCACCCTTTCGTTATCAGTGGAGTTCAGGTCTGCAGGATAGCAATCAAATGGCGATCATGTATCCGATAGAGGTATCTGCTTCTGGTCTGTATAGCCTGACAGTGGAAGATGCGCTTGGGATTAGGGTAACAGACAGTGTGAACATTACAGTGGAATCTTTGCCGATTGCGCATGCTGGGCTAGACATTCAGGGACTCGTGATTTCTCTAACAGATTCTTCTTCCTTCGCAGAGAGCTGGTTGTGGGACTTTGGAGATGGGAATACATCTTCTGAAGTTTCTCCTTCTCATAGCTTTGCTAACTCTGGAGACTATCAGGTCCGATTGATCGTGAGTAATGTCTGCGGGGAGGATACAACTGTATTTGATATTTCACTTACCACCAGTGTGGCAGATTTGTTTGCTGCTTCTGTGGAGGTTGTGCCCAATCCTTTTTCGGAGCAATGTATCATCCGCTTTGATCATTCTGATCAGACACCACTTAGCTTGGTGGTAATGGATACAAGAGGCAAAGTCGTACGAAGGATCTCCCATATCCGCACTGGACAAGTGATCCTGCATCGCGCCGACCTGAGCAGAGGCATGTATCTATTTCATCTTAGCGGAGAAGAAAAAAATTATTCTGGCAAGCTTTTGATAAAATGAGATAAATAAAAGGGGAGAATTCAGAACAGCAACCAACTATATTTGGAAATGTCTGGATTCTCCCAATTGAGGAAAGTTCGAAAGCCCAAGTATATAAAGCGCAGATGATTCCAATCATCCTTCCAAGGAGTCTGTTTTTTATAGGGAAAATCTGCATGCCCTTTGCATCCATTTATCAGCATGATTCCCCAAAGGACCATCTGAAATGCCTAAAAGATGAAGGAAAATATAGGAGGAAAAAAAGTAAGAAAACCGATTTGAGTCGTTTTGTAATTGGTTCATAATCAGGGATGAATGCAGGATTTTTTTGCTTGTGAAATTTGTGCGTTTCACATTTCCTGTCTACATTTCTTTTTTACAATCATCTTCATCACACACTGCCATGAAACAATCTCATCTGGTTGCCACGCTTAGCATCAGCATTTTTCTACTGTCAAGTCAATCCTCCATGGCCTCCCATTATATGGGCATGGAACTGAGCTATGAGCATGTAGATTCCTGTGTTTACAAAGTCTATCAAAGTGCCTATTATTATTGCGGCAATGCCTTTATGAGTTTTGGGGGATATGTCCCGATCAACTATAGTACTCCGAATCCTCCTCCTGCACCAGCTCTGACCATCGGAAATTTTGAGATCGAAGGAATTCCGACCTTTCCCGGACAGCTCTGTACAGATCCAGTGACTGTGGGAAATTGGGTGTTGGAATCCTATACAGAGGTAACACAATTGTGCCCCAGTATGAGCAGCAAATGTGATGATCTACAAGCTTTCATCAGTGGCGTTGCTGCTGCAAAATGGAGTAGGGTATATGATTTTTGTGCCAGCACGTGTGATGATTATCAATTGGAGTGGAGTGATTGTTGTAGAAACAATGCAGTCACCTCCGGGGCAGCAAATGATGGAACATTTCTGGACAATGTTGTGATCCATCTCAATGACTCTAGTTTCAACACTGCACCGGTATTTATACCTGATCCGATCACCTACATCTTTTTGGGAAATACAACCTCTGCTCCTTACGGAGCCGTAGATCCTGATGGAGATTCATTGGTATTTTCCTTAACAGATTGTTATCAAAATGCCTCTATGCCAGTAGGATATAATACGGGTTATTCTACACAGGCGCCATTTGGACCTCACTGGTCTGTATCCATTGATTCACATACTGGTTGGATAAGCTTTGACCCAGGGCCTCTTGCACAAAATGAACTGGCCCCGATTTGTGTCTTGGTGGAAGAATATAGGGATGGTGTATTGATCGGCACATATGTGAGAGATTTGGAAGTAAGTGTGGTGTCATTTTCCTTGGGTTCCTCTCAGGTTCCAACAATTGGAGGGATTCAGGCGCTGAGTGGCGGGCAGAGCTTTTCTTCTGATACCATCAAGGTGTGTCCAGGAGTGCCGACGACTATGTCAATTACTGCTACCGATGCAGATGCTCAGGATATTCTGACCCTTTCCAGTTCCGTAGAGCAAGTGTTACAAGGGGCGCAAATCACAGTATCCGGAACCAATCCGGCGAGCATGCAGATAGATTGGACACCAGACTCTTCAGCCGCAGGGCAAGAATATTTCTTTGTCATGAGCGCCTATGACGAGACTTGTCCTTTTGTGATGTATGCTTCTAAACACTTCTATGTACAGGTAGAGGGAGGCTGTTTACAAGCAATAACTCAGCCGACGGTATGCAATGACAGCACTGGGTCCATTGACTTGACTATATCTGGCTTGATTGCCCCCCTCAGTTTCCTCTGGAATACCGGAGATACAACAGAAAACCTACATCAGTTGGGACAAGGGACCTATTGGGTAGATGTGACCGATTCTACTGGCCTCAATACCTTGACTGATACATTTGTGATCAATTCTGACAATTTGATTCTCAGTGCTACAAAAACCTCACCGGATTGTGATGGCATAGGCGGACAGATTGATGTGCAAGTGAGTGGCGGAACTCCTCCCTTGTCATATCTTTGGAGCAATGGAGACCAAACAAGCACGGCAAGTGGTTTGTCTCCAGGGGGATATTCGGTAACAGTGATAGATTCCAATAGCTGTTCGGTGCATGAAGTCTTTATCCTTGATCCACCAGATAGTTGCCAGGTATCAGTCAGTGGAACGGTCTTTCATGATGATAATGGGAATTGTATACAAGATTCAACAGAGCTGGGCATCCCCTATATGTATGTAGAAATCAATCCAGGTTCAGCTACTTTTACAGATGCAAATGGGCATTATACTGTCTCAGTGGATACCGGAAGTTATGTGGTGGAGGCTCTTCCTGCTGCGGGAAGCTTTTGGGGGCCAGTCTGTCCCGGAAGCGGTCAACATCATCTCTCTTTCTCATCCTATTTTGACGATACGACGGGGATCGATCTTGCAATGGAAATCATCCCTGTGCAGGATTTAACAGTCAATGGTGGCATGGGGAGTGCTGTGCCAGGCACCCCTTTTATCCTCTATTTCTATGTATATAATGCCGGAAATGTGAGTGCCAATGCTGACCTGGAAGTGGAACTGGATTCCTTGATGGAATTTTGGAGTACGAATACTAGCCCATTTACCTATGATTCAACTTCACATTCCTTGCTCTACGATCTTGGTCTGATGCAGCCAGCACAGTGGGTCTCGATTCAGATTCATGGAATCATTGACAGCACAGCGATGTTAGGGACATTGATGGATCTGGCAGCAAGTCTTACGCCCATTATAGGAGATACAACTCCAGGAAACAATGTATTTCTGGATACGATTCCGATCGTGGCTTCATATGATCCGAATGACAAGCAAGTCTCGCCAACTGGCTTTGGAGAGGAAGGATTCATCCAGGCCCATGAGAAGGAGATGCTCTATACCATTCGCTTTCAAAATACCGGGAATTTCCCTGCACAATATGTTGTGCTCAGAGATACCATCCATCACAATCTGGACCTGAGTAGTTTTCAAGCGTTGGCACATAGCCATTCCTATACCCTGGCAGTAGAGGAAGACAGCATATTGGTGTTCACCTTTGCAGACATTGATTTGCCAGATTCTACCAGTGATCCTGCTGGGAGCCAGGGATTTGTGCAATTCAAGATGCTGCATGAAGGAATGTTGGCCCTCGGAGAAGAAATCAGGAATTCTGCCGCTATCTACTTTGATTTCAACGATCCGGTAATTACGAATGAAGTGGTGAATACAATTTATCAGCCTATGGCTTTGGATTTTGTGTTGGATGAAGAATTGTGTCCCGGAGACTCGATTGTGGGGATGTTGGTAGAGACAGGCTTGGCTCCCTTTCGATATTGGTGGAATACAGGGGTGCAGGATTCCAATCAATCGGAGATCATGTATCCCACAGAAGTCAACAACCCAGGCTTATATTCTTTGACAGTAGAAGATGCATTAGGGATCATCGTGACAGATAGCCTCTTTGTACCAGTACAACAAGTTCCGATTGCGCAGGCGACGATGGATATTCAAGGTTTGCAAGTAGAAATGATAGATGCATCCTTGCATGCAGATTCCTGGCTCTGGGACTTTGGGGATGGGGATACGTCAACTAGCGCTTCTCCCTCCCATCTTTATTCCGAAGAAGGAGAATATTCCATCCGCTTGATTGTGAACAATGCCTGCGGGGCAGATACACTGCTTTTGGACCTGAATCTCACAACTGGTCTGGAAACCACATTTGCGCAATCTGTCGAAGTCCTTCCCAATCCATTTTCCAGGCAGACCCGCATCCGATTCAGCAATCCCACTCAAGAGCGATTTGAGCTTATCATCCTGGATGTGCAAGGAAAAGTAATCCGACGATATGCAGCTGTTCAAACGGATGAAGTGCTTGTCAACCGATCCAATTTAAGCTCCGGATTGTATGTCTTCCGATTGAGGAATGCAAGCTTGAGCTATACGGGGAAGTTATTGATTGACTAACTGGATAGCACATACGAGTTCACTGCTATTATACACGTGCTAAATCCCATTTCCATGAAACAATTACTATTTCCTCTTTTTCTGATCTGTTCAATCCTGATCGGAAGCGGCCTAGATGTTTATGCCACTCACATTCTAGGGGCCGAAATTTCCTATTCCTGTGTCGATTCCTGTACCTATCGGATTTATGTTAACAATTATTATGATTGTGGAGGGTTTGGAATATCCTCATTTGTCCCCATTGATACCGTTAATCCTAATCCCCCAGGATTCACTAATCCGATGAATTTCATCACAGGAATACCTAACTCACCAGGTCAAGGATGTACGAGCCCTATAGCTTTGGGCTCCTGGACCTTGGAAACCTATGAAGAGGTGACACAGCTTTGTCCGACAGTTGTTAGTAATTGTTTCGATCCCAATGCTACCCTGTTTGGCGTTCATGGAGTTGCTTTGGTATCTTATTATAGGGATTATGATTTTTGTAATACCGATTGTGATCAATATGATATTTCCTGGGCAAATTGTTGTCGAAGTGCAATTATTACCTCTACAGGTCTATCAAATGCACTTGTCCTAAGCGGAGTCAGCATCTATCCAGATACCATTTGCAATGGTTCTCCTTCATTTTTGGAAGATCCTTCTGTTACCATATGTCAACATGCTCCTACTTCGATTTCGCAAGGAGCTATAGATCAGGAAGGAGATTCCCTGGTCTATTCTCTGACCAATTGTTTATCTCAGCCATCTCAGCCGGTTTCTTATTTGCCTGGATATGGCGCACAGGCTCCTTTGGGACCGCATTGGGCAGTCAATCTGGATCCTGCTACGGGTTGGTTGACCTTCGTTCCTGATTCTTTGGCAAGTCTGGAGGTCGGAGTGATGTGTATCCGGGTGGATGAATACAGAAATGGGAACTTGATTGGATCGATCACACGTGATATTCAGGTAACAATCCTGGCTTGCGACACTTCCGGACAGCCAGTCATTGGGGATATTCAATTGCTCAATGGTGGGCAGGGGATCTCGTATGATACCTTGGAAGCTTGTCCAGGAATACCCCTGCATTTTGAGATTGTCAGTTATGACCCAGACGTTTCACAAACCCTGACCTTGGTGCATGGCTTAAACCAAACCCTTCCTTCTGCGCAGGTAAATATATCAGGAAGTAACCCCATTGTTCTGGAGGTGATGTGGACTCCTGATTCTTCAGATGCCAATCGGGTGATTGAACTTTTATTAGGGGTCTATGATGAATCCTGTCCATATCCCATGTATAGTATGTCATCCAACTTCATTTCAGTTTCCGATTCTTGTGTCGGTGCTCTGACTACTGATACAGCATGTAATGATAGTACAGGAGTCATTGACCTGATCGTTTGGGGGGGGATCCCTCCTTATACCTATCAATGGAATACAGGAGCCATGACAGAAGATCTATCCAATCTGATCCCGGGGACCTATTGGGTGGATATTTGGGATGGAACAGGGGGATTGCTACACACGGATACCTTTTTTATAAATTCGACTGATATTTTATTGAACCCTATCTTTCTTTCACCAGACTGTGACGGAAATGGAGGCGAAATAGAGTTGATTCCTTCCGGGGGCTTGATGCCTTATAGCTTTCAATGGAATACAGGGTCCCAAAACAATCAGATCACTGGCTTATCTCCAGGAGGATATTCAGTTTTGGTAGAAGATGCCAATGCCTGTCCCAAACAGGAAGTCTTTTTCCTTGACTCCCCGGATAGTTGCTTTGTTGAGGTCAGTGGAAAGGCATATTATGACCTGAACATGAATTGTACTCAGGACCCTGGAGAGTTGGGAATTCCATATCTGTTCATCGAGCTAAGCCCTGGATACTCTACCTTTACTGATGTGAATGGCAACTATAGTATACAGGTGGACACAGGGAGCTATATCCTGAAAGCCCAACCAACTAGTGGAAGCTATTTGCAGCCAATTTGTCCTTTTAATGGTGAACATATCCTCAACCTGTCTACATACAATGCAGATAGTTCTGGGCTTGATTTCGCTATGAAGTTAATTCCTGTGCAAGATTTACAAATAACAGGATCACTTTTAAGTGCGGCCAGCCCAGGCATATCCTATTTGTATTGGATTCATATCTATAATACTGGCAACTTCTCGCTTAATGCGACAGTGGAGGTGAAACTTGATTCCCTGATGATATATGGTGGTAGCAATTTCGGACCGATGACATATGATCCGGTGACGCATACAGTCAGTTGGCAAATCCATCCAATGATTCCAGGACATGCACAGGGAATTAAAATTTATGGGATCATCGATACTACTGCTTCGATTGGAAATAATTTATCAATCCTCTCACAGATTTCTCCTATAGTCGGCGATTCTACCCCCTTGAACAATGTGTTTTTGGATACTGGTATAGTACTGGGGCCTTATGATCCCAATGACAAGCAGGTTCGTCCAGCAGGATTCGGGGAAGAAGGTTTTATTCAAGCCCATGAAAATGAAATGCGTTATACCATTCGCTTTCAAAATGTCGGAAATTTCCCTGCTCAATATGTTGTGATTCGCGATACGGTTCATCCCAATTTGGATCTCAGAACCTATCGACCCAAGACGCACAGCCATGTCTATTCCCTGAATGTGGAGGAAGACAGCATTCTGGTCTTTACCTTTGCCAATATCAATCTGCCAGATTCTGCCAGCGATCCGACTGGTAGCCAGGGAATGGTCAGTTTCAGCCTCGAACACAATGGAACACTTTCCCTGGGCGATCAAATCACCAATTCTGCCGCCATCTATTTTGATTTCAATGAACCCATCATTACCAATGAGGTGCTCAATACCATATATTCCCCGATGAGTGTGGCATTCGATCTGGATTCTGTGCTGTGTGAGGGAGAGGACATCCATGCTCATCTTCTTCAACAAGGCTTGCCACCCTTTCATTATAGCTGGAATGATGGAGCAGGCATGTCGAGTGCAGATAGCTCCTCGTCCTTTGCCATCGATTCTTCCGGCGTGTACAGACTTCGTGTGGTAGATGCCCTGGGGATTGAGATGCTGGACAGTGTGTATGTGGAGGTGCTCCCAACACCAGTAGCGATGGCAACTACGGATATTCAGGGCTTAACAGTACAGTTTATGGATTCTTCTTCACATTCGCAGAGCAGGTGGTGGGATTTTGGCGATGGGACAGGAAGTGCGGATCTTGCCCCCGTCCATACCTATACAAGCGAAGGCCCTTATCAGGCTCAACTTTTTGTCAATAATCCCTGTGGATCTGATATCACAGACATTCCAGTATTCCTGACAACATCTATTGAGGATGAATTTCAGCGTTCTGTTCAGATTATCCCAAATCCATTTTCGCTTCAGACCACCATTCAATTTGCGAATCCGAACAAAGAACCCTTCACATTAACCGTATTAAATCTTCAAGGTCAAATCGTTTGGGAGCTTAGGAATCTTAGCTCAGAAGAAACGGTATTCCATAGAGATGACTTGAGTCAGGGAATTTATCTTTTTCATCTATCGGGAAATGAAAAATATTATTCTGGCAAACTTCTGATAAAATAAGTTGGATAAAAGGGGAGAATCCGAGGCAGAGATTGATGGAAACACTTTCTGCCTGGATTCTCCTGATTTGCTGAAGAAAAAAAGAATAGATAGGCGGAATCCTTGTTATTCAGAGGCTTATCTAGGCTGACCTCTGAAAGAATGAGGAAACAGCTGAGTATTTCCTATTCAAGATCATTTTTTTAGATAATCTATTGAAATTGAAATCTTAGGAAAGATGAAAAATATGAAAAGATAAAAGGTAAGAAAAGGAGAGAAGTCATTTCGTAACTTCCTCATAGTCAGTAGAAAATGATAAGAATTTTTGAGTTTGAAACTTGCGACTCTCCTTTTTCCTGTCTATTTTCCTACTTCATCACTACACTTTTCTGAATATTTACCTAAACACATCTACTTTACCATGAAGAAGTTTTTCTGGATGTCATGTGCCTGTATAGGCATGATGATAATTTCTATGCAATCTTCCCAAGCTACTCACCTCCTGGGAGCAGAAATTACTTATGAATGTATTGATTCTTGTAATTACAGGATTTATCACCGCACCTATTATGATTGTGGTGGTGCATTCATGCTGGGAGGGTCCTATGTTCCGATTAATTTTGTAAGCCCTAACCCTCCGCCAGATCCGGGACTTGGGTTTCAGATCACAGGGATTCCTGACCTTCCAGGTCAGCAATGCTCCAGTCCTGTTGCGACCAATAACTGGACCTTGCAGTCTTATCAGGAGGTAACACAGCTGTGCCCTGGAGGCGTGAGTAATTGTACGGACCTGAATTCTTCCGTTTTTGGCGTCGTTGGTGCCATTTGGACACGAGATTACAATTTCTGTCTGGCCAATTGTAATACATATGAGCTGGAATGGGACAACTGTTGTCGAAACAATGCGATCACATCCGGTGCTGCCAGCGATGCTATGTATATTGGAGGGATCACCATTCGCCCGAATGATACTACTTGTAACGAATCTCCTACCTTCACAGAAGACCCTGCTGTGCATATCTGCTTGGGGACCTCTACTGCCGTTCCACAAGGAGGGGTAGATCCTGAAGGAGATTCATTGGTGTATTCCCTAACCAGTTGCTTCGACAATCCTGGAATTCCTGCAGGATACAATCTGGGTTATTCTCCTCAAACCCCGCTTGGACCACACTGGAGTGTGAACCTGGACCCGATTACAGGATGGTTGACCTTTGTGCCGGATTCATTGGCCTCCCTGGAGGTTGGAATATTGTGTGTACGTGTGGACGAATACAGGAATGGCGTTCAGGTCGGGTCCCTGGTACGGGATCTGCAGATCATCGTGACTACCTGTGATACCGGTCAGGCACCCGTCACGAGTCCGATTCAGCTCGTCAATGGTGGGCAAGCCTTGTCGGCAAATTCTGTGGGGGCTTGTCCCGGAACACCGATTACCTTTAAGGTGGCGGCACTTGACCCGAATGTCAATGATTCTTTGACACTCTCAAGTTCTATCAGTCAGGTATTGTCTGGTGCGCAGATCGTGATCAGTGGGAGCAATCCTGCAGTGATGGAAGTTACCTGGACACCGGATTCCTCAGATATCAATCAGATCTACCCATTTGTCTTGAGTGCTTATGACGAAACCTGCCCTTATCCCCTACATACGCTAGAAACCTATTATGTAGACGTTTCTGGTCCCTGCTTAGGGGCAATTACAATGGATACCCAGTGCAATGACAGTACAGGATCGATTGACTTGACCGTTCACGGTGGTGTGCCTCCCTATACTTTCCTCTGGAATACTGGCGCTACAACGGAAGACCTCAATAATTTGCCACCGGGAACATATTGGGTGGATGTGACAGATTCGGCCGGAACGCTTTCTCTCTCTGATACCTTCTATATCAATGCCAATGAACTCGCTTTGGTGCCTTCCATTACTCCTCCAGATTGTGATGGCAATGGGGGACAAATTGATGTGCAAGTATTTGGTGGAAGTGCACCATATACCTTTGACTGGAGCAATGGTTCACAGTCCAATCCGCTGACAGGAATTCTTCCTGGTGGATATTCTGTTACGGTAACCGATGTAAACGGCTGTCCACAACATGAAGTATATTTTCTGGAATCCCCGGACAGTTGCTTTGTTTCTGTAAGTGGAACCGCCTATTACGATCTCAATGGCAACTGTGTGCAGGACACCAACGAATTGGGGATTGCCTATATGTTCATTGAGATCACGCCTGGTTCCGCCACCTTTACCGATGCCAATGGCAATTATACGGTCCATGTGGATACCGGAGCGTATGTATTCGAAGCGCAACCTGCTCCATCGATGTACCTCAGTCCTCTGTGTCCAACCAACGGGCAGCATAGCTTGACTTTGGGAACCTATTCCTCAGATACAACCGGGGTTGATTTTGCCATGGACGTGATTCCGGTACAGGATCTTAGAATAAGTGGCAGTTTTGTTGGATGGAACAATCCGGGTTTCCCGTATGTGTATAGTCTGCATGCCTACAATGATGGGAATCTGCCGGTGAATGCAACAGTAGAATTTGAGCTGGATTCTCTTATGAGTTATGACAGCACAAATGTGACGCCGGTAGTGTATGATCCTGTGGCCCACTCTCTCACCTGGCAAATCAATCCGATGGTTCCCGGACAGATGGAATGGATCAAGATCTATGGGGTCATCGACAGCACTGCTTCGATTGGAGATTCCCTGACAACTATTGCGACCATTCATCCCATTCCCGGAGATACCACACCTGGAAACAATGTATTTGTCGATGTCAGTTCAACAGTAGGATCGTATGATCCCAATGACAAGCAAGTATCGCCCACTGGCTTTGGGGAAGAAGGCTTTATCGAAGCACACGAAAATGAAATGGTCTATACGATTCGTTTTCAAAATACCGGGAACTTCCCTGCCCAATTCGTGGTGATCCGGGATACCATTCATCCGAATCTGAATATCGGCAGCTATCGCCAAATGAACCATAGCCATGTCTATACCCTGGATGTGGAGGAAGACAGCATTCTGGTATTCACCTTCGCCAATATCAACCTGCCAGACTCGGCCAGTGATCCTGCGGGCAGTCAGGGACATATAAGCTTCCAACTGAACCATCAGGGAAGCCTGGAATTAGGAGATCAGATTACCAATTCGAGTGCTATCTATTTTGACTTCAACGATCCAATCATTACCAATGAGGTGGTGAACACGATTTATTCTCCTATGGCATTGGATTTTCTTGCTGATGTGAAATTATGTCCAGGAGATTCGATTATGGCAGTATTGGCTCAAACTGGTCTGGCCCCCTATAGCTATGAATGGAATACAGGAGCGCAAGGAAACAACAATACAGAAATCAACTACCCTACAGCAGTAAGCACTCCTGGATTCTATACCTTAACCATAACGGATGCGCTTGGCATTAGCGTCTCAGACAGCATCGACGTGGATGTAACGCAACTGCCTGTTGGAAGCTTTGGAACGGATATTCAAGGCCTACAGGTAGAGTTTACGGACAGTTCTCTTCATGCAGATACATGGATTTGGGACTTTGGGGATGGAAACTACAGTACAGATCCATCACCCAAACACACCTATGCAGCGTCTGGTACCTTCAATGGGAAGCTCATTGTGAGCAATTCCTGTGGGGTCGATACGGTCCTCTTCAGTATCCCACTCACGACAGGAATTGAAGATGTGTTTGGCAGATCTGTGAAGGTGGTTCCCAATCCCTTTTCTCAGCAGACTCGCATCCAGTTCTCGAATCCAGCCCAAAGAGTATTTGAGATCGTGGTGATGGATGTCAGAGGAAAAGAAGTTCGACGATTTGAGGGAGTCAGAACAACGGAGATCGTTCTCAACCGAGAAGAATTGGGAGCAGGCTTGTACTTGTTTCAAATCACCGGGAAGCTGAATCGCTATACGGGGAAATTGATGATTGAATAAGAGAGCTTCCTAGACTGACGAGTAGGGAGTTGGAAATGGGCTGCCCATTTCTCAACTCCCTACTCGAAACGTTCGCTTATTCCGAACAGTTGGTAACTGGACGAGAAGCGTGAGAATCTAATAGGTAGAGATATAAGGTCTGATTCTTCTGCTGACTTTCGTTGGACTCAATAGCCAAGGACTCAACTTACTCGTTTCCGCCTCCCCACCCACGGCTACGTTCCTGGCCTTCTTCTACCTCCATGCCATCTTTCAGTGTTCGTGTGAGCGTGGAATAGGGACCAATTACTACTTTCTGGTCTACCTTGAGACCGGATTTGATGTGAATGAGTTGGTTATCGCTAATGCCCGTCTCAATGGCGACCTGGGATACTTTTTTGCCAGAATGGACAAACACCACTTCTTGCTGCTCTTCGGAACCGGAAGAATCCTCTGACGCTCGGAGCGTGACTGCTTGTATGGGGATAACAAGGACATCTTCTTCTTGATTGGTGTAGATCTCCACCAGAGAGGTCATACCCGGTCTGAAGGGGCTTTCGCCCTTCGACTTGACATAGTCCGCTCCCAGAGCCGCGATATAGGAGGTGGGATCGATTTTGACTTTGACCTCAAAGTTGGTTACCTGATCAGTCGCTGCCATATTGGTCTGGATGGCAGAGTAGGCAATTTCGGTGACATTGCCATAAAAGATGTTGTCGGGATAGGCATCAACTTCGACTTTGGCCGAATCGCCCAGATTGACATTGATGATATCATTTTCATTGATTTCTACCACAACCTCCATGCTGGACAGATCCGCGATTTTCAGAATGACGGTGCCCGCCATCTGAGATGTCCCCACCACTCGTTCTCCTAACTCGATATTGAGTTGAGTAATGGTCCCATTCATCGCTGCATAGATATTGGTTCGATCCAGATTCTGTCTGGCCTGTTTGCGAGACGCTTCCGCACTTCTCACCTGATAGAAGGCAGATTGCTGGTTGTACACAGCAGCCTCATACTGAGATTTGGAGACATTGAAGCGAAGCTGGGCATTTTCGAGATCGACTTTGGAGACGACCTTTTCATCAAACAATCCCCTGGACCGCAACAAGGCAACAGAATCCTGGAGTACATTCGCACGTGCCTGACTGAGGTTGGCCTTGGTTTGCAAATAATTGGCCTTAGCCTGATTGAGAGAAGCATCTGCTTGCTCCAGGCGGGCTTTGTAATCATCAGGTCTGATGGTAACCAAAAGATCCCCTTCTTTGACCTTCATCCCTTCAATGATGGCTAGATGGACAACCTCTCCTGACACATCAGGTGCAACAGGAACTTCTATCGTCGGCTGGACAATCCCTGATTCTGCAACTCGTGCATAGATGGACCGAATTTTACTGCTTTCTGTCTGTACCGTTACTTTGGGTTTGCTGCAGGCCATACATGCCAGCAGTCCAATCAATAAAACAATTCTGATTGGGCTGGAAAAAATGCTAGTTGTGTAACTCATTGTGGTGAATAATACCGTACGCTAAAATCCGATAGGTTTGCCAAGATAGAAATCTAATACCTTGGTTTGAAACAAATAGGTATATTTTGTTCTCAATAAATCAAATCTGGCCATATTCATTGAATTCTTTGCAACCAAATAATCCACTGAATTAGAGATTCCCAGATTGAATTGTTTTTCAATATTCTGAAAATTCGTCTCCTGTGCTCTGTATTGACGCTGTGTCGCACTATAGCTGCTGAAAGCGCTTTTGGCATCCAGATAGGCTTGTTCGATGATTTGCTTTAGGTTTTGTCGCCGAAGCTGAGCGACATACTCTGCATTTTGAAGGGTGATTTCTGCCCGTTCAATACTGGAGATCGCTTGCCGTCTGTTGTAAATCGGAATACTCAAACCTGCTGAAAGAGACCCACTGACATTCTGACTGATTTGGTCATTGAAGGTGAGGAGTTCTCGCCCAGAGGAGTATCCTGTGCCTGCACTTCCACTTACAGATACGCTGGGGTAGCGTTGGCCTTTGGCAATGTCAATCCCGATCATGGCACTTTCGACTCCCAGGTCTGCACTCCGAATAGAAGGCTGATTGGATGCGGCATACTGGTATACATCCTGAGCAGAAATTGGCAAAAGCTCACTCTCAGGATCATCAAGACTCAATTTCTCAATGCCAAACTTATCATTGGGATCAAGATTGAGGATCTGTTGTAAAGCCAGATAGGACAATTCCAATTGATTTTGGGCATTGACAACATTGAGTTCCTCAGTGGCGATTTGAGATTCAATTTGTAGCAAGTCTGCGGGAGCCAATGAGCCAGCATCAACCAGTTTCTTGGTTCGATCTCTTTGTTCTTTGGTAGATCCTACTTGAATTCGTGTGCTTTCCAGGAACTCAGCATTTTGTAGAATACGCAGATAGGCGAGGGTAATGTCGAGAGCAAGGTCATATTCCTGTTGTTCGAGGTCGGCTCTGCTGGTCTCCAAATCGACCAAGCCTTGCTTGATTCCATTGGTGATTTGAAATCCGGTGAACAAGTTGACACCACTTGAGACACCAAAATCAAAGGTGAGGCTGGTCTGCTGATCTAGTTCGTTGGTAAATGGATCGACAAAATATCCCAATCGGGAAAAGGCATTCAAGCCTGCATTGGCATTGGGGAGCCGACGAGCTTTGGCCTGAGCAAGGGTAACCTCACTCCCTGTTACATTGAGCTGGGCTTGTTTTAGCTGGATATTGTGATCCCTGGCGTGTTCGAGGCAGCGCTGCAAACTCCAGATATTAGCGTCCTGAGCATGCAGTTTTGACAAAAAAAGACTCAGAACTATTAACGTGAATAATAAACTGTTCTTAACCATAAGGCAAAAATTATGCTTTCTATGAAATCAAACAAGCCAATGGCAGAAAAAATATCTGGATTGGCAGAATGGACAAATGGGCAAACTATTCTTCCATTTTGTCCAAATACACGACCTCCTCCACCCAATGGAGACTCTGTAGATAAGAGATTGTGAGTGGACGGACTTGTGCATCTAGTTCGAAAACTAATTTAGCTGTGCCTCTTTTCCCACTTCTGTCTACAGTCATTGTTGCGATATTGCACAATTCATTGGTCAACACACTGCTGATAAATGCAATGCTGCCCTCGGTGTCCTTGGCCAGAATCAACAAGGTCCGACTTTGTGCGGTAAACCGACATCGATATCCATCTACTTCCAGGATCGCAATCAATCCCCCTCCGCGCGAA
Organism: Bacteroidota bacterium; assembly: GCA_039029315.1. Lineage (GTDB taxonomy): Bacteria > Bacteroidota > Bacteroidia > J057 > J057 > JBCCCJ01. The sequence goes on along the minus strand of JBCCGK010000006.1, from coordinate 130,949 downwards.
ATCCCCAATAACTTGATCGATTTCTCTCCTTTGGAGGCTGTGATATGGATGGCGTTGGGATGTAAATGTGAGGCATTGTGGACAGCCTTGAACTGGTAGTGAAGGCCAGCTGTAGTTGCATGCTCGGGAGATGTTTTGATGCGCTCATCGTCAGGAGGCATATTGAGCAAGCCAGCCAGGACTGCCCGATCACTCCCATGACCTTCATACGTTCTGGAGAATGAATTGTAAAACACGATCTCTGCCTGTTCCGGGATGTCTCCCAACAACTGGTGTGCTACTCTGGCAATGCGCACAACTGCGCCTGTATGTGAACTAGAAGGACCAATCATAATTGGACCAATCATGTCAAATATACTACTTCTTTCTGGCATACGTTCGAAAATTGATGGTAGGGAATCTCTATCATTAGTTGTCACTAGTAGGAAGTTCTCTATCGGCAACGTCAGATATTTTGATTGAAAAATATTTTAGATTCATGTAGGAGTGCTGAGTTAATTCATTGGTTTTTGCAAAATAAAACATGCAGATTGCAACTGGAAATTTCTGCACAACCTATGTGAACAATCGAGAAACTGACTGCCTCATTGTATGGTTTTACCAGAAATGTAATAACTTTATAGTCGATTGCAAGTCTACAATAACTCTTTGCAGAAGATGAAATCTCTTGCTCAAGTCCTTTTGACCCTGGTAGTCGTGCTTGCCATGAGCACCACCGCACAGGCACAAGATCCTCAGTATTCGCAGTTTTACTCGAATCAGCTGATGTTAAACCCCGCTTTCACGGGATCAGGTATTGGTCCGCGAGTCGCGTTGAATTATCGCGCTCAGTGGGTGAAAATTCCTGGATACTACAAGCAGTTTGCGGCTTCTTATGACCAACCTGTTGTCTTCCTGAAATCTACACAAGGGCTTGGAATTAATTTCAATTCCGACGTTGCTGGTGAAGGGAACTTGACCAAGTTGAATATCAACCTCAACTATGCATATCAGGTAGAATTGACAGACGAACACATTTTACGCTTTGGATTGTCAGGAGGAATTCAGCAGGCAAGCATTGATTTCTTCAAGCTGAGGTTTCCAGATCAGATTGATGCGCGGAACGGATTTGTGCGGCCAACAAATGAGCCCATCGGAACCTACGCATCTGCTGTGATTCGTCCGGATGTCAGCGCTGGTATCGCTTACTTCAACGAGTATGCCTGGATCGGGGCAACTGTCAATCACATCACAGAACCCTTGGAGGTCTTCAGTGGAGTGTTTCAGGGACAGGAAGCGAAGCTTCCAAGAAAATACACCGTAACAGGTGGGATTAACATTCCTATCCGCCCGATGGGAAGTCGACGAGAGATGTCCATTACCCCAACCTTCCTCTACAAGATGCAGGGAGAGTTCTTCCAGATTGATGGAGGTCTGTACGTAAATGTAGAGCCTATGGTATTTGGTGTTTGGTATCGACACCTCGATGCAGCCATCTTCCTGATAGGGGTGAAGCAAGGGCCATTTAGCTTTGGATATTCATTTGATTACACTATATCAGAACTTACTCAGGGAATCTCAGGTGGTTCACACGAGATTTCACTGAACCTGGAGTTCCCATATTACAACAAACCCAGAGGACTGAAGCATAGAAGAATGCCTTGTCCAAAGTTTTAGGGAAATTTGTTAGGGAATTTGTGAAGTCGATACAATTAAGAATACCTATACCTTGGTCCGCCTAAGGTCTTGTTAATACAACGCAACGTTTTGGGGTGTACTATAGCCCGCTAACCATTGTCTTATGGAAAAAAGAAGTTTCATTTTCTCTCTTGCAGCTTTAATCGTCTGTGCAACGATGTTCAGCTGTAACAACAAAGCGAAAATCAATCGGGTCGGCAAAAGAAGTAGCAAAACAGGTATCAAATATAGCGAGGATACCTACAGGCCTCCCAAATTTAAAGAATCTGATCCCGCTCCTGGATTGATCCTTATCCCTGGTGGTTCCTTTCTGATGGGAGGTGGTGAAAAGGACATTGAATTCTCAATGGACAATCGTCAACGCCAGGTAACAGTTCAGAGCTTTTACATGGATGAAACCGAGATTGCGAATGTGGACTGGAAAGAATTTCTGGCTGATGTGCTCAGAAATGATGGAGGAGAGTCAAGATTTCAGGAACTTCATCCAGATACCAATGTATGGCGTCGGGACCTGGCTTTCAACGATCCTTATGCGGAGACCTATTATAGCCATCCATCTTTCAATATGTATCCAGTTGTCGGTGTGTCCTGGCACCAGGCCAATGAATACTGCAAATGGCGTACAGAAAAAGTGAATGAAGCCATCACTGAGAAAGATGAGGAAGCCATCAAATTCCCCTCTTATCGTCTGCCCACCGAAGCAGAATGGGAGTATGCTGCCCGAGGCTTGCAAGAAAGTGAAATCTATGCCTGGGAAGGAAAATCTCTTCGTAACCGCAAAGGCAAATTCCGTGCAAACTTCAAAAGAGGCCGTGGAGATTATGCAGGCTGGCGTGGAGGTGATCAGCATCACATGACTGATGGATATATGATCACTGCACCGGTAAGTGAATTCTGGCCCAATGACTTTGGCCTCTACAATATGTCAGGTAATGTAGCTGAATGGACACAAGACAACTATCGGGTATTGGCATTCGAAGATGTCGAAGACTTCAACCCATATCGTAGGAAAGGAAAAACTGAAATTCGTCCTGATGATTGGCTCGATGACGTGGCCTATAAGCCAAAAGAGTCTCTCCTCTTCAACCCTGATCCATATGCGACGGTTGGAAATGACGGATTTGACAATGTGAAAGTCTATCGCGGTGGCTCGTGGGCAGATATCGCCTACTACCTCTCTCCTGGCTCTCGCCGATTCTATGCTGCTGACTCTTCTACAGCAACCATCGGATTCCGATGTGCCATGATCCGAGTAGGAAGCCCAGACTAACATAAGACATCAATCAACAATCTGTTGAGCGGCCAGGAGATGATTCTCCTGGCCGCATTTTTTTTATTCCAACTCGGCGCATAGGGTAATTTTTTTCCCCTATGCAACGAATGGATGCTGATCTGCCTCTGAAAAGCATATCAATAACAATCTTCTTATGCATCCATCCACGATTTCGATTCTTATCTGTATCTGCTGTATACAACTGCTGAGTTGTACTTGTCTATGGCCCCAAAAAGAGGCCAAATCTGGGCCGAAAAAATCAAAGAAAACGGCAAATCTCATGATCATTGGGCATCAATGGGGATATTTTAAGGTGGAAGATACCTTTCTCATTGAAAAAAAAGCGAACCAGTTGTTTGTACACATGAGGTCTTCTCAAATCGATACAAATCGAGATACCATTCTAAGTTGCAAAGAAAACAAGGAATTGGATAAGTATATCAGGAAAATGACCAGACCCAAACCAGGTGCCTTCCTAAAAGGGCAGAGCAAACAGCAGGACTTTGAAAGAGATACCTTGTATTATGTGGTGGGATACCCCGAATCCATTTGGGAACTCAAAACCATCCTTTTGGACCAATAATGTGCTACTTATTTGTCCTCCATGCAGCTAATTCTTACAGATGTGCGCCTATATCATTAAACCGGGAAATTTAGAAACTGTCTTGCTTTTGGTTTTTGTCTGAAGAAAGCAGGATTTTTGGGTTCTGAGAAGGGATTTTTTTGAGGAATACCGAGGTATTTCGAGAAAAAATGACGCACTCAGGTTCCAAAAAGCCAAATTTCCTGAGGGAAAAGAGAAATCAAGACAGTATCTTAATCTGCATGCAACCAATGTTCTTTCATTTCCCACTATTCCTGTAAACACTTTCGTCTTACATTCATTCAGTATAACCATGAAATTATTCGCCATTTTTTGGGGTGCCATACTCATGGCATCGACAGCTTCTCTCGCTCAATCTCTCCCCAAAGATTCCCCGCTCTACCTCAAGCGCGGGCAGCATTATCTCAGTTTGTCCAATCCCTCTGTGAACATGTCCCGACGGATGGCAACACCTGGCATTCCAGTCTCCAATCCCGCATTTAGCTTCCACAACATCAGCCAAATATCCCTCGGTCTGGGCTATGGCTATATGATCGCAGATCGGTGGTTGCTAGGAAGTCGGTTTAGGTATCAGGGCCAATTCGTGCAAGAGGTTCAGGTTTCAGGAACAAATGGCACATTTGCCAAGGGAAGTTCACATAGAGGGGAAGTCAATCTGTATACCCGATATCACTTTTCCAGGGGCAAGTTGAGTCCCTTTGTGGAGGCAGGAATAGGGGCTGATGTCTATATTTCTAACGTTGGCCCCCAAATCGGCTATGGGTATCAGGAAGTCAAAGTTGGATTGCTCTATCATGCCAATCAGCGTTTGAGTCTTGAATTATCCAATGGTTTTAAGCATAGAGCCTTCGACTATCCAGTTTTTCCGGGAGGATCTGAACCGGTTCGCCAGCGACTATTTGACTTTTTTACCCCACATTTCGGACTCAATATTCGCCTGTAGAAGGATGAAAATTTTGCTTGATGCAACCTCTCCATGACTTTTATCTACTAACCCATTGAAGTCTTTCAGGCAGTTCTTTTTGCACAATCCAACATCACAATCATGAAAGGAATACTGTTTATCATCCTGGGACTCTGCTTGATCGCGAATGTTTCGTTTGCTCAAAAAGCTCCCAAAGAACCAGAGAAGTACATCAAGGCCGGTCAGCATATTCTCTCAGCATCCGATCTTTCTTTGGGCTTACAATTTGGGCAACAATATTCTCCCAGTGGCCAGTTTCGACCCTGGGGAGGAACACAGCCACATTACAATCAGCTCAGACTTGGTGCAAAACTGGGATATGGCTATATGCTCAGTGATCGCTGGATGATTGGAGGACGGCTGGGGTATCATGGCACAGGGAGGTGGGAAAAAGGAGGGAATCCGCTATCGATGAATCACCAATTAAGTGCCAATGCTTTTTCCAGATACTATTTGAGTCGCGGAAAATGGAGTACATATGTGGAAGGGGGAGTAGGGATTTCTGCTGCAACGAGTACAAATCTTAATCCTCTGGAATTTATTGACTATTCCAGCATCTTTCAGGAGTTGAAACTGGGACTCCAATATCATATCAATGATCGTGTAAGCCTGGATGTATCCAATGCCATTCGTCATACCCGGCACGTTGGATTGAATTCAGGCGCTCCAGATCCTAACCATAATGTGAAGATGCGGTCTCTACAGTTCTTTAATCCTTCTCTGGGGATCAACATTCGCTTGTAATTGCTATTATCTCAAATGAAGCTATCATGAAAAAGAAATTAATTTTTACCATTGCCATTCTGAGCATCTGCTGTTGCTCTTCTCTCTTTGCTCAGAAATCACCCGAAGAACCTACCATCTACCTCAAAGCAGGCCAAAGTTACCTGCAACTCTCAGACCTGTCTTTCAACTGGAATGGGGGAGTCACTTTCCCTGATCATATTGCCCTGAATCAAGCATTTCCTTCCGGTAGCTATGACATGATGAATCTTGGTCTCAAACTAGGCTATGGCTATATGCTCAGCAATCAATGGATGCTCGGTGCGCGGCTAGGATATAAAGGCGATTTTCGTTGGGAGGAAGGAGGAGATTTCCTTGGAGCCGGACATGGTTGGAATACCAATCTGTTCGCCAGATATTATGTAACTCGGGGGCGTTTCAATCCATTTATTGAAGGTGGGATTGGTGCAGAGTCCTTTGCCGAGATAGGACAAGGCTTGCCAATAGCCATCACAAGTACCTATCAGGAAATAAAATTTGGAATGCAATATCATGTCAACAAACGCCTTAGTCTCGAATTATCCAATGCGATTCGGCATACGAGTTTTCAGGACCTGGCACCAGGATTTGGGGCGCCAGTGAAGCGACATATTGGAATCCTGAATCCCACTTTGGGACTCAATATTAGGTTGTAGAACCTCTGAAATGAAAAAATAGGATAAAATTTTGAAGGAAAAATATTGAAATGGATGATTATTTTGAAAGAACATTTGTTTCAATTGTTAACCATATCATCATGAAAGCAATCCTGTTTATTTGTCTCTTGCATGTCTGCTGCTTCAGTCATTTATTTCCTCAACAGACTTCTCAACCCTCAGTGCAGCATCTTGAGAAAGGTCAGGGACTCATATTTATATCTGATTTCCAGTTCGATATGACCGTCAATGAGCAAATTCCCGCATTCGTTCAAAATCAATCTCCTCTTTCCTATCACAACATGACAACTGGACTCAAGCTCGGATATGGCCATATGTTTGATGAACGATTGATGGTTGGAGGAAAAGTTGGGTATCTGGGGAATTTTCGGTTGATAGATAAGGTGAATTTCAGATTCTCGCCCATACATGGTCTGACTTCAGATTTGTTGTTTCGCTATTATTTTTCCCAATCGAGGCTCAATCCATTTGTGGAACTGGGAATGGGGATGCAATTCCAGCTTCGAACCCTCACAAATCAATTACGCATCAGTGGTTTTTCTCAGGAAGTAAAATATGGCCTGCTATTCCATGTGAATGAAAAGATTGGTCTCGAACTATCCAATTCGATTAGGCATACAACATTCAATGATTTTGCCACGGGATCTCTGATCATTATTCCGCAACGAATCAGTACCCTGAATCCTTCTTTTGGAATTGTTTTTCCAGTATAAGCGCCTGAGAGACTGTTTGGGAATCTGTGCTGAGAATGTTTAGGATGTATTTTTTTCTCAGACAAGGCTCTTTTTTGTTCTCATAGTTGTGCTATGGGAATAAAAAAAGCTACCGGATGAGGAAAAAGACGCATACAAAAAATAAGTGACAGATGTTCAAACAGTCTCTGAGAGTCAGTAAAAATTTTTATACCCTTTAGATCTTCTCCATAGAGACCGGGCTGTCGCCCGGTTTTTGTATCTTTGGGCTTCTACAAGCCGGATATGCCAGGAATCCCTTATACCATTCAGGAGATTGCACAGGCCGGAGGAGCCCGGGACCTCTTTCAAGGAGAATTCTCGCCTGATCCGATCAAATATATCGCTTATGACACGCGGCGGATCTCGCATGGGGCAGAGACTCTGTTCGTGGCATTGCGGACTGATAATCGGGATGGGCATGCCTTCATTCCAGAAGCACTAAAACTGGGCGTGAAGAACTTCCTGACGGAACAAGCAATTGAAGCCAGCGGCATCAATTATGCCCTCTGTGATGATTGTCTGGACAGTCTGCAACTGTGGGCGAGGCATCATCGAAGCCGATTTGACTATCCTGTGATTGCGATCACAGGCAGCAATGGCAAAACGACTGTGAAGGAATGGCTGGCAAGTCTATTGGATCTGCAGTTTCAAATCGCGAAGAGTCCGATGAGCTACAACAGCCAATTGGGGGTGGCCTTGTCTTTGCTACAGCTTCATCCTGCTGCCGATTTGGCGATCATTGAAGCCGGGATCTCTCTCCCCGGAGAAATGGCGATTTTGCAAGAGATGATCCACCCGACCCTGGGGGTTTTTACCCATTTTGGTCCTGCACACAGGGAAGGCTTTGAATCTGAGTCCGACAAATTGCAGGAAAAACTCCAGTTATTTCAAGAGGTAGAGACACTGCTACTAGGGTCCTGGCAGCAGGAAGTGATGGCATATGCCCAGCAATCTGGAGTCTCGATTCGCAGTGTAGGCAAACAGAAGACAGATGCGCTGAAAGTCCTGGGTGAGAGTGCGACAGATGATGGCTGGGAGATCACACTTCAAGCTGGGAAAGAAAAAGCCTTATGTCTGATCCCACTTGGAGGAGAAGCGGCCAAGGAAAATGCTTTATTGGCCATTCTGGTAGCTACACAGCTTGGAATCTCTTTGTCTGAGATCCTCTCCAGACTTCCCCTGTTGCAGCCTGTCGAGATGCGGAGTGAGATGGTCACAGACAATCCGGATATCACCATCATCAATGACAGCTACAATTCTGATCCGGATTCTGTCAGAAATGCCTTTGGTCTCTTGATGCAGACTCGATCACAGGAAAAACATCAAATTATCCTGAGCGATATACCACATCTGGGAGAACAGCAAGAGAGCATCCAGCAAGCACTGCTCAATGAGGCAATGGAGTTGGTCGGAGAATCTCATGTTCGAACAGTGGGAGAAGTCTTTGCCAGCATGGATCATGCCTATCGCTATCGAAATACGGAAGAACTGTTAGCAGCTCTTCAATACGAAGACTTTGTGGACAGTACGGTATTGCTGAAAGGAGCCAGAAAGTATGCCTTCGAACAGATCATCCCTCGGCTGACCCATAAAGCCAACGCAACCTACCTCAAGATTAATCTGAATGCTCTGGCAAGAAACTTTCGTTTTCTGAAGAGTCAGCTTCCCGAGGGAACAATGAGCATGTGTATGGTGAAGGCCTTTTCATATGGGAGTGGGAGCTGGGAAATTGCACAAGCATTGGAGCGAGAAGGAGCCAGTTATCTGGTAGTTGCATATGCCTCCGAGGCGATCACTCTCCGACAAAACCATATTCGCCTACCCATCATGGTGATGAACCCGGATCTATCCAGCATCGAAGATCTGATTCAATTCGGGATAGAACCAGAAGTCAGCAATTTTTTGTTTCTGGAACGCTACGTGAGAGCGGCACGTCTGGCTGGTCTGAAATCCTATCCCCTCCATCTCAAGCTAGAGACAGGGATGGGTCGCTTGGGGTTTGTAGAAACAGATCTGGATCAGTTAGGCGAATTTCTTACCCAACATCCAGATATACAGGTCGTCTCAGTCATGTCACACCTGGCTGCAGCGGATGAGGCATCAGAAGATCTTTTTTCTCACCATCAAGTACAGCGATTTGAGCAGATGTATGCCTACCTGAGAGACACGATCGGCTTGTTCGCACTGCGTCATATCCTGAATACAGCCGGAATTCTTCGTTTTCCACAATATGCGATGGAGATGGTCAGGATGGGAATCGGCTTATATGGAATCAATCCTGCCGGAGAAGAGGATAAATTGGAAGAAATCGGGAGTTTATATTCTTTGATCAGTCAAATCCAAACCTATCCGAGAGGAAGCAGCATTGGGTATGGTCGTTCTCAATATGCAGAGAGAGAGACGCGAATTGCAACCATTCCAATTGGTTATGCTGATGGGATTCCACGAGCTGTAAGTAACGGAAAGATGTATTTTTTGGTCAGGGGAAAAAAAGCCCCCATCTTTGGGAGGGTGTGTATGGATATGCTGATGCTGGATGTCACAGAGATTCCATCAGCACAGGCTGGGGATGAAGTCGTGATCTTTGGGCATCAGGGAGAGCAGTATCTATCTGTCAACGATTTGGCGATTGCCGCTGAGACCATCGCATACGAAATTCTGGTGCGGATCAGTCCAAGGGTCAGGCGGGTATATGTGCGTGAATAAAGATCATTGATCATAAGGGGGAGGAGTTCGTCTAACGGTGATATGAAACAGCGATTTACCATCATTGGGGGAGGATTGGCGGGCAGCTTTATGGCTGCACGCCTGTGTCAAGCTGGACAAGAAGTGACATTGATCGATGATCAGGAACCACAGAGTGCCTCAAGAGTTGCTGCAGGTTTGTTCAATGTCATTACGGGACGCTATGGTGCCAAGTCCTGGATGGCGGATCAACTGTTGGAAGATATCCAGGCATTTTTTGATATTCCTGTCTTTCAGTCCTTGTCAAAGCATGTGCATTATACGCCCATTTATCGAGCCTTCAAGGAAGAAGCTGAATACAACAAATGGCTAGGTCGGTCCGCCGAACCTGCCTTTCGGGAGTTGGTAGAATTGGTGGAACAACCTCTTCTCCCAAAGCAGATCATCAACCCACATGGAGGGATTATGATTCTTCCATGCGGCTGGCTGGACATCCCGGCTCTGTTGCGAGAACTCCATGACATATTGATCGACAGATGGGGGCTGCACATCATTCATGAATCAGTTCCCTTTGACCATATCAGTCTGACCAATCGCAATCTGTGGATGAATGAGGCAGGTCTGCAATCATTTGATCATTTGATCCTGTGTCAAGGGCATCACCTGACGCACTGTCCCTGGCTGCCGGCTGGGAGCATCATTCCCAATAAAGGCGAAATCCTGATACTTGAATCTGACTCGCTCGATCTTCCCTTCGTCCTTAGCAAGAAGATATATATGATCCCAATTGGAGAAGGAAAATTCCTCTCGGGCTCTACCTATGCCAACCAGTTTGAGCATGCCGAACCAACATTCCCCGCTGCTGATGAGATCATGATGTATGTAGATCAGGCGATTCATGTACCAGTACGGGTCCTGGATCATTGGGCTGGTATTCGGCCTACCACGCGCAATCGACGTCCCATCATTGGCACCCATCCTGTGCATCCCTGTCTACATGTGCTCGGAGGATTTGGAACGAAAGGGGTATTATTGGCTCCATTTAGTTCCAGATTGCTGACAGACGTATTGCTGACAGGAGAAGATCAGATTCCGGAGGAAGCGAGAGTAGAGCGATTGTTCTAAAAAAATAATCAAAAAATTGAGTAAAATGCTCTCTTATTTGTTGCCTGCTCCCTTGTATCAGGAAGTCCCATGACCCAATGGTTTGATTTTCTTTGTCCTCAACCAACCTTCTCTACTTTGTGAGTCCTCTTTGAATCTCTATCTTCGTCTGCTTGACCAATTGTTTGGCACTCGACCATATACTTATGAAAAAACTTCTGCTTCCGATTGTTTTTTGCACTTGTCTTCTCTGGCAAGATCTGTCAGCACAACAACTTTCAGAAAGAGCTGAAATCAGCTTGTTGACAGCTTCTTCAGGAAGAGACCTATATGCCACATTCGGTCATAGTGCAATCAGGGTATTTGATCCCATGCTGGGTATCGATAAGGTCTACAACTATGGAACCTTTGATTTCAATCCGCCGGGATTTTATCTGGAATTCGCCAGAGGCAAACTCAATTACCGGATTGGAACAGAGAGCTATCAGAACTTCGATCGGGTGTATGAGTACTTACAAAGAAGTTTTACTTCCCAAACCTACAATTTGAGTCAAGCCCAGAAACAGGCGATGTATGAATTTCTGGAGACAAACAACCTGCCAGAGAATCGCTATTATCTCTACGATTTCTTTTTTGACAATTGCTCGTCTCGCTTGAGAGATCTCTACGAAAAAGTCCTGGGGGACAGCTTGATTTTGGCTACCCCAGATCGACAAACAGATTCTACTTTCAGGGACATGACCGACATTTATCTGGCAGACAGACCCTGGGCAGATTTTTGGATTGATCTCGGATTGGGTTCTGTAGTAGATGTTCAGACGACACCTTGGGATCAGATGTTTTTGCCAGATTTTTTAGAAAGTGAAATGGCGAAGGCAATGATCATCAGAAATGGAGAAAAAGTACCATTTGTCAAGGAGCAGGAATTGGTTCGAGATGCACCTTCTGTCATTGTCCCAACTCCTCTTTATTTGCATCCTATATTTTTACTCGGGATTTTTTTAGCGCTGGCAGCCTTATTTAGCTGGCCTAATCTTCAAAAGAGTCGAGAGCGTTATCCGTTGGATGGAATTCTGTATTCCTTGTCTGGCTTGGGAGGAATTGTTATTGCCCTCCTCTGGTTTGCCACAGATCACACAGCGACCGCCTGGAACTGGAACCTGTTCTGGTTGACTCCGACACATCTGATTGCAGCCTTCTATTTATTCAGAAAACAACGCCCCGACTGGTTGAAGCATTATTTTTTCATCTGTGCCCTGCTTGGCGTGATGTTACATCTGGGATGTTATATGTCTTCAGCCATTCAGGCATTCTCAGAGAATTACCTCCCATGGTTTTTTCTCTTGCTCTTGAGGAATCTGGTGCTGTATTACAAAATGAATGGACATTCTTGGAAGCCTGTTTGGAAATGAATACAGAGACACGGAAACACAGAGTCTTTCAGATAGGATGATTCTCTCTCTGTGACTCAGCACCTCTGTATTCCATTCATTCCTCACCCTCAATCATCGATTGAAAGGATAAGGATTCACCCAATGAAATCCCCGATTGGTCAGGAGAAAATCATCCTTTGTCTTTTGTGTGGTAACAATCCTCAGCGTATCTCCATCGGTGATTCCTTCCAGGACAAACTGATTGGAATCCGGCCAGGAATAACCCAGAGTATACACATTCACTGTATCGCTGGTGAGATGATAGGCAATGGTCTGGTCTGTGGTATCAGGTTCAAAACTATACCAACGGGTTTTTCCATTCATGGTTCTGATAGAGGCCCGGTTCTTGAAATCAATGGCAATCTTGTCCCAGCGCGTGCTGTCAGTCGTCAAGGGGGGAATGATTTCTCCATTTCTCTCAAAACTCTCCACCTCATACAAGCCGTGGAAGAGTGGTTTGCGGTTTTTCATGAATTGAAGCTGCGTGATCGACCCTACAAGGAATATCCCCAGACCAATGGCGACGATGATCCATTTGGCGATGATTTTTGCCTTTTCGTGTACAGGATCTTTGAACAAAGGAGGCATGGGGACTGATTCAGTCGGTCGGTTCAGAATGAATGTGCGGAACAATCGCTTGCCGTCCAGCGCAATCAGGAGGCCACTCAGCAAGACCAGATGAGAGGAGAGAAGCTTCACTGGAATGTCATAACAGAAATTCATCATCATGACATTGAACATCACACCGAAGACAATCAATGCACCAAGAGTGGTGGTTCGTCTGAAGAGCAACAAGAGGCCACCAATGAGTTCGCCTACTCCTGCAAAAATGGTATACCCCTTTGAGAACCCCATAAAGGTCCACATCAATCCCATAGGCGAAGAATCGCCATAATCCTGAATGAGGCGGCCAAATCGTGGCGGTTGGAATTGCATATAGAAGACTTTGGCCAGCCCATACATGATCATTTCATAGACGATATAATATCGAATCAGAATGATAACCCACTCCATGAGCTTCTCATAATTGGGACGCCTTGCATCCAAACTGGACCAGATGATAGTTGCAATCCCTGAGACAATGGCATAACAGAGAATACTCAAGTAATTGTAGAGGGTATCCCCGCTGCCATTGGTGAATACAGTTATTGGTTCTTCCAGTCCTAAGATATGCTCCGCAAACCAGGGCACAATGACCTGCCACATGGCTTCAAAGGCAAAGGATAGAATGAACTGATTGGACATGGTATAGAGGAAGATATAACATGTCAAAAATCGAAAAACGAGTTTAGTAGCGGGACTCCATTGCATGAGTGAAAAAAATTGATGCTTGGACTGAGATTATCTGTAGACACTTTTTATGGTGAGAACGTCTGTGGGAATTTGGATGGGAGAATGTTGCTGTTGGTTTTGCTTCAATTTTTCTTGAATCTTCTGTTTAAAAATTTTGGGAATCTGATCAAAATGGAATCGGAGCAAATGATTATTCTTTAGGATGCCAGCCGCAACAAAGTTTGCCCCTAAGCCACTAATTCCAGATCGGCGAATGTCTAGCTGCTTTAACCGTTGATTTTCCACTAGAAATTTTGCGAGTAATTCCCCGCCATCGTCCCCTAACTGATTAGCAGAAGCCCCCAATACCTTGGTAGAAGGGCTATAGCCGAGATCAAGATAAGACAATTTTGGATGTTTCTGAACGGTATCCAGCAAAACGGCCAATCCTCTCGACGTAATTCCATTGCTGGCCAGGGTGAGGGTGGTGAGCTGCTTGTTTTTGCCCAGGCCTTCACAAAGTTGGATGACTCCTTCATCGCCCAGAAGATTGACACTGAGAAATAGCTCTTTTAAGGAATGATTGCGGCTCAATAATTGATTCAAAGAAGGAACATATGTCTGATCAATCTGGTTGCCACTGAGATATAAACGCTCTATTGGATACGCTAGAATTATCATATTCTGGATCAGCCAAACCAGACCACTTCCAATCCCCGTATTAACCAAATCAAGAGTTCGAATATTCCGATTGACTCTCAGTAAGTTAACCAAAGACATGGCGCCCTCCCGTCCAATTGGATTTCGCTTGAGCCACAATGCTCTGACAGTCGAATTGTCTGCCAAGGCATCATAGAGTGCTTCAATGCCTCCCTCCCCAATCAAATTACAGCCCAGATAGACCGTGTGAATGCGCTGATTTTTCTTCAATAACCTGCCTACGCTCTTGGCTCCTTCATCCCCAATGCCTCCCGTCCCAAAGAGAATGGCTTCTATCTGGTCATTATCCATGAGCGCTTCGGTCAGCAGTTTGGCTCCACCTGGCCCAAGATCCTGTTTGCAGCAATCAAGGGTTTGGCGTTTTGTGACAGTTCCCCGCTGGAAGGTCAGCGACTCTTCTGTGTGCTGGTTCTGATTCAGAAACTTCAGCAGAGGTACCAGCTCCTTCGGATCAAACAAAAATCCATCAGGAACACCATCTATCGGGCAATGAAGAGGATAATCAGGGGGGAGAGGCATGGGTTTAAGAAATTGGGTACGATTGAAGGTGTTTTTGGCAATAAAGGAAATAGGGGGATATAGGCCAAAATAAAGAGAATTCCCCTATGCCCCTTATACCCTTTTCAGTTAAAGTTGTCCCTCTACTTACCAATTGCTGATGTGATAATCTTTCAGAAAAACCCCATGGAGTGGGGGAGAGGATTGCTTCAGCCCATCGAAAATAGGCGCCAACACCCTTGCCGCACCATCTACGACATCTAGGGGCGGAACAAATCCACTCGCTCGAAGCCGTTCGCGTTTGGGGGCTGGATTTTCGTCGGTTACCCATCCTGTATCCACACTCGTCATATAGATTCCATCCCGAACATAATCCTGAGCAGAAGTTCTTGTCATCATATTCAGGGCTGCCTTGCCCATATTGGTATGGGGGTGCCAGGGACTTTTGTATGGTCGGTTAAACACCCCTTCCATAGCCGAAACATTCACGACAAAGGTTCGGTCGAAGGGAGATCGCTTCATCAGCGGACGTAATTGACTGCACAGGAGAAATGGAGCTGTGACATTGACCAGCTGGACTTCCAGCATTTCTTTGAGGGAAACCTGGTCGAGGGTTTGCACCCAACTGTTGTCAGCTCTGAGGTCTAATTGCTGACCGTAGATGTCCTGCTTCCCACTTGGGAACAGCAGGGAAGTCATGTCTGACTGTGTCTTGATGTCTCCCTGAAGCAGATAGCGTTTTTGCTCTTTGGCCAACAGAGGCGCATAGAATGCTTCCGGTCGACTGATGGTTTGGGCCGCATTATTGATCAGAATCTCCAAAGAATTTAGCTCGGTGGAGAGTTGATCTATTAGATGTTGCAGGGCTGGGAGATTCCGAAAATCCAGTCCGTGAATTTTTAGCCGATCCTTCCATTCCTGATAATCATTCTCTTGAGCGTATGTCTCAAACGCATTGGTGGGGAATCGGGTGGTGATATGAACCGTGGCCCCACATCGAAGGAGTCGCAAGGCAATTTCATACCCGATCTTGATCCGGCCTCCTGTGAGCAGGGCTGTCCTGCCCGTCAATTCGCAATGGTCTGAACGGCGCGCAAAATTGGTTTTGGCACAATCCGGGCAGAGATAGTGATAAAATGCATGCAACTCCTGATAGGAAGACTTGCAGATATAACAGCGTTGAGGGCGTTCAAGATGAGGGTGCTGTTCATCATCAGCATGAATCATGTCAGGCGATCCCGCTTGTCGCTCATCATTTTGTTGAAACAGCAGGCTGTTGGCACGTTTGGCCATATCAGCCTGTCGTGCTTTGGCACTTGCGATTGCTCGCTTTTGCTTCTTCGCCTTCTTATGGATTTTTGTGATCAGACCTTTGATTCTTTCATCCTCATTCGCCAGAGAAGGATCATCAGCCAGGATCTGGAGAAGGTCAGCCAACAAGTCTCGCTTGTCTAGGTAGTATGTGTGAGAATCCTTCATCCGTTTTGATAGGTATGAGGTATATGAATCAAACGTTAGTATATAGATAAACAGGGACTAATTGGTCTCTGAAATTGGTATAAGGCTTGTTGGTCAAGGATCTGGCTCAACATTCAGCCCTATTCCCTTATGTCCCCTATACCCCTATACCCCTATACCCCTATACCCCTATACCCCTATACCCTTCCCCGGAGAGAACGGCGGGATTCGAACCCGCACCCTCCCACAAAGCCGGCGGGGGCTCTTCCAGTTGAGCTTCGTTCCCTCTACCCATTGGTTGGTAGGCATGGAAGACACTACCACTCCGCATGCTCGATGCGGCACTCTTTAGGCGAGCCTTTCTGGGCAGAGTAAAGATACAGATGTTTTCTTTCTGTTTTGACTTTTGAGAGGATGGCGGGACTCGAACCCGCACCCTTCACGGTATGAACGTGAGACTCTTCCTTTGAGCTACATCCTCTAGCTGAAAGCGGGGCTCGAACCTGCACCTCCGGCTTGACGGGCCGGCATCCTTCCTGTTAGACTACTTCAGCTGCTGGAAGATACATAAAACTTTGGCTTGTGGGGATTGAGGTGGTGATTTCTCGGAGCGAGCGTCAGTTTCTACATTTGCAATCGGGTTGCAGCTCCTGTTCTCTATGTTTGGCAAAGCGGGACAAGCAGACTTGAACTACACATAATTACAATGAGCATTCAAGCAGTTTTTTTTCTTCGTGTTGTTCTTTTACGGTGTATTGGCAGCTTATCGGTCCTGGAACCTCCTATACAGGAAGACAGGGATTCGAACCCTTAAACTGAAACAGGATGCCAGTGCGCAAGGGGTTCAGGCACGTACCTTCTCTTTTGTTACTGCCATGGCCTTGCTTGCAAGTGCTCTGTATTCATTTGGTGGAGCATGGCATACCTATTTGGCACCCATTCAATGGCTGGAATCATCCATATTTTAGTGGGTTGGTTTGGGGTTCTTCAGTGCAGCTTTTGGACGAATCTGGCTGGCTCAAAGTCAGATGCGTCAATCCCGGCGAACCGGGATTGACGCATCTGAACAGACGGAAATGATCCGTCATGGACTCTTTCGGCATTCCCGAAATCCAATCTTTCTGGGAATCCTGCTCTCTTTTGTTGGCTTCTTTTTGATGATCCCCAATGCACTGACATTGATGCTTGGTGGGATTAGCCATGTCTCAATTCAGACACAGCTGAGGTTGGAAGAAACATATTTGCACCAAACTCACGGGGATGCCTATGAAGCCTACACACAAGTTGTCCCACCTTGGCTTTAGGATTGGCTGTTGTCGTAGAAAAACTGTTCATGGACAATGTGATCCCCTTCCCATTTCTGGACCGAAACCTGGTGAAATTGAGCTCGATGGCCATTCTTGAAGGTAACATCCATGGTAGATTCCACGAAGGAGGTTGCGGCCTCTTCATTGGAGCCAACACTCTTGATCTCCATTCCATGAAATTCCTGGATACTGTCCAGAAACTGAACTTCATATTCCCGACAAGCTGCTTTCCCTTCCCGTGTTCCTCTTGGTTCTGTCATGACAACATTGTCTCCATAATAGGTGTCAAATGCCTCTAACAGTTGGCCTTGTCCCAATTTGTTGTAGATGTCTTGTGCTTTTTCTTTGTAAGTCATAAAGTCAGTGTTTAAACATTGAAAATAGGTTAAAAAAAAACAGAGATATAAAGGACTGGCCTTTATATCTCTGGCCTTACGATATTTCTAAACGCTTATATCCAAATTTAGCTTTGTGAGCTGGTTTCAAGATTGACCTTGACCGTTACCTCATCACCGATGGTTGTGGTTGCTGCAAAGTTCCCGCTTCCCACTTTGTAGGTGGTTCTGTCAATGGAAAATTCCGCACTGAATCCACCGATTTTCATTCCTTCTCTACGGGGATGATCCATCGATCCGAGGAATTTTATCGGAATTTCGATTTCCTGAGAGACATCCTTGACAGTCATGGTGCCAGTCACATGGTAGGTACCCTTTTCTTCAGTTGCTTTGAAAGAAGATGATTTGAAGGTCATGGTAGGATAGGTTTCCGCATCAAAGAAATCCGCTGACTGGAGATGTCCATCTCTTTTTTCATTGTTGGTGTTTATGCTTGCTGCCTGAACAGTAAAGTTCACACTACTTCCTTCCAGGTCAGTTTCATCAAACATCAACTCTGCATCAAATTTGTCAAAACTCCCAACGATGTCTGAGAAAAAGTGACGAACAGAGAAACTGACAGAACTGTGAACAGGATCAACCTTCCAGGCAGCTGCTGTAGGTGCCTGAACAGGCGTAAAGGCTGAGAAGATACTCAGAAGAAAAACACCCAATATGGGAAGAATGATACGTTTCATGATATTGTAATTCGTTAATTGATGGTTAAACATTGATTAAGGCAAATGCCTACATTCCAATACAGTAGCAAAGAACAGTATTTCGCTGGTAAGACGCTTAGGAAAACTGGCAGAAAGATGAAATTATCCTCCTGAAGCGGGAATTATCGAGATCAAAGCGGGAAAGGGCCTGGATGAGCAATTATATTTGTGAGTCTCACACATAATTCCTGAAAAGGTACGGACAAACAAAATCAGGGGATAGGGGAGAGTATTCTCCTACCTTTCCTCTCCTAGATCCATAATATGCAAATCTTATGAAAACATTTCTGCCAGTTTGTCTTAGCGGATTGATGCTACTTTGTGCGTTCACTTGTAGGCGCATTCCACCGAGCGTTTCTTCCTATCGAGATGTCGGAGAGCCGATTCTTCAAGAAGTCGTGCAACTTCAGCCATATTTGGATTCTCTGGGGTTTCAGGGAGCGACTGTCGTATTTGATCCGGCAACAAATACCTATTCCGGTTGCAATCTTGAGCGATGGAGCAAAGGATATCTTCCGGCATCTACCTTCAAGATCCCCAATTCTCTGATTGCACTTGAGACAGGAGTGGTCTCAGGACCAGACATGGTATTTCCGTGGGACGGTAAAAAACGACAGTTGAAGATTTGGGAGAAAGACATGACTTTCAGGGAAGCCTTTCACATCTCCTGTGTGCCGTGCTATCAGCAAATCGCTCGTGAGATTGGGGTGAGTCGTATGAAAGAATTTACCCAGAAGTTTGAATATGGTGAGTTGGACATTCGAGAGGACAATATAGATCTGTTCTGGTTGACAGGAGACTCCAAAATCAGTCAGTTTCAACAACTGGATTTTCTTCAGAAGTTGTACCAAGAACGTTTGCCGCTCTCCCCTGCAACCATGGAAACGTTCAAGGAAATGATGGTACGAGACAAGACAGACACCTATACCCTTCGCGGGAAAACCGGCTGGGCCATTCGGGATGGAGAGAATATTGGATGGTTCGTTGGCTATCTGGAAGTGGGAGAAAATGTGTACTTTTTCGCCACCAATATTGAACCGGCTGAATCGGGAGAGATGATAGGATTCCCTGAGGCGCGGGTCCAACTGACCATGAAACTCTTTCATGAACTCCATCTCATTCCCTCAGGATGAACCGCATCGATTGCAGGGTGGAGGAGATGATCAAGGCAGGATTTCGTGAAGTGATGACTTCGACCTTGGCCAATGAACCTCTGGAATTTTTCTTTGTTAAGACCATGTCTGGAACAGAAATGTTGTAAGGGAAGATATCGGACTTTGGGTTCGGGTAAGCATTTTATAGAAAAACCTGAGTGATTTCGAGCAAAAATGATACAGTTTAGCTTCCGAAAGATGATGTTTTCTAGAGAAATGAGCGATTTAATCATAGGCTTAGCAACTTTAAAGGTGATAATTATTAGCTTTTTAACTAAATTATTTAGTATTTTGTGAAAAATCTAATTATTCATTCACCTATGCATTACACAACAGAAATCATCATCAATCAACCTATAGACAAGGTTGTTAAGCTCTTTGATGATCCAGAAAATCTAAAAGAATGGCAGCCAGGTTTGCTAAGTTTTGAGCATTTTGAAGGAGAATTTGGGGAACCCGGTTCCAAGATGCGGCTGCTTTACAAGATGGGAAAACGCGAAATAGAGATGATTGAGACCCTGCTGAGTCACAATCTTCCCGAAGAGTTTACGGCTACCTATGAAGCCAAAAATGTATGGAACAAGATCAAGAATCGATTTGTTGTTGTAGACAGCAAGACGACCAAATGGATTTCTGAAAATGAATTTCGCTGTTCAGGATTTCTGAGGATCATGGTTTTTCTCTTCCCTGGATCATTTAAGAAGCAAACCCTGAAGCATATGCAAGACTTCAAGACTTTTGCCGAAAGAAATGGAGGGTCTTAAGGAAATGGGAGCAAAAATCGATGGATTGCGTATTTTGGATGAGACAGGGATTGGTTATTCATTATTCAAACAGACAATATGAATCCAGGAACCGTTGTATCTGTCAGTCTTAGTGATGCACATACGCTGAAAAAATGGACCCAACAGGAGATCCGACTCATCGAAGGAATGGGAGTGGAAGGCGATGCACATATGGGCAAGACAGTCAAACACAGATCCAGGGTAGCAAAGGATCCCACGCAACCCAATCTCAGACAAGTGCATCTGATCCATTCTGAATTGCATGAAGAATTGCGATCCAGGGGATTTGCGATTGAGGCGGGGGAAATGGGAGAAAATATCACGACCAGGGGTATCGATCTGCTGGGTTTGCCAAGAGGGAGCAGACTGAAAATAGGAGAGGCCATCATCGAAATAACAGGCTTGAGAAATCCTTGTCATCAACTGGACACGATTCAGCAAGGACTCATGCAGGCTGTCGTGGGCAAAGATGCGGAGGGAAAGCTGATCAGAATGGCAGGCGTCATGGGCATCGTCCTGTCAACTGGGTGGATAAGAGTCGGAGATAGAATCGAGATTGAGTTACCCCGGAAGCCATTTGTGAAGTTGGAAAGGGTGTAACTCAGCCCATTATTTGATCATATTGATCTGATTCTAGGTGCGGGATGATTGAAAAAGAATAAGTAGATTGTATCGCACCAAATCAGTAATTATGAAAACCATTTTTATCCTTTTTTTTCTGAGCATTCCCTTCTTCACATATCCACAAAGTTGTGATTGTGAATCGAATTTTCAATGGCTACAAAAGACCTTTGAAGACAATGACGCAGGATTTAGTTATGCCGTCGACAATAAAGGGAAACAGGCCTATGCCCAACACAATGAGGCCTTTACGCAAACAATCCAGGAGATCACAACGCTTGACGCCTGTATGGAAGCCTTATATGAATGGCTGACCTTCTTCCGTTCGGGACATATTGCCATCAGACCACTTCAGCAAGCCGAGGATCAATCCGGGAGTCAATCTAAAAGTCGAACACCATCCAAAAAGAAGATCCGTGAACAATTCCAGGATTGGGAGACCGTAGATCTGGATATCGATGAATTTGTCGCATACGCGCAATCCAAACAGGAAGTTGACTATGAAGGGACTTGGGTATCTGGGCAATACAATATTGGTATCAAAAAAATAGCAGATACCTATGTGGGATTTATCCTAGAAGCTGATGGGGTATACTGGACTGAAAAACAAGTCAAGCTCAAGATTCAAGCAGATAATTCTGCTACTTTTTATATGAAAGACCATTCACCGCGAACATTTGCGCAAGCAGAGCTCCTGGGAAATAACCATTTGAAACTTGGGTTTGTCAACCTGAAAAGGACCAGCCCAACCTTCAAGAACAGTCCAGCCGTCGAACGACACTTGAGGGCGATCAGCTCTGATAAGCCTTATTTTGAGGAGGTGGATGCACAGACGACCTTGTTGAGGATTCCCAGTTTTAGGAATTCTGAAAAAAAAGCCATTGACGATGTCATCCAGGCGAATCGAGAACAGATTCTGGCGAAACCCAACCTGATCATCGATTTGCGAAACAATGGCGGAGGAAGCGATGGGAGCTTTGGGGAATTGTTGCCCATACTCTATACCGATCCTATCAGGACAGTAGGAGTGGAATTGCGCTCTACACCGATGAACAATCAAAGGATGCTGGCCTTTGTCAATGATCCCAAATATGGGTTTGATGAGGAGGATAAAAAATGGGCGCAGGAGTCCTATGAGAAACTATCCGAACGAATCGGGGAATTCGTGAATCTGGATTCTACCATAGTGGACATTACCACCTTTGATACCATCTATGCGAATCCAGCAAATATTGGGATCATCATTCATGAACATAACGGCAGTACCACAGAGCAGTTTTTGTTGGCTGCCAAACAAAGCAAAAAGGTAAAATTGTTCGGAACGACTACTGCTGGAGTATTGGATATCTCCAATATGTTCTTTATTCCGTCGCCATGTGAGGAATTTGAACTGGGATATTGTTTGTCCAGAAGTATGCGAATCCCTGAGATGACCATAGACGAGAAAGGAATTCAGCCAGACTATTATATAGATAAGAGCGTTCCTCCTTATCAATGGCTGGAGTTCGTCCAGAATATATTGAATCAGTAATCAAGGAGCGAATCCAACCTAGGCAAAAGCAAATGGGGGAGGAGGTAGCTAGCGATCCAACCACTTCCGAAATGTAGCCGTTTTGGAAGCACTGGTGGTCAACTCTCCTGTTCCTCCTTTCATGACAATCACCAGTCGATTGCCAAAATAGGCTTCCATTTTCTGGATAAAATGGATATTGACGATTTCACTGCGATTGATTTTGAAAAAAGTGTTTGGGTCTAATATTTCCTCTAATTCTGAGATTCGATGAGAAACAACATGCTTGCGAGCGTCCTGATCCATCGCAAAAACGAGATTGTCATCTGCAAAGAAGTAGGCGATATCTGCTGTATGGAGCAAAAAAATGCCGGATTGTTTCTTGATCGTGAAGCGTTTTTTGAATGATTGTTCCTTTTCCAAAATGGCGGCTCGAACTTCCTGAATCAAATGACTGCTTGTCAAAGAATCCAGCGATCTCCCCTCTTTCTTTCTCTGTCCCGCTTGTTCGATCCGAGCGACGCATTTTCGAAGTTCTTGTAGATCAATGGGTTTGAGCAAATAATCGATGGCTGCATATTTGAATGCCTTGATAGCATATTGATCGTAGGCTGTGACGAAGACCAAATGAAAGTTCACGAGGTCGAGTTGATCCAATAAATCAAAACCAGTTCCATCAAGCATATTGATATCCAGGAACACGAGTTGTGGGTGAAGGCTTTCGATCTCCCGGATTCCGCTTTTGACGCTATCTGCTTCGCCCACAATCGTGACATGCGGGACGAATTTATTGATCAGGATGCGGAGTGCATCCCGTGCATCTTTTTCGTCATCAACAATCAGTGCTTGTATGTTCATTGACTGATACTAAGTCATAATCTCAACACAGGTTCCCATCATATCTGGTCTATCCTGAATATTCAAACTGAGTCCCTTGCCGTATTTTCGATTCAATTGATGAATTCGCTGTCTGGCTAACTCTGTTCCCAAAGAGCGTTTCGTTTTTTGATCGTCGGACTTATGTTTGATCGAGAAGCTTCTTCCCACGCCATTGTCTTCAATCAGAATTTTGTGTTTGCCTTGTTCTTCACTAACAAGGATGCGAATACTTCCTCTATCCTTTTTCGGCCCGATGCCATGCCAGATGGCGTTTTCAATAAAGATTTGCAGAATCATGCTTGGGACCTGAACCTGATACATGTTCACCCCTTCCTCAATCTCTATACAATAGTCAAATTTGTTATTAGAGCGAATTTTTTCAAGCTCCAGATAATTGGTCAACAACTCCAGCTCTTCACTCAAGCTCACAAATGGAAACTCAGAGTTGTGCAGAACTTGTCGCATGAGATTGGAGAATTTGCTAAACAAGTGTATGGTCTTTTCCTCATCTTCTTGCAAAAATGACGATTGGATAGAGTTCAGTGAATTAAAAATAAAGTGTGGATTGATTTGCAAACGGAGCAGGCTCTCTTTGACCTCAGTCAGGTCTTTTTGGAGTGTCAGGCGACGATGGCGAGACAAATAATACCCCAAGAGAGCGACTAAGAGGATGAATATCAATAAGGCAATAATTGTGCGTTGATTTTGTACATTCTGTTGTTGAGCCAGTTTGTTTTCTATTTGAAGACGATCGATCCGGGCTTCTTGTACCTGCAATTCGTAATCCGTTTCCAGCGAGACAGCCACCCCAATACGCTCCAGGGACAGAACAGTATCCTTGATCTGGCTACTGCGTTTTTGTGCTTCCAGAGCCCTGGGGTAATCTCCAATGGTTTCGTAGAGGGAGGATTGCAACTCTATCAGTTCCCTTTTGTCAATGGCGAGCATCAAGGGATGGTGAATGATATTTGCAAGCAGGGCGAGGGCCTTCTGATGCTGCTGGCTATGCGCCAGATATCTTGCGACACCTCCCAAGGCATCCAATTCTGCCTTTTGGTCCTGATTGAGTTGTGCAAGTGCAATCCCTTGACGGAAATGCTGGTGAGCTTGTTCATATCGTCTTTTTTTCCAGGAGATTTCCCCCCTGCTGGATTCGATATAGGGCTCAAGATATACATCATCTGCCTCTCGGGCCTGGTCAACAACCAGATCGAGATACCACTGAGCGGAATCAACTTCATCCAATGCAAGGTATAGGTTCACCCGGTTGAACAAGACCTTGATTTTGACGGATTTCAAATTGAGAATCTCACACGTTTGAATGGCTTCCTGATTGTATTTTTTGGCTTTTTCAAATTGATGTAGATAGGTGAACAGGATCGCCAAATTGTTTCCCAAACTGGCAATCACAGCCTGTAGTCGGTGTTCCTTGGCAAGGGCATATCCTTTGAGAAAAATCTTTGCACAGTTGGGAGCGTCATTGGTGATGGCATACATCAAGCCCACGTCATTGTATACCTCAGTGAGGAGTTCCGGAAGATCAATCCCTTCCGCCAATGCCATCGCTTCTTCCGCAGCAAGAATGGCGGCCTCCTGTTGGCCTAGTCCGGCCAAGGCATAGGCTTTTTTTGCCAAACAACTTGTCAATCTTTCCTGCTGCTGAGTCTTCCGAAAATAAACTTCAGATGAATCAAAATAGGGGAGACATTCCGCAAATCCGCCTCCTTTGAGTCGAATCGTGCCCATTCTGAAATAATTGAGCTGAATTTCCTCTTCAAGCCCATGTGCCAGAGAAATCGAAAGAGCCTCTTGTGCAACAGCATCTGCAGAATCGGTTTCGGCCAGATGCAAAAACAAATCGCTGAGAAACAATAAATACCAGACCTCCAGAGTGGGAAATGAAGACAATCCTTCCTCTCTGGTGCTTCGAATGCGCTGAATAATTTGCTGAATGTCCTGTTTGTGCATCTGCTTCTGTAGACTGTCCAGGCGCAGGCTTAGCTGTTGTTCCAGCCAAAGGTCAGATTGGCCCTGTACCTGATTAAGGGTAAACAAGCATAGGATCAGTCCAAAAGTGAGCGTATGGAATTTCATAGAATGGGAAGCCTTTTACCCGGAAGTGAAGGTAAGGAGAAATCTCCTGTAGCCTTCTAAAAAAACCGTCAATTCAGTGAATGTCGACGTGAATCAATCTTTTTAGGTGATAAAGTCAGATGAATGGGAAGGCAGATGGATTAATGGACTCTTTCTGTAGGTTCACCTTCTTTTTCATGGATTTCACAAGGATTCTCTTTCCCGGAATGGCATGTCCCTCTACTTTCAGTCATCAGTTGCAGCCACATGCATCTCGTTTAAGGCTTATTCCTCAAATCCACAGAATCAGAAAGAGATGAAATACCTATTCTTCTTGTTGACTATTCTGAGTTGTATTCCCGCTCAGACACAAACTCCTGATGAGATTGCCTACAAGCATCAGATCAGTATTGGTCCAGGATACAATCAGGGCTACCTCCGTGATCGCAATTTCTCGCCTTTGGGCTATTCGGAGGGAGGATCACTGTTTGGGGTAAGATATGCGAAACAACATCAGCGTTCGCGCTTTGCGATCAACCTTGCTTATAGCAGTGGCAACATCAAAACGCCAGTTTCGCCTCATTTTACCACCTCCTATATCCTCGGCAATCTGTCGATCGCTTATGTCCGAGAGATTCCTCCATTCTCCAATGACAAGTTGCGCATCTACCTTGGACCTCAATATAGTTTTTACATTTATTACCTGGATTGGGAGGATCAGGATGCCTTCAGCTTTATGGCAACTCATAGTCTGGACCTGGCTGTGCAGGGGAGGTATCAGCTCAATGATTTACATCGATTGGCAGCCCAACTCAGTATTCCCGTCGTGAACCTCATTGTCCGACCACCCTATAATGGCAACGACGAAGAATTGGGCCGAAACAATGATGAAGGAAATGTCTTCGCCCTCATCACAAATGGATCGTGGGGGTCGTGGAACAAAATTTTTGCCTATACCCTGTCCCTTCAGTATTACTATGCACTCACACAAAGACTCGACCTGCTTATAGGATATGAGAATCGCTACCAGCGAACAGAGGAATCATTTTCTTATCGGCATGCACACAATCAATTCACACTTGGTTTGACCTTAACATTTTAACTCATGAAGACCTTTTCCTTCTTCTTATTGTTTGCCCTTGTGACCCTTTGGGGATGCAAGAGAATGGCCTTGGGACCAGCCGAAGAAAACACTCCCCAAAATAACTTTGAGCTTTTCTGGGACGATTATGACAAGCATTCTGCCATCATTTTTACCAAAAACATCAACTGGGATTCTGTCTACACCGTCTATCAACCACAAGTAAGACCCACTACCAGTGAGGAGGAATTGTGGCGGATTTTTACAGAAATGATAGAAGTATTCGATGATGAACATACCTCTCTTGAAAATCCTGAAACCGAAGAATTCTATGTCTCTGGCTCTCATCAGATCGAAGCTGCGATCGAAGCCTTCAGCAAAGAATTGATTGAGCGCGAGTATCTGGAATTTGTTCACACGATAGATACGATGCGTGCGCCAGAAATGAGTTATGGCAAAATCCTCAACAAGCACATCGGCTATATCCATATTGGCGATACGGATGGCTATGGCCCAATCGAGCTCATGGATGACATTCTTTCCGACATCGGGCAACTGAAAGCCATCATCTTCGATGTTCGAAACAATCCGGGGGGAAGGGGTGATTTTGCGAATGCCATCACAGCGGCCTTTGCGGAAGAGACGAAGGCTATTTTCAGCAACCAAACACGGAATGGTCCCGGCTACAATGATTTTGATGAAAAGACTTTCTTTTTCAATACCAATGACGAAGTCAACCAATATCTCAAGCCTGTCATCGTGTTGACAGACAAATTTTCGGTAAGCGGAGCAGAGCACATCACCTTGTATCTGAAAAGTAATAGCCATGTAACCCATATTGGGGACACAACGGCAGGAGCATTTTCTTCTACAAGCAATCAGCGATTTTTGCCCAACGGCTGGTATTATAAATATCCTGCACAGAATAGCCTTACGCCAGAAGGAATAAGCCTCGACGGAAAAGGTCTGGTCCCGGATGTCCTGGCCATCAACACCAAAGCAGACATTGAGGCTGGGAGGGACGTGGTGTTGGAGCGCGCCATACAGTATTTGTTTGAGACCTATAATATTGAATAATCCGCCTGATGAGTCTAGGACTGGACCAGGGATTCTTCCCCTACAATATTCTTTGGACCTTTTGTGCAACTCCACAATCTATCCATCGTTCGAACCATAGAGAGCTTGCATAAGGTGATCCCATATATGATCCATCAGAATCAGAGGCTGATTGGAATCCAGAACATCAAGGGATCATTGTTGTGATCAACCACATCAAAGAAATCGAAAGCCGGGGCATGAATTCTATTTCTACCATTCCTCTTACAGAGGAAGATCGATTATACTGTTTTCAGCTTGCTGCCGAGAACATGAAGACGTACTTTGAGCAATACAGAGTCATCTGGGACAGACAAAAATTCTTTGACAATATAGGGGAAGGCAGAGCAGCACTTATTTATTATCACGGTGAGCGTGCAGGCTTCTATCATTGGCGAATCAAATCAGGTTCAGGCTATGTCAGCACCATCCAGATTGAAGAACAATTCAGGGGCAAAGGAATCGGAAAACATGTCTTGTCCCTGATGGAATTCCTGACAAAGCAGGAAGGATTGGATGCTATCAGCCTGTCTGTCTACCCTTCGAATCCTGCCATGCGCCTGTATCAATCCTTGGGATATCGAGTCATAAATACCCGAAATGATGCATACCTCATGACCAAACAGTTGTAAGAGCCAGATGAGGAAGCCGTGAGCAGATTGAACTCCATTCGCCGAATTCCCAGGAGAATTGTTGGCAAATTCCCATTCTCGAATTATTTTGGCTGTGAGTTTCATCTGAATACACAACAATGATCGAAAACATCATAACCCTCGCAATGCTTGTACTCCTGCAAGCTGTCCTGGGATTTGACAACCTCCTCTATATTTCCCTCGAATCCAAGAACGCACCTCCAGAAAGACAAGCCTACGTCCGGAAGGTAGGGATTGGCCTGGCTATCGTACTGCGAATTGCCTTGCTATTCCTGTTGATCTCAGTGATTGGCTATTTCCAGGACCCCATATTTGGGTTTGGATGGGAGAATGTGATTGAAGGGAAATTTAATATTCATAGCCTCATTGTCTTGTTAGGAGGCGCTTTCATCATTTATACTGCCATGAAAGAGATTTGGCATATGATTTCTCTTGAGGAACATGAAGAAAGCACAGAACGAAAATCCAAATCAGTTGGGCAAGTCATTACCATGATTGTGATCATGAACATTGTATTCTCCTTCGATTCTATTCTAAGTGCAATGGCTTTGACCGATGTCTTTTGGGTCATGGCTGTAGCAATTATTATCGGAGGCCTGATGATGATCTGGCTGGCAGACCGAATCTCGACTTTTCTCCAAAAAAATCGAATGTATGAGGTTTTGGGGCTCTTTATTTTGTTTTTGGTTGGAGTCATGCTTCTGTCAGAAGGTGGGCATCTGGCGCATCTCCATCTATTCGGCAGTGAAGTCACGCCCATGAGTAAGACTACCTTCTACTTCGTGATTGCCATCCTTGTCATTACAGATGTCGTGCAGGGACGCTATCAGAAAAAACTCAGTCGAGTGAAGGAATCCAAGCATGCCTAAGCTTCTCTGGCCAGCGAGTTGATCTTCGTAACATTGACCACCACCCAAAGACAATCATTCGCGTCAATGTACCTTTTTATTTATTACTCTAATTTGTTCACTTACCATGAAACAAATACTCTTGATCTGCACGCTCCTCCTTGGAGTGAGTGTTCTCTATGCGCAGCCCCTCCCAGGAACGCTGGCGGAGAAAATCCAAACCCGATTTGATCGTCATCATCTCCTGTTTCCCCAGGAAAAAGTATTTCTCCATCTAGATAAGGATACCTATCTGCTGGGTGATCCCATTTGGTTTCAGGCCTATCTGGTAGAATCAGCGCTTCATTTACCCTCCCCCTTGAGCACAGTGCTTTATGTGGATCTGGTGAGTCCAGAAGACAAGATTTTGTCCACCCTTCCCATTCGCATGGAGGCTGGCAGGGGAAAAGGAGACTTTCAGATTGATCGGAAATGGGAACCCGGCACCTATATGATTCGTGCTTATACACAATTCATGCGCAATTTCGAATCTTCTTTTCTGTTTACACAGGAGCTTCTCATCGAGAACCCTTATAAGATTTTTCGGGGAGAAGATGAACAGAATCCTGGGGATAATCTTGCTGAAGTCCCTGCGAAGTATGCTGTTCAGTTTTTTCCTGAAGGAGGCGATTTGGTAGAAGGGTTGGTCTCTATCATGGGAATCAAGGCTGTCGATGAGGCAGGAAATGGAATCGCTGTATCCGGGCTAATCAAAAACAAAGATGATCAGGAAGTTGGACGGTTTCAGACGGGAACATTTGGATTGGGAAGTTTTCCCTTTAAACCAGAACCGAATCAGAAGTATCGGGCAGAAGTGGAATATCAGGGAAGCTTTCAGAAAATCAAGTTGCCAAAAGCCCTTGAACAGGGATTTGTCATGCAAGCAGGCGTAAGTCCAGAACATGTGACGATTACTCTACAAAGCAATACTGCCGATGGCCTGACAGGAGGGGTTCTGTTCGGGCACATTCGTGGACAGGTATTTGGCACACTCGACGACTTCAGTGGCAAGGCGATGCGTTTCAAGCTTCCATTGAGTGCTTTGCCGAGTGGCGTGGCGCATTTTACCTTGTTCAATGCAGAAGGCTTGCCGATGGCAGAGCGCTTGATTTTTGTTGACAATATTGACACAGAACCAGAACTTGAAATGCTGACCAATCAAGAGCAATATGGCGCACGCGAAAGGGTTTCTTTGACTACGCGCTTGCAAACGCCTGAAGGATTGCCGCAGAGGGGATATGCCTCTGTCAGTGTGGCAGAAATTCCCATGAGCAAAGGGGACATTCGAGGAAGAAATATTCGGACGTATTTATTACTGGATTCAGAACTGAAAGGAAAGCTGGAAGACCCGGACTATTTCTTTGAGAAAGATGAGCCTGGACGAAAGCGATTGTTAGATCAATTGATGATGACACAAGGATGGCGACGATTCGTTTGGCAGGACTTATTAGCAGATGAAGACCCAGTCTTTCGCTATCACAATGAACAAGGATTTACATTCAGCGGAACCATTACTCGACCTGATATGGAGAAACGGGAGCTTGCAGCTGAAGTATTTTTGTCGTCGCTGGATCAGAAGAATTTCTTGATGGATCAAACCCTGACCAATGAAGAGGGGAAGTTTTTGTTTTCAGGCTACCATTTTGATGATACAACTGATATCTTGTTGCAAGCCAATCGCTACAAACCACAAAAGGAGGAAAAGGAAAAAAAGAAAAAAAAGAAAAAAGTCGCACCAGATGTAGGGCCTGATGGCAACAGGAATGTAGACATTCTCCTCGACAGATATGGAAGGCCTACAGTAGAGCGATCTGAGTCCTTTTCTCCCGTTCCAACCCAGAGTGATCTGATGGATCAGATCAAAGAAGATCTTGCGTGGTTGAAGGCCCTGGAAGCAGAGTATCTGAAATACAAAGAATATCAACTGGAAGAAATTGTCATTGAAGGAAAGCGAAAGAAAGCCCCCGACCCCTTTGACCGGCCCGGAAAACTGTATAGAGAACCGAGCCATCGACTTGTTGTAGATTCCATCAAGGGCGGAAGTCAGTCGATTTCGATCTTCCAATTGATTCGTGGTCGCGTGCCAGGAGTAGAAATTGTTGGAACTCCGGGGATTGATCAGACTGCACGTATTCGAGGCAATAACTCATTTACGCTCTCAACCACAGCATTGATTCTCCTGGATGGCGTTCCCGTGAGTACGCTATCTGCCAACTCCGTCAATGTCCGGAATGTTGAATTCATTGATGTCATCAAGGATTTGGCGACTTCGGCAGCTTATGGCGAGGCAGGAAGATCAGGCATCATTGCGATTTATACACGACAAGGAGGCAATCAGGCGTTCAGTGCCAAGACGAATCGAGGGGTTGTGAATATCCAACATCCCGGCTATCATAAAGCACGGGAATTTTATGCCCCTGTCTATGAAGGATCACAGGCTTCAAATCAGGAATTTGATTTCCGCACCACGCTCTACTGGACGAACGAAATTCGTTGGAAAGCGGATGGAAAGGCTACCGTAGAGTTCTTCACGGGTGATCGGGAAGCCAGGTACGAAATTCGATTGGAAGGCATCAGCACTGAAGGAGATCCTGTTTCAGGCCGCTATCAATTTGAGGTAAAAAGGGAATAAAAAAACTGGACAACCAAAAAGTTGTCCAGCAAATGTATAGGTTAAATTGAGCTGTGGACGAATGTTTATTCGTTGACGGCTTGTGTAGGTTCTTTATGAACTTGCCGAACAAATCCACTGAATCCCCAAACCCTTTTCATGTATGGGACAACAGATTTGCGCAAATATTCTTTTTCAGCAGCAGGGTAGAGGCCGGAGAGGACTTTGAACAAACCATCTTCATACAGCACATACACTCCATGGGCAGGAACTGTAGCAATTTTGTTGAATTTATTCATATTCAGTTGTTCGAAGGCGCCCAACTGTACAGAGTGAGTCAGTGATTCACCAGTATAGGTTTTCAGTCCTTTCTCATCTCTTTCCATATAGGCATCTTTGTAACCATTTTCCAGGATCTTATCCATGATCAGAGCAGCAGTTTGATGCCCGATGAATGGTCCCAGGAAGACCTTTTGTTCCGCAGCAGCTCTACTAGGGCCTTGTTCCTTCGGCGGTTCTTCAATCGAGAATGTTCGGAGAAATCCAAGATGTGCAACATTAGAAAATTGCGCAAAAGACTCTCCTGGTTGAACCTTGCCTAAGTAAATTTGATAGACAGCCTGTGAAGCTTGTCCTTCATCCAGAATGATCAGAGGTTGGTTTTGGGCAAAAGCGGATAGGCAAAACAGCATATAGCCTAACAAGCAACTTGCAAATGAGAATTTCATGTGTGGAGTCTATTGGGTTGAACCTTGATGTGAAAGCGTACCGTAACTCATTAACTACGGAATCCATCAATTTATTGTTTTGAATAGCTGATTTGTACCTGGCAGAAGAGGGGCAAAGATGTCGGGGAACAGACAGACAATTCACGGGAAATTTTGTACTTTTGTGACACCTTCAGATCATGGAGGTAAATAGATAGACAACAGAAACGTATAACCGCAATTTAAGCTTAAGGAGAGAGATATGAGTAGCAACAATGGCAATATCCCACATGAAAAATTGATCATCATCGGATCAGGTCCAGCTGGATATACAGCTGCAATTTATGCTGCACGTGCAGAATTGAATCCCTTTATGTTTAGTGGGTTTCAACCCGGCGGCCAATTGATGATCACCAATGATGTCGAGAACTATCCCGGCTATCCAGATGGAATCATGGGACCAGAGATGATGGAAGACTTTCGGAAGCAAGCAGAGCGATTCGGGACGAGAATCAAATATGAGAACATTGAGAAAGTGGACCTGAACGCGACACCAAAGCGATTGTGGACCGGGAATGGACATGAATATACTGCGGATGCTGTGATCATTTCGACAGGTGCCTCTGCCAGATGGCTGGGAATCGAAGCCGAAAAAAAATATCAGCACAAGGGAGTAAGTGCCTGTGCAGTATGTGATGGATTTTTCTTCAAAGGACAAGAAATCGTGATTGTCGGGGCGGGAGATACTGCCGCAGAAGAAGCCTTGTATCTGTCCAAATTGGCCACCACTGTTCATAT
Source organism: Bacteroidota bacterium (assembly GCA_039029315.1). Taxonomy (GTDB): domain Bacteria; phylum Bacteroidota; class Bacteroidia; order J057; family J057; genus JBCCCJ01. The sequence goes on along the minus strand of JBCCGK010000006.1, from coordinate 97,834 downwards.
GCTGGTTCGGCGGGATGAAATGCGAGCTTCCAAGATCATGCAGGCACGAGTCAAGGCAGCTGAGAATATTAAGATCTATTGGAATACAGAGGTATATGATATTTCTGGTGATGACAAGGTCGAGCAGGTTCATGTTTTCAACAACCAGACAGATGAAAAATCTGTGATCCCCGCAGGTGCGATGTTTGTTGCGATCGGGCATGTCCCCAATACCCAGATCTTCAAAGATCAATTGGACCTGGATGACAATGGCTATATCATTAACCAGGCAGGATCAACCAGAACCAATATTGAAGGTGTCTTTGTCTCAGGAGATGCCGCAGATCATGTCTATCGACAAGCCGTAACAGCAGCAGGAACTGGATGTATGGCTGCTCTCGATGCAGAAAGATGGCTAGCAGAAAAGGAATCTGAAGCGCTAGTAGAGGCCGAAGCATAGCATCAGCCAGAGAATCAGACTTCTTCCATGAGACTGACTTGAAGTGAAAGACAGAAAGGAAATCCTCTCCTTTCTGTCTTTCACTTTTTGATTTTCATAAGATCTAAAGCTGGCTGTTCAGGAATCTAGCTCAACATCTGGCCTTCTTTCTTTATCCCCTTTCTCTCTGCCTATTGGTCCATATCCCAACTCCAGATTCTCATATCTTGTAAGTACTGGAAAGTCTCACTCGCCGATCCTGTACAATTCCGGATTCTTGAACGGAATCAGGGCCATCACAATGGCAGGAACATAGAGCGTTTCCCGGATGATGACATTATTACTGAGCAAGCCGATGGCACCATTTGCTTGTTTGGAGTTGGAGACTCCAAAGATCTTGTCATCTGCTACGCCTAATTCGTCTCCTGCCCGAATCAGTTCTGCTACAGGAGGTGGAAGAAAAAAGGTAGCTGTTCTGCCTTCTCCCATATGACCTTTATGAATGACAGCCATCCACGCAAACGCATGCATATCTGTATCGACCTCCTCTATGCCACCTTCAATTCCCACCCAATAGTCCGCCTCAGGAAATTTTTTTTTGGCACCTTCTGCGCGATTCCTGGCTCCCAGCCGGGTTTCTTCTTCATTTCTGGGTTGATCACTGACACCAGATGGAATCGATACCCCCTTAACCGTCCATGTTATTGTCGGAAACATAGTTTCAAATGCAATTAGGCTGGCCTGGACCTTGATGGGGTTTTTTGAAGCGACGATGAGTAACATAAGGCGAAATTACCAAAAGTCCGTTTTCTCAAAAAATCGTTTCATCCTATTTTTTCCAGGATCGTATGTTGTAAAAAACCATTACCTTTACATATGCAGCCTGACAAATTACAGGAACTCACTGAGCGTCTGAATCTTCTGATTCGACAGCATAAGGAGAACAGAGAAGAGATTGTTGCCCTCAAGAATGAATTAAAAGCTCTTCATGCGCAAAATCTCTCTTTGCCTAACAAAGAATTACATGCCGCCGTTTCAGCTCAAACAGAAACGCAAACAGAAGTAGTCCCAAAGCCGGATAAGGAAGCAACACCTCCCAAACCGGCACCCGCACCCAAGCCCAAAAGAAATCTGGAAGCCTTCGTTGGTGGCAATTTGATTGCCAAGGTCGGCATTGTTATTCTGGTACTTGGGCTCGGCTATCTCGTCAAATACGCCATTGACAATGCCCTTTTGGGACCTGCTATGCGTGTCTCTATGGGATTCCTCTCAGGAGTGGTTCTGATTGGTGTTGCCTATTGGCTCAAAGAAAAATACCGGACTTACAGCGGTATTTTGCTCAGCGGAGGTCTGTCCATTTTGTATTTCTCTGCCTTCTCGGCCTATGATTTTTATGAATTGATTCCGGTAGGGCTGGCCTTTGGGCTGATGGTAGTATTCACCCTGTTTGGGGTGATGATGGCCTATATGTATGATGTACAAGCCATTGGGATCTTTGGGTTGGTAGGGGCATATGCCGTGCCGCCTTTGCTGAGTGATGGGACGGGGGAGATTCAGACCATGTTCGCATATATGGTCATGATCAACCTGGGAGTATTGAGTTTGGCATTCAGGAAAGATTGGCGGGCAATGAATCTTGTCGCTTTTATTGCCACCTGGTTGATCTATGCAGCTTGGTTTTCAGAATCCTATGATGCTGGAAAACATTTTTGGATTGCCTTGGGATTTGGCGCTGCTTTTTTCTTACTGTTCTATGCCGTCCATTTGGCATACAAAGTGTGGAAAAACACCACCTTCTCGGTTTGGGATGTCATCCTGCTGTTGGCCAACGCTTTCTTGTTTTTTGGATTTGGCTATGCTGTGATCAATCATGGACTGCCGTCTGGTGATGCAGCCACCATTGTCAGTTTGGAACATTTTCTTGGGCTGTTTACCTTGATCAATGCTGTCATTCACTTTGGTGTTGCTGCCTTTTTGTATCAAAGAAAGTTGGCTGACAAAAGTCTCTTCTTCCTTGTTGCAGGTCTTGTTTTGACCTTCCTGACCATTGCAATCCCCGTCCAGTTGGAAGGGAATTGGGTGACACTTCTTTGGATCGCAGAGGCTTGTTTGTTACTCTGGATTGGGCAACGAGAAGGGATTCAATACTATCGAGCACTGTCCGTGCCTCTGGCCTTGCTTGCAATATTTAGCTGGATTCATGATCTGGCAAATGGATATGCTTCCAGTATGTTCGACACAAAACCAATGGGCCTCATGCCGATTGCGAATATCCAGTTTCTGACCAGTGTGATAGTCTGTGGAGGCTTGGCCTTGATGCTGTATTGGATGCAACGATCGACAACATCCAAGAATGGAGAACCTCTTTCAGCTCCATCCTGGACATCTAAGGCCTTAGGATTTTTGGGCATATCTGTGCTCCTGACCTCCTTTGTTGGAGGATTTGCCGAGATCTCTCACCACTTTTACGAATGGGTCGCGAGTACCAAAACCATTGTGGATGGTGTGGACCGCTATCGATATGAGATTGAAAATTTCAGAAGTCAGTGGTTGATGTACTATACGCTAGCTTACACCTCTGTCTTGATGTTGCTCAATGATCGATTTTGGAAAGACCGGAATATTGCGAGGATTGCCTTTATTGGAGGAATGATCGCCCTGCTGATATTTGTCTTTGGTGGAATGCCTGAATTAGGCATGTTGAGGATGAAATATCTGAGGTATACCAACGAAGTGTTCACTCGTTCTAGCTGGATGCTGAACCTGCGCTATGTCGCCTATGTATTTTTGGCTGGAAGTCTCTATGTTCTGATACAGCAGTTTCAAAAAAGATTCTCCACAACACCTAAACTTGAATCTGCATTCTTCCTTACCATTCATGTGGTCATCCTGATGGTTCTGAGTTTTGAATTGATGCATATTGTTGTTGCCTCTTCTTCTGCTTCCTATTCCAGCGTCGCACATAGAGTAGAGCAAATTGGCTATAGCATCTTATGGGGGGCCTATGGACTATTCCTGATGAGCTTGGGATTTTGGAAGAAAAAATCCTATCTGCGTGTTGGAGCCATTGTGCTATTAGGAGGAACCCTGATCAAAGTATTCGCTTTTGATATGGCAGGAAGTTCTGTGGGAAGCAAAGTGATTGTTTTTGTCTCCCTTGGGGTCTTGTTGTTGATTACGGCCTTCCTGTACCAACGATATAAACACATCATTGAACCCGAAGAGGAAGTCCTTCTGCAAGAATCCTTGTCTGAATCCAATGAATGAAATACCTGAATAAGTCGATTGGTTTTTGCACCAACAGATGACTTGAAAGAACAGTAGATATGAGCCAGGTAGATGAATCGAATCCTCTTGAATTTACGCCACACCTTCTTCTCGTTTTGCTGCTTGTCTCCTTATATTGAACAGATAGAATCAAAGAAATTAGATACACATGTTTTCTCAGATATATAACCGCATATTCCTGTTTATTTTTCTCCTGGCAAGCCATTTGGTGGGGATTGGGCAGGTAGATGATTATCAGTATCAGCGACCAGTAACTCAGGTTCGGACCATCGGCTATCATCAGATCATTCTACCTCAAGAGGTCTTGACAGTACTGAATGACGATATGAGTGATCTCAGATTGCTTCAAACGAATGCAGCCGATTCTTTGCCCTCTACAGAGGTTCCTTATTTGATCGAGGTGCAGGAAGGAGAGAATGAATTGAAAGAAATACCATTTCGAATGATCAATCAGGCATCAAAAAAGAATTTCTCCCAGGCTGTCCTCCGAAAAGAAGGCAAAGGAGCGATCAACCGAATTGAGCTGGATATCCATCCACGAAACTTTGATGTACGGGCCAGCCTCGAAGGAAGCGACAATCGCTTAAGTTGGGTGACGATTAAAGATGATTTTCGATTGGTTGGGATTGCGAATCCAGATGTGAGTTATAGCTATACCAGCCTGAATTTCTCGGAATCAGATTATCGGTTTTTTCGCGTCAAGTTGTATGATCGGGAATTGTCCATCAAAGGAGCTGATATGCATATCTGGACTCAGAGCGAAGGAGAATATCAGGCATTTGACATCAGTTCCTGGGACCCCAAAAATGACACAGATCAAAAAATCACAGAGGTCCGAATTGAGTTGACGAGTAGATCTCCTGTATCGAGATTGCAAGTGAACATTGGTTCTACTCGAGATTATTATCGATCTGCCAAAGTGGAATATCTCAAGCAGCGGATTGAGACCGATGATGGAAGCAGAGAAATCTGGCGTGATTTTGCTTCGACTACTCTGAGTTCATTGGAAGAGCCGGATTTGTCTGGCCCAGTCAAATACACCGATGCCTTAAGGCTGACGATCCAGAACCATGATGATCTCCCGCTTGACATTCGAGGACTTCAGGTCTCCGGTCCCATATATCGATTGATTGCTGAATTGGAAGTCGGCAACCAATACCTCCTGACATATGGCAATGACAATGCCTCGCGTCCTCGATATGATCTGGTCCATTTTCAAAATCAAATCCCACGCGATGATCTGGTGCCAGCAGGATTGGGAGAAGAAATGGTCATCGAAGATCCCGAAGCTGAGGAAAAAGAAGCAGAAGAAAAACGAGCAAAAACCATGGGAAATGTTTTCCTGTGGGGAGGGATGCTAATTGTGATCCTCGTGATAGGATTCATGACCATGCGCATGATGCAGAAGGCAAAACAAGACAAACAGGAATCAGAGCCTCCCACCTCAGAATAGCTATTCCTGCTGGCCTTCCGCTTTCAGTTCCTGGATCACTTTCCAGCGATAGATTGCGAGCAGAAGGCCAGCCAATAGGAGACAACAGACAAGGAGATGGATGCCATACATCCAGTGACTGGTCCATGGTCCCTGAAACATAAAGTATTGCTGGAGCGGAAACTCCATGAATCCGGTCGTGTCCCCTCCTTCATGTTGAAAATTCCCATTCGCATTGATAGAATACCAGAATCGGGAAAGAAGCAAACTGACAGCCGCATAACTATAGGCAAATGCAGGAGAAATGTCCCATCGTTGTTGCATGGCCAACAAGAGGAATATCATGAACACAGGATAGACATTGATCAATTGGCGACTTTCATTTCCGATAGCGAAAAACCCAAAGGCCAGGATGAATCCCAGCGCCCCATACCCATGATTGAGGACTTTTTCTCGAAACGTACTTGCCAGAAAAATGAGCAATAAAGGAGCAAGTCCAAGATACATGACATGGGCAACCCAAAAATTCAGAGGATTTGTGATGGCTTGGGAGACAACATTGTAAAGATAGGTTTTGAAATCTATAGGAAATCCTCCCTTGGCTGCAAACAATGAAATAATGAGTTTGGATAAGCCAAAAACCACGATGAAATAGAGAACATGTCTGATCTGTATGGCGCGATAAAAGACAAGGATATGTTGTCTTAGGGAAATGAGCGCATTCGTCAGATAAAGATAGGCCAGGACCCCAATAACGGAGGGAATGAGTAAGGCTTGATTGACAGGCGTGACTTTGAGTTTCTCCGGGATCAAAGGAAAATCTCTAACCACATAAAAATACACAATCAAGAGTGCAAAAAATCCAATCAAGCCAAGCCTGGCCAGTTTGGGAAGCCAGGGAATGCCTCCCGTTTCAGGTGGTTCAAAGACAAAAAAGAGCAGGAGTCCAAATAGAATGAAATTTGGATACACAAAGGTTCCCAAAAATATTATCAGAAAACAGAGGACGATCTTTCTTGAGACATAGAAATAGCTAAAGGCCATCCCAAGGCAGAAAGCCATGGTATCGGTGAGGATTGGGTAGTATAGACTAAATTTGAGGATAGGAAAACAAAAAAACAGAGAAGAAAATCCGATGATTTCTACTGCTGGTTTCAGTTGGATCTGACTGGCCAGTAGGAAGAATAAGTAGACAGACAATCCGATGAAGAGAAGATTCGCAACAGAGTAGGCCGTAATGATGGCCGAATTTGTGAGGGGAATCCCTAGCACATGCATAGATTTATTGATGAGCAAGGGAAGCAAAATTCGCTGAAACCGATAAGAATCAATTTCTCCATTCAAAAAATCTTCATCGAAATCTTGGGTGATCTCTGCATAGCTGATTCCATCCCATCCCAAGCCATCGTTGATCGGAATTTTCTCACCAAGGAATCCAATAAGTAGAACAGAAGTCAGGACAATTAGAAGAACAATACGATAGGTTTTCATTGAGAAGGATCGGAGCAAAAGGAAAAGGGAGAATGCGTGGAAAAACCCGAAGATCAGACCGCGTTGAAGGTAGAAAAATAATTCTTGAATATCTAAACAATTCAAGGCATTGAATCCTCTGTCTTTCGGCAATAAGTACAGCCATAAGAACCAAAAATTCACCTATATTTGTCTGATTATCTAAGAGACTGTTTGGGAATCTGTGCTGAGAATTTTCAGGCTGTATTTTTTTCTCAGACAAGGCTCTTTTTTGATCTCATAGTAGTGCTATGGGAACAAAAAAAGCCGCCGGATGAGGAAAAAAAACGCAGACAAAAAATAAGTAACAGATGTTCAAGCAGTCTCTAAGGTGTTAATCATTTCAATTATGGCACGTACCCTTCCTCGTACTCTCTCTCTCGCTCTCCTACTTGCAGGCGTTTTTTTATCCCTGATTCCAGCATCTTATGGCCAAGTATCTGTTGGGATCGAAGTCCAAATCTATCCTACGGGCATTATGCCAGGAGTTAGGGGGGAGGTGATGCTCAGCGAACAAAATGAACTCCATCTACGTGCTGGCGCCAATCTATTCGACCACAGGGATCTGGGAGTGCAGGAAGAAGAAATCGGCGGGGGAGGAGGATTTACATTGGGATATCGTCGATATTTTGGCGAGAACCAAAAAGGATTTTTTCTAGGCGTTCGAAATGATTTTTGGTTCAATGCCAACAACTGGCGCAACAATATTGGAACAATACAGGAAACCAGTGGTACGACCAATATTGTCGTAGTTCAACCGACAGCTGAGGCCGGATATCGCTTGCCGCTGGGCAATAGTCTTTGGACATTGGCGCCTGCAATCGGCTTTGGGTATGAAGTCAATGTCATTTCTAATGGGGCAGATGTAGGACAAGGACCTATCTTGCTGATCGGGGCTAGTCTCATGAAGAGAATGGGAGAATAATCTGCGAATTCTCACTCATATATCACCTCATCAATAAAAACCAAACACATATGAAACCGACTGCTTTGCTTTTTTTCCTGATGCTAGTCATTGGGAGTTCTTCTTATGCACAAAATGATGCGCCAGCTGACTTGCTTCTATCAGGACCCATGGTGGGCTACACAGAGATGCGGGAAGCCCTGCTTTGGGTACAAACCAATGGGCCAGCACAAGTATATTTTGAATATTCTACCGGACAAGGCGCCAAATATCGTTTTCGGACACCCACCTATCAGACCTCTGCAGCGGAAGCCTATACTGCAAGATTGATTGCCGATCAGGTAAAGCCCGGCGAAACCTATGTGTATGACCTCTTCATCAATGGCCTGAAGGTAGAATTACCCTACGCGACCAGTTTCCAAACACCTCCGTTATGGCAATTCAGATCTGATCCCCCAGAAATGAAAATCGCCCTCGGAAGCTGTGTCTTTATCAATGATGAGCCTTTTGACAGGCCCGGAGATGCCTATGGGGGAGCTTATCGAATATTTGAATCTATCCAACGCCAAAAACCACAATTGATGTTATGGTTGGGGGACAATACCTATCTGAGAGAAGCAGATTGGTACAGCCGCACAGGTATCATTCATCGCTATACCCATACCCGAAATGTCGATGAGATGCAGGCACTACTGGCTTCTACTTCCAACTATGCGATATGGGATGATCATGATTATGGTCCGAACAATAGTGATCATACATTTCGGGACAAAATGGCTACGCTCAGAGCATTCCAGTTGTTTTGGGGGAATCCTACCTATGGGTTGGAGGACAATGGCGGCATTACCTCCAGTTTTGAATGGGGCGATGCCCAGTTTTTCCTTCTTGACAATCGTTACTTCAGATCTCCCAACAACAAGAAAACCGGCACAAGGACCATTCTCGGAGAACGACAACTCGAATGGCTTCTTGATGCACTTGTGAGTTCGACAGCAACCTTCAAGTTCGTCTGTGTTGGTGGACAAGTGGTGAGTTCTGCCGCCTTGTATGAAAATCATGCAAACATTGCCCCGGAAGAACGAGAGAGAATCTTGCATACCATTGCAGAGGAAGGGGTGAAGAATGTTGTCTTTCTGACTGGAGACAGGCACCACTCTGAGCTATCTGTATATGAAAAATTTGGGATCAAGATCTATGATTTCACAGTCTCTCCACTGACATCTGGCGCTTATGATGCGTCCAAAGAGGCCAACACCCTCCGAGTCGAAGGCTCTCATGTAGGAGAACGAAATTTCGGAACCATAGAGATTGAAGGAGAAAGACTGAACCGATCCCTCTCTTTTCGCCTGTTTGATGTAGATGGCAAGGAGTTATGGTCTGAAAAAATTCAGGCTGACCAGAAGTGATATTCCAAAAGTAATATTTTACGAATTTTCGATTCGGTAATTTTATAATGATTGGGTTATTTGCATTATTGAAATTTGCAAATAACCCAATCATATTATTACGTTCTACCTTGTGATAAATAAGTGATGCAGACACAGTATTGGCTAGAGCTTTTGGTTCCAACAGAGAAGTACACCAAAATTGGTCGTTATTTCGGGAGTCGACCATCGAAACAGCCTCGTTCACTGCTTCAGGTATGTCGACAGGAATTCCTATCCGAACCCGGGGCCCATGTTATTCATTCCATGTTGGATCAGCTAGAGCTGCAGTATGATCGCTTGGATGATCAGAAGATTGCCCGGGAGAATATCGCCCTTTGGGTGAGTTGTCATGAAGAGACAGGGACCTATGAGTTGGAGTGGGACCCGATCACCTTGATGCGAATGGGGGAGGAGGGAATCAAGATGTGTGTGCGGTGTGGCGCCAACCAATGGGATAGCCTGATCCCCACCAATCTGCTTACTTATCCTCGTTGGGTAGAGATTGAGGACATATGGCTGGAGCGAACTGAAGAGACACACACGACCATCTATGTGAGTTTTGATGATGGGACTCTCTGGTATGCCAATGCGGTCAGTTATGCGCAGTTTCAAGGTCAGAAGGAAAAATCCCGCTTGGACGGAAAGCAGCTCAGTGGCGGATATTTCTGGCAACCTCATCTATTATTGGTGGAGTCGTGCGAGCAGGAAAAAATCGAGCATATCGTCCTGGATCTGTTGAAAAAACACTGCTTTGAGCAAGTCTTTTATTCCTACGATCCTGGATCTGAATCTGTACAGGCAAAGCTCCAATCAGAAGTCAGCATGATTCATGATGAGGGACAACACATCCCGTTAAAAGAAATTCTGGAGGTAGCACCTCATGAAGTAGTTCACACCAAAAACTATAGCAAGTTTCGACCACAAGCTGTGTCTCAGTCTCCAAGTAATCACCTGAATCAATTGTTGGATCTCTTGGAAACCAAATTCCCTCATTTGGCTCAATATGGGGTCCATAGACATGATATTGCCATTAGTTTGCTGAATCATTATGAGGGGCAGGCATGTCTGGAATTCGAACCTGCTTTGATGGAGCGATTGGGGCGCAATGGAATTACCTTTCAATTGTTTTGCAATTTGTCCGCGCGCGAGATTGCGCGAACAGTGGCATAGAGGATTCTCAGAAGGTGAGGATTGGACCCTCATATGTTAGCGGGTTAAGCGTTCGATCTCGGATGGGGACAAGCCAGTCAACTCCGAGATTTGCTCAATCGGGTAGCCTTTTTGCTTCATTTGTTGAGCAATTTCATAGGATCTTTCTTTTCGACCTTTTTCTCGACCTTCTTCTCTGCCTTCTTCTTTGCCTTCAGCCTTGGAGGTATCGACGATATTCTTGATGTCCCGGTAGTATTTGAGACTTTCTTCATATGCGTCTCTTTCTTCAGGAGAAAATCGCGCAATCTCTGCTGCATCAAAGAGTCGCTTGAAGATTCGTTCCTGTAAAGCTTTGGGACGATCCTGTAGTTGAGAAAGGTGGGTAAATACATATAGCCATTTGTCGAAATGGCTGCTTAATTCATTTTCCTTTTTTCTGAATTTTGGCAACTCTATGTAGACAAATTTCAATTTGTCATAAAAGACTTCGCATCGCTGATCCTTCAATTCTACCACATGAAGCAAATTGGCATCAGATGCCTGATCATCAAAAATGAAATCCAGAATTCCGACAGAATAAATCGCCTCCAGTTGATAATTCCACTCGCTTTTTTGGGCTTGTTCCTGGATGGGAAAAGAAGCATAAAAAACACTCCTGTCCTTGAAATAGTTTTGTTTGGCTTTCTGCATCTCTACAATGAACCGTTCCCCTTGATCTCCAATACAGTATAAGTCGAACACAGCTTTTCGATCTATCTCTGTTTTGCCCAGCTTTTCTGTTGAAGAATAGGACAAATCCTGAATCTTTTTGTTGGGGAGTACTTGATTGAGAAAGTCAATCAACAATATCTTATTCGGTTCGCTTCCAAAGAGTTTTTTGAAACCGAAATCCGTCAAAGGATTGATGTATTTTTCTCTTGAATCAATACGCATCATTCTCAAGCTAGAAGCATGTTGAAACAAAAATAATGATTTTTTGGCTAGCCTGCTTCATCTCCCTTGTTGATCCCAAACGAAAGCAGCGCCCCAAGGGCGCTGCTTTCTATATACTAGGTCGAATGTCAATTAAAAGTCAATCAAGTTAACACCAGCTACGAAGGTCTGAGTACTTGGATTATTGCCTTCTGCAAAGAGTTCGCTAAGGTTGTAATTCATATAGAAATCAAACCATTTGAAATCTATTCGCGCCATAAGGCCATATCTGAAAGGATTCAGGTTATAGTCTCCATTGATCTTAACCTTGCCGTTCTCTGCACTGACCTGCTTGGTTCTGGCTTTCCAGAGGATGCCTCCATATACCCCGAAGGAGATGCTCACGCCGTCATCATTCTGAGGGTCTGTATTGATATTGAGCATAAGGGGAATCTGCGCATATCGAACCATGAGTTTGTTTCTGGAAAAAGAAACACCTGTGGTATCAAATGTCAGCTGTTCTTGTCCTTCAAGGAGGGTGATATCATTGGTGAAATGATAATTGTTCCAATCAACGGTGATGGCAGTCTTGAGGTTGACTGCGCCATTGCCAGCCATGCTTACACGTGTGGGAAGAAGATGCAAGGCAACATGTCCACCGGGTCGAAAAGGAACCAAATCCAGTTCAGGGATTGCCGCATCTGTACCATAAGTGTTATTGGCGAAATAGTTGGTGAAGCCAATGTCAAGTCCTAACAGATCTACATCAGATTTGCGATCCTTTATTTCTTCTTGCTTCTGGCGATAATCATAGTCGTCATCATCCCATTCTCTTTCTTCGTCCCAATCTGCATCTCTGTCATCTCCATCATAACCATCTTTCTCGGTATCCTTGATTTCGATTCGTTTCCCATTTTCATCTTTGATGATGAGAAATTGTCTCTTTCCTACAGAAATTTCAGTAGTATCTGTTTTGATAACTTCTCTTTTTTCCTGGCCGAAAGTGATAGCAATGATCAACATAAAAGCGAGGAAAGTGGTGCTTATGCGGGTGGTGTGGCGTTTCAGTTTCATGATTTTCTCTTATTAATTACGCGTTTGTGAGTTTTCTTTTTGATTCTAAAATTGAACAGGTCTAGCTGGAAAGTATTGATCTTCTCAATCGGCTCTGCAGATGCCAGGGTTTTGTCGGGATCTGAAGCTGTCTTGGTTGTTTCATTGGAAGCAACTTTGACATTGAAGAAGTTGAGTTTGTAGGTGCTGACCTTTTCATTTTCTCCTTTTTCATGGCGAACTTCTACCGGAGAGTTGGCAAGTTTGCTGATTTCAGTAGAGGCAAAAACAATCGCTTGTCCCAGAGTGAGGTTATTGAAGTTGATATCATTTTTGGGATGGATAAGCTCTCTTTGAACAGCATTGAGTTTCTTGGGCACTTCCGCTGCGATCAACTCAGAGGCCTTCTGAGGAATCTCCGAACTGATTTTGGAACTTTTCCAGGAGGATGCAGCCATAGGATTCAGGGGAGCAACCTGAAAAGTTGGATGCGTCTCTGCATATGTTTCTTGACCAGATTCTTCTTCACTCGGTGGTAGATTGACTGGTTGATTTGGAGCACTTTGTTTCGGAGACATTTTTTTTTCGACCGGCGCATTGACAGCTATCTGGACAGGAACTTCCTGTTCTCTGGGAAGTACAGTCTCTTCTGATTCCTTGGTGAGCTGCTTGGTCGAAGCTACAGGAGGCACAATCACTGGAGTAGAGATAGGATGCTCTTCTGCGATTCGATCATGGCCATCTTTCTGCGAAGGCTGCAAAAGCCAAAGCATGCTAAGTAATAAGGCAAAAGAAGCTGCAATGCTCATCCAAACCACTCCTTTGCGATTTTTGGCTGGAGGGGAATGAAGTTCCGCTTCTATTCCCGCCCAAAGATCCACTCCCGGGTCCGCCTCAAAGTTGGCGAACTGCTCCTGGAGAAGTCCTCTTATGTCTCGATTCTCTTCCATGTCAATAAAATATCTAATTCTTTTTTCGCGTCAATGTTAATCATGCCCTCTTCCTTCTCCTCAAGCTCCTTCACCTGTCGCTCTCACATTCATTCTCCTGAGTTGAGATTGTAACAGCTTCTTTGCTCTGGACAATTGTGATTTGGATGTGCCGATCGAAATGTCCAGCATAAGACTGATCTCCTGATGGGTATATCCCTCGATCACATACAAGCTAAACACAGTTCGGTAGCCTGCCGGTAGATTCTGCACCAATCGAAGAATCTCTTCTCTACTCAAGCCCGAAAGCGCATCTCCATCAAACTCCATTGGGCCTGCTTCCTTGATATCTACCATAAAGTATCGCGAATTTCGGCGATAATGCTCGATCGAGGTATGAACCATAATTCTTCGAACCCACCCCTCAAAAGACCCTTGCCCGCGGAATGACTGAATATTCGAATACACCTTGATAAACCCTTCCTGCAAGATATCTTGTGCATCTTCCTGATTGTCTGTATAGCGAAGACACACACCAAACATCAATCGGTAGTAGCGTTGGTAGAGGGCTTTCTGAAAGGTGGCATCTCCTCTTTTACATCCCGCCACCAATTCGGCCTCTGAATATGCAGGAATTTTTGTCATTGTCCTGATCATGCTGGCTATTGGTCATGTTACATAGGGTAGATGAGATCGCTCCAAATTTGGTTGCATGACCTGTTTTTTTTTTCTGGAATATGGAAAAAATGGGGAAATCCTGTGTAGGGAGCGATCAAATAGAGAAAGGAGGGATGAAGCTCTCTCGACGATTGTTACATCGGTTCCGATAGGAATAGCGGGTAAAAGATGGAAGATAGATTCCTCCTCTTGCCAAACGATCTGAATCAATTCGCCTGAAAATGTCCTTACACCTCTTCCTCCTTGGATTTGATGTTAGGGATTTCTGGTGGAGGCACAATCGTATCTGCGCGAAGAACCTGAAGTTCGCCGGGAACAGGAGGCTTGGGAGCTTCCTGATCAAAAGTGAGAAGCAGCGCAGGTAACAGCAACAGATTGCTGAACATCGCAATGCCCAGAGTCATGGAAGTCAGCAGTCCGAGGGCTTGTGTGCCGCCAAAGTCTGAGGCGATGAAGCAGACAAAGCCGAAGAAGAGAATGATGGAGGTATAAATCATGCTCACTCCTGTATCCTGATAGGAGTTGCTGACGGCTTGGGTAACGGTATCTCCGAGTTTTCTGGCCAGGCGGTATCTCGCCAAGAAGTGGATGGAATCATCTACTGCAATCCCGAAGGCGACACCGAACACAAGGGCTGTAGAAGGTTTGAGTGCAATCCCTGTAAAGCCCATAACGCCAGCGACCATAATAAGCGGCAGCAGATTGGGAATCAGGCTAATCATAACCATTCGACCAGAACGGAACAGAATACCCATCAGGATCGCAATCACCCCAAATGCCAATAACAGACTTCTCAACAGGTTCTCGATCAGCGCTTCATTTGCTTTGATAAAGATTTGTGTTGTGCCAGTTACTGCGGTATCGTACCTTTCTTCATCGAATATTTCGGCAACGTCTTTTCTGACAGAGTCTACCAGCGCATCCATCTTCAAGGAACCGATATCCCGAACAGAAGCAGATATTCTGGTGATTTGCATGCTAGAGTCTGTCAGGGTTTTGGAAATGGACAATTCCCCAAAGAACTCCGTTTTCCGGGCATAATCGAGAATGAAATTGAATTCATTCCTGGTTGGGAGATCATAATCTTCACGATTGCCTCCAAAAAATGCCTGACGGAAAAACATCGCGAAATCACTCACACTTATACTTCGTGAGATGTCTTCATACTCCGCTAATCTGTTTTGAAGTTTATGGATGTTTTGTAGCGTTTTTCGTTTCAAAACGCCACGTTTCTGTTTGGTGTCAATCAGAATTTCAAATGGAAGGGCTCCGTTGAACCTTGCTTCAATGTATTTGAGATCTGTCAGGACTTTGCTGTCTTGAGGAATATCATCCACCATGTACGAAACAGGCAAAATCCTTGTCATTCCATACAGTGAAGCTCCAGCCAGCATGATACTCATGGTGTAGACTGCCCATCTATGATTCATCACCAACCAGTCGATAAGGTTGATGACGACACTGAGACTTTTGCGATCCAGGTGTTTGGTTTGATTCTCATTGGGAGGAGGAAGAAAACTGAACACCACCGGAATCAATAAGAGGGAGATGAAAAAAGCAGCAACCACACTGAGTCCTGCTACAATTCCAAATTCTCTGAGTGGTGCAATATCCGTGAATGCCAAAACCCCCAATCCTACAGCTGTCGTCGCATTGGTCATAACGGTGACAATGCCGATCTTCTCAATCACCAAAATCAGGGATTTGAGCTTGTTTTTGGTTTTGCGGTACTCAATATGATATTTCGTAATCAGATAGACACAGTTCGGAATCGAGATAACGGTGATTAGAGCTGGGATGACGCCGGTGATCAAGGACATCTTATACCCAAACAGCCCAATCAATCCGAGAGAAAAGATAATGACACTCCCCACTACCATCATCGGAAAGAGGACAGTATACAAGGATCTGAAAAATATCAACAAGGTGAAGGCGGTTACAATCAAGGCCAATCCCAGAAAGAGAAATAATTCTTGCTTGACTGTTTGGTGCATATTTACTCTCAAAACCGGAAGCCCTGCAAATTTCGGAACGGTATCAAATCGTTCTCCAACCTTGTTAATCTCAGCTTTCACTGAGTTGACCATAGGGATTTTCTTATCCGTATTGAGCATTTCCGGATTCAGGGAAACTGCCAGGAGAGTGGTGTTATTGTCTTCATCAAGCAGGAGGCCATCATAAAATGCCATCTTTTTCAGACGCACCACGAGACTATCAACTTCTTCCGCCGATTCTGGTCGGCGACTCACAAGCGGTTGAAGTTCAAAGCTGGAGATGCTGTCATTTCGGATCACATCATAGAGTCGAGTCAGGCCGAATACACCTTCGACTCCTTCCAACTGTTCTATTTTGATTGTCAGATCGTATAGAGCGACGAAGCGTTCATAGCTCAAAAAATCGCCTTCCAGAGCTGCAACAAGGACGTTGCCATCATCGCCGAAGTTTTCTGTGAACTGCTTGTACACTTCAAGATCCGGATCATCTGTGAGGATTACCTGTGAGATTGCTTGTACAAGTTCAGTCCCGCGCTTACTCCACATAAATGCTGTAACCAGGCCCAATACGATCAGTATGGGGATGCGTTTCCGTATGATAAAGGTTGCAATAGCTTGCCAAACGGGATTCATAGGGGGCAAAGGTAGTAAATTTTCCTCATCAGGGAACAAAATCAGTCCGGAATCTGCTATTGCTTTTTGGGACTCAGGATGATTTCGGCTCTTCGATTTTTTTCTTGCCCGACTACAGTATGATTTGAAGCATGGGGGAGAAACATGCCACGGCCCGAAATCCGCAATAAATGAGGGGAAACTCCATTGGCAATGAGTTGCTTGGCAACCACAGCGGCGCGTTCTGTACTCAGCTCCCAGTGACTCGACTTTCCTCCCTCAGGCATAGATTCAGAATTGTCAGTGTGCCCCTCAATGGTGATCAGATAATCTTTTCTGTTTTTGAATGCCCTGGCCACCTTGGCAATCAGATTCAGGCTGGTTTCATCCAGATTGGTTTGGTTCTTGGCAAAGTGGATTTCTTCCTTCAGGAGAAATGCTGGAATTTTCGGCTGTTCTGGGTCTTCCTTGGGCTTGGACAGTCTGGCATCCGAACGCGTGTTGGTGGATTCTGCTTGCAGCGCTTCTGGCGAAGAAATCTCGGGAAGCGCATTCAGATCTTCGGTTTCTACCGTTTGTGCAGATTCTTTGGAGACAGGTAAGTCAATGGAGGAAGACCAATTTGGCTCAACTTTCTCGTAATAAATGGTCTCGATATAATGTTGTAGTTGATCATTCAGACGTTGTTCCATGATCAATTGATTGTATAAGGAATCTACCCTGTATTGGGCATCATTATACTGATCCTGGGAGACGCAACTACTGCCAATAAAAAGGCCGAGAAGGCAAATGATGGGGAGTGTTATTCTGATCATTAGTCAAATATACGCAATTTGGGAGGATGAGAGAAAAGAGACAGAGAGGAAATATTGTTCTTTTTTGTGAGCATGTTATTCGTATAGAGTAGGTTAGGTCAAAAGGGTTGTGATTTTCCCCTAATCTTTCCCCAAAATATTATCCAAACAATCTTTGAGGTGAATGGACCTGATTCTCCCTATTAGTGGGGAGACAATTTCCCCATTTAAGAGGATTGACTGATGAGATAATTTCAAGTACACTTAATGACCAATGTAACTCTGGGTTTTTCTTTAACACCATTGGATAGGCATGCGAGAACATAATGAATGGACATCAAAAGCGACTGATTATCTCAGTGCGGGATTTTCAAGAACAGAAACCATCAATCTGCTGATCGAAGATGGCTTGACGGAAAAGGATGCCGCATCCATGATCGATCAACGAATCAAGACATCTTTTAGACAAGGATTTACAGAATTTGGCATTGGAATCCTCATCCTGTTTGTTGGAATTCTTTGGTGGACCCTGTTGTCACAAGGAGCACATGATGCCTTGGGAGAAAAAGTAGGAGGAGGAATCTGCATCCTGGGATTGTTCATGCTTGGGGATGGGATTCGACGGTTGGTTTCTCTGAGAATAGTTAAGCAAAAGTAGAGACTGCTTGACAGTAATTGAATGATGTAATAGGGCCGGCCCTTGATTCGGGTATAATAATAGGCAAGTCACGGGATTGATGTTTCTGCATTAGGACGATACTTCCACATCCCAACAGTCAGACTTTTTTTAGTTCAGATACAAAAGCAGATTCCACACATTTACCCACATGCTGACCCTGAATTTGTTTCTGCCCAACAATCTCTTGTCACGATCTTAGAGTTCTCTCAATTACCACTTTCTTTTACAGCCATTTCCTCTTATTTTGGCGAGCCGAAATATTAGCAACTATGGCCTTAAACATCGAACTCCTCCGCAAGCTGTGTCTGACTCCTGGTCCTCCTGGTGGAGAGCAACCCATCCGTGAACTGGTTATCAATCAAGTCAATGCCCTGGCAGACGAAGTCGAAGTCGACAATATGGGCAATGTGATTGCCCGCAAAAAGGGCAAGCAAGAACTCAAGGTAATGGCGGCGGCTCATATGGATGAGATAGGATTTGTGATTACCCACATAGATGATGATGGATTTGCCAGATTTCACACCCTGGGTGGCTTCGATCCCAAATCTCTGACAGCCCAGAGAGTCATTGTGCATGGCAAGCAGGATTTGATAGGGGTAATGGGCAGCAAAGCCCCTCACATCATGTCTCCAGAAGATCGGAATAAGGCCCCGAAACTCAAAGATTACTTCATTGATTTTGGGATGTCTGGCGAGATCGTGCGCCAGTTCATATCAGTGGGAGACAAGGCTACGAGAGAGCGAGATATGATTTTGGTTGGCGATTGTTTCAGTACCAAATCTCTGGATAACAGAGTTTCTGTATTCATTCTGTTGGAGGCTTTGAGGCAGATGAAGACACCCGCCTATGATTTCTATGCAGTCTTTACTGTTCAGGAAGAGGTTGGATTGCGAGGTGCCTTGACCGCTACACATAAGATCAATCCCGATTTTGGATTTGGGATAGATACCACCATTGCCAATGATCTCCCTGTGTCGCAGGAACATGAGTATATCACACAACTCGGCAAAGGGACTGCGATCAAAATCATGGATTCTTCTGTCATTTCGGATGAGCGAATGGTTCGCTTCATGAAGGCTGCTGCTGAGCGGCATCAAATCCCCTGGCAACCTGAAATCCTGACGGGTGGAGGGACAGATACCGCTTCGCTCCAACGGGCAGCGGATGGCGCCATCGTTGGATGTGTCTCCATTCCCACACGACACATTCACTCTGTCGTAGAAATGTGCCACAAGGTCGACATTCAGGCAAGCATAGATTTGCTGACCCGTTGTGTCGAAGAACTGGATCAGTTTGACTTCTCCTGGGCATAGACATCAGCAATGGTTTAGACATTCCGACTTGATACGTACGATACTTATCTTATTATGCACAAAACCTTCACAGAGGCTACAGATTACCTGCGCAAACATTATGAACACCAACCTGAAATCGGGATCATCCTGGGGACAGGTCTTGGGGGCTTGGTAGACCAGATTGAGCAGGAAAAAGTCATTGCCTACAATTTTATTCCCCACTTTCCGATCTCTACAGTCGAAAGTCATTTTGGGCGATTGATTTTTGGAAAGATTGGGAACAAAAGGGTAGTGGCGATGCAAGGGCGCTTTCACTATTATGAAGGCTATACAATGAAGGAAGTGACCTTTCCGATTCGGATTCTCAAATTGTTGGGCATTCACACCTTGCTGATATCCAATGCAGCAGGAGCAATGAATCCTGATTATAGGGCTGGAGATCTAGTGGTGCTCAATGATCATATCAACCTTCAGGGGTCCAACCCTCTGATCGGCCCCAATTTGTCCGAGTTTGGGCCACGATTCCCTGATATGAGTCATCCCTATGATTCCTACCTGTCAGAAGCTGTCCTGGCCATTGGGAAGGAGAGGGGCTATCGCATACACCAGGGAGTCTATGTAGGTGTGGCAGGACCCAATCTGGAAACCCGGGCCGAATATCGATTTCTTCGAATCATTGGTGCAGATCTGGTAGGAATGTCTACGGTTCCGGAAGTGCTGGTCGCCAGACATATGGGCTTGAAAGTGTGTGCAGTCTCTGTGGTGACAAATGCTGAAGCCTCAGAGGATACAGAACCCACACTCCTTACAGAAGTGATCGACATCGCCAAAGAAGCGGAGCCAAGGTTGACGGATGTATTTTCCACATTGGTTCGACAAATGTAAAGGAATCACTTGCCCAACCAACCTTTTTATTTTTTCTTGCCACCTTCTTGACAAGAATGATTGTGTGGAAAAGGAGTAGAAAGAATTGCAAGGGTGAAGGAAAGGATTTCTTTGGAAAGAACAATGATGTCGCCTCAAACTGAAAACATAGTAATCCCAGGCACTTGCCATCCAGAGGAGGAGTCTGTCTATTGGCAGGTGTCCTCTTGGTTCGGGCATTCTGGTGACAGGAATAGAAGAAAAAGCCTATTCCTGATTGGGGAGCGGACCTTGGCTATTCTGGGAAAGTGGACCTTTGTCGTCCTATTGATTCTTGGATGTGGGGGGCAAGTCGTGGCACAATTTCCTACAAGTGGCGGCGGCTTGGGGCGATCAGGAGGATTGGGCGGGGGCGGATTCGGTGGTGGTGGCTTTGGGGGGGGCGGCTTTGGAGGAGGCGGATTCGGCGGCGGGGGTTTTGGTGGAGGCGGTTTTGGCGATACGGGTTTTGCGGGAGAGTTTGGAGGATTTCAGGTGGATTCAGCAGGTGGGGATTCCAATCGAATCCAAATTCAACCTGATACGCGATATTGGGATCGCAAAGGCTTGTTCTCGCATCAGGAATTTCAGCAAAAAGTTATTCACTCCTTCGAAACCCACCATTTGTGGGATGCCTTGGACCAGGCGCAAGGATTTGTCCAAAGTCTTGGGCAGATCGGTAAACCATATCTGGCATACCATCATGGCATCGAGGAGCGCTACTTCGATCAACCCTATTGGAGAAATCCTGTGTATGGTCGCTACAATCGATACATCATTGGCAACAATCAGGTTCGCTATATCGATACCAAAACACCCTATGTTGGAGTAGACTATCTACAAGGACCCAACAAATTACAGTTGGCAGATGTGACAATGTCGCAGAATATCTCTCCTTTTCTGAACGTGACCTTCAACCTCAATCGCCAACGATCAGATGGGGTTTATCGAAGTTTTACTACAGATCATACGTCATTCTACCTTAGCAGCAATTTCCATACAGAAAACAATCGGTATTATGCCTTCGGACATCTGCTCCACAATGGATTCAATGACAACATTCATGGGGGAGTTCCTCGAAATGCTTCTGAGCCGCTTCCGATTCTGGAAGGAGGCATCATTCAGGATGTCCCCTCTGTTTTTAATCCAACTTTCTTTAAAGGAGGAGCTGCTCCTGCTTTGAGCGATGCAAGTCCTCCCAATAACAAAAGGGTGGTGCAATCCGCCTATCTGGATCATTATTATCATCTGCTGGGAGATCCGGATGGGGACGCTGTCAATCGACTTAGTCTTCGCAACGAAATAAGCTGGGAGGTTCAGAGGCTCACCTATACAGACGAAATTCTCCCTTTATCTACCATTCAAGCCAATCGAATCCCTATTTATCCGACACTCGATACCCTGGCTGAGGATATTTTTGAAGGGCACAAAAGCCGATGGTTCAAAGCCTTGGGGGAGGTCAGTTATTCCCTTGAACCACGGGAAGGCTGGCAGCTGAACCTCAATGGAGGACTGAACTATCAGCGCATTTCTTTGCTGAAAGATACCTTGCTGGCGGGGCAAAATATTACCGAACAGGTCGCAAGAGCCTCTTTGAACCTGCCTTTTTTTGAAGCAAATGCCAATATTATTCAGCGGGTGTCTGATCGGTTCCCTGTCCAACAAACCATCGGAATCAATGCAAAATTGTTTCCCCTGGGATCACAATCCTTGTACAAAATTCGGGGAGATTCCGTTCTGACAGATACCATGACAGAGAAACAGTTGACGCTACACAATTCTGTCATGAGCAGAGATCGGAGTCCTGTCACCATCTCCTTTGACTACGATTTGCGAAATCTGAACCCCTCCCTGTTCCAGGCATACTTTTATGGAGATTCCGGGAATGTGTTTCAGCCCAACCTCAACCTGAAGAATCAACAACTCAATCATCTGTCGGCTGGTATCAGGTATGATTTTCGGACTCCAATTCGGCGAAAAGATACCCTGCTCCCGATGTATGTTAGCCTGGATGTTTTTCTGAGTAGAATGGGAAATATGGTGCTGTACGATGATAGCATGCAAGTGATTCAGGCTGCTGATGGAGAAGCATTGACCAGAACAGGGGCTGAATTGCGGTTTCGTTTACGGTTTTTGAGACATTTTTACCTGGAATCTCAGAATACGGCCCAACTAAGCACAACTTCCGGCGACAACGAAATCCTGAATCTGTATTCTCGTAGCCTACCAAGTGTCTATGGCAAAACCTCTCTGTATTACGACAACCGAAAAGTGAACTTTGCGGACTATTTCAGATTAGGCGTGGACGTGATTTACAATACTTCCTATCTCGCACAAGCTGTTGATCCAATGACAGGAGAATTTTTTCCCAGTTATTATCAGGTTGTTCCTTTTGCCCATGCAGATGTCTATGGCTCTTTCAGAATCAAAGGCGTTGACATTTTTGCCAAATATACCTACGTCAATGAGGGGATTTTTTATCGGGGATACTATACCACCCCATTCTATCCAATGATGAGTGCCAGCTTTTTGTTGGGGGTGAATTGGTCTTTCTTCAATTGAGGAAGAGGATAGCTGCGAAACGGCTGTTGTGTGCTTACTTCTCAATCTCAAGCGGAACTCCACGGATAAATGGTGTTTCGAATGATACCACAGTATTGGTCCCTTCTACTCCCTCTATTCCCTGGATCTTTTCGTATACGACATCTCTCAGGTGGTAATTGTTGATGGCATATACCTTGACCATGATGGCGTATCTGCCAGCAATATTGACACATTCAACAATTTCAGGAATCTTTTCCAGCTCCACGATCACATCTTGCATATGCTTGGCGTGTGTGAGCATGATTTGAACGAAGGCGCAGGTTTCATATCCCAACTTGTCAGCATTTAGCAGGAATACAGCCTCTTTCAGGACGCCTGCCTCTTTGAGTTTGCGGACCCTTTGGTGGACCAGAGAGTTAGAGATTTTGAGCTTCTGGGCCAATTGAGAGAAGGGAATCCGGGCATCCTTGGTAAGTTCTCGCATGATGTCAATATCCAGAGGGTCAAATTGATTTTTCAGCTCAGTATACATAGTATTTTTATGTTGATTTGATCAAATGGTGATGACTGCGTGATCGAATTGACACAAAATTAATACTTATACGACTTAATAGGCAGAAATACGTTGAGAAAGTAATCAATATGACCAAATTTGTGCTAACCCACTAACCCACTAACCCACTAACTCCCCACAAATCATGCTTTCAGTATCTCTTATTTTGTTTTCAGTGATTGACATCATCGGATCCTTGCCTGTGATTCTTGATCTGCGCAGGCAGGGGACACAGATTCATGCAGGATGGGCGACACTTGTTGCCGGCAGCCTGATGTTATGCTTTTTGTTTTTTGGAGGAGCAATCCTTGGTTTGTTTGGGATTGAGGTAGCCTCCTTTGCGCTGGCAGGCGCAGTTGTGATTCTGTTTATTGGCCTGGAAATGACCTTGGGTATTCGTTTTTTTCGAGAAGAAAAAGATGGAAATAGTTCGGGTTCGATTGTCCCGATTGCCTTTCCTTTGGTGGCAGGTGCCGGAACCCTCACAACCATTCTGTCTCTCAAAGCTGAGTTTGATACAATGAGCATACTTGGAGGCATCTGTATCAACCTTCTCATTGTCTTTGGGGTCTTGAGAAGTACAGGATGGCTGGAGAGAAAAATGAGCCCCAAAGTTCTGCAAAGCTTGCGCAAGATTTTCGGAATTCTTCTGATAGCGATTGCTTTTCAGATGATTCGGAACTATGTGTGAGGCGTGGAGAAATTCGCAGGAATGAATGGAGAAAAACTGCCTCTGTCAAAATCACCTCTATGGGTGACGATTGACTGAGAGAATGCTTGTTACTTGTTTCTACATAACAATCATTCATTATCTCTATGAAATCATTGCTTTTTTCTCTTCTCATGATAGGGTTTTTCCTTCCCGTAAGTAGCCAAAAACTCTCCCCCAAAACCAAAGGATATCTGGACTCAACCTTTGTTGTCCTTCGCAATGTGCATGGACTTCCCAAGGTAACTCAACATGCAGTCAATGGATTGAAAAAAGGGCTAAGAATGTCCGCTTCCAATGGCGTATTCCATGATTCATTGGTATACTATACCCTTCGAATGGAGAAATTAGCCCTTCAACATAAAACAAAAGGGGTTTGGGATGATGACATGGTCAAGCAAGCCAGAGCCAAAGCGCCTGGGAATTCTTCCAAAGCGGTCGCCAAACGTTTGGATATATATGCAGGCAGGAAACGATAAAGCTTTCTGCATCAAGTTGGGGGTTGGCAATAAATGCTGTATTTTCAGTTGTATTCCTTGAATCCCACCCTATGCAAAGACGAGATTTTCTTCGATGGACCGGTACCGGAATGGTATTCGGTCCTGTTGTTTCTGAATGGGTCCCCCCCATATCGGTATCCTCTTCTGCTTGTGTCGAAAGAGAAGAAGAGTTGCTCCCATTTCTCATTCGGGAGAATGATGCTGCTGTTGATCGCTTACTTCTCCGCCAAAATGCTCAGGAAAACACAAGAGGATTTGGAGGAATCCCCAATGGGTATGAGATCGAAACAGCTGGCGGAACGGCTGTATTCATGCAATATATGGCAACTGCTTATGTCATTCGGGAATCTCGATTCTTTCAATCCGCACAGCTGATTCTGCCGCTTGAAAGAGCCATAGATTACCTGCTCCGAACCCAGCATGAGGATGGAACCATAGACCTATACTCTACCAATTTTCACTCTACTCCTGATACAGGATTTGTGGTGGAGCCTCTGACCATTGCATATGGTCTGTTGCGGGATGAAAAACAGGAACAACTCTCAACTGTTTTGACAAAACTGAAATCCTTCCTGCTCAATGCTGGAGAAGCCTTGAGTAGCGGCGGAATTCACACCCCCAACCATCGGTGGGTAGTATGCATGGCACTTGCAAGATTGCATCGATTGTTTCCCAATACGAGCTACCTCACAAGAATCAATACCTGGTTGAAGGAGGGCATTGACATCGATCAAGATGGACAGTATACAGAGAAAAGCACCAATATCTATACCCCATTGACCAACCGATGTCTGATCACAATTGCTCGCCTGCTGAACAAAGCAGACTTGTATGAACATGTGAGACAAAATCTGGAGATGTGTCTGTATTATCTGCATCCCAATGGAGAGATCGCAACAGAAGCCTCTGGCCGACAAGACAAATATCAGGTAGGTACGTTGAGAAGTCATTATTATGCCTATCGCTATATGGCGCTTAAGGATCGCAATGGAAAATTTGCTGCTATCACTCGTCAGATTCCTCGTCTCCTCCCGATTGCACAGTTGGTGAGAGAACTGGGGTATATGCAAGAAGATTTATTTCTGATGGCAGATTTGCCTGAGTCGGAGGAACTGCCCAAGAGCTATGAAAAACTATTCTCGCATTCGGCCTTGGCAAGAATCCGAAGGGGGAAATGGGATGCGACCATTCTTGCAGAGAATCCCACATTCTTTACTTTTCAGAATGGGGAAGCCGTACTTCAGGGAATCCGTATGGCTGCTGCATTTTTTGGCAAAGGTCAATTTGAGGGAGATCGAATGCGCCGTGGAGAAAAAGGCTATCTGTTGAAACAATACCTGGAAGGTCCCTATTATCAACCCTATCCAGAAGAGCAACTTCCTACAGATGGAGATTGGCATAAGATGCCTCGATCCAATCGGCCTCAAAGTGAGGTTCAGATCTATCAAGTCCAGGTGAGGATTGAAGAAGCCGAAAGAGGATTTCTGCTCAAGTTCGATGTGTCAGGCACTGCGCATGTTCCGATTGCCATTGAAATCGGGTTCCGTCATGGAGGGAGTTTGACAGGGGTGAAGACTGTGAAAGGAATTCCTGATGCCTATCTGCTTCCATCGGGCAGCGCGACCTATCAATACGGGCAGGACAGCATCCGAATCGGAATGGGACAAGCCCTCCATTCATGGACCCAGCTTCGAGCTGCAGTCCCGAAAATGGATGCCATGAGTGTGTATATCACTGGATTCACTCCCTTTCAGTGGCAACTCCAGGTTCAATCAGGCTAGAGAATTGTACCCAAAATACTGTTGTCGAGTGACAGATTGAGTTAGCCAGGAACGCGTTCACTCTTCCGTATGGCGGCATTGATGTCTTCTGTCAATTCTTCAGCATCTTCTACCCCGACAGACAAGCGCAACAAATTGTCTGAAATCCCCTGTTGGAGTCTGATTTCTTTTCCGAAGTAGGCATGAGAAGTAAGGTAAGGCGAGCAAATAGTAGACTCCACACTGCCTAGACTCATCGATGGAAGAATCAGATCCAATTCCTGCTGGAATACCACCGGATCGAGATGATCTGCCAGTTCAAAAGACAGCATGCCACCGAATCCGCGCATTTGTTGGGCTGCTACCTCATGATCAGGGTGGGAAGGGAGTCCCGGATAGTTGACCTGATCGACCTCAGGATGCTCGAAGAGAAATTCTGCGAGTGCAAGTGCATTCTGATTTTGTCGCTCCACACGCAAGTGAAGCGTCTTGATGCTTCGTTCCAACAAAGAGGCAGTCTGTGCATTCATGCTACCGCCAAGGTTTTTGGCAGACTGCCGAACCTGCTCTGTCAATGCGTTGGAGGTGAGAAGCAAACCTGCACAGATATCACTATGGCCGCCGAGGTATTTGGTCGCACTGTGTAGCACCACATCTATCCCCAGCAAAATGGGATTTTGGTTGATCGGTGAAGCGAATGTATTATCGATCACTGAGATCAAGTCCTTGCTTTTGGCCAGGGCAGCTATCAGTGCAATATCTACAACAGCAAGCAAAGGATTGGAAGGCGTCTCGATAAAGATCATCCGGGTATGCTCCTTGATTTGCTGTTCGAAATCTGCAAGCTGATTGCCGTTGGTAAAACTATAGGAGATCCCCCATTTACTCAGTTCTTTGCGGGCAAACTGCGTGGTGCCACCATATAAGCCTTCTTGAAAAACAATATGATCGCCGGGACGAAGGAGACTTAACAAAGTCGTACTGATTGCTGCCATGCCTGAGCCAAACAGGATTCCATCTTCTGCGTACTCGAGTGCACAGACTTTCTTGACGACAGCTTGTTGGTTGGGGATGTTGAAATATCTAGGGTAGAATTGTTGTCCTTTGTCGAGATAGGCATGCGAGGTGCCTGGAAATATCGGCGTGACGGAGGCTTGTATCGTCGGATCGATATAGTTCCCGCTATGTACACAAATGGTACTTTTGTTTTTTGGACTGGAAGCTGACATTTTCGAAGAATCTTTTTTTGGTACTTTGGATTTTGTTGTGTGAATGTAATCAATTCCAATTTCTTTCCTGATATGCTTCATTTTTTCTCCTCTTATCCAATGCGTCTCTTCCTGCCTGTACTGAGTCTGATCCTCATCACAGCATGTGAATCTTCACAGAAACAAACATCTACTGCAGCCCCTCTGAAAGGCCCCAAAAGCTTGATCGAGCAGTCTATCGAAGCACATGGGGGTCTAGATCGTTGGAAATCTTTTGGTACCCTTGCATTTGAGATGGTGTCTCAGCGGGGAGATCGAACCTCAGAAGAACGTTCAATTCTCAACCTCTATACCCGACATGAGCGGATCACTGGGGCCAATTATGAACTGGGATATGATGGCAAAAACTACTGGCAATTGCTGAAAGAGGAAGGAATGAAAGAAAAGAATCCGACCTTTTCGATCAATTTGCAATTCTATTTCTTTGCAATGCCCTTTGTACTAGCTGATGAGGGGGTGATAGAGGAACATCAAGGCAAAAAGGAGTTGGACGGGAAGACATATGAGGTAGTCAAAATCACCTTTGAATCTGGAACAGGAGTCGCTTCTGATGATCAATACATTGTATACCTGGACCCTGATACGAAGCGGATGGAAGCCATGTTATACTCTGTTACGTATTTCAACAAGGAGAATGCAGAGAAGTATTCTGCCTTGCGCTATACAGAATGGCAAGAGGTGAATGGATTGAGTTTGCCGAAGACCTTGACTCGCCATCGATGGAATGAGGAGGAGCAATCATTTGGGGAAGAGAATGGGGTGAAACACTTTGTGAATGTCCGACTGGAAGCGGAAGTCCCCGCTGCTACAGTTTTTGCCAAACCAGAAGGAGCGAATTAGAGAATTGACTAAGAGACTGTTTGAAAATCTGTCACTTATTTTTTGTATGCGTCTTTTTTCCTCATCCTACAGCTTTTTTTGTTCTCATAGCCCCACTATGAGAACAAAAAAGAGCCTTGTTTGAGAAAAAAATATATCATAAAAATTCTCAGCACAAATTTCAAAACAGTCTCTAAGACCTACCCATCTCCTAATCGGCGCTTTCCGATCTCGATATATGCCTCTTGCATCTCAATACTGATGGATGCGCGGCCAAGTGTTTGGGCTACTTTGGCCGTGGTAAATGTGCCTGCAAAAGGATCTAATACCACATCTCCGGGATTAGAGCTTGCTCGGATGATGCGTTCAAGCAGGGCTTCTGGTTTCTGTGAAGGATGGTCTTCATATTCTGCCATTTTGTAGCGAACTCGGGGAAAATACCAGACATTGCCTGGGACTTTGGTTTTACTATAGGGAGCGGGTGGAGATTTGCGATAATCAATCAATTTGCGTTTTGCGCCGGTTTTTGCCTCTATCAGGATGTCATCAGCATTGAAGGTATAAGCTTTGGGATGCTTGACACAATGCAAAATCGGTTCATACAAGGAGCCAAACTTCTGTCGGGCCTGCATACCAGAGCTATCATAGGCCCACACAATTCTTGACAAGATATGAATCCGTTGTTGTAAGAATAAATCGAACTGGGGCATGAACTGGGTAGAAGTCATCACATACATACTCCCATGAGGGGCCAGTTTGGACAGGCACAAGTCCAGCCATTGATAGCACCACTTGAGGTATACCGCTGGCGCTTGTTTGTCCTTCCAGCCATGATAATCTTTGCCGATATTATAAGGAGGATCTGCAAAAATCAAGGCTACGCTGTTTGCCGGGATGTTGGATTGAAGAATATCTATCGCATCACCGTGATAAATCCGATGATCGCCAATGTCATGTATCGAAGAGGAGGAAGACACAATTATTGTTTGCCGACTTTTTGCATTTCGATCACTGTTCCCCACTTGATGATTGCCTGTTCCAGATCCTTCAACTTAAAAGGTTTGCTGATATAATCATCCATTCCCGCATTCAGGTATTGTTCCCGAACCCCGCTCATCGCATTAGCAGTCATGGCAATGATCACAGGACGATGTTTATTGCCGAAGTTCTGAAGAATCATCTGAGTTGCACTCAAGCCATCCAGTTCCGGCATCTGGATATCCATGAAGATCAAATCATAAAATGTCTCATCCAGTGCCTCTATGACTTCATTGCCATCCGCTACAATATCCACCTGGAAGCCCATTTTTTCCAAAATCCCTTCTATGACAGTTTGGTTGATGAGATTGTCCTCTGCGACCAGAATCCGAAGTGGAAACCGCTCCCCCAATGTGCTGTTGAATTCGTAGGCGGTTTGTTGTTTGTTTGTGATCTTTTCTGCTTCTCGATCTGCCTGGGTACGGATATGAAAAATAAAGGCAGAGCCTCTGCCCAATTGGCTTTCTACCCGAATTTTTCCCTCCATCAACTGCACAAGTCTTCGTGTGATTGCCAGGCCTAGACCTACTCCACCAAAGCGGCGAGAGACTGAATTGTCGACTTGCTGAAAAGAATCAAAAATAGATTCGAGCTTGTCTTTGGGAATCCCAATACCAGAATCCTGTACCTTGAATTCCAACTCAAAGGAATCCTTGTGGCTGAAGCCGTTTTTGGGAGGCGTCTTGAAGCGAACATAAATATGAATATATCCCTCACTTGTGAACTTCAAGGCATTACTGACAAGATTGACCAGGATTTGGCGCAGGCGGGTCGGATCGCTGAAGATGTAGGAGGGAATCGAGGAATCAACCTGAAAATTCAACTGAATTCCTTTCTCTTTGGCTGTAGAGGCGAACAATGCCTGAACCTCTTCCAACAAGTTTTCGAGTTTCAGGCTACGGATTTCCAACTCAAGTTTTCCTGCCTCTACCCTGGAGTAATCCAGAATGTCGTTGAGGATGTTGAGCAGATTCTGGCTACTCGTAGAGATCGTTGTTGAATAGTACCTCTGGCGATCGTTGAGTTTGGTGTCCATGAGCAGACTCGTCATGCCGATGATTCCATTCATCGGTGTTCGAATTTCATGACTCATCGTCGCCAGGAAGTTGGATTTCGCCACAGAACCGGCTTCTGCCAATTGCTTGGCTTCTTCCAGGCGTTGGTTAATCTTATGTAATTGTCTGTTTTGAGTATTGATGACCTTGTTTTGGAAAGCCAGTTGATCGTTGACCCGCTGCTTGATTTTGGTTTGTCGGAAGAGTACCCCAACAAGAATGATGATCAAGGTCAGGAGCACCCCTCCAGCATAAATGATGATTCGATTTCGGTCATTTCTGGCTGTACTTAGCTTGAGTTGACTGCGTTGTTCCTGCAGATCTTTCTCTCTATTGATCGCCTCGATTCTGGCTTTCATTTGTTGTTTCTCCCTTGAATGCTTGAGATTAAAGAGAGAATCATTCAAACCTGTATACAACTGGTAATACTCAAGAGCATTGGTTTCGTTCTCGTTTTCGAGGTAGACATCTGACAACAATCTGTAAACACTGCGCCTAAAGGTATCCAGCTGAAATCTGAAACTCAGATTCAGACTGGCTTCCAAAATTTCGATAGCGTCCTCATATTCTTTGGTATGATAGCGGGCCAGCCCGATATTATAGAGGGTGCTCACATTGGAATCACCAATGATGGTCTGGTTTTTTAGGGCTTCACTATAATGAACCAATGCACGATTGTAGTCCTCTTCCCTCATATAAGTATCTCCGATTCTGCTCAGTGTGGCAGCTCGCGCATCGAGATCCTTGAGTTCATCCCGAATGATCAAGGATGGATCAAAATACTTGGATCTGGCCAGAGAGGTACTGTCAAGCGCGAGGTATACCAGGCCAATGTTGTGATAATCTCGGGCAATTTTATCCTGAAAAAGTAAGGTTTTCTGGATATTGAGGGAGCGGAGAAACTGGTCCAGTGCCTCTTGATAGCGTTTTTCTATCAGATAAGTTTCGCCCAAACTACTGACCACATCTGATACGCCTAATGAATCTCCTATGCGCTCGTACAACTCCAGACTTTGGAGAAAATGAGCCTCAGCAGACTCGAAGAGAGATTCGAGTTGATACATGCGTCCAATCTGATGCCGAATGCTGGCCAGTTCCTGGGGTTCATTGCGGGCTTCTGCCAGATCTGCTGCCCGTTGGAGATAGCGAATGGCTTGTTCATAATACTTCAGGACTTCCGTGACTTCTGTCAGGCGGCGGATGATCCCGCGAATCTCCACAGCACGGCCGTGTCGATTGTACAACAGATAAGCCTCCTTGAAGTGGTAGTAAGCGTTTTTGTACTCTTTTCGGACTTTGTAGATGTTGCCGACATCCTGATGGGCATTGGCAAGGATGTTGGGCTTTTCTTGACCTACAGCCAATTCCAGGCCAAGGTGAGCAAGCTTTAAGGCTTCGTCATTTTTGCCTTCCTGGGCATAGGCATATACTTTTTCACTGACAATAGATAATTGCTGATCTATCGGAAGATCCTGAAAAGTCTTCAACAAACTATCAGTATTGAATGCCTGGATATTGGAGAACAATGTCCCCGATATCAACATCCAACCTATCAAATATCTAATCCCATGCACAATCCGCATATGCCGACATGACTGTGTATTCATAAAGCGTTCTAAGATATGGAATTTACGCCAACTTCCATAAGCAAAACGTTCAAGATGCGAAACAACGTATAGGATTTCGTTTTTTGGCAAAAATCTTCCTATTTACGATCGAAAAATCCAACATAGAATGAAAAAATCATATTTGGTTCTCCTACTTGCACTGAAATTTTTCGTTTTTCAGGCGATTGCACAATCTGGTGCAAAAGTGCTTCCAGAGTCAGCAGGGATGTCTTCTGACCGGCTTGCTCGATATTCTGATTACCTCCAGCAAGAAGTCAAGGAAGAAAAATTGGCTGGTGCTGTCAGTCTGATTGCCCGAAATGGTCAAATTGTACAACAGGCGAGCTTCGGATACCAGGATCTGAAATCCAGCAGCAAAATGAAGGATAACTCGATTTTTTTCATTCAATCCATGACCAAACCCATCATCAGTGTCGGGATCATGATGCTGTATGAAGAAGGCCATTTTTTCCTTTCTGATCCTGTCTCACAATACCTGCCTCAATTTGCTAACATGAAAGTAGCCAAAGATGTGAAAGAGGGAGCGAATGGAGAGATTGAACCTATGGAAGGACAGATTAGCATTGCGCAGCTCCTGAGTCATACGGCTGGATTTTCGCATGGACTGGGGAATAATCCCCTTGAGTCTGACATTCGCAAAGCCCTGTATTTCAAGCAGCACACAACAATCGAAGATCGCGTCAATGCTCTGGCCAGTATGCCATTGATTGGCCATCCCGGCAAACAATGGTACTACAGTGCTTCACCGGATGTCTTGTCCTTGCTGATAGAGCATTTTTCCGGGATGACGACAAGAGAATTTCTCCAGCAGAGGATCTTTGATCCGCTCGGAATGAAAGATACGGGCTATAATCTCAATTCCGAGCAAGAGAACCGGAGGGCCTATGTCCACCAAGTGAATCAGGATGGCAAGTTGGTTAAAGCTCGTCTACAATCTCCCATGACAGGGAATACCGTTTATGGCGGGACTCATGGCTTATTTTCAACGGCAGAGGACTACCTGAAATTCTGCCAAATGTTGCTCAATGGGGGCAAATATAAGGGGCATCAATTGTTGAGTCGAACCACCATAGACCTGATGGCAAGTAATCATGCTGGAGACTTACGCCCTACCCCGGGTCATGGCTTTGGCTTGGGATTTGGGGTCAAGACTGATCTGGCAGAATCCAGGGCAGCAGGTTCTGTTGGGCAGTATTATTGGAGTGGCTACAACAATACTTATTTTTTCATTGATCCATCGGAGAAACTGATTGCGATTTTGATGACCCAATCAGCGCCATATACAAATTTTTATTCCAATAAACTTCGACAATTTGTCTATCAGGCCATTGTCGATTAGGACGTGTGCTCGGTCAGGAATTGATCAATCTCTGCTCTTGTAGGGGCGGATGCCTGTGCTCCCAAACGCGTCACGGCAATGGCGGCTGCGGCACTCGCAAATCGGACTGCTTCCTGTGTAGATTTTCCTTCTACCAAAGCAGTTGCCAGACTTCCACAATAGACATCCCCAGCGGCAGTAGTGTCCACGGCATTTACCGAAAATGCAGGAACCAATTGTCGGTGCGTTTTCTCTACAATGTAGGATCCTTTGGCACCCAGGGTGATGATCACTCCACCACCCACCTTCTTGATCAAGAGATCGGCGGCGGCCTGAACATCTTTCATGTTCTCTACAGACATCTGTGTGAGCATGGCAGCCTCAGACTCATTGACGATCAACCAGTGGAGTTTGGAAAGATAATCGTCTTCTAGCGCCTGGGCAGGGGCCAAATTCAGCAAAATGGGTTTGTTCAATTCATCTCCCAACTCGATGACTTGGCGAAGTGTGGCAGGGTGTAACTCACATTGCAGTAAAATGACCGCTGCCTGCTCTATCGCTTCTTTTGCCTGACGCAAATGTGAGCGAGTCAGCAGATGATTGGCTCCCGGAGCCACTGAAATGCAATTTTCTCCCTTGGCATCTATCATGATAAGCGCGGTCCCGGTAGCAGCTTCCGGGATCTGAAAGACATACTCAGTACGAATAGAATCTTGCTGAAAATTCTGGATAAAATCCGGCGCAAACCCATCTGCCCCAAGGCAACTGACAAAGGTTACCTGTCCCCCTGACCGTGCTGCCCCCACTGCCTGATTGGCTCCTTTGCCGCCATAAGTTTGGGTAAACACTCCTCCGCTAATGGTTTCCCCTGGTCGTGGAAGGCGGGGGAGCTGCATAATCAAATCGACATTGGAACTGCCGATGACAACAATAGAATCTGACATGATGAGAATAATTATCGTGCAATGATGATAAGGGCCAATCCTATGACAAAGGAAGCAAACATCGCTGTAATCAATGGATTGGTTCCAGCAGGTGCATCTTTGAATTCTTTCCAAATGAAGACGCCCCATAAGGCAGCAACCAGTGTTGCTCCCTGAGACAGACCATAAGAGATGGCTGGGCCGGCAATATCCGAAGATAAAATGCTCAAAAACATGCCCATGCACCAGATCGCTCCCCCCAATATTCCGATGCTGTGAAGACGAAGGTTGCCTTGCCGAAGGTAGTCTTTGTAGGTAACAGCATTCCCCGTGACTGGTCTGTACATAAATATGCTGTTCCACAGAAAATTAGACAACAGCACCCCTATTGAGAAAATGAACACCGCAGAATATGGACTTAATTTGCCCATTTCTGGATTGGCAAAGTCACTGACAAGAGAATCGGCAACAAAGCGGTAGAAGAAACTCATAATTATCCCTCCGACAATGGAAATGAGGATGCCTTTGTTGGAAACTGCTGTTTCGCCTTTTGTCTTTTTGCGATAAGCCAGCGCATTGAGGACAATGGCCAGGGTGATGAGAGCCACTCCTGCAAAGAGCAACAGAGGATCTCCTTTTGCTTCTCCCAGATAGTTGATGATTACCCCCAGGACCAGAGCAAGTCCGATGGCGATGGGAAATGCGATGGCCATGCCTGCAAGATCGATGGCTGCCACTACCAGAAGGTTGGCGATGTTAAAAATAACGCCCCCCATAAATGCGGAGAGCATCGCTCCGGAATCCGCTTGCTGTAAATCCGGGAGGAAACTTCTTCCTTCTTCTCCCATGCTGCCCAATGTCAGGCCAAACAAGAGTGAGAGAAGAACAAGTCCAAGGGCATAGTCCCAATAGAATAATTGAAAACTCCAGCTTTTAGAAGCTAATTTTTGGGTGTTGGCCCATGATCCCCAGCACAACATGGAGATGACCAACAGGACAATAGCGACGGTATAGGACGAAATGATAAGCATAGGTAGTAGTAGTGTTAGGTAATCCCTCTCAGGAACTGGAAAAAAAAAGACATAAATATTTCGCAGATAGTTTGTGCCAGATCAAGGACGGGAAACCCAGTTTGGCGAGCCAATCAAGGCTTTTTTTGGGTGAAGAACCGGTTCAAAGGATCAAGCGAAATTGCATATCGGTTATTTGATTGTTTCTAAGTATAGGGAAAAAGATATAAAGGAGATAAGAACTTTGGTATGCATTGTATTTTTGTATGTCTCATGATCAATCCTGGCTTTCACATTATCAATTCCCGACTGATGAGTCTGTCCCCAAGTTGATATTCGTATCAAGCACCTTAGGAGAGGACACGCAAGATTTCCTGAATCATCGCTTCTGGACTTGCATCTATCTGAATGTGTATCGCATCAGTGGGG
Source organism: Bacteroidota bacterium (assembly GCA_039029315.1). GTDB lineage: Bacteria > Bacteroidota > Bacteroidia > J057 > J057 > JBCCCJ01. Next base: position 62,301 of record JBCCGK010000006.1, on the reverse strand, counting down.
GGTTCGAGAGTGTCTAGCTGTGAAGCCAGGAGTCCCGGAGGCATGAAATGCTCTGTCCTTCGATTCATTCTTTCCTCAATAATCTCGGGTTCTCCGGTCAAAAATATCCAGCGAACTAGCCGCTCTTGTCCATGAGCCAGGAGATCCCGATAACTTTGCTTTAAGGCTGAACAGGCCACTACGACTCCACCGACTTCTTTTCGGGTGGCAGAAGCAATATTTTGAAGCCAGGGGGTGCGATCTTCATCTGTCAACGGAGTTCCCTGGCTCATTTTGCTCACATTTGAGGCAGGATGAAAATCATCTCCATCCAGAAAAGGAATCCCGAGCTGATCGGCAAGCAAAGTCCCGATAGTAGATTTTCCTGTTCCGCTGACCCCCATCACATACACAATCATAATTGACAACAAATATTAAGTAAGTAGGTGGACAATATTAGGGTTGATTTTGGGTATAAGGGAAATAAGGTAGAAATCTTACCAATCAAGCCCTTATTTCCCCTATCCCCACTATATCCCTCACAAATAAATGTGTCCCCTTACTTAAATAAACCTGCGATGGCTTTCAAGCCAGAAAAAGAGGAACACAATCGTTCGACTACCCATTTCTTCCCAACGCCTTGCTATATGTTTGATTTCCCGATTGGAGCCCCCTGCTCCATCTATTAGTGGTTTGGTTGGAAAAAATAGAATTTTTTCGCTCTTCCTGCAATTTATCCTCAACCTTTTTGCTAGGAAGGCGTATGAAAAGCAGAATGTAAGTAATCGCTCACTCACATGACAGAAAAACAAGCAAGGATTTTGATTGTCGCTTTGCAATTATTTGCCAAAGAAGGATATCGGGGGACATCAACCCGGCAGGTAGCCCAAAAAGCGGAGGTGTCCGAGGGCTTGATCTTTCGACATTTTGGGAACAAGGAAGGGTTGCTTCACGCAATCTTGAAAGAAGGAGAAGAACGTGCTCAAAAATTTATGGCCAAAATTGTGTTGGAGACCGATCCGCAGAAGATCATCGAAAAAATGCTTGAATTTCCTTTTGAAGTGGCCAAATATGAAAAGGAATATTGGAAGTTGATCTATATGTTGAAGTGGCAAATGGCTGAGAAAACCGCTCATTCAAAAGGGCCTTTGATGCGAACCCTTATTCACGCTTTCTCAGAATTGGGATATGAACAACCCGAACAAGAAGCCTTACTGATTCTGGTGTATCTGGATGGGATTGCTCATTTGTTATTGACAGATGAAGAACATGATCTTGAAGGTCTTCTCCCATTATTGAAACAGAAGTACAACATTGCCTAGTGAGCAGGTACTTACAATTTTTCTCTAAGAACTCTTTAGACAACTCATATAATGAAAATCAAAGCTATCGTATTCGGGGCAAGTGGAATGATTGGAAGTGGAGTCTTGATAGAAGCCCTTGCACATCCTTCGGTTGAAGCGGTCTTGTCTATCGGCAGAAGTACCACAGGGGTTCAGCATCCAAAGTTGACTGAAATCATCCATAAGGATTTTACGGATTTCAGTGCGATCGAGGATCAGCTCGCTGGCTATAATGCCTGTTTCTTCTGTCTGGGAATCTCCTCCTTCCGCATGTCTGAGGAAGCATATCGGAGAATTACAGTTGATTTTACCAAAAAAGCAGGAGAAGTTTTGTCTCGGCTGAATCCTGAGATGACCTTTTGTTTTATCTCCGGAGCTGGAACAGATGCCACAAGCAATACCATGTGGGCACGGGTGAAAGGAGAAGCAGAAAATATCCTCAAAACATTTCCCTTCAAGCAAGTGTTTCTCATGAGACCGGGCTATATCCAACCTGTAAAAGGGGTGAAATCCAAAACGAAATTGTACAGCATTATATATTTCTTTATTGGAAGCTTGTATCCTTTGTGGAAGCGCTTGTTTCCGAAAATTGTGAGTACCAGTGAAGAGATTGGTCTGGCCATGATTCATGCAGTTTTGCATGGATATGAGAAAGAAACTATGGAAAGCATTGATGTGGTAGAATTGGCCCATAGACATAATCTAAGTTGAAGAAGATGATCAGAAAAATAGGTCTTTCGCTGCTCTTGATTCTGAGTGTGTTTGTCCTGGGAGTGATCGGATTCATTCGTTTCTCTCCACAGTTTGGAGCTCCTCCCAAGACTGAGGAGCATGACAGAATTCGCAATTCTTCCAATTATGAGGGAGGACAATTTGTCAATCAGGTAGAAACCCGGATGGAGATGGGGTTCTCCAAAATGCTGGCTGCCATTCGGGAATACAGGGATGCCCGGAATATTACTCCCAAAGATTCTCTTCCCGTTCGCTTCTCTGAGCAGCCCGTAACGCTCAGGTCTATGGATGCCGATACCTCTGTCTTTGTCACCTGGTTTGGACATTCCGCTGTTCTGGTAGAATTAGAGGGGAAACGAATTCTGCTGGACCCTATGTTGGGAGAGGCATCCTCTCCACTTCCCTTCATCTCGACGAGATTTCCTTATCAGGAACCCATAGATATGGCTCAGTTTACAGACATCGATGCGGTAGTCATTTCTCATGACCACTATGATCACCTGGACTATCCTACCATTCTTCAGATTCAGGATGACGTTGGACATTTTTTTACAGCTTTGGGGGTGGGATCACATCTTAAGAGTTGGGGAGTACCCGAAGAAAAAATAACAGAGCTGGATTGGTGGGAAAGTGCCGAATTGGACAATCTCACCTTTACAGCTACGCCTAACAGACACTTTTCCGGGAGAGGTCTGACAGACAGGAACAAAACCCAGTGGGCTTCATGGGTATTGACTGGGGAGCACAACAATCTGTTTTTTAGTGGAGATGGTGGCTATGCTGGACATTTTAAGGAGATTGGCGAGGCCTATGGCCCCTTTGATCTGACCATGATTGAATGTGGCCAATACAATGAAAAGTGGTCTGAAATCCACATGATGCCAGAACAAAGTGTTCAGGCTCATCTGGACTTGAAAGGCACATTGATGATGCCGATCCATTGGGGAGCATTCAATCTAGCCATTCACAGTTGGACGGACCCTGTCTTACGGGCCAAAGCCGAAGCCGAAAAGCACGATGTCTCCATCACTCACCCCTATATAGGTGAGAGATTTCGACTGGGAGATCCTGTCCCGGTGGTGGATTGGTGGGAAGAAGATGCGCGCTAGGTTCTGCGCGTAATGACAATCACACCATTGGCGCCTCTTGCACCATAAATGGTCGCATCGCCTCCCTTCAAGACGCGAATATGCTTGATATCATTGGTGTTGAGTGTTGTGGCTACACTGGCATAGTTATTTCCTACAGGAATCCCATCGATGACGTAGAGAGGTTCATTGGTAAGATTAATCGAGCTAATCCCTCGAATGGTTACACTCGCGTTCATCCCGGAACCACGAACATTGACACCTGGAACACGTCGGAGCATATCCGCCAGACTCAAATTGTTTAATTTTTCGTCATGTGGGGACAGGACATTGGGGTCTTTCGTCTTGATCTTCTTCTGATGACGGAATGCCTGGGTTTGAGATTGGGTCGGGCTACAGTTGGTCAAGAACAACATGCTACATACCACAGCACAAATCGTCAAAAGAGAGGAAAAAGTATGAATTGATCGCATAGAGGGAGATTTGAAGTGAAAACAAACAGCAGAAGTTAAAAGGTACGTTTTTATTTTGAAGGGAACTATTTTTTGTCGATTCAGAAATGCTTCTTGACCCAAAGCCATCTGTTCCGCTCCAGCCTTCTTTTTTTATAACAGGATCTCCTTCACCACTTCTCCGTGAACATCTGTCAGTCTGTATCTACGTCCCTGATGTTTGAAAATAAGCCGCTTGTGATCAATCCCCAATAGATGTAAGAGGGTGGCCTGGAAATCATGCACATGTACAGGATCTTTCACCAAATTATAGCCAAATTCATCAGTCTGACCCAGGGAGAAGCCTTTCTTGACACCGCCACCAGTCATCCAGATCGTAAATGCTCTGGGATGATGATCCCGACCATAATTGGTCTTCGTAAGTTGGCCTTGCGAATAATTGGTGCGGCCAAATTCCCCACCCCAGATGACAAGAGTATCCTCCAGAAGCCCCCGTTGTTTTAAATCTGCGACTAGAGCAGCTGAGGCCTGATCCGTATCATCGCATTGGGCACGGATCTGATTGGGTAGATCGCCATGTTGATCCCATCCTTGATGATAGAGTTGGATGAATTGTACCCCTTTTTCCAGCAGTCGGCGAGCAAGCAGGCAATTGGCAGCATAAGTGCCGGGGATTTTGGCTTTGTCTCCATACATCTGATAGATATAGTCGGGCTCTTGGGAAACATCCATCACATCAGGGATGGAGGTTTGCATACGGTATGCCATTTCGTATTGTGCGATACGACTTTGGATTTCCGGGTCCTGGAGCATCTCATATCGCTTGCTCTGAACTTGTTTGAACACATCCAGACTCCGGCGGCGACTTTCAGAGCTGATGCCAGGCGGATTGTTGAGATAGAGGACCGGATCTTTGGCAGAACGGAATTGAACTCCCTGATGAAGAGAGGGGAGAAACCCACTTCCCCAAAGCCGATTGTAGAGCGGTTGCCCAGGTCTGCCCGAGCCTGTAGACAACAAGACGCAGAATCCGGGGAGGTTGTCGTTTTCACTTCCCAGCCCATAGCTTAACCAGGAGCCAATAGAAGGACGTCCAGGCTGTTGTGATCCTGTTTGAAAAAAAGTGATGGCCGGATCGTGATTGATGGCCTCGGTATGCATGCTCTTGATGATACACAATTCATCAGCAATGCCAGCAGTATAGGGCAGGAGTTCACTGATCCAGGCACCGGACTGCCCATGCTGCTGGAAGGCAAACTGACTCCCAGCAAGGGGAAAAGACTTTTGACCAACGGTCATCCCTGTAAGTCTTTGCCCTTGGCGAACAGATTCCGGCAGTTCCTCTCCGTTTTTCTCAATCAGAAGTGGTTTGGGGTCAAATAGATCCAATTGAGATGGTCCCCCACTTTGAAAAAGATAAATGACGCGCTTGATTCGGGGGGGAAAGTGAGGATGAGGCAAAATGCCACCAGTAGACCCCACAGCTTTCCCCAAAACCTCGGCAGGGGCAAACATCGATGCAAGTGCCAAACCACCTAATGCGAGACCAGATTTGCGCAGAAACTGACGACGATTTTCTTGTAAACCTGCCGCTAGATCTGCCTGGCGATGTTGAGTCCGTAATTCTTTCCAGTTCATGTGATCAACGTTTAGTAACCGTTTCGTCAAAATTCATGATGTTGCTACATACCACAGTCATGGCAGCATGATGGCTGGGGGAGAGATCTGCGTCAATGACATATTCTCCGATATCGAGTAAATCTTTGGTCTGGTCAGGATTCTGGGCAAATACCTGTTCTTCTTCCTGCCAAAGCTCCAGAAGCAAGTGGATTACATCAGGTCTAGCCACACAAGAAGTCAATAAGCGATAGCTAAGAGCAATTTGTGCAGAGCGATCTGATTCTTCCTGCATCACCCTGGCTGCCAATACTTTGGCCGCCTCAAGGAACTGGGTTTCATTCATCATCGCAAGGGCCTGCAATGGGGTATTGCTCGTTTCCCGGCGGACAATACAATTGTCCCGGGTAGGCGCATCAAAAATCGACATCACAGGATGATGGCTCGTCCTTCGCCAAAAAGTATATAGGCTCCGGCGATAAAGTTTGTCTCCATGATCCTGAATATACGTCCCAAGAATATTGGAAAAACCCGTCTTCTCAGACCAAAGGCCCTCAGGCTGATAAGGCTTAACACTTGGTCCACCAATTGTATCTACCAATAAGCCAGAAGCCTTTAGAACCTGATCCCGGAGCAGTTCCGCAGATAAGCGATAGGATGGACCTCGTGCCAGAAACATATTGTCTGGGTCTTGGTCTCGTTTTGTTGGATCTATCAAAGAGGATTGTCGGTAGGTAGCTGACGAAAGCATGAGTCGCAGCATGGCTTTGACATCCCAGCCGGATTCCATAAACCGGACAGCCAGCCAGTCCAGCAATTCAGGATGGGAAGGAAGATCCCCCTGATTCCCAAAATCTTCTACACTGGCGACCAATCCTCTCCCAAAAACCTGTCGCCATAGACGATTGACCAGTACCCTTGAAGGCAAGGGATTCGCTGGATCAACCAGCCACCGGGCAAGACCATATCTATCAGTCGATTTGTTTGTTGAAAATGTCAGAACTGACTGCGGGGTTCCTGGATAGACTTCCTCCTCATAGGCATCATATACTCCGCGGTTCAGCACATAAGTAGGGCGGTAGTCGGGCTGATCTTCCATCACCATGACCCCGAGCATGTCATCCTCCAGTTGATTCCTTTTCTCGCGCCAATGTTCCAGACTATCCAATCCCTCCAGAAAATCCAGGTGTGATCGTTGAATATGATGAGCCTGTTTGATCGACTCCTGAACATCTTGAGCTGTGTCAGGAAAATTGAAAATGGAGGCAACTTCCCAGACAGTTAGAGCTTTGTCATAGACCCTTAACTCATCCAAAAGAACATATCCATCATCCATGGTTTCATCCAAATGAATGCTTCCGCCCAATGTCATACTCCTATTGCTGGTAATGTGACGTTGAAGCTGATCAAACAATATGGTGGATTCGGCTGGCTGTCCATTGAGAAAAAATTGGACACCCTTTGCCTGACTTGAGCCATCATATGTCAGCGTGATGTGTGCCCATTCTTCAGGAGAAAGGGGGGCTTCCATCCGGACCTCAATCAAATTGGAAGGCAGAGAATGCGCCATCCTGAAACACAATTTTCCTTCTTTGAGTGCCAGATCAAAGCCATTTTGTCGGGCATATTTGGAATCTAGTTTGTGAAGGACTTCAATAGACTCTGTTTCTGGATGGCCTTGTAACCAGAAACTAAACGAAAAGGGCTGGGATCTTCGAAAATTGACCAACTCCTTGTCAATAGAGACCATATCATAGCTTCCGCATTTGAGAACTTTCCCCCGTTCGTTGTCAAGGATTTCCGGCTTAGCCCGGATCAGGTGTTTCTTCCTGCTGTGAGTATCAGGAACATATTTGCTTGATTTTCCTCGTTTTGTGGAAGTCCGAATCCCCTGCTCAAAGTCCAGATGAGCCAGCAAATGATGAGAAAGATCTGGTGGAGTAGGGGAGGAGACAGTTTTTTGTTCTTGGGAGATCAATTGCGCCAGTTGATCTTTTTGCTGACTGATTTTATGGTCAAAATAAGCGATTTGCCGAGCGACCTCTTCATCTGATAAATAAATTTCTGGGCCACTATTGCCCATAGGGCGACCTTGTCCTTCTTCATTCACCTGATTGAAAAAAGCAGAGAGCTGATAATATTCTTTTTGAGAAACCGGATCGTACTTGTGATCATGACAACGGGCACATTCCAGGGTAAGTCCCAGAAAGGCTGTAGCAGTGGTTTGGGTACGGTCAGCTACATATTCCACTCGATATTCTTCCGGGATGATGCCACCTTCTCCATTGATGCGATGATGTCTGAGAAAAGCTGTGGCCAATTGTTGATCCCTACTGGAATGAGGAACTTGATCCCCTGCCATTTGCCAGAGGATGAATTGATCAAAAGGCATGTTGTCATTGAAGGCCTGAATCACCCAATCTCTCCAGGGATACATGTCTCGCGCCCCATCCTGGGAATATCCATGTGAATCTGCATAGCGTGAGACATCCAGCCAATCAATGGCCATGCGCTCACCAAAGTGCGGAGAAGCTAGCAAACTGTCCAGCAAGTCCTCATAGGTACGGCGAGTATCTTGTGCCAGGAAGGCATCCATTTCTTCTGGACTGGGAGGCAGACCGATAACATCCAGAAACAAGCGGCGGATAAGGATGCTTGTATCAGCTTCTATATTGGGAAGCATGCTTTGCCGCTGCATAGCATCCAGAATAAATCGATCGATGTCATTTCTGGCCCATTCTGAATCTCTATTTAGAGGAGATACAAGCTGTGGGGGAATGAAAGCCCAGTGTTTTTTGTAGGTGGCTCCTTGCTCCACCCACTTACGGATCAGGGCAATTTCATGATCTGTAACAGAGAGATTGGTCTCTGAAGGAGGGGGCATGGCAAAATCTGGATCACTGGATTCCAGCCTAGCAAGGACTTCACTTTTTTCTGGCCTTCCTGCAACAAAGGCATGTCCACCAGACTCCAGAAAGGCATCTAATGCACTGGCCTCTTCATCCAGCCGGAGATCCGTCTTTCGTTTGTTCTCATCTGGCCCATGACAAGAGAAGCATCGATCCGACAGAATGGGCTTGATATGAAAGTTGAAATCGACGATATCTGGGAGTTGGCTGTCATCATAGTTAAGAGAATGATCCTGACATCCTATTGTGAATATCAGGCCACAGCATGCCAGGACAAGTAGAAAGCCAAAGGAGTAGGGAGTGCGCATAACAGAGACAGCATTGGTCCAGGGTAATGATAGAAAAAGTACGGATAATTTTTGAGAAACTTGGTGGAGTGATGGAAAGAAGAGGATTTTCCTATAAAAAGACTATTTTCATACTTTTACATTCTAAGAGACTGTTTGAAAATCTGTCGCTAACTTTTTGTATGCGTCTTTTTTCCTGATCCTACAGCTTTTTTTGTCCTCATAGCACCACTATGAGAACAAAAAAGAGCCTTGTCTGAGAAAAAAATACATCATAAAAATTCTCAGTACAAATTTCAAAACAGTCTCTAAATCTTCTGATTTAGATTTTACATTCCCGCCCCAATGCTGGATAGCAAATCGGTTAATTTAGATCCCAGGTCACCCAGAATCCTTTTCTAATAATCCGTTTTCTGAACGCCGAAGTAGGCATTCTTTGATTTATATCCCCGATCATTGTTGCCTGTTCGCGCTTTGATGGTCAAATCCGGATTCAGAGGTACGAAGTTTTTGCCCAGGGTATTGGAACCAGCAATTTTGTCGGCTTTATTGGGCGCGGCATAATCTGAGGTATTCCCTCCGATGACGACAGCAAATAACTCTATGTTGTGATTGCTGATATATTGTTCCAGCGAGAGGTCGGGTTGAACTTTCTTCCATTCCTCATAGGCGCCTTTCACCTGTTCATAGCTACCAAATTTTTCCAATTTGCCTTTCTTCCTTCTTCTTCTTTTCCTCCTGGGCGGTTTAGAGACTTCCTCTGCTTCCTCTCTTGTGTAAGCTTCAATAGCGACCACGACATCAGAATGCGTTTTTTCGTAAATATCCTCATAAGTAGACTGCTCGATTCGACCTCTGTGTAAGGTGTCACCGATTGCGACCTTGGCTGCGGCTTCCTTTTTGTTGCCGAAAGCCCGATGAAGTTTTTCCAGGCCTTCAATATTGTCTTTTTTGCGATTGGCTTTGGTTCTTCTTGCATAAACGACATGACCTTCCGCATAAGGGAATGTATCTCCCGAGCCCGCCATATGATGAATTTTGCTGATAGTAGAGGCACTCCAGGCAAAAGGGCTTTCTTTTTTGCGGATGTTTTTGATAACGCTGTCTGTGTCTCCTGCAAGGACGAGACGATCCTTACTTTTGCTCTCTTTCTGCTGACGATCCAGTTCTGCTTGTTCCTCTTTGCGTTTTTCCCCATCTACCCGGGTCACACCCACGATATCCCTGAGTTTTTCTGTTGCCGCTTCCTCCTTTTCTGACAAGGTCTTGATCTTACTTTCTCCTGTCTTTTCATCTGTTTCCTCCGTATGCCACTGATCGTATAATTCCTGCGCAGCCTTGGCGACCCTTCTGGGTTTGTCCTTCCAATAGCCAATGTTGTGGAGATATGTCATGGCTTCAGTGTCTCCCGATATCCGAAGAGAGCCTTTTGCATACCCATAGACCGTTCCTTTTCTCTTTTTACCTCTACGTTTGCTATATCGTCTTGCCAGGGTATTCTCTGAAATAAATTCCGCAAGCGCATCAAATGCCTCTTCCTTGCTTGAAGCATGAATCATTTCATGATCAAATACGCGTTTGAGTTGATCTTTGGTGGAGGCTTTAGTCGTTGGAGCTTCCTCCATTGAAGAAGTATTTGCTACGTCTTTTTTCTCAGGTTGGCGTTGAATGGCGGAAGCAGTAGCCAGGGAAAAAGGAGGGGCTGCCAAGCTAATTCCTTCATGATTGGCTTCTTCTGAAGCCAGGAATGCTACTCCTTTTTTTCGTTGCAGATGAGCCTGATGTAGTTTGTCCATGTCTGTTGAAAAACAGCATAAGATGAAAATTAAGCTTGCAACGTGGGAAAAAATTGTATGAAGACAAGATAGACATTTTTGATCTCCAGACCAAAATTCCTTTTCCATCCCTTTTTTTGATAACTTATCTAACCTCACACCAATTCTACTACTACAATGAACCGCCGAACCTTTGTCAAAACCACTGCCCTGGCTAGTCTGGCCACAGGATGGGCAGCATGCAATAGCCAGCCTCCTGACTCTACGCAGGAGAGCACACATATCCTCTCATTCAGCTTCGATGATGGATTCAAACAATCCTTCCTTCAGATTGCAGATATCTTTGAGTCAGTTGATTTGCGAGCCTGTTTCAATGTGATTGCATCAGCTCATATGCCAACATTCGAAGCGGCCGATGCCTATATCCTACCTGAACTGATGGGAGAATGGGATACATGGAATGATTTGGTCAGAAGAGGACATGAGGTCATGCCACATGGCTGGCGACATGCCTGGTTAAATAAACTCCCTGTGGAGAAGGCCACGGACTTGATTGGAAAGTCGATTGACTATTTTGTTGAGAACCTGAACGGTTTTGATGCCAGCAAGGCAGTATTCAATTTTCCTTTCAATGCCTCAACACCCGAATTAGAAGCATTTACCCTATCAAAAATCGGCGCATTGCGAACTCGAGGGGATGCTTTGAACCCATTCCCACAATCTGGCATGAATCGCCTCACGTGTGAATCTTTTGGACCAGATAATATCGATCAGTGGGTGGAGGAAAAAGTACAGGCTTTTCTCCAATCCACTGGGGGCTGGCTGATCCTGAACACACATGGGGTGGACGGAGAGGGCTGGGGGCCAATGAGCAGCGAATATCTGACGAGATTGTTGGGAAGACTTGTCAACATCCCTTCTCTTGAAGTGCTACCGGTTGCCAAAGCCCTGTTTTCGCAAGAATTTGTTTCTGATTCATCCAATGCCCATTGATATCTGAACCCATGATCGGCCGATATATCCAAGCAAAGGCATCAGGCTATCTATGCATAATTGTTCTGATGGGAGGCTTCCTTGCCTGCTCACACCCACCTCAGGCACCATTGCTTCATCCTGAACAAGAACGTCAAACTTTTCAACTCGCCCCAGGACTTCGAATCGAATTGGTGGCAGCAGAGCCCATGATAGAAGATCCAGTCGCGATGGCTTTCGATGAAGCCGGACGCTTGTGGGTGGTAGAGATGCGCGGATTTATGCCAGATATTGATGGAACCGGAGAGGAAGAAAAGGTTGGGAGAGTTTCCATTTTGCTGGATCAAAACCAGGATGGGCGGATGGATAGTAGCGTAGTCTTTCTGGATAGCCTTGTCTTGCCAAGAGCAATTGCCATCGTGGATGGGGGAGCCTTGATCGCAGAGAATATCCCGCTTTGGTTTGCCAAAGACACCAATGGAGATCTTCGGGCCGATATCAAAACGCTGGTCGATCCGGAATATGGAGGAAGAGGCATTCCGGAGCATTCCCCCAATGGCTTGCTGCTGGCCATGGACAATTGGATCTACAATGCCAAGTCTACTCATCGCTATCGAAGGCAAGGGCAGGAGTGGATCAAAGAAGAAACGGAGTTCCGAGGCCAGTGGGGGATTTCACAGGACAATCAGGGACGGTTGTTTTATAATTACAATTGGTCTCAATTGCATGTGGACCTTGTCCCACCCAATTATTTGTCCCAAAATCCATTTCATTTATCCACCAGTGGCATCGATCATGCAGCGAGTTCTGCCAGAACAATCTATCCCATTCGTCCCAACACTGCTGTCAATCGGGGCTATGTGCCTGGAACGCTGGATGGAAGGGGTCGTCTGATCGAATATGCCTCTGCTGCTGCCCCCTTTGTCTATCGGGGAGATGCGCTTGGAGAAGAGTATATCGGCAACGCCTTTGTATGCGAACCAACCGGGAATCTGATTCGGCGCAATCTCCTGAGCGAGGTAGGATGGCTGATCTCTGCCAAGCAGGCCCGGACCCGGAAAGAATTTCTCGCTTCTACTGACGAGCGTTTTCGTCCGATTTTGATGAATTCTGGTCCAGATGGAGGGCTTTACATTGTAGATATGTACAAAGGCATCATTCAACATGGGCCATATATGAGCACTTATCTTCGGGAAGAAAGTCTGGAGAGAGGCCTCGACCAACACATCAACAAAGGACGGATCTGGCGAATTATTCCCGAAGATTGGAAACAATCCCCATTTGAACCCCTGGCTGAATTATCTCCCAAAGATTGGGTGTCCTTCTTGTCCCATCCCAATGGTTGGCATAGGGATCAAGTGCAACGACTATTGGTGGAAGCTGGAGATCCCTCTGTGATCCCCGCCTTGTTAGAGGTACTGGATTCAGAATCTGATCAACTTGGACGGCTGCATGCCATGTGGACATTGGACGGCTTAAACTATCGGCAGCCAGAGCCTTACCTGTCTCTCCTGGCAGATTCCGATCCATTGATCCAAAGGACGGCAATCCGACTGCTTGAAACCTGTGCAAAGGGGAATAGTAGCCTTCAATCGGAGATTGCAATGCAACTTAAACAGATACTTGGTCTGGCCTCTGAGAAAACCCGATTACAGATGGCCTTGGCTGCCAACAGCTTTGACCGATCTAAGATGCTGCCTGTTTTGGTTGAATTGATCACTGATTATTCTGCCTCTCCAGTGATGCGGGATGCTGTGATGAGCAGTCTGGAAGGGCAGGAAATGGATATGCTGGAGACATTGCTGGCTACCTCCCATTGGGATCTCCAAAGTGCTGGGAAGGCAATATTCTTCGAAATGCTCACTGTTTCAGTCCAGGGAAGAGGAAATTCTGAAGAAATAGCTCAGATCGAGGAAATCATCAATAATGAAGACACGCCCGACTGGATGGACAGAGCTTTACTCGCAGGCTTAGAAAGAACCATCCCACAGAAGGACGAGAACCAAACAGGGAATGGCAATCCTGCGTCTCGAAACGACACAGATAGTCGGGAATTGAGTTTAGGGCGCCAACAATATCTGACGGTTTGCTCAGGCTGTCACGGGACCGATGGAGAAGGCATAAGACGTTTTGCTCCACCTTTGGTCAACTCGGAGTGGGTGAGTGGAGATGAGAAACGATTGATTCTCCTGGCTCTGCATGGCATGCAGGGACCTGTCTCTGTTAATGGAATTGTCTATGATGTGCCGGAGATTTTGCCGGTTATGCCATCCTTTGCCGTAATGGATAATGGGGATTTGGCGGCGATTCTTAGCTATATTCGCACATCGTGGGGAAATGGTGCCAGTGCGATTAGTTCTTCCACTGTCATAAAAATTCGCTACAGAACGCAGGGAAAAATTACACCATGGACAGCGGAGGAGCTACTGCAAGACATCACAATTCCTGAATAAAGATGACTGCTATTACACCTCAAACAAGCATTCCCAAACAAGGGATGGATCGCCGAACATTTCTTCAACAAAGTTCAGCCCTGACCGCGGCCATGGTCATGCCGACATTCCCGTCCAAAGCCAAACGCAGATCCAGGAAAATGGGTGTCTCAGTTGCTTCCTATGCCATCCGGTGGCGATCCCGTGACGACAGCAAGACCTATCCGGGATTTGCGAACGCCCTGGAATTGCTGGAGCATTGTCATCATTTAGGGGCAGGAGGGGTGCAGGTAGGAGTGAGAAACTGGACGGAAGATTTCGCAGGAAAAATTCGAGACAAAAGAGAAGCTCTGGACCTCTACCTGGAAGGTCAGATTTCCCTCCCCAAAACAGAGCAGGAAGCTGACAGCTTTGAAACAGAGGTCAAACGCGCCAAAGAAGCCGGAGCGAAGATCCTCAGGACAGTTTGCCTGAGTGGGCGAAGATATGAGTCCTTCCCAACACTGGAATCTTTTCAGTCCTTCAAACGATCTTCTATCCAATCTCTCGAATGGACAGAAACCATCATGGCCAGACATCACATGAAGTTGGCGGTCGAGAATCACAAAGACTGGCGGGTGCCGGAATTGCTGGAGATTCTCAAACATCTGGACAGTGAATGGATCGGCGTTACGCTTGATACGGGCAACAACATTTCTTTGCTGGAAGATCCGATGGCAGTGGTGGAGGCCCTGGCTCCTTATACCATGACCACCCATTTCAAAGACATGGCTTTTGAAGAATATGAAGAGGGCTTTTTGTTGTCCGAAGTGCCTTTGGGGCAAGGGGTGCTGGATCTGAATCGCGTCATTGATCTCTGTTTGGAAGCAAACCCGGAAGTGACCTTCAATTTAGAAATGATTACCCGTGATCCGCTCAAAATTCCTTGCCTGAAAGACAGCTATTGGGAAACCTTTGAAGATCTACCCGGCCAGGACTTAGCACATACTCTCAAGGCTGTCAGACAATTCGACAGTCCTCATGCCATGCCAGACGTCAGCAACAAATCCTCCGATGAAAAATTGGCCTTTGAGGAGCAGAATGTCAAAAAATCTTTTCAGTTTGCACAAGAATCACTAGGCTTGAAATAAGCAATTATATTATATGTCAACATCTCTACCAGGAATTCAATTATTTGATCTCAGCGGCCGGACCGCCATTATTACAGGCGGCTCCAAAGGTCTTGGGCTGGCCATGGCTGCCGGACTTGCCTCTGCAGGAGCCAATATCATGTTGGTCAACCGCAATGAGGAAGAAGGCCAGGAAGCGGCGAAAGAACTGGCTTCTACCTACAATACCCGGGCCGAATCATTCAGTGCTGATGTGACGGATGGACCAGCAATGGAAGCCATGGCCACAACCACAAAGGATCGTTTCGGCAGCATCGATATTCTCATCAACAATGCCGGGATCAATATTCGGGGAGCCATTGATGACCTGACCTTTGAGCAATTCAACAAAGTCATGCAAGTCAATGTCGATGGGGTATGGCTGGCTTCAAGAGCCGTAGTACCCTATATGAAGGAAGCAGGGAGTGGCAAAATCATCAACATTGCCAGTACCCTGGGATTGGTTGGCCTGGCCAATCGCACACCTTATGCTACCAGCAAAGGTGCGGTAGTACAGATGACAAGAGCCCTTGGACTGGAACTGGCGGCTTTCAACATCAATGTGAATGCGATTTGTCCCGGACCTTTTCTGACAGAAATGAATATCCCTATTGCAGGAACAGAAGAAGCCAAGAAATTCATCATTGGGGCGACAGCCCTGGGACGTTGGGGCGAATTGCAGGAAATCCAGGGGGCAGCCATCTATTTGGCGAGTGATGCCGCAAGCTATACCGTGGGTTCGGCTCTTGTGGTGGATGGAGGATGGACGGCAAAATAATGTTGAAATCGTATCCTTATGGCTGTAATCGGACTTGACCTCGGAGGAACAAAACTGGCAGGCGCCTGTTTTGATGACGCAGGCAATATCCTACTGCGGGAGGTGGCCCAGCTTGGTGGCCGGACTGGCAAAGAAGTGGGCATGATCATCTGTGAACTGGCGAATTACCTGATCTCTTCGCTACAATCAGAAGTGTCCATCTCAGCAATCGGGCTGTCAGTGCCTGGTATTGCCTATGTAGAGACAGGAACGGTCTGGGCGCCAAATATTCCCGGATGGGAAGCCTATCCCATCGTGCAAGAATTGACAGATTCCCTGGAGATGGATCTCCCTGTTTTGCTGGACAGCGACAGAAGTTGCTATATCCTGGGAGAAGCCTGGAAAGGCAAAGCCAAAGATTGTAAGCATGCGATCTATATGGCCGTCGGAACAGGGATTGGGATTGGGGTGATGATAGACGGACGAATTCTTCGAGGCAAAGGAAATATCGCCGGGGCCATTGGCTGGATGGCGCTACATCATCCCTATCACGAGAAATACAATGCCTGTGGATGTTTTGAATACCACGCTTCAGGAACAGGTCTGGCAAGGGTTGCCAGGGAGTTATTGGACGCTCAACCCAGCTATGGAGGACCACTTGGGAGATTGCAAGGCGATCCCACAGCACAGGATGTGTTTATCTATGCCGCGGAGGGGGATTCCATCGCCCAACAGGTTCTGGACGAGGCGATTGTGTATTGGGGAATGGCCATTGCCAATCTTGTGAGTATCTTCAACCCCGAAAGCATCATTCTGGGAGGCGGGGTATTTGGACCAGCCAGTCAATTCCTGGATCAAATCCAGGCCGAGGCAAAAAAATGGGCGCAGCCGATCAGCATAAAACAAGTGAAACTGGAAGTGTCTGAACTGGGAGGAAATGCAGGGCTGATTGGGGCGGGATATTTGGCGCTTCGGGCTTCGCTATAGTGGAGGGTTATCTCTGTTAAGCTGATGTTGAAATGTAAAATGGAAACAGTTGAATGTAAAAGTGGAAATTAGCTGGTTTGACCTCTGACTTCCCATCATAATCTCCTTGCAAAATAAGCACATGAGCAATACCAAATGGATCTTCGCAGCAGCTTGTATGGGCATGTTGCTTTTTGGCATCACCATGATTTCGCTGGGAGCGACGCTGCCGGACATCGCCGAGAAATTTGACCTGGATGGGATGGAAATGGGGGCGCTGGCTTCTATTTTGCCCATGGGAATTTTGATTGGTTCCTTTGTATTTGGTCCCCTGGTGGATCGATATGGCTATAAACTGCTCCTGATTGTCTGTTGTGCCCTGGTGATGGTCGGATTGGAAGGAATTGCCTTTGCCGGGAGCTGGGTGCAAATCCAATTGGCGATCTTTTTGATTGGGACAGGCGGAGGGGCCTTAAATGGGGCGACGAATGCGTTGGTAGCCGATATCAGTGAAGGCAACAGAGGGGCGAGATTAAGTTTGTTGGGGGTGTTTTATGGTTTGGGGGCTTTAGGTATGCCAGTCTTATTGGCAAGTTTGTCTCAGACCTTTTCATCCGAAAGCATCATTGCCGGAATGGGGGCCAGCATTGTGTTGATTCTGGTCTATTTGGCTGTTCTGAGCTTTCCCCAACCCAAACAAAAACAGGGATTCCCACTTCAAAAAGGAATACAATTATTGAAGAGTCCGGTTCTCCTATTATTGAGTCTGATTCTGTTTTTTCAAAGCGGATTGGAAGGATTGGTCAACAACTGGACGACTACTTTTTTACAATCAGATCTACAGATTGATAACAATCGAGGCTTGGTGGTGCTGACTGTTCTTGTCGGTGCCCTGACAGCCATGCGACTGGTCCTGGGCAAACTCCTGGAGCGATATTCGGGATTTGCGATTCTGGCTGTAGGGACAGTCTTTGTGGCAGTAGGAGCAGGAATGTTGTGGATGGTGGAAAGCTATCAGTGGATTCTTTGTGCCTACATCCTGATGGGAATTGGCTTCGCTGGTGTATTCCCGATTACGCTGGGACAAATTGGAGATTTGTGGCCGGACATCTCCGGAACAGCATTCAGCATTGCATTGGCGATCTCCCTGATTGGCAACATTTGTATCAATTATCTGATGGGATGGATCTCTCATCAATACGATATCGGCAATTTCCCCCTATTTATTCTGATCCTGATTCTCATGTTTGGGGTAGTGGCGTTTTTTGCCTGGAAACAAGTCCAAAAAATTTCTTCATAATACAAACAGATATGCTTGCACTGCAATGGCTGTCAAATGCCAGATCCGTGATGGATCAAATTGAACAAACTCAACTGGATGCGATCCGACAAGCTGCCGAAGTCATGGCAGATTCTATTGAGGCTGGACGATGGGTCCACACATTCGGCTGTGGACATGCGACGATTCCGGTTGAAGAAATGTATCC
Source organism: Bacteroidota bacterium (assembly GCA_039029315.1). Classification (GTDB taxonomy): domain Bacteria; phylum Bacteroidota; class Bacteroidia; order J057; family J057; genus JBCCCJ01. The sequence goes on along the minus strand of JBCCGK010000006.1, from coordinate 44,357 downwards.
ACGAATCGGCGGCTTCGTGGGCTTTCATCCGATGGTGGAATTACCGCTCACTTTTTTTACCAATATTGTGGGACAAATGGGGGTACATCAGTTTTTATTTTTGGAACGGGCAGAAGGCTATGGGAGGGAAATGATGAAAAGCTACAACTTTGATTCCCGGGATTCCATGTGGATTTTTTCGCATACAGGCATCAATGCGGTGAACATCGACATTGCCCTGGATGCAAAAGAGAAAGGCATGAAGGTCATTGCCTATGGCTCTGTCGAAAGCGCCAAAGGCAAGGAAGCAAGACATTCGAGCGGCAAGACCTTGTTCGAAATCGCAGATGTAACGGTAGATACCTGTGCACCCAGAATGGATGCTAGCGTTCCCTTGAAAAATCACTTTGACAATGTCGGTCCTGTGTCTACGATGGCATTCGTGACAACAGTCTGGATGACGGTAACCACTGTTGCTGAGATCCTGGCTGATCGAGGCGTCAAGCTATTCATTCATCCTTCTCACAATGTGCCAGGAGACACGACCGCTCACGAAAGACTCGACGCAGCCCTGGCAGAGTACAAACGACGAATTGCGGGGATGTAAGGCAAATAATAACAGTTACTGAAAAGATCTCATGAAGAAATATGATCGCTGGAAGGTGTTGAGCCGAAATGGCTGGATATTGGCCTTCTTCTTTTGTTTGCAGAAGACGGATGCCCAGATTCATGTCCGTATCAATCAGTTGGGATATGCAGAAGAGGATCGGAAAGTGGCGATTCTCATTTCTCCTCAGCCTGTCAGAGGACGGGTCGCATTGCTGGATGCTGACAATAGGCAGTCGATATTTTCAACTCGACTTGGAGATCCTCTGCCCAATCCCTGGGGAGATTTTTCCTATTATCAGATTGATTTTTCCGCCTGTACCAGGCCAGGAAGCTACAAACTATCCCTGAGCAAAGGTCAGGCTGAGTCGATCACCTTCAACATTGGTCATGCTGAATATAAAGACTATCAGGAAGATTTAATGGCCTTCATGCGGCAGCAACGATGCGGCTACAATCCTTTTTTGGATATGGTCTGTCATCAGCGAGATGGTCGATCGATGTACGGCCCCATGCCGGATTCGAGCTATGTGGATGCCAGTGGAGGATGGCACGACGCAGGGGATCAGCTGAAATACCTTATTACAGGCAGCAATGCCACAGCCAGAATGTTGTTGAGTTATGAACTCTACCCGGATCAATTTGCTGACCTGACAAATGAATGGGGGCAGGAAGGTCAAAATGGGATTCCTGATGTCCTGGACGAAGCGAAATGGGGCCTGGATTGGTTGCATAAATTACACCCATCTCCCGATCAACTCATCCATCAGATTGCGGATGACCGTGACCACCGTGGTTGGAAAATGCCGGATGAAGACATCTCTGATTATGGATGGGGAGCAAACAGCTATCGGGTAGCCTATTTTGCGACGGGGACTCCGCAAGGATTGGGCGCGTACAAAAGTCAGGCAACAGGTGTGGCCAATCTGGCAGGAAGAAGTGCTGCTGCAATGGCCCTTGGATATCGGATGTGGCGGGATGTGGTGAAGGATTCGGTATACGCGAACCAATGCCTTCGGGCTGCCAAAAGTCTGTATGCCCTCGGCAAAGAAAAAGAAGGCTTCCAACAAGGAAACTCATATAGCGCGCCCTATCGCTATGGAGAAGATACCTGGACAGATGATATGGAGTGGGGGGCGGCAGAACTGTTCAGAGCCACCGGGGATTCAAGCTATTTGTCAGACGCCATTCGATATGCCAAATTGACCAATACCCAGACCAGCTGGATGTCAGAAGATACGGCGCTTCATTATCGCTTTTATCCCTTTGTCAATGTCGGACATTTTGCCCTGCACAGAGTCGCCCCCTCGGATGTACAAAAAGAGCTGGAGCAGTACTATCGAACCGGAATAGAGATGTGTCAGGATCGGGCAAAGGGAAATCCTTTTCAGGTTGGGGTACCTTTCATTTGGTGCTCCAATAATCTCGTCTCTGCTTTGATCACGCAGATCATCCTCTACGAACGCATGAGTGGAGATCTCAGCTATCACAGCTTGATGCTGGCGCAGAGAGATTGGTTATTTGGGACCAATCCCTGGGGAACTTCCATGTTTACCCAAATCCCTCGAACAGGAGAATATCCTCTGGATGTGCATACCAGTGTCTGGATGAAAACCCAAAGAGAGGTGCCCGGTGGATTGATCGATGGGCCTTTGCGACAGGACATTCACGACAATCAACTGGGCATTGCTTATACAGAACCGGATGAATTTGCCGAGGTCCAAAATGGTGCGGTCGCCTATCACGATGACAATGGCGATTATGCTACCAATGAACCGACGATGGATGGGACGGCAGATGCGATTCTGATGATGGCGGATTGGAGTCAGGGGCGATGGAAGCGAGATCACGGAGCCATTGTACGGGGGGATGAACGGCAAAAAGAACTCGCTTTGGTGTTCACCGGAGATGAATTCGCGGATGGGGGAACACTTATTCAATCTGTTCTGGATCAGCATGATGTGTCAGCTTCATTTTTTCTGACAGGGAATTTTTACCGCAATCCTCAATTTGCAAATCTAATCAAGGAGCTCAAGAAGGATGGTCATTATCTAGGAGCCCACTCAGATCGACATTTGTTGTACTGTGACTGGAGCAAGCGGGATAGTTTATTGGTTAACAGAGCTGAATTTGTCGAAGATCTGGAAGCGAACTATGCTGAAATGAAGCGGTTTCGGATCAAGCGCACGGATGCGCCTTTTTTCCTTCCTCCCTATGAATGGTACAATGACAGCATCAGTGCATGGACAGCTTCGGCAGAACTCCAATTGGTGAATATGACTCCCGGAACCCGATCCCATGCCGATTATACCACACCGGAGATGACAGCTTATATCGGAAGTGAGGAAATCTTCGAAAGCATCACGCGCTACGAACAATCCCATGATACAGGCCTGAATGGATTCATGTTGCTCATGCACGTGGGGACTGCTCCGGAGCGAACGGATAAATTCTATCATCAACTAGACAATTTGATTCAGTGGTTGAAGCAGGAAGGCTATCAGTTGAAGCGCGTAGATGAGGTATTGAGGTAGCTGTAGCTTGTCAATGAAAATCGAAGGATCATGTGAAAAGAGACTGATTCTTACCTTGTCTTTTTCCTGGAAAAACAGGGTCAGAATCAGTCTCATCTTTCATAAGAGGAAGAACAGTGGATCAATTAGAATGTAAATGTTCCGACTGCTTTCTCACATCCTTCCCAGTTGATCCGAATATTCGAGTCATCCAGCAGCAGATCTTCCGGCGGCAATAAGTCAGGAAAGCCTTTCCATCCGGCAGTAGGGCCATAAAAACTTCCCGACTCGGCAGCAGGGTCCATGCATGCACGGATGATTCCGGTTGCACCGTCTTCAGCTGATTGAGCCTGTTTCATGAATTCGCTATTGCCGTCCATCCCTCCTGTCGCAGCGGTCGTTACCTGCAAGTTGGTCTGGGCGAGACCCGGATGAGCCAGAAGTGGGAGAACATGGTTGATGTTCTCTTCTGCCAGTTTCTGTTTGAGTCCATAGGTAAATGTCGCATTGGCGAGTTTGGTCTGATGGTAGCGTTCCCATCTGGGGCCCTGAAATCTAAGGTTTTGTTCTTCTGTTCCATCTCCTCCAAGATTGCCACCTTTTTTCTCAAAGTAGTCCATCTTGAGCGGTCCCCCTAGTCTTGCCATTGATGAATGATTCACGATTCGGGCTTGAGTACTCTTTTTCAGCAGAGGAAACAGTTCTTTGGTAATCAAAAAATGAGACAGCACATTGGTCTGCATTTGCACATCATAGCCATCTGCGGTCGCTCGATCTTTGAGCGCCATTACTCCAGCATTGTTCACCAGTACGTCGACCACTTCATATTTTGCTTTGATGACTTCAGCTGCATCTTTCACACTGGCGAAACTTTGTAAATCACACTCAATCGGATCGAATTTTCCAGCAGGAACGGATGCGAGCAGCTGATCATGAGAGGTTTTGGATCTTTCGCTTTGTCGATTCAGGAGAATGACAGTGGCTCCTTTTTTTGCCATCTCCCGCGCACATACAAAGCCTGTTCCGCTGGTGGTACCGGTGATGGCAACCACTTTGTTCGTCATGTCCTGTCCGTGATTATGTAAGACCTGATCAAGGTGAAGGGTTTGGATTGGATTGTTCATAAGTTTATTCTGATTTGTTGTTATTACAATGATAGTGGCCGAATTGTTTAAGGCTTAACACGAATTCCTGATTGATGAACACAATATCGGGTTTAGGAATAAAGAAGCTGGCCAATAAGAAGAAAAATAGGGAGCAGCCACCTCATATACAACAAATCAGTCAATGTCGGAATAGGGCTTTGGGGCGAATGGAAGGATATCCGGTTCTATATATTCTTTTTTTGCTTTTTCGGACTGGAAGATATCAACACTGTAATGTGATTGGATCAGCGCTTTGAAGTCTGTTTTGAGCTTGGGAGATGCCAACATAAAATCAAAAAAATTGTCTGCTTCAGACTGCTGCATGAAATGATGCACAATCTGTATAGCTGCAATGGTGAGGGTGGTATTGTACTTGCTTTGTGCACCAAGATGCGTGACGAAGTTTGTAATGAGATCACAAATAGTCGTTGTCGCGCTTGCAAGATCATATTTTCTAAGGTGTATCCAGGCCAATCTCACATGTGCTTCATGGCTGAATAAGGCTGGAGCCAGGGTGCATTGGCTAAATTTTCGCACGAATTCCTCGTCAGATAAATCAAGATGATTGTTCAACTTGATCTCTGTCGAAGGGAGAGATATGTTCTGAATATCGCCATTCACCCATGTTTTGCGTGCTTTTTTGCTGAACAAAACTTCTTTGGAATAGTATTCGAATGGAAGTGTGGTCGCAGCATATCTACTCTTCAAGAAGCTGTTGCAAGCCTCTTCCAATGACAGGAGAGGATGCCTGTTTAGAAATGATTTGATGATGATCATCCAAAAAATGCTAAGGGATTCATGATAGCCAGAATCGTCTGTGTTCTGGGTTCCTACTGCAAGATTGTATGCCTTGATTTTCCTCTTCACCAATTCAAGAGCTGTATCAAAGTCATGGTTCTTATGGTGCCATAGACCGACAATCAGATGAGCTTGATGCGTCCAGGCTGATTTTGGCAAGGATAGATCTGTGAATGCTGACACCAGTCGATGTATGGCTTCTGCTGACATTTTTTCCATGAGATGTTGATTCGAGTATTGATGTTCTTCCTCTTACAAATAGTCATGAATGGCATCTGCCCAGTTTTGCAGATCTTGGTGAGAGATGTTCACCAAGCTTTTCTGGTTCCACTCATTCCCTTTCTTCACATGCTCCAAACAAAGGATACTTTTTCAGAGACAAAATGAGCGTCTGAAAGATCCCTATTGTCTGTGCAGCCAGATATGGCAAGCATCAGGATTGAGAGAATGATTCGACGGTTCTTCATATTGAGCGTACTGTTATTTGAGCCCAATTAACCGAAAAGGCATTCCATCCTCATGTACATTTGTTGATAAATTGTCTTCTCACCCTACTTAATTGTGTAGGCGTAATGCCCAGATATTGGGCGATATAATAGTGTGGAATTCGATTCAATAGGGCTGGATAGTCTGTGAGAAACTGTTCATATTTCTGCAAAGCATCCAGATTCAGCAATGAGACCAACCTTGATTGCAGCTGTTGATTGAGTTTTTGAAATTGGGAGGTAATGACCTCTGTGATGTTCTCATCCTTGTTGACATAAGACATCACTTCAGAATAGTTTGCAATAGAAATTTCACAATCTTCCAGTGCCTGTACAGTCATTGACAGCTGTACATTCGGAAGATTGCTCCCAATGATCATATCTCCTTCCTGATAAAAATGTGTCGTGATTTCCTCTCCTTCCTCATTGTAGACAAATCCACGCATCACTCCTTGCTTTAGCATCCCGATTTTGGTGCAAGCACTGCCATATTCCAGAAAGAAATCTCCTTTTTTTACTCGCTCAATGCTGTGCAAGGATTCATTGAGAGTCGGGTTTGAGTTCATCTGTTAACCAATTTGTTGTCTTCTGCTCGAAATGTGAGTGGTTATTCTCCCAACATGCTTCTTATCGCTTTTCGGTGTTCCCAGAAGGGGAGAGCTAATCAGCCATTGAGGGTCTATACTCTTTATCAGTTCGCTTGGATCTGTGTTATTTCGAAGTTAATACTAAAGTCTGTAAGTAAGGGGACAAATTTATTTGTGAGGGAAATAGTGGGCATAGGGGAAATACGGGAGGAATCTTACCAATCAAGCCAGTATATCCCCTATTTCCCTTATGCCCAAAATCAACCCTAATATTGGCCATCTAAGTAATTACGAACAGTGTCTTGTCTGGTTATTCCTATTGGTAATTCAGCCCTTGTCTATTTTTGAAATGGCGATTTTTTTTGTTCCTTATAGAAGAGACTGTTAGATGTTCATCTGTTGGGTTTCTGATGGCATTTTTTCGTCCTTCTTTGGAGCAAGAATTCCAAATGTTTTGTTACGGATTGAAGGTCATAAAACGAACATGAACAAATGTCGAATACTCAACTCCAACAGTCTCCAAGCAGTCCTGCTGCCAGACAAGTGATTCGGGATACTTTTTCTCGTGCGATGATCAACAACTTTGTTTCATGATGTGAGCTGTCGAAATTATTGATCTAATTTTCTCATGCAAATTCGGTTGACCCCCACATTCAAGAGATGGAGATATCTGTCATTCTTTCTGCTTGGACTCCTGTCTACAGGACTGTTCTCCCAATCTGCTGACTCTCTCAAAGAAGCCGACAAGATTCGGAACGAATCAGAAGCAGATACACTCATGGAGGCCCTTCGAATTCAACAGGAACAGGCAGAACAGTTGAGGATCCAAAGCATGATGGCCCAGAGGGAATTGGCATATGCCCAGAGTCAACGGTTTGCTGCCTTTATGCGCATATCTCTCATTGTCCTGATCATTGCCTTGATTGTGTTCATTGTTATTCGTATCCGCCAAAGGCGTCGCAACAAGCAACAGATGTTAAAGTTGAAGGAGGAGCGAGAAAAAAAAGAACAGTTGGCCAAGCTCAATGCGTTCAAATCCCGCTTCTTCACCAACATATCGCATGAGTTTCGGACACCGCTCACCCTCATTCTGGGCCAGAATCAGCAACTGCAGGCAGAATTGAATGATCCGAGTCTGGCACCAAAGTTTGACAGAATCGATCGCAATGCCCGTCGACTGCTAGAATTGGTGAACCAGGTTCTCAAGCTGTCCAAGCTAGAATCGGGGAGCATCGAACTCGAACCCAGGACCATAGATCTGATTCCTTTTCTCAAAAATATCCTGTTCTCTTTCGAATCAATGGCTCAAGAAAGACTTCAGAAACTCATCTTCCAGCAGGAAGTCAACAGTCTGCCGATAGTGGTAGATCCAGAAAAACTGGAACAGGTGTTCTGCAATCTTCTGATCAATGCCCTCAAATTCACGCCTGAGAAGGGAAGTATTCTCCTGAAAACAGAGCTGCTGGGAGCGCGCGTACACATAGGCGTCATCGATACTGGAATCGGTATTCCTGAAGATCAGCTTCCCTATGTATTCGACCGCTTTTATCAGGCGGAAGGCGGAGATACACATGCTTCTCCGGGAACAGGCATTGGGCTGGCGTTGGCCAAAGAATTGGTAGAGCTGCATGCCGGGACCATCCGGGTGAAGAGCGAATTGGGAAAAGGGAGTGAATTTTGGGTAGACTTGCCTGGGAGAATGGGCGATGTATCTGCCATACCAGAGAGTTATGAATCACAAGTGAGTATGGGAGAACCTTTGCAGATTGCTGCTGATATCCCTTCTCCCGTCCCAAATGGCAACAACAAGTCCCATATACTCATCGTGGAGGATCATCCTGATGTTCGGGATTATTTGAACAGTGAATTGCAACTCATGGGCTATCGGGTGAGCCAAGCCATCAATGGTAGAGATGGACTGAGCAAGGCTGGTCAAGATCAACCCGACCTGATCATTTCTGATGTCATGATGCCTGAGATGGACGGATATGCCTTTGTCCAGGGAATTCGTTCAGAGCTGATCACCTGTCATATCCCCATCATTTTGTTGACTGCCAAAGCTTCAGACGAAAGCAAACTCAATGGACTTCAGGTGGGAGCCGACGCGTATTTGACCAAACCCTTCAATCGGTCAGAATTGCAGATTCGGGTGGGAAAACTCATCGAACAACGAGAACAGTTGCGCCAACGATTCAGTCAGGCGGTTCACATCCGACCAGAAGAGGTGAGTGCTATCCCTATGGATCAGGCATTTGTGAAGCAAGTGACAGACATCATTGAGCAACATCTGAGCCATGAACAGTTCGGCGTTGAAGCCCTCAGCAAAGAGGTAGCCATGAGTGTCACCCATCTCAACCGCAAACTCAAGGCCATCATTGGGCAGTCAGCAGGCAAACTCATCCGGTCAATGCGGTTGCAACGAGCAGCAGATCTGATCAGCCAACAAGCTGGCACGATCTCCGACATCGCTTATGAGTTGGGATTTAGCAGTCCCAACAATTTTTCCACAGCTTTCAAAAAGCAATTTGGGACGTCTCCTTCGGAATACGCCAAAGGATGATCCTGTATTGTGCGCTCAACATGGACCTCTATGGCATCCATAAGGCCATTGTTCAAAATTCAAACGGATTGGGTCAAAAATAAAACCCCCATGTCCTCTTTTTTTCTGAATCTTGTTTTGGTCAAATGGAAATTAAGAGTTTTTGGGGCATGGGTTGATTGGTCCATGGATGGATGATGAGGCTGTATATTCTGTTTGTCGCAAAAATGGATCATCATCAGTCCGGAGGTATCGACACTTATTTGCTTGCAGGCTTGCAACTTCCAGCATTTTCATAACATTAACCTTAATTACAATCATGAGTAAGAACTTGGTGATCGGAATAGCTTTCCTGTTCGTACTGCTGTTAGGAGCCTCGACGGTCAGGCAATATCAACTATCAAAACAATCCGAAATGATGGCTCACTTGGCCAGCATGGAAGCAGCAGAAAAAAGCAAGCTCGCTGATAAGCAAGCCTATCTATTCCGTACAAAAGCTGATTCTCTGACTTTGGCCTTGAAGGCCTGTCAGGGGCAGGTCGGGGAATAAACAGAATCGGCAGATGTTAAATAAGTATTTGGACACAATTATTTGTGAGGGATATAGTGGGCATAGGGGAAATAAGGTAGAAATCTTACCCATCAAGCCAGTATATTACCTATTTCCCTTATACCCAAAATCAAACCTAATATTGTCCATCTATTTATGAGGACAAATTTATATTTGACACTCATCTTCCACCCTCTCGCTCTCCCGCCAGTGGGAGACATTAACCCACAAGGCCAGAAATCAACGATTTCTTGCTTTGGAGGGGGGGGGGAGGAACAAAATCCTACAATTTAATTGTGTCCCCTTATTTACTTGCTTTGAGGGCTAAGGCCTGATCAGTATGGAAAATGACTCTTTTCCGTACCTTCTCTATAAACTTGTCATATTACTTACGTCTGAGAGACTGTTTGAAAATCTGTCACTTATTTTTTGTATGCGTCTTTTTTCCTCATCCTACAGCTTTTTTTGTCCTCATAGCCCCACTATGAGAACAAAAAAGAGCCTTGTTTGAGAAAAAAATATATCATAAAAATTCTCAGCACAAATTTCAAAACAGTCTCTTAACAACACACAATCATTATGAAATCCAACTCATTTTTATTTCTACTGTCGAGCCTGATGATGATCGGGCTGTGGACAAATTCAACATTGGCACATGAAGTTGCCGGAAAAGACACATTGCGCCTCAAAACAGAAAAACATCGGGGGTACGGATTGTTGGGGGGAGGGTTTGGACGCCTTGATATTCTGGACATTTCTGAGGAGGAATTGCTAGCTGTCATTCCTCCAGATATTTCTGAGCCAACACTGGGGCGAGAATTTGTGGACTTAAAGCTTTGGGCATACGAAAATATCCAGAACAATCATCCTGAGATCCTGGAGAGATTTATCCAGGAGAATTATCCGACCAAAATAGATACGGCGAATATTCTTTCCGAAAGGGAAAACAGCATTCGGATCATCCTCGGAATGCGGGGGGCTGACAGCGTCTATATTGTTGATGAAAACGGGAATGGGGATTATCGGGATGACCCGGTGAGAATGCTGGAAAAACTCAAATATGGACCTGATGCACCAGATCCGGAACCTGTCGCATGTCATTACTGGATCTACAATGGAAAGGAATTGGTGAGGGATTCTGGATGGGTCCTTGTCGGCATAAACGCACACAACACGATCAGAATCTCTGTGGCGCAACATATGACCTCAAACTTGTCCGTGGATGGTCAAACATATGGGTTTCAAGCCATCAGTTGGCTTCCTGCTGCGGGCTTTTGTTTCGATAGCCCTAACATCAGCATCACGTCTCACAACGGAGTAAAAAAGGACTCCATCCTTCTGAGCGAAAGATTCGAGTTGGGCGAGTACCTGAAATTGGGCGATTCTTACTACAGGTTTGAGAAGATGACCAATGATGGAAGTGAAATTACTCTGATCAGGGAAGCAGATGTCAGTGATAAAATCGGCAAACAAGTTGGATTTATTGCGCCGGATTTTGCGTGTGTCAGCACAGCTGGAGACTCCATTTCGTTACATGATTATCGCAACGAATATGTGCTCTTGGTCAACATTACTGCCTGTTGGTCTGAGCCCATGAGCTATGAACATTACAAAGAACTCAGCGATAAGTATCTGTCAAAGATTGACATTGTGGCTATAGATGCTTCAGAAAAGCCTCTCCAGGCGAATATTAAGCAACTCAAACTGGAAGGAACCTTCGTCCTCTCCCCACAAAACAGAAGCATCCAGCAGAGCTACCGGGAGGATTATTGCTCACGAACCTGCTTTCTCATAGATCCGAATGGGCAACTGGTGGATAAATTTGAAATCTATGATTGGGAAGAGATTTTGGCGAAGCACTTCCAGTAGGTGTTGCGTATGTGAATCAAGGGGACACATGGGTCTCAAGGGAGGGGAATATGAATGGTAGATGGCTAGATGATGAATCCGATCCTTGACCATTTTGTCTTATCTCTCATGCGAATCAAGGGTTGAAATCCTTGATTCGCATTTCGCATAGCCTCCATCCCCAGCTATTATTTTCATTGGTGAGAGGTAGAACCATCAGAATTGAGGATGTAGGACTGTTTTCCCCCTCCATGCCATTCATCAATTTCGCTCACATTATTTCGGCTCAGGAAGGCATTGACAGCTTGTAAGGCGCCATCGTTCATGTTAGTATACATGAGCATTGCTCCAAGCTTGGCTGAAGGGGGGAGTTGGGTGATCAGTTGCATGAGCCACGCTTCCCCATCTGAGTTAAGGGTACCGCCAGTCATGTTGTCTGGTGAAACAAAGTGTCCTCCGACAGCAGCGATTACAAATCCTCTTTCATCCAGGGCTTCCACAATTACGCCTACACAGGATATCATCCCTTCGATCACTATCTGTTCACGGCCCTCTCCTGGTCTGTGAATCAAGGTAGGCGCTCGGTTAGCTACCCTGGTAGTAAGATCACCATGTCTTTCGACAAGTTCAACAGCTTCTGCCCAGTAATCAATTTCATCAGGTCTGTCTGGGTCAGATTCATCTTGATTAAGGTTGAAGGTTCTCTGGTCTTGCAATGCCTCTATTATTGATTGGGGTGCTCGATCCATGTCTGATAGTGCTCTGATCATTCTATGCCTTTGCCCCTCATCCGGGTATCTGGCCATAAACTCCGCTTCATCCGCGGCTGTATAAGTCCTTCCATCGACATTGATTGCTCGTTGATAAACGGTAGACAAGGATGAGGGGGGCGTATTGACTCCCTCTTGTGATTGACTTTGATCAACCTCTTCAGCTTGATTGCTACCAACCTGAAAAGCTTTATTCCCCATCACATCTGCTTCCTTTTCCAAGCCAGCATCATCGTTGATATTCACATTGCCTTTCAATTGCATGGTCGGCTTCACCCTCCCTTGCTTCTGCTGAACCACATGCCATGCTTCATGTGGGAGGTGTTTTTCCTGACCAGGACCTAGATGAATATCTGTTCCTTGCGCATAGGCATATGCCTGAACTTGGGCAGGTTTGTCTGAATTGTAATGCACCTTCACATCATCCATAGAATAGTCAGAAAGGCTTTCAATTCCGGATTGTAAGCCAGCAGGCAAGCCTGTATTGTTTTCTTGTTTTTGGATTGGCGGCATTTGTTGGGCCGAAAGCCTGACGGGCACAGCCTGCAATTGAGCACTTGGCTGGGCTTGTATTTGATTGTTCGCGATCTCCTGATAGGACTTCGACTGCTTGACTTGTGAACTCTGATTCACGATCTCTTGCATTCGCCTCTGCACAATGGCAGATGGACGATTATCAACAAATGGTGGCGGGCTATACTCCGCTCCGTGTTGATGAATAGATTCACCATTTGAGGATGATTGCTCTTTGTTCTCCTGGGTTTTGTCAATGTGTGTATCCATCATTGATTTTTTGCAGGTCTCTGTCTTGTCCCGATCTCAGGACGAAATGGTCTGACTGCCTTATGAAACACGTGGAAAAATCTATCCTTTTGCCCAGAACAGTGTTGTGGGAGAAAGATTACGTGAGGGAATAAGATTCCTTGCAGGAGGTGAATAGTTCTTGGAAGGTATAAAAAATTCACTCTCCTTCAAAATTATGAAGGATTTTACTTTTCGAAAATCGAATCATGTCTCCTGATTTTTGGAAGGAAGAAAAGACATGATCAGATATGTGTGAATTGTCAATCACTTCTCTGAGGGATATGTGTATTCAAGGATCTCCTATACAGATTTCCAGAGGATGGTCCTAGCTGAATAGTTCTATCTGGGAGATTCCATTTTTGCGGACTAGGTTTCCCAAATAGATTTGATTGCGATTATGTGTTCCATTGATGTATACGTGTTCAAACTCTATCTCCCCAAGATCTTGTGCAAAACGATCATATTCCCATTCAGGAGGGGAAAAAATAACAATGTCTTTGGTGATATACGCTTCAATCTTTTGAATAAGTGGGCGCAAGGGAGGGTTCTTGTCAATGAGATTTCCTCGATTCTGTTGTTTGTGTTCATACCAGAATGGGATATCATAAATGACGATATCAGCATCAATCTTTGTTAAGACTGCATCATCAAATACATCCCCTTGTATCAAATGTGTATTCGGCAGGGCTCCAGAATTGTGTAGGTTTTCCTCACATGCCTTGAGGATGTCTTTGTCAATATCTACTCCGATTAGCTGTTTGAATCCAGGAGATAGGTATTCCAGCGTAACTCCAATGCTACAGCACAGTTCTGCCAGGACGTATTCCGGATGTCCGATTCTTGACAGAAGGTATTGTGCATTGACGGGATAGTTGGAGATATAGAGAGCAAATTTATCCCCAACAATATTTTGTCGATATCCTCTCGACTGGATAATGTCCTCTCGGCTCGCTTCAATGTTAGTCATACTTGTTTGTTTCTGAGAAAGGGAACAATAGATTTTTCGATATGTATTTTCCTGATGTGATTCGTTCTCCTGGTCTGGAGCAATTTCTTGAGAATATAGTACAGAACATTTTGGTTCGGTATGCTGATTAGACGAATTTATAGTCGAAAAGGTGTGTTGCCGATGTCTCCTTCCGCATTTGAGAAAAGATTCCTGCCATTGCTCTGAATGTGGGATGTTATCGAAGCGGATGGCTTCCTATTTACGATAGGCAAAGCGAGAGATGGTCTGCCGATCATCTCTACAAATATTCTGTCAGAAGATTAGCATTACAGTTGAACCAATACCCCTTTTTGGCAATCAAAGGCTTGTCCATCAATCTACTATAGAAAGGCTACCCGCTAATTCGAATAAGTTAAGTGCTTCTGCTTCTTTGGGTAATTCCTCTTCTTGTTTTCTCTCAACCCCCATCAAACTGCTAGCTGTCTCTTCTTTTCCTTACCTTTGCATTCATCAGGATTTGCTCTTTGAGCTCTCTTTGGGGAACTTCGCATTTGATCTGTATACTCAACGTTTTTGCTTTTTCTACTCAATTGAGACTACCCAATCATGCGACTCATTTTTCTACATATTAGTCTGTTTACAGTTTGTCTGCCGATCATTCTGACAGGCCAACAAAGAGATACGGGATCCCGCCAGTCAACGTATAATTACCACATCAAAAAAACAAGCGAGAAGATCATCTTGGATGGGAATCTGGATGAATCTGCCTGGGAGAATGCCGATGATGTGGGAGATTTTTGGATGAGCTTTCCCAGGGATGATCGGCCCATGCCGCCTGAAACGCAGACAAAAGTGAGAGTTACCTACAATGACCAATTCTTGTATGTTGGGGCGATTTGCTCCATCTCAAAGGAGATCTTCATTCCAACACTCAAACGAGACAGCCGGGATCTGTGGACGGGAGAAATCTTTGCCGTTTTGCTTGACCCGGTCAATGAGTCCACCAATGGCTTCAATTTTGGCTGCAATCCTGCTGGTGTTCAGATGGAGGCACTGATCTCAGGAAGAACTGGAACCCGTTCGGAATTGAATACAAGAGGAAGCTCCGGAATCAATTCTGCCTGGGACAACAAGTGGTTTGTGGAGACCAGCCGAGGGGACAATTATTGGATTGCTGAAATTGCCATTCCTTTCAAATCCCTTCGCTTTGATCCTGGCAAAAAAGTCTGGGGAATCAACTTTACGCGTGGTGAGCCGCATTCCAATAGCTGGTCGACCTGGGTTCCCGTCCCAGTGCAGTTTTTGACAGTGGACCTGGGCTATACCGGAGGATTGGTTTTTGAGGTACCGCCGAAAAAAGCCAAAAGCAATGTATCAGTGATTCCATATATTTTAGGCTCAGCTGTTAAGGATTATGAAGAGGGAACGAAGGTTGATCCTGGCTTTCGCGTTGGAGGAGATGCCAAGGTGGCCATTACTTCTAGCTTGAATCTGGATGTTACCATCAATCCGGATTTCTCGCAAGTTGATGTGGATGAGCAGGTGACCAATTTGACAACCTTCAACATTCGCTTCCCGGAACGACGGCTGTTTTTTCTGGAGAATAGCGACATCTTCTCCAATTTTGGGATTCCCCCCATGCGGCCATTTTTTTCCCGCCGTATCGGTCTGGATGAAAATGGTCAAACCATCCCGATTCTCTATGGTGTACGACTCAGCGGCAACCTGAACAAGGATCTGCGGATCGGATTAATGAATATGCATACCCGGGAAGATGCAGGCTTTCCTGGTCAGAACTATACCTCTCTTGCTTTGCATCAGCAAGTATTGGAACGATCCGTGATTCGAGGCTATGTACACAATCGACAGGCCATGGTGGGAGGGAATTTCAAGCAGGACGATTTCAATCGGACGGCTGGTATGGAGTTTCAGTACTTCTCTCAGGATGCGAAGTGGCAAGGCTTCGGTGGGGGAGGCATCTCCCAAAGCAATGGCTTGAAAGGGGACAACTTTTTCTACAATGTTGGCGGAGGATATGATGGGCGAAAGTTTACTATCTATGCCAACATAGCGGGAATCGGAGACAATTATTATGCAGATATGGGATGGATCCCTTCTGCGGATCATTATGATGCTGTCCGCGATACCAGCATTCACATCGGCTATCAACATTGGTTCTCCAGGGCGAGCTACACCATTTTCCCCAAAAACCAAAACAAGATCAACAACCATCGCTTCAGTGCTGTCTCCATCGCGGATCTCAACAACCAATTCGAGCTACTTCAAAATCAGGCTCGTGTAGGCTATACGATCAACTTCGCCAATACTGCAAGAATGATGGCAGAGTATCGACACCAGGACAATTGGTTGCAGTTTCCTTTTACATTCACAGGAGATGAACCCTTGCCAGTAGCAAAATATCAATCTGATTTTGTCAGAGTGGAATACCGGGGAGACTCCAGAAAAGATGCCTTAGCTGGTGGGAGTCTTCAATACGGGTCATTTTATGGGGGGACTCGGCTGGAAGCCGGTCTTGGCGGAAGGTATCGCGTGCAGCCTTGGGGGACCTTTGGCGTTCGATTTATTTATAACAAACTGGAGTTTCCTGATCCCTATGGCAGCCGGGATTTGTTCCTGATTAGTCCCAGGATTGAGATCAATTTTTCCCGAAATATCTTCTGGACCACTTTCCTGCAATACAACACCCAGGCAGACAACTTTAACATCAACAGTCGATTGCAGTGGCGTTTCCAGCCGATGTCTGACCTGTTCATTGTCTACACAGACAATTATGCGGTGGAATTCTGGGGCCAAAAGAATCGTGGCATTGTGGTGAAACTGAACTATTGGTTGAATTTGTGAGAAGGAATGGTCAGCTGATTTGACAGGAGAGAATATAAGCCTTTCTATGATGTTCAAGCCTCTTCTTTACAGTCTCGCATGTGTTTGCTTTTTGTCTGCTTGCAGTCCCACACAAAAAGCACCCTCGGCAGACTTGCCCAACTTCATCTTGTTCTTTACAGATGATCAAGGCTACGGAGATCTGAGTTGTTTTGGGAGTACACAGGTCCGAACACCGCATATCGATCAGTTGGCAGCAGAAGGCATGAAGCTCACCAGCTTTTATGTAGGAGCACCCGTCTGTACGCCTTCTCGGGCCGCCCTCATGACGGGCTGTTATCCCAAGCGGGTAGATATGGTGAGAGGAGGAATCATGGATGGGGATAAGCCCTTCGTGGTTACCTTGGCGGGAGATCCCAAGGGCATGAATCCATCTGAAATTACAATCGCCGAAGTATTGAAAGCCAAGGGATATGCAACAGCAATCCTGGGAAAATGGCATTTGGGGGATCAACCAGAGTTTTTGCCAAGCAGACAAGGCTTTGATGAGTTTTTTGGGATTCCATACAGCCATGACATCCATCCCTTTCATCCACAGCAAGGGACGCGATGGAATTTTCCTCCTTTGCCATTGCTGGATGGGGAGACAGTCATTGAGGAGAACCCGGATGCAGATTATTTGACACAGCGAATTACGGATCGGGCAGTGGATTTTATTGAAAGACATCAGGATCAGCCGTTTTTCTTATACATTCCTCATCCTATGCCGCACAATCCCTTACATGCTTCCCCAGAATTCGAACAGGCAGCGGATGATTCTATTCTTTTCAGGCTTGCTCAAGAAAAAGGCATTGACTATCGACTGCGAAATCATTTGTATCCGCAAACCATTGGGGAGATTGATGCTTCGGTTGGGAGAGTCGTAGAGGCGTTAAACCGCTTGAATCTGACTCAAAAAACCATGATTGTGTTTACAACGGACAATGGGCCGGGATCACGCTTTGCCACTGCCGGACCGCTTCGTGGGCGAAAGGGCACGACCTTTGAAGGGGGACAGCGCGTACCAGCAGTGGTATCCTGGCCGGGAATGATTCCAGTTGCAAGCGTGTCTGACGAACTGCTAACAGCCATGGACTTTCTCCCAACTTTTGCTGCCTTGGCTGGGGCCAATGTCCCTGAAGATCGAGTGATTGATGGAAAAAATATCTGGCCAATTCTGTCTGGAGAAATAGGAGCGAGGACTCCACATGATCGGTTCTTTTATTCCATGGCTGGAGATCTTCGTGCAGTGCGTTCTGGTCCCTGGAAGTATCACCAGCGGTTGATTGATCGCCAAGATCCCGATGGCCCTGAGACAGCATTGTATAATCTGGAGTCGGATCTGGCTGAAACCACAGATCTGTCTTCGGAGTACCCTGAAATTGTGGAACGCTTGAAAACATACCTGAAAGCCTATGAAGCAGAATTGGGGAAGGGAGATGTTTTGGGAGAAGGAGTCAGGCCGGCAGCCTGGGTGGAGAATCCCAAAGCTCTTGGTTTGTAAAGGAATATCTCTTCAGGACCAAGGTAAATCATTTACTTTTCTGATAAGAATAATGAATACCTCTCACATACATTTAGACGAACTCAATCAAGCATTTGTTCTTAACCAAGAACAGATCGACTTCTATCGAGAGAATCAATACATCAAACTGAAACAGGTTTTTTCAGCTGAAATCCTTCGACACTTTGCCAGGATCATCGCACAGAAGGTTCAGGAATTGAATACGATGAATCTCCCAATGGAGGAACGGGACACCTATAATCAGGCTTTCCTTCAGGTGATGAATCTCTGGACACAAGATGAGCAAGTGAAGCGATTTGTGTTCAGTCGTCGTTTAGCACGGATCGCAACACAATTGATGGGCGTATCAGGGGTGCGCATGTATCATGATCAGGCCCTGTTCAAGGAGGCCGGTGGAGGCTTCACGCCCTGGCATGCCGATCAGTATTATTGGCCACTTTCCAATGATAATACGGTCACAGCCTGGATTCCCATGCAAGAGACTCCTTTGGAGATGGGCCCACTGGAATTCAGTGCCAAAAGCTTCCAACTACAAGGGGGGCGCAAGCTGAAGATCAGCGATGACAGCGAACGCATCATCGCCAAAAAGCTGAGATTGAATGATTTTGATCAAGTGATCGAGCCATTTGAGTTGGGAGAAGTGAGTTTCCATTCTGGCTGGATTTTCCACAGGGCAGGTGCCAATCAGACCGATCAGATGCGTCAAGTGATGACAGTGATCTATATGGATGAACAGATGCGCTTGATCGAACCCCAAAATTCAAATCAGCAAGCGGATTGGGATGCCTGGTGTCCGGGTGCGAAGATTGGGAAAGTGATTGATACAGAGTTAAATCCGGTGATGTATTCGGAATTATAGATCTAGCCGTTTTCGAGCGATGCGTTCTCTCGCTTCTTTGATTGATCGATGCAAACGCTCTTCCAGCTCTGCTTTGGGAGGTAATTCGGTTAGATATTCAGCAACCACAATCCCGTCTTTATGCATTTCCAGCAATTCCACCTGTTCCCGACTAGCCTCCGCACAAAGGATCATACCGATGGGGGAGTGTTCTCCTTCTTGTTTTTCATATCTGTCGAGCCAGCGGAGATACAGTTCCATTTGTCCTTTATGCCCGGGTTTGAATTTGTCCAGTTTTAATTCAATGGCGACCAGGCGTTTGAGTTTTCGGTGATAAAACAAGAGATCCAGATAAAAATCTATCCCATCCAAAATGATTCTCTTTTGTCTTTCGACAAAGCTGAAGCCCATGCCCAGCTCCAAAATAAATTGTTCCAGATCTCTTAAAATGGCAGCTTCCAAATCATGTTCAGAATATCCAGCTTGCAAGTCCAAAAAGTCTAGTAAATATGGATTTTTAAGAGACTGTTTAGGAATCTGTGCTGAGAATTTTTATTGTGTATTTTTTTCTCAGGCAAGGCTCTTTTTTGTTCTCATAGTGGTGCTATGAGAACAAAAAAAGCCGCAGAATGAGGAAAAAAGACGTATACAAAAAATAAGTGACAGATGTTCAAACAGTCTCTAAATGTATGCGATTCAGTTAGACCCATCTCATCCGTTTGTAACTGAGCGATTTGGTTGCGTTCAAAGGCTTTTCGTTCTATTTGTCTTCTGAGTTCTCTTTTACTCCATTTTGCCTCTCTGGCTTTTTGCAAATAATAGGTTCTTTTTGCCTCTTCTTTTATTGGAATAAGAATGATAAAATGTGACCAGCTCAATTGTCGTGCCGCTGGAACGACAATCTCTAAATCAGGAAAAACGGTAGCAAATTGGAGCATTCGTCGCAGGTTTTTGACCTCAAAACTCTTTCCATACTGCTTTACCAAAGCTTCGGAAATCCCTTTTACCACCTCCTTGCCATATTCTGCTCGTTCCTGTTGTAACACATCTTCCCGAATACGCTTACCAACCTGCCAGTACACCAATACCAAAGTACTATTAATCTGGGAAGCTGCTCGTTGTTTCCCTTGTTCAATGATTTGGCGAAGATCACTCAGCAAGTCTAATGGTGTCCCATGGTTGTCTTTCATTGTTCTTGATTCTTTGCCTTCAAAATTCGTAGAGCCAAAGCATAAGACCAAATCCAAATTATATGAACGCAAATAGCCAAGCTGCAAAGAAATATTCACCTATTCCTTATCCTTTGCGCCTTTCTGTCTCTGCGTTCTTCTTACACATCCAGGCCGAATTCCTCACTCTTGGCTTCTGCAATTTCATAACCAGCATCCTTGTGCCGAAAGATCCCCATAGCTGGATCGATATGGAGCACCCGACTCAAACATTTGTCCGCCCGGTCTGTACCATCTGCCAGAACGACCATGCCCGCATGCTGAGAATAGCCCATGCCTACGCCACCGCCATGGTGAAAGGACACCCAGGTCGCACCACCACTCGTATTGCCCATGAGATTGAGCAAAGCCCAGTCTGAGACTGCATCGCTGCCATCCTTCATCGCTTCAGTTTCGCGATTGGGGGAGGCGACTGAGCCACAGTCGAGATGATCTCGCCCGATGACGATTGGCGCTTTTACTTTACCACTTCTGACCAATTCATTGAAGATGAGTCCAGCCTTTTCCCTCTCTCCCATGCCCAGCCAGCAGATCCGGCAAGGCAGCCCTTGAAAGGCGACTTTTTGCTGCGCTTCTTTCAGCCAGCGAATCATGTGTTTGTTTTCTGGGAAGGCTTCCATCAAAGCTTCATCCGTTACGCGAATGTCTTCAGGATCTCCTGAGAGGGCAGCCCAGCGAAAAGGACCTTTCCCTTCACAAAAGAGAGGACGAATGTATGCAGGAACAAATCCCGGATAGTCGAAGGCATGGGCCTCCCCTCCCTGTCTGGCAAATTCCCGGAGATTGTTGCCATAGTCGAAGGTGATGCTGCCACGCTTCTGCATCTCCAGCATGAATCCCACATGACGAGCCATGCTTTTGATCGATGCCTGTCGGTATGCTTCAGAATCTTTTTCCCGAAGAGAAGTTGCTTCCTCCAGTGTCAAGCCATTCGGGATGTATCCATTGATCGGATCATGCGCAGAGGTCTGATCTGTGAGAATGTCTGGAATGATGTTGTCTTGCAGCAAGCGTTCCAACACATCTCCTATATCACCCACCAGGCCAACAGAGATGGCCTGTCCTTTTTCTTTGGCTTCGAGGACCCATTGTACGGCTTCTTGATAGTTATGTGTCATGCGATCCAGATATCGGGTATCCAATCGCTTCTGAATTCTTGCCGGATCGACATCTACACCCAGAAAGGTCGCTCCTGCCATGGTCGCTGCCAATGGTTGAGCGCCGCCCATACCGCCAAGACCGCCTGTGACAAGCAGCTTATGTCTCAGATCACCATTGAAGTGTTGGTCTGCACAAGCCACAAAGGTCTCATAGGTTCCTTGCAAAATTCCTTGTGTACCGATGTAGATCCAGCTTCCGGCGGTCATTTGGCCATACATCATCAATCCTTTTCGCTGCAACTCATTGAAATGCTCCCAATTGGCCCATTGTGGGACCAGATTGCTATTGGCGATCAGGACTCTTGGGGCCTGTGGATGGGTAGGGATGATGCCTACGGGCTTGCCTGATTGCACCAGGAGGCTTTGATCGTCTTCTAGCTGTAGCAGGCACTCAATGATTTTTCTTACAGCTTCAGGATTTCGAGCTGCTTGCCCTGTTCCTCCATATACCACCAGTCTGGAAGGATCTTCTGCTACCTCTGCATCCAGGTTATTGAGCAACATGCGCAAAGGGGCTTCTGTCTGCCAGGACTTGGCATGAAGTTGATTGCCTTGAGGGGCACGGTACTGTGGATGGGAGGCATATTGCTGAAGAAAAGAAGCGAGTTTGCTATTTGTCGCTGGAGATTTTGTTGGAATTGGCATAGAGAGATAATGGTTTTTTTCAAAAATATCCGCTTCTTTAATGCTCACCAAGATCATTTGATTCATCAATGATAACTATGAGTAATCAAATTGAATTTCGCCACCTCCGCTATTTTCTTGCTGTTGCCCAGGAATTGCATTATAGACGCGCTGCTGAACGCTTGTTTATTTCTCAGCCGGGTTTGAGTCGCCAAATCAAGCAATTGGAAGAACAATTGGGGGTGAAATTGTTTGATCGGAACAAGAAGCGAGTAGCGCTGACCAAAGGTGGAGAATATCTCAAACAAGAATCAGAATATCTGTTGAGTTATCTGGAGGGGATTGTTCACAAACTCAGTCTGATAGATCGGGGCTTGGATGGGGAGGTGCGGATGGGCTTTGTCGGTTCAGCCATGCAAAATGTGATTCCTGATTTGATTCTGAAAAGTAATGCGCAATTTCCTGAGATTCATTTTGCCCTTGATGAAATGTCCAATCAGCATCAGATTCAAGCAATTAAGAATAGTCAAATCGATATTGGATTCGTTCGCCTACACACTGTCCCGGAAGGGTTAGCATTGAAACAGGTATTTGTTGATCACTTTTCTCTCGTGCTGCCTAAGAATCATCCTCTGAAACAGGAAAATTTCCATAGTCTTGCACAGTTGGAGGAGGAAAATTTCATTCTGTTCTCCAGCGATTATAGCTCCACCTATTATGAGAAAATCATGAGCATCTTTCAGGATGCTGGTTTTCGTCCACGTATCTCACATAAATCTGTTCATGCCAATACCATCTTTCGTTTGATTGAAAGTGGACTGGGCGTAGCGATCGTACCACATTCTCTGTCTTTGGGCGTGAATCTGGAGATCAAGTTCGTCGAATTGACCAGCATCCCTCAGCGCGCAATTCTCTCGATGGTTTGGAAAAAAGACAATCCCAATCCAGCAGTATGGCGAATTCTGGAGCTTGCTATCTAGATTTTTGCCCTATCTTTTGACAACTTTGAACATCAGTCGTTCTTCTCTTGTCTCTACCTGCAGAAAGTATAGACCTAGCTGAAGATTGGGTAGATAAAATTTTACCTGATCATTTCTGAGGCTTTTGATGATTCGGCCTGTTGAGTCCAATAACCTGATAGATGTTAGTTCCATACCATTTGGCCGAGGGACATGCAACCACTTTTCAAAGGGGTTGGGAAAAACCGTGAGAGAATCTGGTTCAATTCCTCCAGGATTTGGATTGGGGTCTGGATCAGGGTCAAGACTATCAATGGTGCCTTCGCAGGCATTGAAGAGAGAATCAATGTTTGCACATGCCCCACTATTTTCCCGAATTATTCCATCATTCCATGGATCATCCCAATTTTGATATTCACTTTTTACATAGTCACAAATCGCAGGCACATCACAAAACGACAACAGGGGATTATAGGAAATGTCAATATCAGCCCTGAGATATGTAAGTGAACTCATCCCGAGAATTTGTTCAAGTGAAGCATTGTCGATGATTTGCAAAGATTGAATGTCATTGGCAAATTGGTCCTCTCCAATCCCGGAAAGTGATTCCAGTCCATCGAGATGTTTCAGGACAGGATTACTTGCAATCGTTAATAGATCTCCAATCCCTTGAAGCTGTGTGAGAGCGTTTACCTCTTGGAGTAGGTCATTCTCAGCGATGGTGAGTTGTTCTCCTACCTGAGACAGTTGTTCCAATCCTTCCAGATTTGGCAACAAAGGATTCTCTGTAATGGCAAGTGAATACTCGATATGGATGAGTGAATCCAAGCCTTTCAGAGATTGAAGGGAATCATTCTCAGAAATGATCACATAATGCATCTCCTGGATAGGACCAAGGCCTTCTAGTGTCATAAGAGAAGCATTTTCTTGAATTCTTACATTTCCTTCAATAGATGATAGCTTGCCAAGGCCCTGAAGATCCTTCAAGGCAGGATTTTGGGTGATTTGCAGATAATCTCCAATTGAAGTAAGTGAATCGAGACCTGCCAAAGTCTCCAGTTTGTTGTTTTCAGAAATTCGGATATGATCTGGTACAGCCTTGATTCCATTCAAGCCAGATAGATTAAGTAAATTCGTATGTCCACCAATTGCAAGAGAATTACCAATCGAGTCGATGCCTCCAAGTCCCTGAAAGTTCTCTAGAGAACCATTGCGTGCGAGATCCAGATTCCAGGGAACAACAGAAATAGAATCCAGCCCAGCCAGACTTTCCAGGGAAAGATTATCGAAAATCCGTAGGCTTGCACCGATAGAGGATATATTTCTGAGCCCAGTGATACTTTTGAGGGAATCATTGCTATAAATCTCCAGGCTATTAGTAATCTTGGTCAGATGATAAAGGCTATCCAGATTGGTGATTGTGCCAAACTGCCCTTCTGAGATGATAAGTCTTTTGAGCACAGTACAGCCCGGATATTCTTCCGCAAACTCATCAATGTCGGACTGATCTTCCAGTTGAAGGGTCAGTTGCGAGCAGTCCTGAGCCTTGGCATAGTTAGTAAGACTGAAAAGGACAATAAGGAAGAGGGAATAGCGAGTGTAAGCGTACAACGAAGTCGTCCACATAGTAGAAGGAATTGGGATGGTTTTCCTATTAGTGCAAATAGTAGGGAGTTATGTAAGCAACGTAAGTTCGCTACCATCCGCTGCATCTAGCTATTGAAAACCATTTGGCCCGATCTCAGGCAAAACTCAAAGAAGACCTCTTTGTGCCAGATTTCGCATCAGAGCCGAGATCCCAAATTCCCAGGGAGCTGCCTCATTGGTATGACAAACAGTATTTTGCAACATCCCCAGTTTCTCACTCCAGATGCTGACAATGTCTCCCATTTTGTGTGTGAATCCCTGACCGTCTGCCTCGCGGTCTTGGGTGGGGGCAAAGAGTGTTCCTGTCAGCAAGGCAAAGCCATCTGGATACTGGTGGTGCTCGCTGATGGTTTGGGAAACAAGATCCAGAATGTCTCGACTGATTTTGCGCATATCCGAGCTGTCTTCCAGGAGAAAGCCATCCTGTGGATTCTCGACCTTTAGTCCAACGCTTGCTGTCCGAATATCGTCCAGCGTAAAGTTCTCATCCAGCAATCGGATGAATGGGCCTATGGCGCAGGAGGCATTGTTGTCTTTGGCCTTGCCCAGTAAGAGTGCGCTACGACCTTCCACATCTCTAAGATTGACATCATTACCCAAGCTCGCGCCGACAACTTTGCCTTTTGCATTGACCGCCAAAACCATCTCAGGTTCAGGATTGTTCCAGGAAGAGATGGGATGTATCCCAATCAGGTCGCCAATTCCCACAGAGGCCATGGGTTGTGCTTTGGTGAATACTTCCGCATAGGGACCGATGCCTACTTCCAGATATTGAGACCACATGCCTTCAGCTTGAAGCACGGCTTTGAGTTCTTCGGCTTCTGCTGATCCGGGAACAATGCTGGTCAGATCTTTCCCAATTCGCTGAAGAACTTTGTCTCGAACAGCATTTGCTTTGCCTGCATTGCCACCTGCTCGTTCTTCGATGACGCGCTCCAGCATGCTGACCATGAAGGTGACACCACAGGCCTTGATGGCTTGTATATCAAAGGGACTTAGAAAAAACGGAATATCCTGATCCCGCTGGATTTGAAGACTATTGGCCATGATGACTTCATAGCTACCAATGTTCTTCAGTTGATCCCGATCCAGACTGT
The DNA here is from genome assembly GCA_039029315.1 of Bacteroidota bacterium. Taxonomy (GTDB): domain Bacteria; phylum Bacteroidota; class Bacteroidia; order J057; family J057; genus JBCCCJ01. Next base: position 18,825 of record JBCCGK010000006.1, on the reverse strand, counting down.
GAATATTGCTCTCTTGATTCAGCAATTCTGAGCAGGTCGGTGCGATACTGCTAAGATCATAAACGTGTGATTCGGAGATCCACACAGGACTTGGGCCGGGAATCGTTCCTGGAAGCCATGCCCTGCCAATCAGGCTGGCTTGATGGTGGTCTTGGGGAAGGTATTGAAGGAGATCATTCATGGGAGTCTAGATATTGTGCTCAAAAGAACAGAAAATCTTGGATGAATCAAGAGATCAGAGATGAAATCTATTGCTTTTTGGCGAGGAGTCTGGATGTTTCCATCGTAGGGACGATTGGCAGACCGTCCCAGATATTTTCAGATCCATAGATCTGGATCTTCGTAGCCATGGTCTGCCGATCATAGTAGCCGATCATGGCTACGGTGATCCTTGAATCGCTGGAATTCGGAGAGCAAATAACAATTGTCCATACAGATTTCTCATTTGAGACATACCATCGGGGACTTCTGTAAAGAGTTTGCCTACTCCATATGAGAAACCCAATCCAATTTTGCCCCAGGTATTGAGGTTTCTTCCTGCGCCGAACAGAAGGGCATGGTCCCTGGGGTTGAGGCTGGATGACTCGTCGAATTCAGTCGTGCCGAGGTCCAGGAATCCAGCATTCACTTCAGCTTCTCCCTGAAGAGAGCCTTTGAGAAGGTGAGAATACTGATATCCGAATTGCAGATACCAGATGGCCTGTTTGAATCGAATTTCCGTATAGAGCGGAACATCCAGATAGTGGTTGTCGAATGTGCCTTGGGATTTTGCGGTATAGTCAACATTGAGGGGAATCGGCAGGTTCAGGCCGAACAATTCCTGGCCTACGTCTAGTTGATCTTCAATCGTTACTGCGAAAGAGCTGCTCTTTCTGGCGTAGCCGATTCCGGTATTGACAGAGAGGTGGGGCATCAACTGCACACTGGCGATTGCACGAATATGAGGATTCACACCGGGCTTACCACTGGAAGCAGTCACCGTGGAAGGTAGTTGGCCGTAGGGGGTGCCGACCAGCATGCCTCCTTGTAGTTCGATGTCTATGGGAGGAAATTGAGCGATGAGCCCCGGTAAGAACAGGAACAATAAGAAGAAGATTGTTCCTGATTGTTTGAGGGAAGGAAAGATTCGTTGTCCGACTGTCATATATTGAGCCTTGGATGATGAATTTCTGATAAGTAACATGAGAAAAATAACGCTCAGAGACTGTTTGAAAATCGAAAGCTTATTTTTTGAGTGTTACTAAAACAAGACAATAGCAAAAGGCAGCAATGGAGAAAAGGGGATATCTCACCCTCATTTCTCCAGAAAAGAAACGAATATTCCCCCCTCCCTTATTGAATCCTTGGGAGAAAATCTGACAAATGTGCTTCCCGAGTCGATCTAGTGAATTCCTACTCTACGATGGCTTGATAGACCAATGTATGGAATTGTGCTCTGTGATTGAGATGGGTGTAAGGCCGCAATTGAATCATCTGAATCAGAATAAGTTCTTCTTTCGGGTCAATGATAAAATAGGTGCCAGCAGCCCCTCCCCAGCCATATGCGCCTTCCGACCCAAGGTTTTGGTTGGCCGCCAGATCAGTCGATACGGAAAAACCAAGACCGAATCCCTTGGATTTGCTGGGATAATGTAAAGGTCCACCGCCATAGGTGATTCCATCTGTATGGGCAACGGTCATGAGTTCGATGGTCTTCGGGCTAAGGAGTCTGACGCCATCCAATTCTCCTCCATTGAGGAGCATCTGACAAAATCGAAAGTAATCGTATGAAGTGGATTGAAGCCCACCCCCTCCGCTGAAAAAGCTTACTTTCCTGGTCGCAGCACTGGTCGAAGGATGATCTGCCACCTCAATCCCGCCCCCTCTTTTGGGTCGATAGTGGGTAGTATATCGATCTACTTTGTCTTCAGGAACCTGAAAGAAAGTATCCTCCATTTTTAGGGGCTTAAATATGCGCTCCTTAAAGTAAGCATCCAGCGTCATGCCAGACATGACCTCAATCAGGCGTCCGACGATATCTGTGGAGATCCCGTAGCGCCAGTGTTTGCCCGGTTGAAAATACAGCGGAAGTTCGGCAACAGCATCGGCAAATTGTTCCAGATTGCGGTCCCCACCTCTGGAGGCGGAAGCTGCATATAGAGAGTCAACATAATTTCCCGGGCCCCAGCCATATCCAAGGCCAGAGGTATGTCTGAGCAAGTCCGTGATGGTCATGCCTTTTTTGACAGCTTCTGTGTCATGGCTTTTGTCATCTCTGACGACCGCCTTCATCCGTTTGAAGGAAGGGATGAACTTGGAGACAGGGTCATTGAGTTGGAATTTTCCTTCTTCATACAGCATCATCAAGCCGACTGAGGCAATGGGTTTGGTCATGGAATAAATACGAAAAATCGATCCCTCGTCCAATGCCTTTTGGGTCTCTATATCTGCATATCCACTGGATTGAAAATGTGCGATCTTGCCTCTGCGGGCAACAAGGGTCTGCATTCCTGCTATTTTGTTGTCATCAATCATCTGCTGGAAATGCTGATGAATGCGTTCCAGGCGATCTGCGGACATGCCAACCTCTTCAGCTTGACAAATGGGAATGGATTGGCTGAAAACAGTGGAGGCATACAAGAGGAGTCCAAGTATGGCAGAGAGGGTAGGAGTAGCAATATTCATGAGGAGGGAGAAAGTTAATAAGTTGATTGTTAGTGAGTTTTGTGAAATTTGAAAAATAATCCTTATAAATTAGGGTCAAAATTCCATCGAACTTCTACTAAAGGTTGTAACTACAAAAAAAACTAGAAAAATGAAACGACCAATTCTTGCAGCCTTAGGAAACTTCTTTTTGATGGGACTGGGCTATGTGTACAATCGACAAAAAATCTTGATTGGCAGTTTGCTGACGATTGGAGCTATTTCACTGACAGTTGTAGAATTTCAGGTGAAGGAACTGGATGCCAATGTGTATGCCTTGATGTTCGGAACAGTTTTTCTGATCAATACGGCTCTGGCAATAGATGCCTTTAAGGAAGCGCAGAACTTGAATCAACAACTGACATCATGACTGAAACCATCCAACATCAATACAGATTTGAGGGCATTTCGCCAGCATTGATTTTTGAAGCGTATATGGATACAAAGAGTCATAAGGCATTCACCCAGTCTTCTTGTACCATTTCAAGAGAAGTGAACGGGAGATCTTCCATGTACGATGGGTATTGTCACGCCATCAATCTGTCCCTAAACCCTGGCAAGCGAATAGAACAGCAGTGGTGGGCGCATGAAGATGCCTGGCCAGAAGGACATCGGTCCAGGATCATCCTGGAATTGGCCGAATCAGGACCTGATACAGTGCTGACATTCACACAGGAAGAGGTGCCTGTTATGCTTTCTGAACAAATAGAAAAAGGTTGGTTTACCTACTATTGGAACCCTCTTGCTATATTTCTTCAATCAGAGACTGACGAATCATGAAAGCGGAATTAGAAGACACCTATCGAAAGGAGTATAAGAGAATGCTCAATTTTGCTTTTCGCCTGGTCGCCCGAAGGGATATTGCAGAGGATATTGTGCAAGACACCTTTGTAGCTGCTTTGGAAAGTATTGACTCATACAAAGGAGATGCTTCTCTTTCTACCTGGTTGTTTGGGATCGCCACCAACAAAGCAAGAGATTATCTCAAATCCAAGAATCGTTGGAGCAGTGATATCCTTGAGAAAAATAAAGAAAAGGCGATGCAAAATCCGGCTTTCCTGAAAAAGATGGTGGACATCTCTCAAACCGCTTCCGGGACTTTTTCGATCCGCGAGAACATTGATTTCTGTTTCACTTGTATTGGCAAAACCCTGCCAATCGAACAGCAAATCTGTATCCTCCTCAAAGATATATATGACTACAAGGTGAGGGAAATTGAACAGATTACTGAGCTCAGCAACAGTCAGGTGAAGCATGCCCTGGAAAATGGTCGAAAACGCATGAGTCGATTGTTTTTTGACAAATGTTCCTTGATCAACCAACACGGAAACTGTCAGCAGTGTACAGAGATGAATGGTTTTTACAATCCGAAGGCGGAAACTCGACGTGAGTTGATGGCATTGCGCATGGTTCGCGAGCGAGAATCCAGCACAAAAGAGGCCTTATATGAGCTGCGAACTCTTCTGGTCAAAGCGATTCAGCCATTAGAATCCAAGGGGGTAGAGTTTCACCTTTGTCATCTTGAACATGCGGCTTCTGTCGCAGAATAATTTTCCTGCCACTCTATTTCAACTTTTCATCTATTTCATCATGCAAAGATATCTTGTTATCGGCAGCATCACTGCCTTCGTGATCTTTTTTAACCTGGGATATGTCTTTCATGACCTGATTTTTGGCAACTGGTTCCATGAACGTATCGGACATATTACCCGAGAGCACTACCTGATCCCTGTGATCGGGATTGCCTACTTTTTGTATTGTGTGATTCAGACGTTTCTGTTTCCCATTTTCCAGGAATATAGCAGCAGACACTGGAAGTGGTCTCCGTCTCGAACCGGATTGGTGTTTGGAGGACTCATTGGATTTACCTGGGATGCATTGGAAGGAGGTATCATTGAATATGCGACCATGCCGATTCCCTTTGAATCTGTCTTGTTGGACTCAAGTTATCATACCATTGAGGGTGCTTTGTTGGGGGGCTGCCTGTCCTGGATCTACCGAAAAACAATTCTCAAAAAATGATTTGAGGGGAAATCCTGAGCTACATTGTTTCGTATACTGATGTTGAAGACAGAGATACTAAATCCTCCCAATATGAACCAAACGATCCAACATCAGTACCGCTTCAAGGATATTTCCTCTTTCGATGTATTCCAGGTGTATATGACCACTGAACATCATGAAGCTTTTTCCAGGGCCGCTTGCCATATTTCAAGAGAAATAGATGGACATTCGAGTATGTATGATGGATACTGTGATGCTGTCAATGTCTCTCTTTCCAATGGGGCCCTGATTGAGCAACAATGGTGGACAAATGAAGAAGAGTGGCCCATTGGACATCGATCAAGAATCCTGATTCAACTATTCCAGGAAGGCAAGGACACCATCCTGAAATTCACCCAGGATGGTGTCCCGCTTACGATGCTGGATCGGATAGAGAAAGGTTGGTTTACCTACTATTGGGAGCCAATGGATGCTTACCTCCAAAGTCTTCCCATTTTACCTGACGAAGAGTAATGCCTTTCCCTTGATTTGATCGATCATCATAGATGGACGAACGCTTGTGTTGTTACTGCCTCATCTTTTGACCAAGCTGCCAGATTTAATTGGGTCTGGGTACTGCACCAACGTCTTTGGCCCATGCCATCCACATGCCTGACATTTTCTCTACGAGTTCAGGATGTTGGTCAGAGAGATCATTGGTCTCTGTGCGGTCTGCCTCCATATCAAATAATTCCCAGGCTTCGATTGGGAGGTCTGATTCTTTGTCCCAGAGAAAACTTCGGTTGGTATTGCCTTCAGAAATCAATTTCCATTTTCCCATCCTGACCGCCCGGTTCCCTTCATGTTCCCAATAGATCGCTTCTCGATTCAGAGATTGATCTGCAAAGGCAGGGACAAGACTGACGCCAGCCATAGGTGTGATGGCATTGTCATTGTATCGGGAAGGATAGCTTGCCCCAGCCACATCCACACAAGTGGCCATGATGTCAATAAGATGACTGGGATGACGGCGAAACACGCCTCTGTCTTCGAATCCATTGGGATAATGTACGATCAGTGGTGTCGAGATGCCGCCTTCATGTACCCAGTGTTTGTACAATCGGAAAGGCGTATTGCTGGCATTGGCCCAGGCTTTTCCATAGGCAGTATAGGTGTCCGCAGGACCTGGCATGACGCCGGGACCCATGCGAACCGGTTTCCCGTCTCTGGTCATGAGTGGGACCATATCGGTTTGTAATTCGCCATCTTTGAGCGGCACACGTTCTTCGGCGGGAGGGCGTTTCGCAATCCATTCCAGTTCTTCTGCACAGGCTCCATTGTCCTGAAGAAAGAAGATGAGGGTATTGTCCAATTGGCCTTTGGCCTTGAGTGCATCAACAATTCGTCCGATTCCCTGATCCATATTGTCCACCATGGCAGCATAGACTTCCATATTGGCAATTTCCCATTCTCGATGCTCCACTTCATCTGTCCAGGCTTCCACGACAGAATCTCGCTCATTGATGGTCCATTGGGGATCAATAAGCCCCATTTGTTGCATTTTTTCTACACGTTTGGCACGCATAACATCCCAACCTTCGTCATACCGTCCTTTGTATTTGGCGATATCTTCTGGCAAAGCATGCATGGGCCAGTGAGCGGCGGTATAGGAGACATACATGAAGAAGGGATTGTCTGCCTGGTGCTGCTCAATTCTTTCGATGGCGTAATCGCTGATGTCATTGGTGAAATAGAACCCATCACGAGGAACGATGTATTCGTTGTCGCGTGCCAATCCACGAGGATCGTAAAAACTGCCAGCACCGGTAATCATTCCAAAGAACTGGTCAAACCCTCGTTGTCGCGGCCAATTGTCTTTGGGAGGATTGGGGCCAAGCTTGGGCAAATAAGGAGTTACATGCCATTTGCCAGACATATAAGTACTATACCCGGCACCTTTGAGGGCTTCTGCAATCGTCACAGCATTGTGACTGAGATCTCCCTGAAAGGCAGGCGTGCCTCGATCACTCATCATGTGGCCGACCCCGGCCTGATGCGCATACAGACCCGTCAGCAAGGAGGCACGTGTCGGACAACATCTCGCTCCATTGTAAAACTGGGTGAACCGAAGCCCATTTGCAGCCAGGGCATCAAGATTGGGAGTGTTGATTTCCCCTCCATAGCACCCTAGATCAGAGTAGCCCATGTCGTCCCCCATGATGAGGATGATATTGGGCGGGCCTGGATCGTTTGTTTGGTCAGGTTGGCAGCCAAGACACAGGACGAAAAAACAAAAGATGCCAATGAAAATTTTCGGAGTAGTAGTCATGCGATTGGGGTTAGTGAAAAAAATGATCCGTTGATTCTCCCCAAGTATCCTGAATTTTCCCCTAACTGAAAAATCTAACTGGATGGGAAAAGGCTTACACACGATTATAGGGGAAATATTGTCTCTTATGTTTGGACTCATGAAACCCCAGGGCTGCTCTCATCACGATGAAGCCCGCCAGAATTTTCGACAACACTATTGCGGAACGTGTAAGGTGATGGGCCTTCGATACGGCCATGCCTCACGGATGATGCTGAATTTTGATGTGGTCTTTTTGAGTGAAATTCTTTCTGCATTGGAGGGACAAGCCGATCCCTGGCAACATGGACTCCGGCCTTATCACTGTCTGGAATTACCAAAAGCAGACAAGGCCATTCCCATTTCTCTTGAATTTGCTGCTGCGGCCAACCTCTTGCTGGCCGAACTGAAGGTGGATGACAATATCAAGGACAGTCGCAGCATTGTTTGGCGTGGGGTGAAAAGAGTGTATCGTCCTGCCTTTCGGAAGGTAAATGCACAATTTGCTGCCTGGGGATTCGAAACAGAGCAATGTTGGGCATGGATCCAGGAGCAAGAGATCAGAGAACAAGAAAAAGGGTTTGAGCAGAATTTGATGTATTTCGCAGAACCAACAGCAGAGTTGACAGCAACAGTATTCGAGTGGGGGGCACAGACATTAGGGAAATCTGAGCTTGCTGACACCATGCGGCATATCGGCTATCATTTTGGCGCTTTGATGTATAAGTTAGACGCGCTGGAAGATTTTGAAGAGGATGCACAGAAAGGAAACTTCAATGGGATTCGGGCAGGGATGCAGGATCAGCCCTTCAGCCTTGATTGTGAGAGAAAATCAGCAGTCATCGCGGATATCGAATCCCATCGGGACCAAATACAAACATACCTCCCCCATTTGCCTATTGCTGCCAAACACATTCGGGCTTTTCAGAATCGATTGAAGACCAATCTTCAGGCAAGAACAGGGGGCGGTTCCTGTGCCTGTCCTGCACCCAGCACTTCCGAAGCAGAGACAATTGCTCCGGTATATCCTGTCTGGTGGAAGCCGGCTGTTGTGAGTTACGCAGCCGTTGTGGTTTGTCTTCTGGCGAGTCAGCTTCATGGAGCAGCGAGAATCGATGGAGGGCTTGTGGCCAGCGATCCCATGTGGAGCAATCTCTTGCTGATGAGCGGCGGTGGAGGCGGGGCCATGGGGATTGGATGGTGGTTCTTTAAGCGGAAATGGAAACGAAAACTGAAAAAAGCCCGGAAAGGAAAGAAAGGAGATAAGAAAGTGAGCTGGTGGCAGTGGATCTTTTTGGGATTAGGGACTTTGCTTGCTGGAATATTGATGCTCACAGGCATCCGAGGGTCTACTCAAAACACAGGTCCTGCTTGTGGGGAGAATTGTGGCCCCTGCATGGAAGATTGTGCCAATAACTGCTGTGGCTTTTGGCTTGAAGGTTGCTGCACAGGCTGTGAAAACTGCTGTGATAATTCTTGTAGCAATTGTGTAGACGGTTGCTGCGGTGATTGTGGAGGCAATTGTTGTGGAGATTGTGGAGGGTGTGATTGCAGCTGTTAAGAAGCTTTTAAGCGGATTAGTACAATATCCGGAGTGCAATTGTAGCGAATCGGCGCAATAGACATGCCCAAACCTGAACAGACCGCGATCAACATGTCTTCGTATCTGTATTCTCCTTTGATATAGCCGCTATCTTGTCCCAGTCCAGCTGTGGTAAAGCTAAAGAATGGAAAGAGAAACTTGACCTGGCCTCCATGTGTATGGCCAGCCAGGAAGAAATCATAGCCTGTTGCTGAGGCTTTTTTGACCAAGCGGGTCTTTGGCTGATGATTGAGGAAAATTTTCAGATCATAGTCGGTGGTATCCAGCGTTAAGGAATCCAGTACTTCATTGGAAATATCCGCTGCATACGTCTGATTGGTTGAAGTCAATTTAATCACAGATTCTCCTATGCGGATATCACGATTTTCATCAATCAGTAAGGGAATCCCACCGCTTTCCAAACTCTCTTTTACCTCACGAATGCTGCGCGCTTGATTTTTTCCCCAGTCTCCTCCTCTATAGGCCCAATGATCATGATCTCCTGCACATCCGATTACTCCATATTTGGCTTTGAGGGTTGGAAGAAGTTTGCCAATCGGGTCGATATAATTGGGCGTTCCCGTAATATAATCTCCAGCAAGCAGAACCAAATCAGGCTCCAGATCATTGACCTTATTGAGATAATTGAGCACTTCCTCTTCAGTGGTGTAGGCATCGAGTTGAATATCAGCAATCAAGACGATCTTAAGATCTTCCAGATCACGCGCTAGCTGTTCTTTCTCATAGCTCATCTCCAACACCCGAACATTGCTGTCATCATACCACATCCTCAAGGGTACATATAGCAAAAAGAAGCCCATGATGGCCATGAGGACTTTGGCTCGAATGGACCTATAGCTGGGTTTGTTCTTTTTGTAAATCGAATACAAAGGCAGGATGAGCAAATCAATCAGGAGCAAGTAGGGAACGGTCTGCACCATATATACCAGCGCAAACCACAGAGGATAATAGAAAGCATCTGGCATCATATGTCTCAGTCCAAATGGATTATACGCCCGAATGATGTAGATACCTACCAATACTCCCATTCCTCCCCACACAGTAAGTCGAAGTGGCAATTTGTATTTTTCCGGGAGAAGTTGCTTGATGATCCCATTGATTTTGAGATACAGATAGAGCAAAAACACGCTCAGAATAATGAGTAATTGGAGATCTCTACCCATGAATTGTTGTAATTTGAATTCTGTCTCAAATTACAATAGAATTTTCTTCTTTGGGGGATCTCACTGGTTTTTTGGCAAGAAAAGGAGGCTCAAAGGTTTCTTTTTGTGGATGTTGGTGAATGTCTTATAGGACGAATCCTGATCCTTCCCAACTACTCATTCGTCCGAACAATTAATTTCCGGATCAGCATCCGATGATTTTGTTTGATCCGCAACAGATAGACACCACTCGCCAAGGAGGCTGGGATGGTATAGGAGGAACGATAGGGGAGAGTCTCGGAATAAATGGCCTGAGCAGATAAGGAGGAAAGGCTCAGGCTCACAGGATGACTCTGGTTTGGCAGTTCCAATTGGATAGAAATATGATCCCGTTTGGGAAGAATCTGAAGGAAGCCGGGAATCAACTGATGCTGGATCGATACAGGCATGAGGCTGTCTTCATAGACGACTGTGTATCCTTGCGTGCCATTGGCGAGATTGGCACCAATGACGAATCGATTGCCTTCCCGGTTGAGAGCCAGACTTTTTCCTACAAAATCAAAACTCGCCTTGCCAGTGATGGGCTGATAAACTTCTGCCCAAACAGTACTGTCATAGCTGAAAAGATTGAATCGACCAGAAGAAGTACCAGCTTCATCTGAAGAGGGTGTACCGATCCCCAGGATAGTCCCATCTCCATTGATAGAGACGGTCTGCCCAAAGGCTTCGGTAGTGAGACTTCCACGGATATCCATGCCTTTTTGCGTCCATAGGTTGTTGTCAAATGAATAGACTCTAACAGAACCAATTCCCGCTCCGTGATTGTGGCCCGAAGCTCCTACAGCAAGCGTATGACCATCCTCTGCCAGGTTCAAGCTTAAGCCCAGGAACTCATTGGCATGTTGTCCCAGGATATCACTGCCCATTTGTGTCCAGCTTCCATTTTGCCATTGGAAGACTTGGGCTTGCCCAGCAGCACTTCCCGCGCTGCTGTTTCTGCTTGAACCTGCTGCGATGATGTTCCCATCCCGGCTCATGCTGACACTGATTCCATATTCATCCCCCGCAGCTGCTCCATCAAGATCAACTCCCAATTGAGTCCAAGCATTGTTTTGGAATTCATAGACCCGGACATGACCCGCATCCTGCCCATTTCCATCATTTTTGGTGGCGCCGACTACGATACGATTTCCAGCGGCATTCATGGCGATGGCTGATCCAAACTGATCTCCAACTGCCTCCGCAAGAATGGTTTCCCCTCGCTGAACCCATTGTTCATTGACCAGATCATAGACCCTGACATGGCCGCCTTGCGTTGTCGTACTTCCTCCAATTCCGCCCAATGCAATGCGCTTTCCATTGGCACTGATCGCCACAGAAAACCCAAATTGATGGCCGATTTCATTCCCGTTGATATCTCCTCCGATTTGTGTCCAGTCCCCTGCTATTTGTTGGAATACCCGGACCTGACCAAAATCCGAATCATACAGCGGCGCACCCACGATGATGGTTTTGCCTGATTCGTTCATGGCTACAGAAAAACCAAAATTATCATTGGGGGCATTGCCGTCCAGTTGACTCCCCACTTGTGAAAACTGCGCAGGACTAAGACTGAAAAAGAAAGTACAGATCACCAGAAACAAAAAGTATTTTTTCATTTGTTCAATTTTTCCAGCAATGTTACATTTCCACGAAAGGTTAACAGATGCAGAAACATTCAGTTCCAGTCATAGATATTGCGCCATTGTTGGCACAATCAGCGCAACAAACAGAAGTAGCTCATGCGATTCGCAAGGCTTGCCAGACACATGGTTTTTTCTACATCTCCGGGCATGGGGTCTCTGAACAGCTTCAACAGGAGTTGGAAGAGGTCAGTGCACAGTTTTTTGATTTGGAAGAGGCCGCCAAACAGAAGATCAGCATGGAGAAGGGCGGTCGGGCCTGGCGGGGCTATTTTCCACTCGGCGGAGAACTCACCTCTGGCAAGCCCGACTTGAAAGCAGGTTTATACCTGGGGAGTGAATTGGGACCAGATGATCCAAGAGTTCAGGCAGGGCGACCAATGCATGGGGCGAATCTCTTTCCCGCCGAAATCCCTGAATTTCGCAGAATTGTGCTGAGTTATATGGATGCCCTCACCAACTTGGGGCATGATCTGATGCGTGGAATTGCCATGAGTCTGGGCTTGGATGAAGGATATTTTCAGGCACGCTATACGGCAGATCCATTGACGCTTTTTCGGATTTTTTATTATCCATCTTCAGAGGAGGTGGAGGATCAGTGGGGAGTAGGAGAACATACAGATTATGGCGTGCTGACCATTCTCAAACAAGACAGCGTGGGGGGATTGCAGATCAAAAGTTCAGACAAGTGGATCGATGCGCCTTATGTACCGGGAACCTTTGTGTGCAACATCGGAGATATGCTTGATCGTATGACAGGAGGACTGTATCGATCTACGCCACATCGGGTTTTGAATACCAGCGGCAAGGACCGTTATTCTTTCCCTTTCTTTTTTGATCCGAATGTCGATGCTGAGATTGCTGCTATCGAGTTGCCGGATATTGTTCTCCCTGAGGACGATCAGCACCAACGTTGGGATGGAGCGAGTGTTCATCAATTCTCAGGAACGTATGGAGACTATATTCTGACAAAAGTCGGTAAGGTTTTTCCTGATTTGAAAAAAGGGATACAATAATTGCCAGGATTTGAGTACCTTGTAGAGGACTTACAAGGATAATGTTTGATTCAATCATAGGATGAGCATGGCCTTGATTCGCCGAAAATTTACTGTAGCTGACTATCACACCATGATCAAGGTGGGGATTCTGCATGAGGATGAACGGGTGGAACTCATCCGAGGAAACATGATCTGTATGAGTCCAAAAGGGAGTAAGCACTCCGCCTGTATATCCCGAATTCAAGAGGCTTTGGTAAGTTTGGGAAAAGAAATTCTCACTCGTTATCAAGAGCCTATTACATTGAGTGATCATTCAGAACCAGAGCCGGATGTTGCTTTGGTGAAGAGGCAGCCTGACTATTATGTTGCCGCACATCCTGGCCCTTCTGATATATTTCTTTTGATAGAAGTTGCTGATTCCTCTTTGCAATTTGATCGGGCCATCAAGTTACCTCTGTATGCAGCTGAAGGAATTACAGAATGCTGGATTGTGAATGTGTGTGATCAACAACTGGAAGTATACCGAGACCCTTCCGGGAATAAATATCAATCAAGAGAAATTTTTTTGCCAGGAGATTATATTCCCGTTCCTGGGTCAAGCGAAATCATCGCAGTCGGGGGGATCGTTGGATAAGAGCTGGCTTTGTGCTTATTTTGAGATAGACTTACAAGGAAAGTGTTTGATTCACAAAACGGATGAGCATGACCTTGATTCACCGAAAATTTACCGTTGCAGACTATCACAAAATGATAGCGGTCGGGATTCTTCATGAGGATGAACGAGTGGAGCTTATCCATGGAGAAATGATCTGTATGAGTCCAAAAGGGAGCAAGCATGCTGGCTATACTACACGATTAACAAAAGCATTGAAGGAGTTGGAGGAAACGTATATCCTTCGATTTCAAGATCCGACCACATTGGACAATCATTCAGAGCCGGAACCGGATATTGCTGTAGTATATCCCAGAACGGACGATTATGTGTCTGCCCATCCTGGCCCTGATGAGGTTTTGTTGCTTATTGAAATCGCAGATTCATCCTTGTCGTATGATCGAACGATCAAGGTTCCACTCTATGCCTCCGCGGGAATTCCTGAACTGTGGATTGTGAATGTAGCGGGAGAGGCAATAGAAGTTTATCTGAATCCAATTGAGGATCAATATGAATCGGTTCATATCTTCAAATCCGGAGGTCATATCCCAATTCCCGGATCAAGTGAAACGATGTCTGTCGATATGATTTTCGACTAAGTATACGCCACCTAATGCCTTCTTATGCGTCTGGAAATGAGCGACATCATCCAAAGAATTGATCGAGAGCAACAGAGCTTGAACATCACCCTGTATGGTGAAGCTTCAGATGCAGACATCCTTCACTTTGAGCAGCGCACAGGCATCTCACTGCCCGATGATTTCAAAACGCTCTACCGCTATAGCAATGGGTTTGAGGTGGGAGATGATTTGTTTAGAATCCTTCCGCTGGAAAACGTGCAAGATGAGCTGATGATAGGGGAGAGGGAGTTCTATTTTGCGGATTATTTGGTGTTTTGTGATGTGTGGCGAGTGGTCATAGAACTTAAGGATCCAAACAAGTATTCCATCCTATATGATATAGGAATTGAAAAGATCAAAGAGCAGATCAATGCGAATCAATCTCAGCTTAGGTTACTCTATAAATCTGTTGCATTAACACAATCTCTCGCCCAATTTCTCCAGGTGCTGTTCGATGCTGGGGTATTCGATGGCCTCTATGATTGGGGAGAGAAAAGGATGCATGACATGCTGAAAAACTAGGATTTTTCTCCCAAACTATAACACATATTGAGCAGCCTCTTCCACAAAGCGATGCATCTCATCTGGTTTGCCAATGCTGATACGAATATGATCCTCCATGATCGGCCATTGTGTGATGAGGATGTTTTGGGTTTTGAGTCTGGCTAACATGTCTGAATGAAAGCGATCCGATTTGGCATAGATAAAATTGGTGGAAGAAGGACTGTAGGCAACCTCCCATTTGCCAAAAGCCTGATACATGATCTGACGTCCTTCTTCATTTTTCTGTAAACAAAACTGAAGATGCTCCTGATCGTTCAGGGCAGCCATCGCTCCATGAACAGAGGCAACTCCAATCGAAAATCCCTGTCCCGGATGAGCTTGTCTTAGGAGGCGAAGATTGTGTGGCTGAGAGACAGCATAGCCGATTCGCATCCCAGCCAGGCCATACGCTTTGGAGAAGGTACGAATGACGATCAAGTTGGGAAGAGTCGATACCAATGGAAGCATGCTAAATTCATCTCCCCCTTGAGAATATTCAATATAAGCCTCATCCACGCAGACCAATACCTTTTCAGGCACTTTGCCACAAAATTCCATCAGATCTGCATGAGGAACTTCCGTCGAACTCGGATTGTTAGGATTGCAAATCGAAATCAGGGAGGTCTTCTCTGTGATCGCATCCAGCATCCTTCCAAGATCAAGCTTTTGATCAATATCCAAAGGCATCTTTTTAATACTTGCCCCGAAAGCTTCTCCAAAATTAGTCAAGGTAGGAAAAGAGGGCCATGCAGTCAGAATCTCTCCTTGTTGCAGTCCTACTTGTTGACCGAGTAAACAAAGAATGTCAGTTGAACCAGGGGCGATCATGACAGAAGCATGTTTCTGGAGAGAAGCGATAGATGTCTGCTTTTTCTTCAATAATTCAACTCCCAGTTTCTCTATATGATCATCCGGATACTGATTGGAGAGACTGAGTGCTTCCTTCATGGCATCCAGCGTTGTGGGAGAAGGGCCATAAGGATTCTCATTCCAATGTAAGCGGAGTAAAGGATGCTCTTCTCCATAGGCTTCGATGAAGGAGGACATGCTGTTGGCTGTCATGGATGTTCCCAGGAATATGCCTGAGGAGGCCAATAGGCTTTTTTGAAGCCAGAATCTACGGCTGATAGGAGTCATGGAGATAGATCTTGAGGATTCTCCCCCAAGAAAACATTATTTCCGAATAATTACTGAAAGATCAAGAAAAATAAACGTCGCCTTCCTGTTGGTCAACATTATTTTCCTGATAGGTGTGGAGGCTGATTTGTTCCTGAATGAAAGCCTGTAACTGTTCCAAAGGAAGATGGATATCACCTGCTCGAATCTGGACCAATGCTTCTGCCTGATTCAGATTTCGCTTGAGCAAAAGATACTGGACAAAGGTGAGTTTTTTGTGGATAAAATCATCATCGTAGAGAAATAGGGCGAGCATATGATTCCCAACATCTGTAATGAGTTCGACATGGGCAATATTGCTCCAGGGAATAAAACCTGCTTCAGCCACGGATACCCGATCGATGATGCCATAATCATTGACTTCAATTACCGGGCCGATGATCAATAATCGCCGCAGACTTAAAAGGCCTAATGCCACTGAAGCCAATGCAAGCGGAGGATAACAGATCCCCATCAAAATGTTTTCGGGACTGAGTTCGGATCTGCGTCCAGTGATAAGATCCATGATCACTGGAAGAAAGGTATGGAGAAGCAAGGCAGCAAGGAGAAAAAGAATCAGAGCTTGGACCTTATTGGCCCGGATGATGTGTGTTCCCATTCTCGCCAGGGTAGATGATATGTATATTGCGATGCTAAGAGACTGTTTGAACATCTGTCGCTTATTTTTTGTATGCGTCTTTTTTCCCCATCCTTCAGCTTTTTTTCATCTCATAGCACCACTATCAGATGAAAAAAGAGCCTTGTCTGAAAAAAAATACACCATAAACATTCTCAGCACAGATCTCAAAACAGTCTCTAAGGTATGGAATGTTAGCAGGTTTAAGGGCAGATAGAGGATGGATGGTTAATTGATGTGCATGGATGGTATGGAGGGAGATAGGAGAATATGATTTGTTGAGCTTCAGGAATCACTCATGAGTTGGCTTGGTCAAATTTTTTTTCTAAGAAAAAAGGCTATCCACATAGATTATTCCTGTCAAATTGATTAGACTGGTGGAAGAAATAAAACAGATACTCAAAAGGTCTAAATCCATGAAAAAATTTTTCTTTCTTCTACTTATTCTCGCTGCCTGTATCGAAGGAGCAGGACAGGATTGGCAACTCAAGGAGAAACTGGTTCCAGGCAACAGAGCAGCAGGCAATGAATTTGGTGTTTCAGTATCGATCAGTGGGCGATTTGCGATTATCGGATCCTGGGGAGAAGGCCTGAACCAAGGCGGTAATTCTATTTCTTCGGTAGGGGCTGCATATATCTATGAACGCATCCAAGGCAAGTGGACAGAACGACAAAAAATCATCCATGAAGATCCCTCGCAATTTGATGGGTTCGGTTATGCTGTTGCAATGACTGAACAGCATGCATTGGTTGGAGTCCCTCAGAAAAGCCTTACTGACTCCTCCGGTTCCCTTGTCGACATGGCGGGTCTGGCTTATGTGTTTGAGCAAGACAGCAGTGGGCAGTGGCTACAAAGCCAACAACTACACGCCTCGGACCCCGCCCAGATTGCCAATTTTGGGTTCGCTGTTGCCATCAGTGGGGAATATCTTGTGGTTGGAGCCGTGAATGAAAGCAGGGATACTATGGGTGGGAATTTTTTGGCAAGAGCAGGAGCAGCCTATGTGTTTGAAAAAAGCCCTGCTGGTATATGGGAAGAAACACAAAAAATAACAGCTTCTGATCGGGAGTTCCGGGCGCAGTTCGGCCAATCAGTTGCGATACATGCTCACAGGCTAGTCGTCGGAGCCTTCGCAAAAGATGAGATCTCCACAGATGGCAATCAACATCTTCTGAGCAATACAGGCGCTGCTTATATCTTCGAGCGTGACAGCAATGGTGTTTGGTTGGAAAGCCAGAAGATTGCTGCTTCGGACCGCAAGTCCGATGATGGATTTGGATTTGATGTGGCCATGGATGCTGACCATATTCTAGCAGGTGCTCCGAATGATGATCATGACACCACTGTATTCAATCTATTTTCGAATGCTGGATCTGCCTATCTGTTCGAACAGGATAGCACCGGCAATTGGATAGAAGTCCAGAAACTGCTTGCTTCGGATAAGACAAGTAGCGATTTCTTTGGAATCAGCATTGCCATCGATGGTGGCAACTGTGTTATTGGCGCCTATCAGCATGAATTTGACGAGGCAGGCACAAACATGATTGGAGGAGCTGGAGCAGCATATGTGTTTCAAGAGAATCAAATGGGAAATTGGATACAGACCAATAAGCTTGTCTCAAGCGACAGAGGGTCAAATGAAAGGTTTGGAGAAGCTATTTCCATGTCAGGCAATGCCATATTAGTGGGTGTGAAGCAAGACAGAGAAGATATGACTGGAGCCAATCCCATGAACAATGCAGGAAGTGCTTTTCTATTTCTGAATTGTGGAGACACTACAGGGCTTGACTCAGTAGTGGCTTGCTTTCATTATACATCGCCAAGTGGAAGATTTACCTGGACCAACTCAGGGACCTATCAGGATACGATTCCCACCCGACTCGGCTGCGATAGTGTGTTGACTCTTTATGTTACCATTGTCAATATTGATACCACTGTTCTCCTGTCAGGGGCTCGTCTGGAGGCTCAGGCGACAGAAGCCTCCTATCAGTGGCTGTATTGCGATAGTGCGTTTGCTCCTATTCCCGGAGCGATAGATTCTGTCTATCTTCCACAGATTAATGGCACCTATGCAGTTGAAATTAGCCAAGATGGGTGCCAGGACACTTCTGCCTGTTTTTCTGTATTGAATGTCGGGATTGTTGCCAATGAGTTGGGAGAACAAATTCGTGTCTATCCGAATCCTGTTAGGGATGTGCTATCCATAGATTTGGGACAAGTATTCCCGCAGATTAGAATTCGATTGCTTACTGTCACAGGGCAAGAATTAAATGACCTAAGGGCTACAAATATCCAACAAACAACGATTGATTTGCAAGGTCCTGCTGGGGTATATTTCTTAAACATCCAAACCAAGGAAGACCAGCAAGCCTGGGTCAGAGTTCTGAAACAATAGGCTTAGTAAGTAGCTGGACACAATTATATTGTAAGACTTCTTTCCTCCCGCAACCCTCTCCAAAGGGAAAAATCGTTGATTCCTGGCCTTGTGGGTTGATGTCTCCCGCTGGCGGGAGAGCGAGAGGGTGGAAGATGAGTGCCAAATATAAATTTGTCCCCATACTTAGTTTGACTTTGTCCATTTTTTATAGGAGAGAAATCCTCACATATGCTCTGGAAACCGCCTTTTTGAATGAATGCACTTCGCTGTTTTTGGGGGATGTTGATTAATTCTGATTGAAAATAGGCTTGTAAATAGGGGACATATTTACATATGCCTATTCTATTCCTCCCCCTCCCCCCTCCAAAGGAAAAATCATTGATTCCTGGCCTTGTGGGCTGAT
>JBCCGK010000005.1:0-197545 GCA_039029315.1 Bacteroidota bacterium | reverse complement strand
CCCCAGCACCTTGTCCAATCTCAATACAGCTCTTGGCCTGGAAGTATCCATTCATTTCAACAATGGACGATATATTGGGTGCATCACCGCGGGAAACAAAAGCCAACTCCGCCGCGAAATCAACCATCCCATGAATTGGGTTCAAAGTTCAGGAATTGCATGGCCTTCTTCTTTCTCCAACTTTACAGTTACAAGCAATCCAGAACCCTGGCCTGGCACTCTGCTTGGGGATGGTTGTGTAAGTTTTCTTGCTTACCAAACAGATGATCAAGAAAGGTTTGCGTTTGTGCTCTTAGAAAATATTGTGGCAGGAACTCAAATCAGGTTCACAGATGAAGGGTGGTCAGGAAGTCGATTCTATGCTGGTTATTTAGAGGAGGCTTGTATATGGACAGCAGATACCGCCCTTACGGCTGGGACTATTGTCTCCATCAATCATGGAGGAATTACCGGTTTGGAGGTCAGCCACGGAGGGCTGTGTGGGAACTTGAATGTCCTCGACAATACACCTGGAGAATCGGGAGATCAAATTTTGGCCTTCCAAGGAAATGTTTTTTCTCCCACTTTTTTAACAGGTCTTAGTTCAAGACAATGGTATACCTCTGCTCAAGGAGCCAGTAATGAGGACAGATCTTTACTTCCCAATACACTTGGACAAGGAATTTCTGCTGTAGGATTCACCAATCAACTCCAAAACGGATTCTATTCAGGAGCAGTCCTATCTGGAACAAGTACTCAGTTGGCTTCAAGCTTTAATACCTCCATTAATTGGATCAGATCCAATAATGTCAATTGGCCCAATAGCTTTCCTGCAATTACCGTTACTCAAAGTATTGGATGCTGTGTTGTTCCATCGCCTGCTTTCTCCTTCATTACCAGTTGTATTGATACAAGTGTTTCCTTTGTCAATACTACTTCAGGAATAGATGCCAATACGAGTTTTAAATGGGATATCAATGGGGATGGACTTACAGATTATACCACAAGTGGCAATCTTACTCATACCTATCCTGCACCTGGGACATATACGGTACATCTTACTACCAATAGAGGGGGGTGTACAGATTCTTTTACTCAAACCATTTTGGTTGGAATTGCTCCTTCACAGCCCAGTATTACAACAAGTGGTCCACTAACTTTATGTGATGGTGAAACAGTAACCCTCTCTGCACCACCGGGGTTCAGTGGATATAATTGGTCGAATGGAGCCTCCTCCCAGAGCATCACAGTAAATCAAGCTGGAATTTATTCTGTTACTGTTGTTTCTCCTGATGGATGTGAGAGTCCACCTGCGATGGCCACAGTCTCGGTTGGCTCCTCACCTCCCCTCCCTCTGATCAGTACAAACGGGCCAGTAAGCATTTGCGATGGTGATAGTGTGAGTCTTTTTGCGCCCGCAGGATTTCCAGGCTATACCTGGTCTACAGGTGATTCAACCTCAAGCATCACTGTTCATACTGGAGGCAATTATTCTGTTTCCTTAATCAGTGTAGAAGGATGTGTGGGTCCAGCTCAGGATACGACTGTCATAGTAGAGTCGACTCCTGCCATGCCTACCATCATTGCTTCTGGCCCTACGAGTTTTTGTGAAGGAGAAACTGTCCAACTTCTAGCTCAAGCCTCCGTCAATATGTTTTCTTGGTCAACTGGCGAAACTTCCTCAAATATTATGGTAAATAGTTCAGGAATTTACAGTGTGTTTGTTACCAATACCTCTGGCTGCGAAAGTTCAAGTGCCGAACTCCAGGTTACAGTTTTCGATCAACCAGATCCCCCCTTCTTGTCTTTGTTGGGAGAGTCAATAATCTGTGAAGGGGATAGTACCAAAATTTTTGCTCCGAGTGGATTTGCTGGATATTCATGGTCAACAGGGGATTCCAGTTCCTCTATTACCGTGATTTCTTCTGGAACCTATACAGTTCATGTCCTTTCTGCTGAAGGTTGTGCGAGCGAACCAACAGATACAACTATCCAAGTATTGGGGTATCCCATGGCTGCAACAATCACCCAACTTGCTGACAGTAATTTTTTACAAGCTTCTACTGTTGGGACAAGCTACGAATGGTATCTAAATGGCACCCTACTACCTGTTACTACTCGATCCATTGATGCTAGTCATTATGGAGGAGGTGCATATTCTGTTATTGTAAACAACGGCCCCTGCCCTTCCCAGATTTCAGAACCATTCGATTTTGCTATGACTCATATGGAAGAAATGTTGGGTATTAATTGGAAAGTATTCCCTAACCCTTCCACAGGTCGTTTTACCCTTCAAGGAGAGAATCACTCTGGGCACCCCATACAGATCAGTGTATACAATGCCCTGGGTCAACAAATCCTTCCAAAAACCGAGCTAGTGACAAGCGGAAATTGGGATTATGTGATTGATCTGGACCAACATCCCGTAGGCGTTTACATGATGAAGATAGAGGGTTCACAGCAAATTATCCATTCCCGACTTGTCATTCGGAGGTAGGAGGCCAGTCCTCGACTACCCCGTTTATCAAGTCAGCAGGTAAATAGTTTGAGGCAGAAAGATTTGAGATCAAAAGAGAATGATCCAAATCTTTCTGCCTCTATTTCTTTGAACATTATTATTTGCGACTTTTCGTACTTTCTACTATATTTAAGGTCTACTGGACTCTTCCCTTGCCAATCTCCTTGCAATTCTTTTTCCTTCAACAACCTCTAGCAATCAGGCGCGATGTCCAACAGATCTTTATTGAAGTCGATCTTATTTTCTCTTTTTTTCCTTCTCAGTTTTTCATCTGTGTATTCGCAGACCCAACAGTCTGGAGTGTTGTCAGATCCAGGCGGGGCGAGGTACCAGTTTCATTGGGTCGGAGATTTGCTTGCTGCCAACCCGAGAGTGCCCATTCCTGCCCAGTATGAAACCATTGGAACCCAGGGTTGGATCTCCTATGCCATCACGCACCAGCTGTCCAAGGCGAAAACAGAAGGCTCAGAGTTCTTTCAGTTGGCCCAACAAATCACAGGCAAAAGGAGCCTGGGAGCCGTCATGGGAACCATCGTCAACGGATGTGGATATTGGCTCCAATGCCCAGCCCCAAATGCTGGAACCAAAGATCTTAGATATACAGGAGAAAACGTTGTCTATCAGATTTTTATCAATACCGACTTAAATGAAATCTATGTAGGGGAATTCTTGAACTCGTCCTTAATAGAAGTTCACAAATGCTTTGTTGGAAGAAGGTGGTTTGAAGAAGATCCTGAACCATATGAGAATCCCGTCATATCTGGCAATCCCGGCTGTGAAGAACCGGAACCAGTGGTGAATGTTGCAGATCCCGTAGCCATCATCATTGCAGATCCTGAATCAGGAAGTGAGCCCTTGAATGTCTTCTTCGATGGGCGAAATTCTTATGATCCTGATGGCGGTGACATCGTCAAGTATATCTGGGACTTCGGCGGATCCAATGCCGCCGATGGCCCTACCCCATCTTTTCAATTTGAGCGAGCAGATACCTTTCATGTCTTGTTGACAGTTGTAGATGATGAGGGAGACAGGAATACAAGCAGTCATTCTATTTTTGTTCACCCATATATCGATGATTCCCATCCACCTGTTGCGCTCATACTCGCCAGTCCGATTGCAGATACCGTTCCATTTTCGCTTCAATTGGATGGAAGTACTTCCTATGATCCAGATGGAGGAAGCATCGTCGCCTACAGATGGTGGAGAGAAGGAAGTTTGTTCTTCCAGGACAGTATCCCCCCCCAAATCACCATTCCAGAAGCAGGAGAATATGAAGTTGTCCTGGAGGTGGAAGACGATGAAGGACAGACAAATTCTGTATCTCAAACCATATCTGCCTTTCCCCCCACTTCTGCCTCTCCTGCTCCAGAGCCAGGTCCTGTACCAGATCCTGCACCCATTCCTGTGGAAACTTGCTGGATGATGAGTTATACCCTGAGTATGTGTGGCGGTACGGTAGACACACTCGTCCAGACGCCAATCAGAGTCCCTTGTCCTGGTCCTCCTGAGCCTCAAATCGTCTGGACTGACCGGGATTGCCAGATGGAAAGGATCAGTAGCGCTGAAACCAAAAGGCGCCCTCTCCAGCTCGCTGGAGGGCCGATCTTCCTTCGATACCGTGGCCAATTGCCAGAATATGGGTTGGGCGTCAATGCGCAAATTCGCTATCGTCTGGGCAGGCGACAACGACTAGCGGTTCTGCTCGATGCGACAGTGCTTCCCTCCAGAAAGGCTACCCCACTCGATGACCGACCCTATAAGTGGTCAACCCTCAGAGACTCCATAGACAAAGCCACTGGATTGCCACTGGTGTGGTACCGCGGCACCAATCGAGGTACCGCAAGTCTGGGGGTAGGGATCGAAATTGCCCCTTTTCCCTGGCTATATGTTCAGGGAATGGGAACAGTAGAACGTACCTTCCACCAAGCTGAGATCTCTGATCCTCGCAAAAATCCAGAAAATCGCTTTGTCGGTTTTGATTTGGAAACCTTTCTCTATGAAGGGAGAATTGGGATCAGAAAAGAACATCTTGAAATATATATAGGAGGCCGTCTTTCGCAGGAGAATCGACCATTTACCCTCATCCCACCAAATGAGTTGGGCGGTTCACATAATCCCCGATGGGACAAGACCTATGAGGCGGGCATTTCTATCTTTTACTAATCTGAACACAGTGGCTGGCTAATGGGACTCGATCTTGGATGACCTGTCTGGAGTAGGTCAATTCACAGGCGTGGGATGCCTTCGACTTTTGTTCTTGATCATTCCAATAGATGTGAGTGTTGAGAAAACAGAGATAAAAAAAAACCGGCCCTCATTCAGAAGGCCGGCTCATCCATACACACTAACTAAACTACTACCTAGTGTAAATTTCTTCTACATATGTTTGTTGTTCTTAACGGTGGTGGTGTTTGTTGTTGATTACATTTGACTATACGCCTTGACTTTGTGAATGGATACCTACTAGTGTACATTCGTGTAAGTTGAGTGAAAAAGCGTGTCGGAAAATATGTTGGCAGTGTAGCTCCGGTCAGGAAGGGTGTGAACTGTTCAGACATCCGTGTCTGGGAGAAGTTGTCGCCAGCGATCACTTTCGGCTATTTGTTTGATTTCCTGGTTCCGAATCTCAAGAAACCGCCGCATATAGGCTTCTAAAAACAGTCGATCAGCAATTCTCCCCAACCAACCCATAGGAGCAGTATAGTCAAATTCATCCTTCATCAAGGTAGCAGATTCCCGGACAGTGAAATGATGTGCGTGTCGAAACCGCTGAAAGATTCCCTGGACCATTTCATCTGAAAAGAAATGTGGAGCGTGCATCTCTGTGATTCTGGTAGTCAGGGTTTGCCTAATTCCAAAATGTCTGGCCCGAAATTGTACCCATTCCCCTTTCTCAATGAGGCCTTCAGTCCTCCCAGCTATGGCCTCTTCAGCGGTATGCTGAGCCGAAAGTTTGTGCAAATCAATACTCCTGGACAGGTCAAATACCCGATCAATCGGAGCTCGGATTTCTGTATGTAGGATAATGATCGGCATGGTTGGTCAAGCAAACTGCATTTCATACAACTGGTGATAGGCCCCGCCAGCCTTAAGCAATTGCTGATGTGTCCCGCGTTCGATAATTTCTCCCGCTTTCAGGACGATGATCTGATCTGCCTTCTGGATGGTGGACAATCGGTGAGCGATGATGATGGAGGTTCTCCCCACCATGACCGTGTCTATCGCATGCTGAATGACTTCCTCTGATTCCGTATCAATATTGGCAGTGGCTTCATCCAGGACCAATATACTGGGATTATAAGTCATGACCCTGGCAAAGGCGATCAGTTGTCTCTGCCCCAAAGAGAGGGTCGCTCCTCTTTCCTGAACATTGTACATATACTGGTCGGGCAATCGCATGATAAAGTCATGTGCACCCACTCTTCT
This sequence comes from Bacteroidota bacterium, assembly GCA_039029315.1. Taxonomy (GTDB): domain Bacteria; phylum Bacteroidota; class Bacteroidia; order J057; family J057; genus JBCCCJ01. Next base: position 191,622 of record JBCCGK010000005.1, on the reverse strand, counting down.
GGCAGCTTCTTGTACGTCCTCGAGAGGGATAGCTGGATTATTGAGCGTAATATTGTCAAAAATACTTCCAGAAAACAAAAACACATCCTGCAACACAACTCCAGTCAGGGAACGCAAATAAGGAAGTTCGTATTCCCGGATATCTGTTTGATTGATCTGGATATTGCCCTTCTGGATATCATAGAATCTTGTCAGCAGATTGATGATCGTTGTTTTGCCTGAACCTGTTGCTCCCACCAATGCTACTTTCTCACCAGGCTTCACTTGAAGATTGATATTTTTCAATACCCATTCGGGTTCCTTATAAGCGAAGGTGACATCCTTAAATTCCAGTCCAATTGCCTCCGCAGCTTCCAGTTTCTCAAGTTTCCCCTCATCTGCAATGAATTCTTTGGTATCAAGAATTTTGAAAATCCTCTCTGCACTCACCATCCCCAATTGAAGGATATTGAACTGATCGGCCAATAAACGAATGGGACGAAAAAACATCTGAACGAACATGATAAAGGCAACCAATTCCCCAAACCGAAGCTCTGCATCCATCACTTTGGTTGCTCCATACCAGACCAGAATCCCCATGGTAATGGAATTGATGATCTCGACTACTGGGTAAAACACACTGTAATACAGCACAGATTTCAGATGTGCACGCCTGAGATCCTTATTGATGCCTTCAAATCGTTTGAGTTCGCGTTTCTCCCGATTGAAAATATGAATGATCTGCATTCCGGTGAGATGTTCCTGCAAAAAGGCATTCATTTCACTTACAGCCTTTCTTACGGCCTGGAAGGATACTTTTACTTTGTTCTTAAAAATGATGGTCGCACATATCAACACTGGCAAAGTGGTCAGCACAGCAAGGGCAAGTTTCCAGTTCAACCATAGCATAGCAACCAATATGGCGATCACCTGCAATAATTCTCCTAGAATTCGCACCAAACCCGAAGTAAATACATCATTAAGGGTTTCTACATCATTGATGGTTCGGGTTTGAAGAACACCAATCGGAGTTCGGTCAAAAAACTGTAGTTTCAGCTGAAGGACATGATCAAACACTTGCTTTCGAATATCTCGAATAATGCTTTGGCCTAACCAATTTGTCAGATAGGTATTGGCATACATTACCAATCCCTGTAGACAAAGCACCCCCAGAAGCACAAAGATCATCATGCGAAGTCCGCCAACATTTCCCTGAATCACTTCGTTGTCCAGTGCATATTGAACCAGAATAGGTCGAATAGGATTAAGAACAGCAATAGTTACGGTCAATCCCAAGGCAGAAAGAAACTGCTTTCGGTAAGGCTTGACATAGCTGATCAGTCGACGAATCAACTGCCGATCCAGCACTTTACCTGTTACAGATTTCTCAGCCATTCTTCCAGTTTGTTATAGATGAATGATTCTGTTTGCAGTCGCTCCCATAGCTGCTTCTTTCACCGATTCAGAGAAGGTCGGATGTGGATGTGAGAAAATAGCCAAATCTTCGGCTGAAGCACGATATTCCAGCCCCAGGACACCTTCCATAATCATATCTGCAGCTCTTGGACCAATGATATGCATTCCCAATAGTTCATCGTTCTCCTTGTGGGCAAGAATCTTTACAAAGCCAAATTTGTTGTCCATACTTGCTCTAGCCCGACCGGAAGCCTTGAATGGGAAGTTGCCTTTTTTATATGGAGTTCCTGCTTCTTTGAGTTGCTCTTCTGTATAGCCAACCCCTGCGACTTCTGGCCATGTATAGACCACATTCGGAATCGCGAGATAGTTCACATGTGGATGGTGATTGGCAATGGACTCAGCAACAAAGACTCCTTCTTCAGAAGCCTTGTGTGCCAGCATAGCTCCGCGAATGACATCCCCGATGGCATAAATGCCAGCAACAGGCGTTTCAAGATGTTCATTGACCGGGATGCGGCCACGATCGGTTTCGATGCCAATATTCTCCAATCCCAGCTTGTCAGTATAGGGCCTCCTTCCTACTGCAACAAGGCAGACATCTCCTTTGAAGTCAACCATCTCCCCATTTTTCATATTTTCAGCCGTTACGGTCACTTTTCCACGACTCACTTTGGCGGATACGGCTTTATGGTTGAAGTGAACTGTATAATCCAACTCTCGTTTCAGCACCTTGGCCAGTTCCTTCCCCAAGGCTCCATCCATTCCGGGGATCAGTCGATCGGCAAATTCAATGGTAGTGACCTTTGTTCCGAGTCGGCCATAGACCGATGCCATCTCCGAGGCGATCACGCCTCCCCCGATCACAATCATTTCCTTCGGAAGCTTGGTCAATTCCAGGGCTTCTGTCGAGGTGATGATATGCTTTTTGTCTACCTCAATTCCTGGCAAATGGACGGGTTTGGACCCTGTAGCAATAATGGTCTTGTTGGACTGAATATGTTCTTCGCTTCCATCGGACCTGGTGATTTTGATGGTTTGCTTGTCAACAAACGACCCATGTCCCTCGAACACATCAATTTTATTTTTTTTCATCAAAAAAGCGACACCAGCTGTCGTCTGATCAACCACTTCGGCCTTCCGCTTGATCATTTGTGGCAGATCAGCTTTGAGTCCAGTGATCTTGATGCCATGCTCAGCAAATTGATGTTTGGCCTGGAAGTAGTGTTCACTGGAATCCAGCAAAGCCTTAGATGGGATACAGCCAACATTGAGGCAGGTACCTCCAAGACTGGGGTAGCGTTCAATGATGGCTACCTTCATGCCCAACTGTGCACATCTGATAGCTGCAACATAGCCGCCAGGTCCAGATCCGATCACTGTTACTTCATATGTTTTGTCCGCCATTGGGGTGTTCTTGATGGTGAATGAAAAAGTGCAGCGCAAAATTATCCATTTTTCCGCTTTCTGCCTTACTTTTGTACGAATAAATCCCCATTATGCAGCAGGCGACAGCACAACAGGCATTGAAACGATATTTTGGGTATGATTCTTTCAGACCTTTGCAGGAGGAAATCATCGAACAGATCATGGCAGGCAAGGATGGTCTGGTACTGATGCCCACTGGCGGGGGAAAATCCGTCTGTTATCAACTTCCCGCTCTTCTGCTTCCTGGTTTGTGTGTGGTTATCTCTCCCTTGATTTCTCTGATGAAGGATCAGGTTGAAAGTTTGAGGGCCAATGGGATTCAAGCTGGATACCTCAACAGTAGTCAGGGCGGGACGGAACAGGCTGCCATCATCGAATCAGCACTTGTGGCGGAGTTACAATTGCTCTATGTCTCTCCGGAGAAAGCCCTGAGTTCAGAATTTCATTCTCTTCTCCAGCGCGTCAAACTCAGCCTCATTGCAGTGGATGAGGCGCATTGTATTTCTGTTTGGGGCCATGATTTCCGACCAGAGTATTCTCAACTCTCTTATCTCAAACAGCAATTTGCAGATGTGCCTATCGTCGCACTGACAGCTACGGCTGACAAAACAACCCGGATAGACATCATCCAACAGCTTCGTCTGAAAAATCCCAGGCAGTTCATCGCCTCTTTTGATCGTCCCAACCTCAGCCTGTCAGTCTTGCCAGGAAGAAATCGAATAGGGACTATCCTCCAATTCCTCAGACTTCGGCCCCAGCAGTCTGGCATTATCTACTGTCTAAGTCGAAAATCGACAGAAGATGTAGCAAGTCGACTTCAAAAAGAGGGCTTCGCGGCTACCTTCTACCACGCAGGAATGACAGCCGAGGCGCGTTCGCGGGCACAGGAACATTTTATTAAGGATGAGGTACCGATCATATGTGCCACTATTGCATTTGGTATGGGCATCGACAAAAGCAATGTGCGCTGGGTTATTCACTACAACATGCCCAAGAATATTGAGGGATATTATCAGGAGATCGGCAGGGCAGGCCGCGACGGGCTTCCGAGTGATACAGTGATGTTTTACAGTTTTGGAGATGTGATTACTTATCGAGGATTTTTTGAAGAAAGTACGCAACAAGAACTGCTGCTGGCCAAACTGGAGCGAATGCAACAATATGCTCAGGCCCAAACATGCAGGCGTAAAATCTTGTTGAGTTACTTCGGCCAACATCTCTCTCAGGATTGTGGCAATTGTGATGTATGCCAAAATCCTCCCCAACGAATTGATGGAACAATCCTCGCACAGAAAGCATTGTCAGCTATTGTGCGCTTAAAGGAACAAGTCGGCATCAATATGCTGATAGATGTCTTGCGCGGGTCTCGGAGAAAGGACTTGCTTGAAAAGGAATTTGACAAAATCAAAACATATGGGGCAGGCAGTGATATGAGTATTTCTGACTGGCAACATGTCTTGCTTCAGTTGATGGATCAGGGACTGGTGGAAATTGCCTATGCCCAGAATAGTGTATTGACAATCACAGAAGCGGCCAAAGATGTTCTCTTCAAGGGCGTGAAGGTTCGCATGGTACAACCCTCGGTCGCCAAAGCTCGGATTGCACAACAAGCCAAGAAGCCCAAGACAAAATCTGAACAGTTTCAGGATGCCTTGTTCGAATCCCTTCGGCAGCTCAGGTTATCCATTTCCAAAGATGATGAGGTTGCTCCATATGTGGTATTCAGCGACGCCACCTTGACCGATATGGTAAGAAAAATCCCTACGCATCCAGCGCAAATGCAGGAGATATCTGGGGTAGGACAAGTCAAGCTGGAGCGGTATGGGGATGTATTTATAGAACAAATCTTGGATTTTTTGGTCGATTATGAACAATTGCACCAGTACACTCCCAGAGGATTATCACATGCCATCACCTTCGCAGTGGCACGAGAGAGCCACTCAATAGAAGATATTTCTGCTTCGCGCAAGCTCAAAGCTGCGACTATCGGCACACACCTCTCCAAATTATCGGATGAGGGTTATGACATTTCAGTAGGAAGATTTGTTCCACAGCCTATTCTTCATTTGGTCCAGGGTGCCATAGATACCATTGGCTATGATGGCTACCTGCGTCCATTATTTGAGTACCTGGGGGAGGAAGTTCCATATTATATGATTCGATTGGCGGTGACACATCTCGAGAATGGAGAACAGGCCTAAAGAGAAGACCATTCGCTTTTATTTAGTTGAGAGAAACCAATCAAAGAATGCTTTCTTTCGACTGCTAGAAAGGGTCAATTCATCTCCATTGACCATCTCGATTCTGTTGTCCCGATAATAGCGGCTGATATGGCGAAGATTGATGATATAGGATCTGTGGATTCGCATGAATTGCAGACCAGCCAGCATTTCTTCAAACTCTTTGAGGGTTTTTGCCACAATCTGACCTTTCTGATTCACAAAAGCAAAGAAGGTATAGTTACCATCGGCCTTGCAATAAATAATCTCCGAGATCTTGGCAAAGACAAATCCGTCAGAGGAAGGGAGAACCAATTGTGGATCATCATTGTGCCAGTTTTTCCTGAAGGTTCGCAATCTCTCGCGAGATTCCTTAAGAGATTTTGTCTCTTTCACCTTATTCATGGTCTTGCGAAGATCATTGGGATGAATGGGCTTCAACAAATAATCCAGCGCCGACATTCTGAAAGCCTGAATGGCATATTTGTCATAAGCAGTGGTGAACACCACCTCAAAGGGCATTTCAGGAAAGGCATCGATCAACTCAAATCCATACTTTTGAGGCATCACGATATCCAAAAATATGAGTTCAGGGTGATGACTCTTCACCAAAGGAATGGCTTCATCCACACTTGCAGCTAGTCCACAGATCTTTACTTCCGGGAAATCGCGTTCAATCATTTTTTTCAATCCTGATCGAGCAGAGTGTTCATCGTCAACAATCAATGCCTTAATGGTCATTCGTAAAGGGAATTAGGAGTCGAACTTCAGTGCCATGAGACAGGGTATTTTCATTGTTGAAATCTTCTATTTCTAATGAAACGATGTTCGGGAATTTTTCGTTGACCAACTCCAGACGCTCCTCGGAGATCTTCAGTCCTGAAGCATGTGTGCCTTCTTTCCATTTATTCATGATTTGTCCTGCTCTTTCTCGTCCAATTCCATTATCCCGCACGGTACATCGTAATATATTTTCAGAATGTTGGGCAAAAGAAATGTCCAACTTCCCGGAAACTTCTGAATGAAGCAAACCATGTTGAAAGGCATTCTCTACAATGGGCTGAACGAGCATAGGCGGAATATTATACAGCTCCGGGTCCAAGTTGCGGTCTATGTGCAAGTCAACCTCAACCTCCTGGCTAAGTCGAAATTTTTCCAGGTCGATATAGGTGGTCAAGAATCTTATTTCTTCACTCAAGGGAATGACTTCTTTGGCAGAATGTTCAAAAGCAAGTCTGATCAAGCGCGCAAAATCACTCAGGTAGGCCAAAGCCTGTTCTATATCTTCCTCTAACAACAAATGTTGAACAGATGTGAGACAGTTGAAAATAAAGTGCGGATTCATCTGCGTACGCAAAGCCTGTAACTTCAGTTCTGCTATTCGACGGTTCAGTTTATCTCGTTGTTGTTCACGTTCTAGTTTGTTTTGAAAATACTGTCGGACTTGCCAAAGAATGATTCCTCCAAGGCTCAATCCTATCAATCCCCAAAACCAGATGCTTCGCCAGAAGGGGGTCTGAATGAAAAAGGTGATCTCCAATGGTGGATTGCTCTTGACACCATTCAAACGAACAGCACGAATTTGCACCTGATACGATCCTGACTTTAAGGAGGATAGTCGCAATTCAGGCCGATCAATCCTGGTCCACACCGCAGATTCATTGAGGCGATATTCATAGGCCAGGGATTCGGAGAAAGAGATGGCAGATATGCGAATAAAGACTTCATTGAATGCGTATGGCAACAGACGATCAGAATGGAGTTCTCCAATCTCATTTTGTGCTACAAATGATTCCAGATAAACGGGAGGAAGGGAGGTCAAAAATCCCGGTTGATCGACCTTGAAGCATAATATTTTATTGGCCGAGCTGATCCAGACATTTTCTCCCTGAATCTCAATATCATAAGCCTCGGAAATCGGACTTGCCTTGTTCTGCTCCAAAAAGAGGTAAGAGTAGTCTTCTTCATGAATTTTCATGATCCCTTTTTCTGTAATTGCCCAAATATAAGGAGCAGCATATTCGAGGTCTACATAGGTTTTGGCAGGTAAATCAAATCGCTCATCTATTCGCTCCAGGGATCCATCCTCCACTATCCATAGTCCACTTCCCTGGGTTCCAACAAACAAGCTTCCTTCCGGCTTTTGGACAAAATTTTGCACCACTTTGGGGAGTTTTTGCCCAGAGTCAGATTCAAAAACTTTCATCGAATCATTAGGCAGAATTTGGCACAGTCCTTTTTCCTGACCGATCCAAATGATGTCCTTGTTCAGGTCTTTCCAGATCGAGGCCACCCTGAATGCGATAGTCAGTTCCCCCACTTCATAGGTATCAACATTTATTTTTGCAAAAAATCTCCCTCCTCCTACTAGCAGCTGATTGTCATCAAGAATGATATTTTTCACATTTCTCAGAGGCAGGAAAGTTTTATCTGATGCCGCATATTTGTTCAAGCTGAGAGATACCCCATGTTGATTGTTAGGAGCAGGCCAATACATCAGATTGTTTCCATAAACAATCAATTCCTGCTTGGGACCTATCAGACTTCCGTTCAGATAATCTGGTTCGTGCATATTTCTTTTTTCCCAGCCAGATTCATTGAACTGAAAGACATCGCCGAATTTGTCAATCCCAATGACCGCCTCTTTACCGACTGAATTTAATCGCTTAATGCTTAATCGCTCTTTCCCCAAATCTGTAGCTTTGAATTCCACATAGCGTTCCGCAGACAATCGATAGAGACCAAAAGATTCTGTTCCCAACCAAATATTAGATTCATGATCCTTGAAAATCGAATTTACCGAGATGCCCTGTAGCAGATTCATGCCTAAAGTCGCTGTGGTATCATCCTGAAAATTCAGTTGAAACAAGCCAGAGGAAGAGCTGATCCAAATCTGTCCCAAATGATCTTCTTCCATATCAAAAAATTTCTGGGAGGCTTCTACATTAGGAATCTGTATTCTCTTGATCTCATCCCCTATCTTGACAAACAATTGATTGGGAGCAAGTAACATGAATATCTTTCCATTCAATACATTGATTTTCGCATATAAGTGCCCCATCTTCCTGAGTTCCAATGGGATGGGGAAGTATTGAGAATGAAATTGATCTGAAGTATCTCCTGATACTTCTGTCATCATCAAGGAGGGCGTATGATTTAATGTCTTTGCAACAATTCCCAATACTTTTTGGGCTTCGGACCACCAATGAAGCGATCTACATCTTTGATATTTGCTGGGAATACGCCGCAGTTCATTCTCCTCTCTATCTTTCCATAATAGATCATCCAGGAACTCCATATCAGGGGCCAAATAGAAATTCTCTTCATCATCCAACACAAAATCCCAAAAGCCATACGCTTTCCCGTCCAATTTCAGGCTATGGACTGTCAACTCCCCGGCCTTGATTGTCCCGACCTGTCGGAACAGGTTCGTAAAGGCGATGGTCCCCTTTGAATTTACATGAAGTTGGATGATTTCATGACTGATCAAAGCGCTGTCATAATAGCTTCTAAATTGAGTTCCATCAAATCGAACCAAGCCATTGTCTGTTCCCAGCCAAAGATATCCATCCTTGTCCTGCTCAATCTGATAAATGGTATTGGAAGGCAACCCATCCACAGTGGTATAATGTCCCAACCAATAGCCCTGAGCCAAGCTAGCTACAGGAGAAAACAGAACAGTTATCCCTACAAATATGACTGAAATTGTGTATCCCTTTCTCACATATGATAGATGAATCGCCCGAAATCAAATATACTCCTTTACGCGATGAATCCTATGATTCACCCAGCAAATCCACATATTCGCTCAATCAGTCCAGTTTTCTCCTGATTTTGTGCTACTTTTTTACGGGCAGTTGTCCAGGGTTCCAGAATAGGATGTCCCTTCCGAACTTCCCAATCCTGCTATCAGGTTCACAACTCGTTGGGAAGATTTCATGTTGACTATCCAACACAATCATGAACATGAGTGGTTCAACTGCAGAACCACTCATGTATATTTGTGTTCAGAAATTTCTACTATTTACTCTCGAATGACCTTTCGATAAGAGGTAGAATGCCCAACAGACAATTTGAGCAGGTACATACCAGAAGGAAGAGGGCTCAGATCAAAAAACGTATGTATTTGTCTTGCGCTTAAGGCTTGACGACTGACGATTTTTCCTTGCATGTCCAGCAAAGTGAGAGCATAATCCTGATCGAAGTTCTGACTGAGTTGGATGAAGAGTTGATCATGTGAGGGAATCGGATAGACCAATATTTCCTGTCCAAAATCTTCCTCTATCCCTATCAGAATCGGCACCTCGAATGGTTCTGACAGCTTGATACATCCATTGTCATAGATTACCTCAACGACCATAAAACCCGTATTCGTAATGCTTGTGAGTAAACTATCCCTCACAGGCAAAACCTGTGAGGTGGCCCCCGGAATTGCTGCCGCATTTGCGCCCAGAGAATCAGTGAAATACCACTGGTACATCATGGCAGAAGTACTGACCAATGTATCTCCCCCACTGATTACAGGAAGAGGAGCAGCTTCTATTGTAAGCTCTAAGTCATCACTGCTACTCCCACAGCCAGCAGTACTAGAAGCTGTCAAGCTTAAGGTGCCAGAAGTATCTGAGGTGATTTGAGGAGTCAATATTGTGCCCTCACTGATAAAGCCAGGTCCCGTCCACTGGAGATCATAAGTAGGGTCGGCTCCCGAAACAGAAGCAGTTAACACGATAGAATCTCCTTCACACAAGCTGATATCCTCTCCCGCATCGACAACAGGCAACTCACTGATCAGGACCACGACAGAATCGGTCGTTCCTACACAGCCTGAGGAATCATCACTCACCTCCAGGTAGTAGGTTGTTGATCCCTGCGGCATAACTGTAGGGCTAGCCGAAGTCGAATCGCTGATACTGAGGTCGCCGCTCCATGAGAAAGAATAGCTTGTTCCCATCGTTCCACCACTCGCACTACCCAACAGCTGAACAGGCTGACCAGCACAGACAATCATATCCTGACCAGCATCAGCCATACTGAGCGGCTCAACAAAAACCGTTATCTGCCCAAGAGGATCTAAATCAGAACTACGGCATCCATTCTGATCAGTGGCTTGCAAGCGATAGGTGGTCGTTGTATCTGGCATGGCCATTGGACTCAAACTCGAGGGATCAGTCAAGCCTGTGGTTGGCATCCATTGATAGGTAAATGGTCCTGGAACAGTGGAATCAGGAATGACAGACGCCTGAAGCTGGACTGGTTCCCCCAGCGGGCAGCGCGTCATATCAGACCCTGCATCCACTCGGGGGGCAGGAACCATCACTACATCTACCGAATCAGTACCTGCGTGGCATCCATTGGCATCCACCATGGTTACGGAATAGCTTACAGTATCCTGCAATGGGAGGATAGCCGGATTGACAAGGGGATCTTCTACTTGATCATCCACGATCCCACATATAGTTGGATTGGAGCATTGCCAGGAAAACGAATAAGAAGGGGTGCCGCCTGAGGCATCAGCCTGTAATTGTACTCCGCCAGATCCTTCACAGAACTTGACAAGATTCAGAAGAATTCCCACAGATGGATTCGCATTCACAACCAGATTCTGGCTGGTGCTTTCCGTTCCGTCAGGACCTGTCACGGTCAGTTCAATGGTTTTGGTCCCAGCAGTGGTATAGGTCACAGCTGGCGGAATCGCCTGAGTCGAGCTCGCCGGGATGGCACCACTTCCGAAATCCCAGGCATAGGTGGTGATGGTGCCAGTAGTTGTATTTGAAAAAACAATCGAATCTCCCAGACAGGAGGAGGAAAGAGATGGGGAGAAGGAAGGTTGGGGATAACTCGCAGCAAGTGGCAAGCTGAAGGTATCTATATACACACGGTCTCCAGATATGCCATTGTTTCGATTGGCATATACTCCTACTACATAGAAGGAGATATTGCCTTGGGGCGAACTGGGTGCCGTCCATTGATAATCCCATGTATTTGTTGCATTGGCAACCCTGTGTCCCATGTATTGACGCATCTGTCCACTGACCAGATCAGTTTGAAGGGAAGTCGTTGTGGTATTCAACAGGGTAAAACTTCCTGCCTGATTCCCTCCTGCATCCAGGGAAGTGGTGGTAAACCCATATCTGGGATTGGTAAATCCTGCATCTGAAAGATCATAGGTAAAGGTATAGCTCGTTCCAGGCAGATATTCTGTTGGCATAGTCAGATTGACAGTCCCTGAACCAGTATTGATATTCCCTGCATGACATCCTCCACAAGTTTGTTCTCCCGGCGCTGAAGACCTCTTGGTGGGTGCCAGGTTGATCTTCATGACCGCACCAGTCGTCAGAATTCCCAGCATGATGGTAAGAATAAGGTAGTTTCTTCTTTTCATTAGTTTGCACGTTATGATATCAGTGTTGAGGAATGGAATGTGTGTGATGGAGTGCAAAGCTATAGGAGATCCGCATCTATCCTAACTTTTCCCTCCGAAACGGGAATTTCAAGGTTTAAGACCATGAGTGGAACAGGAAACTTGTTAGGAAACATGTGGAATTTCGGGCTTTGACATGCCATTTCAGGGAGAAGTCCCGACGAATCGTGATATCGAGTAAATATGATGCTGTTCAGCTCTCCAAGACGATGTTTTCTAAAGGAATTTGCCATTGAAACGCGGTTCAAAGACTGACAATGCTTTAGCTTTCTGTGAAGAGAATCAATGGGGAAGGCATTCCTCTATACATTCTTACTCCTCTATTGCGAAGAATTCTCAGGAAGACTCTTGGCATATCCTCTTAACTCAGTATCTTTGTATTCCCAATCAAAAACGGTCAATCCAATTGAAACTTCAGGATCTTCTTCAACAATACCAATCTCAAGCATCCCTTGTTGAGTTTGCTGCCATGCTCAAACAGGCAAAGCAAGAAAAGTTTTCTATCAAGGGGTTGGTAGGAAGTCAATCTGCCTTTGTCCTGACCGCTTTGTATCGACTGACCCAACGAAATCTGGTGATCCTTCTTAATGATAAGGAGGAAGCCCTGTATTTCCACCATGATTTGAAGGCTCTGATGCCACAAAAAGAAATCTTCTTCTATCCAGCATCCTATAAGCGACCCTATCAGGTAGAAGAGATTGACAATGCCAACGTCCTACAACGAGCCGAGGTACTCAATGAACTCAATCATACCAAAACCGGAAGACAGGTTATCGTAACCTTTGCCGAGGCGCTGAACGAAAAAGTGGTCAACAAGCAATCTCTGATCAAAAGCACTCTGGAAATCAAGATCGGAGAGGACCCTGGTATGGAGATCGTGATAGATCTTCTGGATGAATATGGATTTGATCGGGAGGAGTATGTCTATGAGCCAGGTCAATTTGCAGTACGAGGCGGAATTTTGGATGTTTTTTCCTTTGCCCATGATTTGCCTTACAGAATAGAATTTGATGAAGAAGAAATCGAATCCATACGGACTTTTGATCCGGTAGATCAGACTTCCATAGACTCTGTCAAACGCGTATCACTGATTCCCAATATTCAGCGGCAGTTGTTGCAGGAAGAGAAGGTCTCCTTTTTGGAATACATCTCCCCGACCTCTCTGATCGTTACCCAAAGTGTGGAATTTGTAGAAGCAGACCTCGACCGGATGTTCCAAAAGGCAGATCAGGCCTTTGCTGCTTTGAAAAAGCAAAGTGGTGGGGGTGCCACAAGCAGTCAGCCTCATGAGGTGTATATGTCACCTCAGGCTTTTTTGGAACAACTAGCGCGATTCTCGGTATTGGAATTGACTGCCAATCCATATTTTGGGAGCAAAAGTCAGGTCTTTGAATGGGCAGGACAGGCACAACCCTCCTTCCAAAAAGAATTTCAGTTGCTTGCAGATCATTTTAAGAAAAATCTTCAGGAGGGAATTCAGAATATTGTGTTGAGCAACAATGACAAACAATTGTTGCGCTTATCAGAAATTTTTGAGGAGGTAGATCCAGATGTTAAGTTCTCGGGAATCATTGGAGATCTACATGCAGGATTTAAAGATTCTCAACTGAAGCTTGCCTGCTATACAGACCATCAGATATTTGATCGATATCACAGATACAAGGCCAGAGCCAATACCAAAAGGTCCCAGGCAATTACCTTAAAAGAACTGCGAGAGTTGAATCCCGGAGATTATGTGGTTCATATCCATCATGGGATTGGAAAGTTTGCAGGATTGCATACCCTTCAGGTTGGGCAACATACACAGGAGGCGGCCAAGATTATGTACAAAAACGGGGATGCCATCTTTGTGAATGTCAATGCACTCCACAAAGTATCGAAATATACTGGCAGAGATGGTACAATCCCCAAATTGAGCAAATTGGGATCTCCTGCCTGGTCAAATAAAAAAGCCAAAGCCAAAAAACGCATCAAGGAACTGGCCTTCAATCTCGTTTCTCTTTACGCCAAAAGGAAAGCTTCACCGGGATTCCCTTTTGAACCAGATACGTATTTACAACAGGAGTTAGAAGCCTCATTTATGTATGAGGATACGCCAGATCAGGTCAAGACTACTGAGGAAGTCAAGCGAGACATGGAAAAACCACACCCCATGGATCGACTGGTTTGTGGGGATGTGGGCTTCGGAAAGACCGAAATTGCTATCAGAGCTGCTTTCAAAGCTGCTGTAGATGGTAAGCAAGTAGCCGTATTGGTTCCGACCACTATTTTGGCACTACAACACTACAAGACCTTCCAAAAGCGATTAAAGGATATGCCTGTCACTGTCGATTATATCAATCGATTCAAGTCTGCGGGACGAGTGAGGGAAACCCTGGACAAACTTCAGAAAGGGCAGGTAGATATTTTGATCGGGACGCATCGTCTGGTTTCCAAAGATGTAAAATTCAAGGATTTGGGCTTGCTGATTATTGATGAGGAACAACGATTTGGGGTCAATGTCAAGGACAAATTGAAAGTTCTCAAAACGACAGTGGATACCTTGACACTCACAGCCACGCCCATTCCCCGGACGCTTCAATTTTCCTTGGCCGGGATTCGGGATCTCTCTGTGATCACCACCCCTCCTCCGAATCGTCAACCCATCGAAACAGTCGTAACCTCATTTGCACAAACCACCATCCGGGATGCCATCGTGTATGAGTTGAAAAGAGGTGGACAGGTATTTTTGATTCATCCGCGTGTCAAGGATATTGAGGAAATTGGCTCCATGGTCAAAAAACTGGTTCCGGATGCACGTGTCGGCATTGGCCACGGAAAGCTCACTGGCCCTCAACTGGAGAAGGTCATGATCAACTTCATCGAAGGAGGCTATGATGTGTTGGTAGCTACTACCATCGTAGAATCTGGCCTGGACATTCCCAATGCCAATACCATCCTCATCAATGAAGCCAACAAATATGGCTTGGCAGATTTGCACCAAATGAGAGGCCGGGTAGGTCGCTCAAATCGCAAAGCCTTCTGCTATCTTCTCGCCCCTCCCACGATTTCCCTGACCCAGGATGCACGCAAACGACTCAAGGCCATGGAAGAGTTTTCTGATCTGGGGAGTGGCTTTCATATTGCCTTGCGCGATCTGGATATACGAGGTGCCGGAGATCTGCTTGGAGGAGAACAAAGTGGATTTGTATCAGAAATCGGCTATGATATGTATCACCGAATTCTCGATGAAGCAGTCAAAGAACTCAAAGAGGAACATTTTGCTGACTTATTTGCAGAAGAACTCAAAGACAGAAAGCAAATCATCGTCGATGATGTCAAAATAGATCTGGATCTGGATATTCGATTACCAGAACTCTATGTTCCCAGTATTCCAGAACGTTTGAAATTTTATCGAAGAATTGCAGGAGTAGAAAAAGAAAGTGAATTGCTGGATATCCAACGAGAGATGATCGACAGATTTGGACCGATGCCTGCCCCGGTCCTGGCCCTCTTTGATGCAACAAGAATCAGAGAGACCGCCAAAAGAGTCGGAATTGAACGGATTGCGCTCAAAATGGATACGCTTAGACTCTATTTTGTCGCGAATCACGAATCAGCCTTCTATTCTTCTGAAGCCTTTGGCAAGGTCATCGAATATGTACAAACCTTCTCTGCCAGAGTCAAAATCAAGGAAAGCCCCAAATACCTATCTCTGATCTACCAGAATGTAACCCATATCAAGCGTGTATTGGAACTGGTTCGAGAGCTCCACAATTTCGTTCATCGGCCAGAAGAATCTTCCTCTCTGCTCACAGATTCTCAATCTTAATTCTTCCTCCCCTATCCACCACAGGTTAAGAAGGACTGGAGGCCAAACAGGCCGGTAATGAATCCGCATGTCCCTTGCTGCTTTTTGTATACACAGAAAGCAGAACTTTACCTCTTCCCTTGTTTCAAACCAGATTCAGGGATGCCCTCCTTATTTCTCTAAATTTTTGTCAATATTCTTCCCCATTAGCAGCAGCTTGATTGAGCAAGTCGTCCTTTAGAACAGAAAGTAATACGTGGGATTCAGGCTACTTATATCTACTCACTAAATCGACAGTAAACTATTCAACAAAACCTCAATTATCCTGTTTACCCACACGCCTAACTATACATTAGGATTCAGTAGTGTCCGGTTATAAGTCAAAGATATTCAATTGGTTAGCATTATCTGTAACTGGGAACTGTAAGTTGGTAATCATAAGTAGCTCATTTAGAGGGGTTTTGTCAAAAGTAGAGACGGATAAAATTTGTAATATTTCGTAGATCGGTCTGTCTATTTTCAATCGTTCTTTGATAATCACCACCAGCAGATAGGTTGCAACGGCAATCCAGACCTGAGTTTTGACTGCATTTGGGGATTCTCCCCAAAAGACTTTGATTCTCAGGTTTTGCTTGATCCATTTGAAAAAGAGCTCAATTTTCCATCTGTATTTGTATAGGTCTGCGATAATCGTTGCGCTGAGTTCTCGATTGTTTGTCAAAATCACGATTGCCTTGTCTGTTTTGGGATCTTTTACTTTGACTCGTCTGAGCTGTATTGGATAAGCCTTTTGAGAGTAAAATCCAGTCAACCGACCAATCTGATCACAAACGATATTGCTTTCGGTGTCTTTGGGCTGGGAGTATTGTCTTCGAAATTTCAAGTTGGACTTAGCCCGAATGACAAAGAATGCGCCTGATCTGTGGATGCGGTAAAGTTGTTCAAAGTTGAGGTAGCCTCTGTCCATCAGATAGATGGCTCCAGCTTCAAATTCAAGGGTTTTGAGCAGGTTGACATCATGCACCAGGCCATCAGAGATGTGAATCAGGACTGGGATATCTCCGCGAAGATCCATCATTGTGTGCAATTTGATAGCCCCCTTTTTCTTGCGGAACCGGGCCCATTTGAATACGCTGAGGCATAAATCAATGGTGGTGGCATCGAGCGCATAGACGCTTTCTTTGATCTCCGGCTCAAAAGAAGAATCTGTTTTGCACAGATTTCTGGCCTGAGCAATCAGGACTTGGGCAAGATCAGCATAGATGCGCCAATCACGACTTTGGTTGGCATCCGAAAGAGTCGAACGTGCGATTGGGCCTCTGAAACCAAGATTGAATAGCTTCTTTCCCTGAGCCTGAAGACAAGTAATGATATCGCGAAGACTCTCTCGGTGAGTCAGTTGACCAAATACCATGCACAGAAATTGGCTCCAACAACTGAAACTCTTGACATAATGATCCCCGCTATAGCGTTGAACACATTTTTTGAATTCATACTTGGGCACATGCCCCATCAACTGAGAAAACACATACTTGCCTTGATTCATGAGGAAAAAGTTGAGTCCTGAGGACCACATCTCTCCTTTTTTGAGGCCATTTCAAATAGAAAAATCCAAAATCAAGCCTAAGTCATTGATAGTGAATATCTCTCAAAGAACTTTTTATTTTTAACCGGACACTACTGATTAGGATTTATATCTAAGGACCTAACACCCATAAATTATGGGATAAAAAATGACGGTCCCCCTTCATAACTTTCCACAAATATTACTCTATGAAAAACACGTATTCAATTCCGTCTAATCAGACCAAATCTTATCAATTAGAAAAACGTCGGCGCTATTACACCTATCTTAAGCGTCTCGAAAACCGTCTAAAGGATGGTACGTTCTGGCGCTATTCGAAACGCAAACAAAGAAGTCTGATCAAGCGGCTTAAGCGACTTTGGCAACAGTTGAGCCAATGGGGAATTCCCATAGGCAAGCTTGCAGCTACCTCTGCCCTGCTCAGCCTGCTGAACCTTGGAACGACACAGGCTCAAACACTGAGTTTTACAGAAAAAATTGGGATTGACAACCCATTGGATACCGCATTTGCAGGCTACTGGATCACTCCAAGTTTTGCAGATATAGACGGAGATGGGGATTTGGACGCATTTGTAGGAGAGTTTAACTCCAATACCTACACAAACCAAATCAATTATTTCAAAAATGAAGGTACGGCCCAACAAGCTGACTTTGTCATTCAACCTGCTGCAAATAATCCTTTCACATCGCATAGCTTCACCTATTTTAGCTTTCCTGAATTTGTGGACATTGATGCAGATGGCGATCTTGATGCCTTTGTGGGAGGAGTCAATAATCCATACGCAGCAGCAAATTCTATCCGGTTTTTTGAGAATACAGGAACCGTAAATGCCCCAATCTTTACTGAACAGGTTGGCGCCAACAATCCCCTGGTTGCTCCCGGAAACGAAATCCTTGGATTGGTTCGTTTGGCAGATCTTGACAATGATGGAGATTATGATGCTGCTGCCGTAACTTATTCAGAGACAACTTATCTGACCTCCGTACGCTATTTTGAGAACATAGGCACGGACAGTGTTGCCAATTTTGTGGAGCAAACAGGCGTCAATAGTCCATTTGTTACCATATTCCCTGCTCAATTTATGTTCCCGGATTTGGTAGATATTGACAATGATGGAGACCTGGACTTTATCGCAGGCAATTATGATGCTCTCTATTCGGGAGTGGGAGATGCAGTCCTATATTATGAAAACATAGGTACTGATACTGCTGGAATCTTTGTCCAACAAACGGTGCCACCCAATCCCTTTGCAGGCACAACCGTCTTTGCTTATGGACCGGTTCTGGCATTTGCAGATATAGATGCAGACGGAGATCAAGATTATTTTCAAGGAGATTATGACATCAACAATGATTTGGGGATTCTTCGCTACTTTGAAAATGGTCTTGCGGTCCCTAATACCTCTCTTGACTCCGGAGTCGTAGTCCTCAATGAATTTCTCTCTGTCAATCTTGGAGAAAATACCGATCAGGATGGAGAGTATGATCCGTGGATAGAATTATACAATACAACTACAGATTCTATTGATTTGGGAAATGCCTATTTGAGCGATGACCTGGGCAATCCTACCAAATGGGCGTTGCCAGATACCAACTTGATGGCTGGAGAGTTTCTATTGATCTGGGCAGATGGTGACAGTATGCAGGCTGGGATTCATGCGCCTGAATTGCTCAACAGTCAAGGGGGACTCCTCATGCTCTCCAATAGCGATAGTAGTCTGGTTGATTCGGTTCACTATGATGGGCAACTAGCTGATATCTCCACGGGAAGATTGCCCAATGGTATCGGAAGTTACACCTTCATGCCCCCCACACCAAGTGACACCAATATCATGTTTCCGCTACAGGCAGGCCAGCTTGTGATCAATGAGTTTATGGCAGACAATGAACAGGAAGTGGTGGATCAGGATGGAGAATATGAGGATTGGATAGAGGTGCATAATCCTACCACAGATACCATTTCGCTGAATGATGTCTTCCTAAGCAATGATGCGGCAGCGCCACACAAATGGATGCTGCCAGATACCGCTATGATGCCGGGAGAATATCTGGTAGTATGGGCTGATGAAGACACGACCCAATCAGGATTGCACACCAATTTTGTTCTCCAAAAAAATGTCGGGCAGATTCGCATCTCCTACCCAAATGGACAAGTTCTGGATTCCACATCCTATGGTCCTCAGGTAACAGACATCAGCACTGCCAGAATTCCCAATGCGACAGGTCCGTTTGCGTTGGCTCCCTCCAGTTTTGCGATGGTGAACAGTCCTTTCAGTCTGGCCCCCAGCGAATTGGTGATTAATGAATTCATGGCAGATAACCAGATGACACAGGCAGATCAGGATGGTGAGTTCGATGACTGGATAGAATTATTCAATCCAACTGAACGGGAATTGAGTCTGAGAGGAGTCTTTGTGAGCAATAATGCCCTCCTTCCCAATAGTTGGAAACTCCCGGACACTACCCTCGCCCCGAATGACTATCTCATCCTCTGGGCAGACAATGAACCCCAAAGTGGTCTTCATACAAATTTTGAGCTGGATCATACGCAAAGTGGCGAGATTCTTTTGAGCTACCCAAATGGGGTACGACTTGATTCTGTCATGTATGGCCCCCAAAATACGGATGAATCCACAGGGCGTTATCCAAACGGCACAGGACCATTTGGATTTATGCCTCCGACCTATTCAGATGAGAATACATTTTTCACAAGTGTAGAAGGAGAATTGGGGTCGATAGGTATCGAGCTATATCCCAATCCAGCTCGTGATCATATCACTGTCGTCTTGTCTGAACCATTGCAGATACCTCTCAGTCTTGTCAATCTTCAAGGACAAGAAGTAGGCAACTGGAATATTCACTTTGAGAATCAGATCTCTATCAATGTGTCTGACTTTCCATCTGGCATGTATGTGTTGCGAATTGGTAATCACCTCAATCATCGATTGATCATTAAGAGATAAGTCAACATCTTTTTACAGGCCCAAAGGACCCTATCCTGTTACAGGATTTGTGGTACCTTTGGGCCGAATCTTCTATAGAGTTATCGCTATGCGTCAACCATTACCTCCTTTTAGCTGTACTTATTCCCCCAATATTCCAGAGTTGCTTTGGGAACTGGGATGTACATTGATCATCAGCACATACCAGGCAGGAAAAGTCATTTGCCTCAGTGCTCCCACTTCCGACAAACTGATTCAATTGCCCCGATCATTTCCCCATGCGATGGGTATAGGCGTCCGACAACATCAATTGGCAATTGCGACAGCAGAAGAGGTTGTCATTCTGGGCAAGGAAGATACCCTGGCCTGGGAGTATCCTCAAAAACCCAAGACCTATGACACCCTCTATGTCCCAAGAGCGACCTACTATACTGGACGGGTCGATCTGCATGATGTCGAATGGGGGGGCAACAAGCTGTGGGGAGTCAATACTATTTTTTCTTGCTTGTGTCATATTGATGATGCTTATAGCTTCCGACCGGTATGGAAACCTTCATTTATTTCAGCATTGGCTCCAGAAGATCGTTGTCATTTGAATGGCTTGGCTATGATCGATGGACAAGCTGCATACGTAACCGCTCTTGGATCAACAAATCATGCAGAAGGATGGAGACAAAACAAATTGCATGGTGGGGTGTTGATCAGCGTTGACAGCAACGAAATTTTGTTGGATGGCCTGGCTATGCCACATTCGCCAAGAGTCATTGACCAACATCTGTACTTTCTCCAATCCGCAAGCGGAGAATTGATCTCCTATAATCTCAAAACAAGAGAGAAGAAAACGGTCAAACAATTTGACGGATTTGTCAGAGGTATGGATCGATATGGAGATTATTTGTTCATAGGTCTTTCCAAACTCAGAACGAGCAGCTCCTCCTTTCGCGACCTCCCTATCGCCCAACACTCCAATCATTGTGGCATAGTTGTCCTGCATTTGCCAACAGCGAGTATAGTTGGACAAATTCAGTATCAGAATAGTGTAGAAGAATTGTATGATGTCAAAGTTTTGCCTGAAGTGAGAAGGCCAGGAATCCTCTCCCCTTCACAAGACATTCATAAAAAAGCACTGGTCCTTCCCGATACAAGTTTCTGGGCGAAGAGTATTTCATGAGAAATAGATTGAGTCTCTTCTTTTTATGCTAGCAGAAAGTTTGTAAATTGAAATACTTTAGCGCTATGCCCAGGACACAACCTTCTTACATTGAGGAAGGATTCTAACATTCACCATTCATACCTTAGCTAAATTCTCACATGAACAATTTGTTACGTAGATTTTCCTATCTACTCATTGTCATTGCTTCTCTTTTTGGTGTTTATTTTTCGTCTGTTTTCGTGGAGCGTCCATTGGTTCCCCTTGCAGATTCTGAACAACCAACAGAAGTTGCTGAAGTACAGATTCATGAACACTTATCCCCTACATCTAAACGAAAAAAAACTCCAGAAGAGCGTACCCAGTTCGTATTGGAACGATTACAGTATGAATTTGACATGCAGAAAGACCCTGTAACAGGAAAAATTCCAGATCGAATCAAGGAATTGGAACTTGCACAAGCATATAGAGCCCCAAAATTGTCAAACCATACGCGTGGGGCTGGAGTTACTGCAGAGCCGCGAGGTCCAAACAATCTGGGCGGGAGATCACGAACCATCTGTTTCGATGTTCGGAATCCTCAAATAATCCTTGCAGGTGGTGTGAGTTCTGGTGTGTTCAAAACCACCAATGGCGGAGCGAGCTGGACCAAAGTATCCTCCAATGCAGTTATCCATAATGTAAGTGCAATTGTTCAGGATACCAGAGCAGGCCAGGAAGATACCTGGTATTATGCCACAGGAGAGGCAATCGGGAACTCCGCTTCGCTGGGGGCCTTGTATTTTGGACAGGGAATTTGGAAGTCTACCGACAATGGAGATAATTGGACTTTGTTGGGGAATAGCAATTCCGGCTCTCTGGAGTCTTTTGATAGTCGAGCTGATTTTATCACACGACTGGCGGTCGATCCTACCAATGGAAATGTGTATGCAGCTGCTCTTGGACAGATCCTCCGTTCAACGGACGGGGGAGCTAACTGGACGTCCGTACTGGATGATGGTGGATTTTCCTGGAGCACCTCCTGGGTCACCGATCTTGTGATCACCCCAACAGGGAGATTGTATGCAGCTTTTTCTGGTTTTAACCCTTCAGGTATGGATGGGATTTGGACATCTACCACGGGTGCATCAGCCAGTTGGACCAGAATCGCTGCTTCTGGCGTCGGTGCGACCCCAGCTAGTTGGCATACCAATGGGAACTATGGGCGAATTGTTCTTGGTTTAGCTCCATCCAATGAATTGGTTCTTTTTGCCCTTTATTATAATAGAGAAACGGCTGATTGTACACCAGTCACCATGGAGGCAGATCTATTTAGACTGGAATTTGACGGGGTGAGTACCTGGGCGTTCACTGATCTGAGTGGGGATTTACCAGCAGAAGACTGTGGAGACCTCCTGGAGCACGCGGGCAATGACCCATTTGCTGTCCAGGGAGGCTATGATTTATGCATCAGTGTCAAACCGGATGATGAAGATGTCTTTTTTGTAGGTGGAACCAATGCCTATCGGATGGATTATGCTGCCGGATCAGCAACCTTTAGTCGTATTGGTGGATATCTCAACCATAGTACTTATGCACAGACAGCGAACCACCATTCTGACATCCATACGTTCGCCTTCAAACCCGGAGACCCTGATACCTTATTCACCGGTACGGATGGTGGATTGCAAAAAACCGAGATCGCAACGATCGCCTGGATCAGCCTGAATAATGATTATGTCACTTATCAGGATTACCATGTAGCCATCTCTCCAACGATGGGAAGCGACTTGATTATCGGAGGCTCTCAGGACAATGGAACACATGAATCTACCAGCGGAACCTCTCATTCCCAGATTCTGAGTGGGGACGGAGTTGCTTGTGGAATCAGTTCAGCAGGACATTATTATATGGGAACTCAGAGAGGAAATATTTACCGAGATCTTGCAGGTGCAGGAGGATTTAGTTTCATCAAGCCTACAGGAGCCGGGAACGGTATTTTTGTCACCTACTTCTATCTCGATCCAGACAATACCGAATATCTATATTATGCCAATGATGATGATCTCTATCGGACAAGCACAGCCACGACAGTCACCTCAGGTACATGGACCCTGATGACAGGCATCGGGGCAACTCTGACAGGAGATATCCGATCCATGGCGACCAGTAGAGGGAGTGGATACGCTGCAACAGATGCCACTCGAAAACTCTATATAGGCACCTCAGATGGGTTGGTGTATGTATTAACTGATCCCGCTTTCACAGGGGCCGCAAGCGTACCAACAAATATTACCCCACCCGGTGCAGGGAGTGGGATAGTAAGCGGGATTGCCGTAAACCCAAATGATGATGATGAAGTATTGATCACCTATTCCAATTATTCAACCACCAATGTATTCCATACAACCAATGGAGGAACATCCTGGACCGATGTTGAAGGGAATCTGACTCTTCCCTCTTTCCGGTCTAGCGCCATCATGTACAATGGAGGCAATGTTTTCTACTTTGTAGGAACCTCTGTTGGCCTCTATTGTAGTCAAGTGATGAATGGAGGGAGCACTGTTTGGTCTCAGGTGGACCAATCAGACATTGGACATGCCATTGTGAGCTCTCTCAGGCTTCGTACATCGGATGACTTCATGGCAGTAGGCACACATGGAAATGGAAATTTCATGGTAGAACCTCCACGTGATCCCGAGATTTTGTTTGATGTAAGCACAAGTGCGGCAACAGAATCTTCGGTCAGTTCTTCTTCCTGCCGGAACTATCAGGTACTGACGGTAGATATGCGAATTCTCGCGGCTCCTACAGGAGATGCAACCGTCACCTTAGCCCTTGCTGGAACCGCTCAAGAAGGGATAGATTATGACATCATCAATACGGGAAATGCTGTAACATTTCCCGATGGCATGACTGCCAACCAGACCTTTACCATCTGGGTGTATGATGATACAGATCCAGAATCAGACGAAACAGCGATCCTGACCTATTCCATCAGTGGGACAACTGATGCCACTGCCGCCAGTTTCAACCAAACACATACTCTCACCATCAGTGACAATGATGAAAGTCCACTTACCATCCCAAATACCATTTGGACGGAAGATTGGGATGGCACAATCACTGGATGGACCTGGGATTTTTTACCAGCTGTAGCCCCTGTCAATCGATGGCTATTCACCAGCAGCTGTTCTCCCATAAGTGGAATCTCAGCGCAAATCATCGAGGATACGGGTGGCGGTTTATTTTGTGATTATGGGCACACTACTGCCAGTACAGCAGAATTGTACAAATCAGTAGATGCCACTGGCTATACCAATATTGTCGTGAACTTTGATTATATCTGCGTGGGAGAAGGAACAGTGGGCTCGCCAATAGACTATGGGAGTGTGGTCTACTCTACGGATGGCGGATCGACCTGGATCCCAGTTGGAGATCCGTTGGTTGGTGTATCGACTAGCACTTCCACATCCGTTACCCTGCCTGCCGTTCTGGATGGAACCATATTCCTCCTCGGATGGCAATGGATCAACAATGGCTCAGGAGGCAATGATCCTCCAATGAGTCTTGACAATATCGTCGTAACGGGCGGCTTGCCTGCCGATGTTGAATCTGACTTGACCGCTGGAAGTATAGATGAATACCTCGGTCCATTTGAAACAGCCTACTTCTATGATGGATCAGAGTTGATGTGTAAAATTGAGAATACCAGCAGCCATAATTTTGGATGTACAACTGTGGCCATAGATCGTTCGGGTAGCTCAACAGTTGATTTTTGGCACAGTGGGGTTGCCAATAATCCCAAAGACCTGGCCAGCAAAACCTATTTTGTTACTCCAACCACCAATAGTGGTACTGCCACCTATGATATTACCCTATATTATACAGCTACAGAAGTCAGTGGGTGGGAAGCTGTTACTGGAAAAACATTTACCTCTGAGGTACAAATGGTCAAAAATCCTGGAGCGATTTCCAACGTTTCCCCTGGCACGCATTATCCCGATGGTACCATTTCTATCGACTCTGTTACTGTGAGTGCTGTGAATTTTGGAACCGGAACATCCATCGCCGTTGAAGCAAGCTTTAACAATGGATTTTCAGGATTTGGCGTAGGAGATCCAGGGCCTCCTCCAGCATCTCTGCCTGTGGAATGGCTGGATTTTCAGGCGATAGCCGAAGAATCCATAGTTGATCTGGAATGGATTGTTGCGCAGGAAGTAAACTTGATGCACTACGAAGTCGAGCGAAGTGAGGATGGGCAAGTGTTCACTAAATTGGGCAAGGTAGCTGCTGTCGGCTCTAGTGATTCGCCTGTTCCCTACTCTTTTCAGGACCTCTCTCCAATCACTGGGCTCAACTTCTACAGAATCCGACAGATTGATGTGGATGGAAGCTATTCTTATTCCAGTATCGCAAATGTCTGGATCGGTCCCAAAGCCATTCTCTCTGTAACTCCAACCTTATTTGAGGACCAACTGTCCATCCGAGCTTCCTTTGAAGAGCGACATCCATCAGAGTTCGTCTTCAGGCTCTATCAGCTCAATGGAAAAAAAGTCCTTGAACAGAGATGGCAACATGAAGGAGACATTGACCAGCGCGTGCTTACGCCCTCCTCCATCGCAAGTGGAATATACTTATATGACATCGAAAACAGGGGGCAACGATTTATAGGAAAACTCATCAAGAGGTAATCATCCTGCGATCTTTAGGAATGGTGATGACATAAATCATCAAAAAATGAAGCAGTGATTTTGTTCTGGATCAAGGCGCGAAACCCGATTTTAGTGTAGCAAAGTGAGGGTTGAGCAAGGCAGAGTCAGAGCAAAAGCACAATTCAGAATAGATGATTTATTTTGTCTCCATTCCTTATAATCGCGGCTCGCTGACATCGATCCCCGAAATAAAGCAATCTTTCCTTCCAGGACTTGCCTTGTTTCGGGGATTCTTCATTCAGATGTGTGCGTGAGACTATTGTTGCTCAGGAGATAAACATCCTTTAATCCCACACATTTAACCGTTCAGGTGCAATAGCGATTAGATTCAGCCCAAATCCCTTGAACAAATACTTCAAAAACCCGATTATTGTCATAGCAAACATTCCAATCTTCTGCTATCCTCCTAATGCCGTTGAACGCTCAAATGACATACATGAGCCATTAATTGCAAAAATAAGAATGTGAAATAATGATAGTGAGCTGTCTATGTGAAACCATAGTACGGCAATAAGGTAACTTTCCGTATCTTGAGAGGGTCAATCCAGTTGGGTTGACCTTCTGCTTATTTTCACCCTATGAATGTTTGGATAGATACCGACCTTGCTATTGGAACCCAAACCCCTGATGGATCTTTTGCTGATGTCGATGATGCGTACGCCATTTTGCAAATGATGCTCTCCCCAGACGTACAGATTGCTGGAATCAGTACTGTATTTGGTAATACAGATGTGGACACCGCGACGCGATTAAGTCAAGAACTGTGTGCCACCTTCGCTCCACAAACGCCAGTATTTCGTGGAGCAGATTCTCCCTTGAACCTTCAACAGCTAAGCGAGACAGATGCCACTCATGGACTGCGAGATGCCTTACGCAAACAAGCTCTCAGCATCCTCGCGATAGGGCCTGCCACCAATCTTGCAGCGGTCCTGTTAGTGGAACCAGAACTTGCCTATCAAATCGATACGGTCATTCTGGTGGCAGGAAGAAGGAATGTCTCTCACGCCTTCAAAGTAGGTCCCAAACAAGAGGCTCCATTCAGGGACCTCAATTTTGATCTGGACCCCGTTGCTTTTCAAATTCTGTTGCAGTTTGATCTCGAAATTGTTCTCGTGCCTTTTGAGGTGTCTCATAAGGTATGGGTTGGAGAGCAGGAATTGACACAATTGGCGGAGGCGGGTCCTGCGGGAAAATGGCTGGCCGACCGCTCCTATGATTGGCTGGCACAATGGAAAACCTTCGGTTCGACTGGATTCAATCCCTTTGATTTGTTGGCAAGTGCCTGGATGCTCCGGCCACATAGATTTCAGACGGTCGAACAATTGGTCGATATTCAAATTGGGCCTGATGACAGACAACCTTCAGGAAATCCATTCGCCTTCAAACCCTATTTACTGGTTTCTCCTACCCTAACAAGCTCCCGCAAAGTCCGATATGTCCATACACCTCCAGGAGATTTTATGGTCAGCATACTGGAAGATTTCTCTCGAACCTAGCAACAGTCCGGGAGTTGGGAAGTGAGAAAAAATGCTCAGCTTGTCGGTCTAATCCCCTGTCTGTTGAGAACATATTCATGCCAAACAGTCAAGGGGATAGTAGGTGGGAAAGATAGGGAATGCCAGGGTTCCAACATCTATTTTTGTTCTTGAAAAACGTTCACCTATAGTTCCACAGGAGCCTGATTTGTTTTTTCTCCCATCCCTACTCACAACTATTTCGTACCTTTAGGGATGGAAAACACCCAATTAGCGCTAAGCAGAGCAAGAGAAGCCAGAGCAGGGATCGAACGACTGTACATAGAAATGCGGCATTTGTTCAACAGTGGCTCCTATCAAAACCTGGGAGCACCAGGTGAAGTTTTGACTGATGCTTTACATACCTTGAGTCCTGAGATATATGGATCAATGAGTGATCCGAACAAGGTAGAATTGGCCGGTTTGACCTATGTGATTGACCGGCTTCCCAAAGGGATTGAGGAATGCAGATTCATCAAACTGGTATCAGAGGAAGGCTATGGAGACTCAGGATTTGAAGTGATTGTTCCAGCCAGTCGTCGAAGAAACTGTTATAGAATCGATCAGGAACATATGTTCATTGAGGTAACGAGGGGTCGAAGTGAGATTTATGACATCCTTACCCATCTGACTTTTCTGTATGTAGAGGCCGAAAAAATCAAGAATCATGTGCTGGATGAATATGGAGAACTGCGAACTGAATGGAAAAAGTTGGAAGAAATTGTCGAAAAAGGCAACCTGAATGAAAAAAATATCGAAATCGCATTTGCACATTTGAGTACCATTCTCGGCCGAACATTTGAAGAGACAAGAATTGCCTACCAGCATCTCGCCAAACGCCCTGACAAGAACAATGGACTTTTTCATGTTGTCTATTGGTTAGGAAAAATCAGTCTGGACATAGATGAGGCCGATCGGGAGCGAGAGATTAGTTTCTCCCCTACGCTACGAGAAAGAATTGGCCACCATATCTATGGAGAAAGATGGGCCAACCAAATTAAAGCCTCTCTCATCCAGCATCAATTGTATCATCGTCCTCTTCATATCATCAGTGCCAACCTTCATGGCGTCATGAACTGTCTTTATGCCTATCCAGCTCTCAGAGGTCATCTTGGGAAAAAGATGAACATCCAGGATATGGCTAATTTGCTCAGCAAGCCCAAGAATGTCGAGCTTCGAAAACGAGTAGAAGAATATGCTGAAAAGCATGGCATGTATACCCTGAATGATCAGTTTGGGACCAATATCACGGTTCAGATCATTGATACCTGGAAGCTGGACGCAAAAATGCTCTCCCCTGAATTGAATCTTGCACTCGCGAGCAGCAAGGAAAATGCGCCTGTACTCCTGATCATGGATTATGCGTTTGGAGAGCAGGCCTATGAGACCATGGATGAACTCTTGAAGCCCATTGAGATGGGAGAGACCTCTGAACTCATGCCGGTGAGTTCGATCTCGGTTATGGGAAAAGCTGGTATCCTGTATGGAGGAAAGGGAGATATTATGATTCCAAACTCCCATGTTTTCGAAGGGACAGCTGACAATTACCCCTTCCAGAATGACTTCTCCAAGGAAGATTTTTCAGATTTTCATGGCAACGTATGTGAGGGCCCAATGATTACGGTACTGGGTACTTCTCTCCAGAATCGAGATGTACTCGCCTACTTCAGGAACTCCTCCTGGGGAGCCATTGGTCTGGAAATGGAAGGTGCCCATTACCAAAAAGCAATTCAGGCTGCGGCATACATTCGCCAGAGTATCAGCAAGGAAGTCATCCTGAGATATGCTTATTATGCGTCTGATAATCCCCTGGAAACGGGCAGTACGCTCGCCTCCGGGAGCCTGGGAGAAGTGGGAATCAAACCGACCTACCTGATCACAAAAAAAATGCTGGAACGGATTTTTCATCAAGGGAGCATGACATCTTCTACAAATGGACAAACCAACCTATCATCGACACTGAGTTCTTAACAAGCGTCAGATTGGAATGTCAGTATTGGATGGATGTTGTAGCCAAGAGAAAATGTGGCAACTCTCTACGGATATGCTGGCGAACAATTTCAAGTGGTATAGGAATCGAAGACATAAGGGAAACGCTCAGTCAGCTGTGTCCCTCTCTGACTAATTCAACAGTTTGAAATTGAAGGGGATATTGAGCCAAAAGGGAACAGCCTTTCCATTTTGGACTGCAGGAGAGAATGTCAATTTGTAGATATGTCGCTCAACGGCATTGTTCAAGGATGGATGGACCTTTCTGATCAGCTTGTATCGGACTCCATTCCCTTCCTCATCTACCAGAACCCGTACAACCACTGTGCCTTCGATTCCCTTATCCCTTGATATTTGTGGGTATCCGATCAAGGGTTTTAATTGATCCATATTGAGGGGTCTTGGCTCCTCTTCGGCCCATACAACATCATCAATCTGAGGAGTCCCGACAAACATTAGATCTGCCAGATCAATTGCTTCTCTACTGGAGACGGGCAAATCCTTGAGGCGATTTCCCAAATCCAGTTTCTGCTCTTGATCCTTATCAATTGTGAACCACAACTCTCCATTTGGCTGATAAAAGGTCCATACTCCTACGCGTTTCCTCTTCTTCTCACGACCTTCCACACTTTTTTGGCCATTTGCATAAAAGTAGATAAGATCCTGATAGGGGTTGGCCGCAGGTTCAATAATTTGTTGGCGCAAAGTGCCCCCGGTATCCCAGCGAAAACTCATTTTGTCTCCATTGGATAGTACACTGTCTTTTTGGAAAGCGAGTTGACCAGTAGGATAATAATGTCTTTCTGCAAATGGGGTGGGTGGGATTATTGTCCGCATCTGTCCATTTGGATACCAATAATATTCAGGCTGCTTCAGGCTCCCATACTGAAATGTGAGTTCAGCTTTTTTCTGGCCTGAAGGATATGTGTAGACAAATGTCCCATTCAGATCGCCAATGGCTTGCTGTCTTGGGCTTCCATCTTCATTGAACCATTTTACAGTGCGACCGGACCTTTCCATCAACAAGGCTCCATTATCATAGTATCTGTGAGAAGAGGTTTCATTTCCTCGTTTATTGTATACTACATGCCTCGTCAGTATGCCCGTTTCAGAATAATCTCTCCTGCGGAGTTTGCTGCCTCTTTTAGAAAAAAAAGTTTCGCGTTCGATTTGGCTGGAAGGATAAAAGAAAATCTCATGTGTAACAAACCCTCGTTTGTTCAAAACAATCTGACGGACTTTGAGCTTATCATCAAGGAGGAAAAATGTCCTGATCTTTGCCGTATCGTTTTTCCCTTCATCAGAATAATAGGTAGCGTTTTTTTCTCTCGTAGGCTGAAATTCCTGATTCCAGTACTGAATTTGGGCCATCAAAGAGTTGGTGGCGAACAGAAAAAAAAGGAAACAAATGCTAAGAAAGGTAGAGTGTGGATTCATGTAGGTGTATGCTTATAGGAATGAGTATACTCATACGGAGTCTAGGGCTACAGGTTTCACTATTCTCGAAAACGAACAATCGTTCCCTGACTGCCAACCAAGAGGCCTTCTCCTTCCTGAAAAAAATATCCATGAAGCAAATCAGCCTCTATGTCGAGATCAAGTGTTTGCCATGATAGCCCCCCGTCAGTAGTTTTGAGGAACACTCCTTTATCCCCAAGGATGTAACCAGTATTCACATCCAAAAATGTGACATGATTGTATAGATGCCTTGGCACAAGCGGTGAATTTCCATTCCTGAGTTTTTCCCAGGAATCCCCAGCATCTTCTGTCTTCAAAATGGTTCCCGTCCGGCCTACTGTATATCCCACATTAGGGCTGGGAAAATGGATAGAAGAGAAAAAATCATCCTTAGCAGGCGTCAGGGTCCAACTATCGCCACCATCCTTTGTTTTGTACACCACCCCATAGCCGCAGGCATATCCTGTTCGATCGTCGGAAAAGTGAAGGTCGCGAAGTTCGACCTCAGGTGTATCCACGATTGTCCAGCTGAAGCCAAAATCTTCGGACTGGAGGATTTCTCCCTTATTATAGCCAAGTCCCCCTACCCCAATCAGGACAGAATCCTCAATCATGACCATAGATCGAATGGCTTTGATCCCATTTGTATGACGCAGACTCCAATTGGTTCCAGCATCCTGACTCATCAATCGCAACCCACCCAAGCCAGCTCCCAATACCATGTTTTCTTTCGTCAGTACATCAAAAAGAATGAACGTAAATTGGTCAAACATGGCTAGCTGTTCCCAATTTTCGCCTCCATCAACAGTACGCATCACGAGGGTTTTGTCGAAGCGCTGTCCACCGACGATATAGCCCGTATCCGGATCTTGAAAAATAATTCGTTGAAGGTAGTCCTGTGGTTCTGCTGGAGAATCTATATAGGTTGAAACAGGAACAATTGGGTCCTGACAAGCTGCCAGGACCACCAACATCCATAAGAGATGTAGATTATTTCTTTGCATCCATCGCCTTTTCCTCGGCCATAAACTTCAGAGAAGCGGAATTGATGCAATAGCGTAATCCCGTTGGCTTGGGGCCATCTGGAAAAACATGTCCTAAATGTGCATCACAGCGACCACAGTGTACTTCTGATCGGACCATACCATGACTTCGATCTACTTCAGATTCCACATTTTCTGGCGCGATCTTTTCCCAAAAGGATGGCCATCCGGTGCCAGATCGGAATTTTGTTTCTGAGTCAAACAAAGGCAAATCACAACAAACACAGGTGTAGGTTCCGGCTTTTTTGTTATCCCAATATTCCCCCGAAAAAGCACGTTCGGTCCCTTGCTTTCTGGTGATATAATATTGTTCCGGGCTCAGCTGAGATTTCCACTCAGCTTCTGTTTTGACAATTTTATCCATGCTGGAAGTTCGAGAATTAGCGGTCGTCTCTGATACGGTTTCGGATACTGTAGCGGTTTTTGATTGGGTTTGTGCACATGCTTGTGAAACCACAATCAGCACAAATCCCAAAAAAATAATTGATAACTGTTTCATACCATAAAGATAACTGTCCAAAGACAAAAAAGTTGTCAGGAATCTGACGCCTGCCCGATTTTGCTTTTTTCAGGAAATAATTGCGCCAGTCCTTCCTCATTGGCTGCGCAAACCCCTCTTTCGGTGATGAGGCCTGTCACATACTTTGCTGGTGTCACATCGAACCCATAGTTGGCAGCGGAACTTGATGCTGGTGTGAGTCGGACTGAGATGATTTCCTGCCTATCCACATTCAGGCCTCGAATATGGGTTACTTCTTCAGCATCTCTTTGTTCAATGGGAATTTCCTTAATTCCATCCCGGATATGCCAGTCTATGGTAGTGGAAGGAAGGGCTACATAAAAAGGGATCTGATTGTCCCATGCTGCAAGCGCTTTCAAATAGGTCCCTATTTTATTGGCTACATCTCCTGAACGGGTTGTGCGGTCTGTCCCCACAATCACCAAATCGACCATGCCATGTTGCATAAGATGACCTCCAACATTGTCCGCAATCACTGTATGAGGAATCCCGTGTTGGGCCAGTTCCCAGGCGGTAATTCTTGCCCCCTGATTTCTGGGTCTTGTCTCGTCCACCCATACATGGATATCCAGGCCCTGCTCATGTGCCTGATAGATAGGGGAAGTTGCTGTCCCCCAATCCACACAAGCCAACCAGCCAGCGTTGCAATGTGTCAAGATATTGATGGGTCCGCCTTTTTTCGATTCGCTTATCTTCTTCAATAATGGCAAACCATGTTCTCCTATTCGACGGCAAATTTCAACATCCTCGTCAGCAATACTATTCGCAGTGGCCAAAGCTGTGGCACTTTTTTGAGAAAGGTCCTTCACAGCTTTGATACTAGTCAAAACGCGGTCTACTGCCCAGGCCAGGTTCACAGCAGTCGGCCTGGTGGCGAGTAATTGCTGCGCACGCTGTTCAATATATGCCTCGGGATCTTTATTTCCCCTGGCTTCCAGGCAAGCATGATACATCCCATAAGCGGCTGTTGCGCCAATCAAGGGAGCCCCCCTGACCCACATTTCCCGAATGGCTCTGGCATGTGCTTCGACTGAAGTTAGTTCAGCAACAATCCACTCATGTGGCAGTTGTCGTTGATCGATGATACAGGTAGTTGCTTCTTTTGAGGGATGTTGCCAGATAGTTCGGTGTGCTTGCCCGTTTACAATCATGGATTAAAATAATTTGGCTTGTTTCCCATATAACATCCCCCATTCATGGTGCAGGAGCCATCGTTTGCGTTTCAACCCTCCAGCATATCCTGTCAGTTTTCCATCACTCCCAATGACCCGATGACAAGGCACAAATAACCAATGTTGGTTCCGACCACATGCACTCCCAACTGCACGAACTGCATCTGGCGATTTCACTCGCTTGGCAATCTCCAGATAGCTCGCAGTCTTTCCAAGCGGAATTTCTTTCAATTCTCTCCAAACCCTGCGCTGGAAATCGGTGCCATGCATATCGAGGAATACCGTGAAATGTGTCCGACTTCCAGCAAAGTACTCATCCAACTGTTCCATTGCCTGAAGCAGGAACTCATTGGAGGGGTTGACTTCATATGTTGGATAATCAATGAATCGAAGTGCGCGAATCCCAACCTCCGAGGCAGTAATCTCCAGAGGGCCTAATGGTGTGTCATAGTAGGTTTTGGCTACGATTCCTTCCATTTCCCTAAATTAGGAAAAATTGCTCGTTAATGTACAGCATCCTGTAGCCAGAATTTCAATGTCCCAACTACCTTATCCCTAAACATCTCGAAACCAGTAGGTTTTACGATATATCCTCCAACTCCCATACTATAACAATGGCAGAGATCTTCATCACTTTCCAGAGCAGAAAGCACGATAATTGGGATAGATACGGTTTTGGGATGTTCTTTTAAGACCTCGATGACTTTGTATCCATTCATTCTGGGCATGTGCAAATCGAGAAAAATAAGATCGGGAATGGCACTGGATGACCTCCCGGAATAATTTCCTCTACAAAATACAAAGTCGAGTGCTTCTTCACCTTGGGAGACTACCTGTAAATCCCCTTCAAACCCTTCTTCTTCCAAAATGATCCTAATTAAATTGATGTCACTTTTGGTGTCATCAACCAGCAGGATTTCTGGCCGGGGAAATTTTTTCATATGTGATACAGAGGCTAATAAGAATAAAATTTAAGCTTGTGTAACTTTTGTCTCCCTAACTGTTAGTACGTAGACTCACAAACAATCTTACATAGATAAGGATTATTATGAATCTATTGTATCATTAACGTAAGCAAATGTTTCACCAGTTTTTGAAAAATCAAAAAACAAATTCATTTTTTTGCATAAATTCCCTGATTATAACCATATTTTACTCATTTTTTTCTATGTCAACAAAGATTGATTCTTCCCAATTCGCCTTTACAGGAGAAAAAACATTACAACTGAAAAAAGTTCAGAACCTCATTGACCCCTATTATGAGAGTAAAAAAGACTACAAAAAGAAATTAGAAGACTTTCGAGAAGAAATAGATGAGTTGCAGAATATGATGTACGCCCATGATCGCTATGGGATGCTGCTGATATTTCAAGCAATGGATGCTGCTGGCAAAGATGGGACCATTCGCCATGTCATGTCTGGGGTCAATCCTCATGGCATCGTTGTCCATTCGTTTAAAAAACCAACGAGCCAGGAGTTGGATCATGATTATCTGTGGCGAACCACAAGAAGTCTACCAGAAAGAGGGCGGATTGGGATTTTTAATCGTTCCTACTATGAAGAAGTATTGGTCGTTCGTGTTCATCCCGGTATTCTGACTGGCGGGCAACGCGTCCCCAAAGAATTTATTCAGGATGTGGATCAGGTGTGGGAGCAGAGGTATGAAGATATTCGAAATTTTGAGACCTATATCTCCAGGAATGGAATCCATGTCATCAAGTTTTTTCTCAATCTATCTAAAGAGGAACAACGACAGCGATTTTTGGCGAGAATTGATACTCCCTCAAAAAACTGGAAATTCTCAGAAGCAGATGTCAGGGAACGGGGATACTGGGACGATTATCAAAAAGCATATGAAGAAGCCATCAACCAAACTGCAGCCCCTCATGCTCCCTGGTACGTCATTCCAGCTGATGACAAAAAGAATATGCGCCTCATCGTCTCCCAGATAATTTTGGACCACATGAAGTCTCTGGACATGAACTATCCTGTGGTTGATGACGCCAGGAAAAAGGAGTTGCAGGAAATCAGAAAACAATTGGCAGAAGGATAGGGAATCAGTCTGGAGTGCTTTCAGGGATACATGATACAAGAAGAAATTATCAGGTCTTATTCTTCCAAATAGGAGGCCAGCAGGCCATCAGGAAGATGGGTATACATCCGTTTTTCGGCATGGTCGGCCTTCAATACAAACTGATCAGTCATGGGAATCAACACTTCCTTGGATTGATAGGTCATGGCCATGATATCCTGCGCGGGTCCATCATAAAATCCTGCAACCACTCCAAGTTCTCCCAGATTTTGATCCTGAATGGTATATCCTATTACTTCAAAATAATAAAATCGACCTTCCTCCAGTTTGGGCAATTCCCCCTCAGGAAAGAATATCGTATGTCCAACCAGGGCTTCCGCCCCTATACGGTCTGAGATTCCTTCAAATCGCAGGGTCGCATACTTCTGTGCCTGAATATGAAACCTGGCTACTCGATAGGGATGAAGACTGGCATCTCCTTTGGCCAATAACATGATTCGGAGGTCTTTGTATTCTTCGATATCATGGACATCAAATACAGCTTTTACGTCGCCTTTCAATCCGTGAGCTTTGGAAATATATCCAAGTTCCACACAGTCTGTTCGATTCATATTGTGAATAGGTCTACATAAGTAGATGCCATCTCTAGAGATTCTAAAGATGGCATCGTGAATTGTTGTCAGATAAAGGAGGCAATTATTCTCCTTCAGGGGCTTTCTCCTCTGGAGCGGCTTCCTCTGCTGGTTTCTCCTCCGCTACAGCTGCTTCTTCCGCAGGCGCTTCTGCTACTGGAGCAGCCTCTTCTGCGGGAGTTTCTTCCGCTGCGGGGGCTTCTTCCACAGGTGCTTCTGCTTCAGGAGCAGGCTCTTCCGCGGGAGTTTCTTCCGCTGCGGGGGCTTCTTCCACAGGTGCTTCTGCTACTGGAGCAGGCTCTTCCGCGGGAGTTTCTTCCGCTGCTGAGGCTTCTTCCACAGGTGCTTCTGCTTCAGGAGCAGGCTTCTCCACGACCAATGCCTCACGTGGAGCTTCCACTTTTTCTTTCTCGCCTGGAATAGGCTCAAGTGGTGTTCCATCCTTTGCGATAGAGATCACTTTCTTCTTGGGCTTGCGATCCTTTTCGGAACGCCAACGACCATAGATTCTCTCAATCTCTTCTTCGGACTTACCTTGCTTAATGAGGGCAAACTTTACAGTAATCCCGGTATGACGCAGCAAATCTCTTACTGAGGAAGTCGGCTGAGCGCCAACCTGCAACCATTTGATTACAGCATCATGATCAAGGTAAACACGGGCTGGTGAGCTGATAGGATTGTAATACCCTACTTTTTCAATGAATTTTCCATCGCGAGGTGCTCTTGCATCTGCTGCAACAATGGAATAGTGAGGAGCCTTTCTTCGGCCCTGTCTTCTGAGTCTTAATTTTACTGGCATATAACCACAAATCTTGGTGAAACAGAAATGAATGAACGTTTAATGAGAGCGCAAATGTACAGCTTTGTGTCGAAAAATGGAAATCTGGAATTGAGAAACTATTTAAAAATGTTATTCGAGAAGAAGGAGACAGATTTGGGAACCACGACTCCGCTTTTTTTCCTCGAAATCCCGATGTACCGGGATTCCTCACAAAAAGAGACCTATCAGAACACAAAATCTGGCCTTTCCTTTTCAAATTCCAAAACTTGATCAGTTTCTGACTCAATTCTCAAACCGCTGGACCTTACTCCCAAAATAGTTTGGTTTGTGGTCGACAATTGACAATATGGCCTCTTCATCAGGCAGATTCTGATCAGAATTCCATTCAAATACGATCCTCTTTTGTAGCCCATCCTTGTGTATGTCTTCGAAGGAATCTGTTTTGATCCGAGAAAATCCAAAATTAAAGGAATTCAGGTCCTCTTTCTTTGGGATGGATTTGTCGTAGATGGATATGTTGAAGTATATGATTGCTGTACCCAATTCAGATAATGTTGTCAAACTTCGATGAATACAGCTGATGATTTCACGCAATTCTTCCTGCTTTTCGGCATTGGCAAATACATGTGCCCAGACGTTGGTCTTGTTCTCTGACTCAGGCAATTGAATCATCGATTGGACTTCTGGAATGTTTCTTGGATCTACCTCCTCATTGCTGAGTTGATAGTAACTTACTTTCAGAACATAGGGTATCTCTCCACATTGAATGGCATCTTCTACCACAGATTTCAGTTGCCGGCTCCAAATCACTTGCATATAGGTATCTGAGAGATAACTTCCGTTTCTATCAAATTCCGCTTGAAAGGACATATCAGGAGATTGGGCCGGAGATGCAATCACCAGCTTTTTGCCACTTCCGCTACTTCGGGGAGCCTTCTGGACAATAAATTTCTGTCCATACTTATTTTCCAGAACAGTCTGGTAGTCGGTCGCATCCATACTTTTTTGAGAATAATTTTGGCAACTGAAGAGCAGGAAAATGGAGAAACACAGAATGAATGCCTGGAAGAATGAAGTGTTCATATATTAGAATCGAGTCATCACATTATTCTTGTCCTTCTTCCCCGCGAACTTTACGCATTCCTTCCTGCACCATGTCACTGAGGCTTTCCCGAAGAGAGTCAATGGTTGACTGCCCACCTTCTAGGATTCTTTCCCGAATTCTTGGACCAAAAATTCGATTGATCAGTGGGGTTTGATCCTCTTCATTATTGCCCCAGATCCAATATGGGACCACGTCTCTTTCCAAATGCCCCATGGTATCATCAGGCCCGTGAAAATTGTAGGTACCCATGTTTTCATTGTCTCTGACCAGCTCGCCTTGTTCATTGTATACGGCCTCGTGATTTCCTCCATCAGCGCTTACATACTTTCGATTGTTTCTTCCCTCTTCTCCGTTCTGGTGATAGATAGATTGTGAATCGGGCAAACGTCGCCAATTGGGATCATCCACAGGTTCTGTTTCAGGAACCTGATTCATATCATTCCGATTGTAATGTTCATTGCGCATGTCCTGTAACTGGTCCAACTCTCCAAGCAGGGGTCCAATCACGGTTGA
Organism: Bacteroidota bacterium; assembly: GCA_039029315.1. Lineage (GTDB taxonomy): Bacteria > Bacteroidota > Bacteroidia > J057 > J057 > JBCCCJ01. The sequence continues at coordinate 153,239 of JBCCGK010000005.1, read as the reverse complement.
GCCAGCTCCTCTTCGAATGACTTCCGCCAATTGTCCTCTAAGGTAATCCGGGAATTCGTCAAATCGTTCAATGGAATGATCTTCTACTCCATCGATCAAGTTGGTGGTATGAGCCTCTACAAAATCGATGTGTCCGACATCATGCCGATAGGTTGTTCCTGGCAAGTGTCCTTCTCCCACCAGATAAACCATCCCTTGATCCTCCACATGATGGGCGACTTCAGGCCCCTCTAAGCCTTCTGCTCGCATTTCCTCCACATTTTGATTGTACATATCGACACTCTCCTGGTTTTGTCCAGGGGCGGCGAAGGTGGTGAGTCTGGCGATCTGACGGGTGTGATGTGCCATGATGGTCTGTGCCAATCCACCTCCCAAACTATGCCCGGTCAGATCGATTTGGCCAGTTTCGCTATTCTGACACAGATATTCGATGACCTGAGCAATTCGCTCGCGATTGGCATTGAACTGCCTGTCTCCTACCTGATGATAATCCATATCACTTCCCCAATCCTTGTACATATCTGTTCCATCTTCAGAACCTCTGATCGCCAACATGGGGTTCCTTCCTGAGCCCGGTTGTGGAACAATAAAGGTCATTTGGAAGCCTTCTTCTCCTTCAATCGTCTGAATATCATCTTCAAAGCCCTCACTTCTTAATCTATCCACTTGCTCTGCGCTTATTTGATCGTCCATATTTATGTTGCCATCTCCAATGTAGGCAAGATGTCTGGCGACAAATTCGTCAAAGGCATGTTCATCAGGAATATCCTCGGCCTGTATTGCCGTTCCATTGGGGCCAAAAATGCTGTCCAATGCCCTGGCGGTACCAAGAACTGAGTTGAGCAACACATCACTGGCGGTCGCAGTACTGAATACATGATTGAATATTTCTCTGCTTCTGTTCGCCAATCGATTCACAATATCGGAGACAGCGGCTCTTGTATTTTCGCCAATATCTCTGGCTTTTTCGAGGGCTCTGGCTCCAAACTCTCTCACGGCAGTTATGCCTACAGAGACTGCTTCCTGTACCGAACTTCCCACATTTCTGATTCGTTCCAATCCAGCCTGCACTACTTCACTTCCTCTTTGGACGAGAGAGCTTGCACCCGCTCTTGCTCGATTGGCGAGATTCGCAACTCCTTCCGTAACAGCTTCTGCCCCTCTACGGACAGTACGGCCAACCCGCTCTACGCCAGAGGATACACCATCTCTGACAGATCCAACCACCTCTCTCGCACCTTCATAGGCTCGTTCTGCTCCCCTCCTGACTGTATTTCCTACCGCTCTCGCTCCCCTTGCCACAGTCTCAGCCCCGCTGCGGACGGTATCACCTACTGATTCTGCGACTTGTCCTGCCCCCCGACTGACAGCACTTCCAACTGCTCTGGCTCCATTTGCCACATGTCGTGCCCCGCTTCTTACCACATTTCCAACAGCCTCTACACCATTAGAAACCCCGTCCGAAACACTTTCAGCTACATTGCTGACAGTTTCTGTTACAGCTTCTGCACCGCTACTCACAGCTCTTCCTACCGTTCTTGCAGCAGATCTGGCAGTGTTCATTCCGCTTTCAGCCATTTCCCCTGCGGCATCTAATCCATCGTTGACCCATTCTGGAAGCCAACTTCGTTGCACCACCCCATTGGAAGGAGTGGAAGATTGCCGTTGAACGGGTAGCGAGGGCTGACTGCTCAGTTGATACCTTTCGAGCGGCTGGGAAAATGGCTCTTTGTTAGCCTTTTCTTCAGAGCGAAGCTGGAAGGGCGCATTCACTGATGAACTAGAATGAATGGGCATATTTTCCTCGCTGGAATGGAGGCGAAAAGCCGGTGCAGCGATAGAAGCGGAAGATAGTTGTGTTGCGGCTTGTTGTTCTCCACTAACTGTGGACTGAAGCGCAACTCCCTCTGTGGCGTGTTGGTATCCAACAGACCTGAATTCTGAATGTCTATGCGCTTTTTTGTCAAGCTTGTTATCCAGATCAGCCGTTTTCATATAGGAAGGGTGTGTTTATAGAGGTAATATAAAATGAATTACCATGAAAAGCAATGGATATATGGCTTGTAGGGTTCTTATTATTAGAACGGATTGTTTTCCAATAAATTGGCTCTCTACTTCATCTTTTCCTGTGCGCGACTCAATCGATCATTGATGGCCTTGCCCACTCCATGTTCGGGTACTTTTTCTGCAAGGATTCGTTTCAAGCCCAAACGATCCAGTTCCCGCATCACAGCAAACAAATTTTTAGCAGCTTCTTCCATCTGTCCAGAGGGAGCCAAACATCGCTGTACGATTCCAGGAAGGTCAGGAATCAGCCTTGAAAAGGATAGAATGCCAGTTCCTTCTGTCCCATACTCTGCCAGAAGTTCTTGCACATCCCCTAAATATAAGGAGGTTGTTGGGGCATAATGACTGTTGAGCATGCCTGGACTCTTTGGTTGATTTCTGCCAGAATGTGACAAAATGCTCAGTTTCCCCACAATCTTTTCTACCTGTTCCAAGGCCAATCCTCCAATCCGATAAACAATGACCTGCCCCTCCTCCGAAAATCCCAAAATGGTCGACTCTATGCCGATGGTGCAAGGCCCTCCATCCAGAATGTAGGGGATTCTGGCTCCCAACTGGGCTGCAACATGAGCGGCTGTGGTCGGACTGATATAACCAAATGGATTGGCACTTGGTGCGGCAAGTGGGAAATCGAGCTGAGTCAGCAGATCCAAGGCTAGAGGATGTGCAGGAACCCGGATGGCCACCCTGGGATTCCCTGCAGTCAACAAATCTGGCAACTGATCATTTTTCTTCAATAATAATGTCATCGGTCCCGGCCAGAAAGATTCCGCTAATGAATAAGCGATGTCAGGAATGGGTGCCAAAAATTCTTGAACTTTGTCCAACTGATTGGTATGCGCAATGAGTGGATTAAAATGAGGGCGATTTTTGGCTTCGAAAATCTTGAGAAGCGCATCTGGTTCACAGGCATTTCCAGCCAAACCATATACTGTCTCTGTAGGAATGGCGACCACTTCTCCTTGCTGAAGGAGAGAAACGGCTGTATCTATGTCGGTTCCTACTCTGGCGAGCATCTGTTCTTGAATCTAGAGTCAAACAATAGCAGTTTGTCTATGCAGGCAGTACATAAACTGTTCCATCTGATTTCCCAACCACCACTCTTTCTGCCATGTGAAAAAACAAGCCTGTTTCGACCAATCCGATCATGGCCTTGAGCTGATGATGCAGGGCTTCAGGCTGCGGGATTGCGCCAAAATGACAATCGAGAATATAATTGCCATTATCTGTGTGGTAGAACTGCTCTCCCACCATTCTCACAACTGGATTCCCTCCGATGGATTGAATTTGAGAAAAGACATGCTGCCATCCAAAGGGAACTACTTCTACGGGCAAGGGGAATGTCCCCAATGTAGGGACAATTTTCGATTCATCGACAATGATCACGCGTTCTTTCGCCAGAGATGCAACACGTTTTTCCCGAAACAGAGCCCCCCCACCTCCTTTGATCAGGGCATAGTGTGGATCGACCTCATCGGCTCCATCCAGGTACAGATCCAACTTTTGTACCTGATGAATGTCCAGGAGAGGGATTCCTTCTTTTTCGCAAATATCTACCGTCCTGTCAGAGGTCGCAACCCCCTGAATAATCAGACCATCTCTCACCATTCTTCCCAGTTCCATCAAGGTAAAATACACCGTTGATCCTGTTCCCAACCCAAGGGTCATTCCGGCTTTCACAAAGTGCGCGGCTCGCGTTCCGGCTATTTCTTTTGGATTCATGGCGCGAAGATACTGTTCTCTGATTATATTTGCAGATTCAATCCAATACCCCCAAAATATTTGACATGCAAAAAGGCTTTTTTCAGGTTCCCACTCCCAAAAACGAACCCGTCCTCTCTTATGCTCCCGGAAGCCAGGAGCGGGCTCAGGTTCAGGCAGCATTGGCAGAACTGTCAAGTCAGCAACTGGATATTCCCATGTTTATCGGTGGACAGGAAGTGTTTACAGATGACAAACATCCGCTCAGTCCTCCACATAATCACGGACATGTGATTGGACATTATTCCAGAGGGGATGCCACTCATGTACAGCAAGCTGTTGATGCTGCGATGGCTGCGAAAACTGCTTGGGAAAACACCTCCTGGGAACATCGGGCCTCTGTCTTTCTCAAGGCAGCAGATCTGCTTGCAGGACCATGGAGAGCGCGCATGAATGCCTCTACCATGCTGGCTCAATCCAAAAATGTCTTCCAATCTGAGATTGATGCTGTTGCAGAGTTGGCTGATTTTTTTCGGTTCAATGTAGCCTATATGACCCAGATCTACCGAGATCAACCAGGTTCAAATCCAGGGATGTGGAATCGGCTGGAATACCGGGCACTTGAAGGCTTTGTATTTTGTATCACTCCTTTCAATTTCACCTCCATCGCAGCCAACCTTCCTGCAGCACCTGCCTTGATGGGTAATACCTGTGTTTGGAAACCCGCTGACAGTCAAATCTACTCAGCATGGTTCCTGATGGAATTATTCAGGGAAGCAGGCTTACCGGATGGCGTGATCAATCTGGTGTATGCAGATGGTCCTACCGCTGGTGAAGTAGTCTTTCAACATCCAGATTTTGGAGGGCTGCATTTTACTGGTTCTACGGCTGTCTTCAAGCACTTGTGGAAAACAATCGGGACGAATATCGACCTGTACAAATCCTATCCCAGAATCGTTGGAGAAACGGGTGGAAAGGATTACATCATGATTCATCAAAGTGCGGATACTGCTGCTGCAGCTGTGGCGATTTCCAGAGGAGCTTTTGAATTTCAGGGACAAAAATGTTCTGCGGCCTCACGTGTCTACCTTGCTGATTCAATTTTTGATGTAGTGATGGATAAAGTCAAAACTGATGTCGCCAGCTTCAAAATGGGAGATCCAGCTGATTTCGGCAATTTTATTAATGCTGTTATAGATGAGCGAGCTTTTGACAAAATTGCGGCTTATATCGATCAGGTTAAGGCTGATGATGATGCGGAGATCTTGATAGGCGGACAATATGACAAATCCAAAGGATACTTCATTGAACCGACTGTTGTTCTGGCCAAAACGCCCAAATACCTGACCATGTGTGAGGAAATTTTTGGTCCGGTTGTTACTGTCTATCGCTATGAGGATGCAGCCTATGAGGCTACGCTGGATATTCTGGACCAGACGAGTCCCTATGCGTTGACAGGAGCCATCTTTGCGCAGGATCGATTGGTAATTGATCGGACAGCCAGACGCCTCCAACATACTGCCGGGAATTTTTATATCAATGACAAACCGACCGGCGCAGTAGTTGGGCAGCAGCCCTTCGGAGGGGCAAGAGGTTCTGGAACCAATGACAAAGCTGGATCTTATCTGAACCTCATCCGCTGGGTATCACCGCGGACGATCAAAGAGACGTTTGCCCCGCCGACTGATTACCGTTACCCTTTCCTGGAATCGTAGGTCCGATCAGATGATTTATTTGCCTCGACTTCCAGGGGAATCGCTCGCTTTCAGCATTGAGCAGATGTTCTATCTCCAGGCCTACAAACCGGAGCACGAACGAGAACGTCTGGTTCCAGATGGCAGCATCAACCTGGTGATTGAGTTGGATGATCGACATCGATATATTTATGATAATGATACCCAGGCTCCCATACAGCTTTGTACAGGGGCCTGGGTATCTGGTATGCAGCAAGGATACTTTTTCATTAGCACACCGGAAACTGAATTGATGGCAGTCAGATTCCATCCAGCTGGTTGCTATCCTTTATTTCATCTCCCAATTCATATACTGAACAATAAGGTGGTTCCTGCACAAGAGGTATTTGGGGAATCGATTTTGCACCTGCGACAGTCGCTTCTTCTCTGCCCCTCAGGGGAAGAGAAGCTCGAGATGCTGGAACAATGGCTACTCGCCCAACTAAGGCCAGAACAGATGCCTCCTGCTGAAATTCTGGAAGCAGTGAGAAAAATCACCCACAACCCAACGATCTCCCATCTCAAAGAAATCATTGAACAGACGCATTTCTCACAAAAACACTTCATCCATTTGTTCAAAAAATATGTCGGTCTGTCTCCCAAAGCTTTTCAGCGGATCAAAAGATTCTCTGAGGCTTTTCCGAAAATCCAGGCCAGACAACAGATTCAATGGGCACAGCTTGGGATAGATTGTGGATATTATGATCAGGCACATTTCATCAAGGATTTCAAGCATTTTTCGGGCTATAATCCACAAGATTTTTGGGAGGAAGGACATGATCGTCTGAATTTTTTTCCGCAACAATCATGAGGAGGTAAATTTTTTACAATACTCCCTTTCCTTCTCCTACTAGATTTGCTGAAAACCAATATCGAGTATGAGACAGTTGATTTTCGCAATTCTTTCCTTTTTCCTCTTGACAATCCCCTCCCTTCATGCACAGACAGATACCTCTCCCTATGCTTCTCGAATCATCAGCAAGATTGACACCTCTAAGTCTGGTGAGTTATTCCTGATTCAGGAGGTGACAGTCCACGCCCCTGTCGAAGATCTATGGCATGCCTACAGCACAGAAGAAGGGTGGCGAAGTTGGTCTACACCACTGGTTCAGATGGAGTTCAAGGTTAATGGGACCATTCTCAGCAATTACAATGTGTCAGGCTCTATTGGAGATTCCACAACCAATACCCTCAGAATCATCAACCATGTCCCTTTTCGGATTCTGACACTTCAGGCAGATATTAGCAAAAACTGGCCTGAATTCATGAAAGAAGATGTTGACGATTTGTATAATGTCAATATTTTCGAAGCCTTATCTGACAATAAATCTCGCTTAACTTCCTACGGGATTGGCTACAAAAACACAGATAAGTATCAACAATTGATGGGGTTTTTCATCAAGGGGAATGAATGGAGTTTTCATAAACTTCTTCAGTACCTCGAAGAAGGTATAGCAGCAGTCTGGGAATAGAATGAATGGGAATATTCCTGTACATTTGCAGCATGTGGCACGAAATCACAACTCTTCTTTACAAGGAACTATTGCTGGAGTGGAAGCAGAAATATGCTTTCAATGGCTTGTTGCTGTATGTATTGAGCATGGTGGTTGTGATCGCTCTTGCCATGGCAGGAAGCTTGAATCCGCTTAGCTGGAACATCCTGTACTGGATCATTATTCTGTTCGTCGCCATCAATGCTGTGGCCAAAAGTTTTATGTCAGAGAAAATCGGGCATCTCAGATACCTGTACGCCCTGGCCAGTCCCAGCTCTATCATGATTGCCAAGCTGATCTATAATTGGATTCTGCTGTTCTTAATATCTGGCCTAACCTTATTTTTTCATGCTTTTCTAGGCGGAATAGACATCGCAAAACCGGCTGTCATGCTCGCCCTTATTCTTCTGGGAAGCGGGAGTCTCTCTGCCAATCTCACCCTGGTGACCGCTATCTCAGCCCAGGCAGAAAACCGAACCACACTCCTGGCAGTGTTGAGTTTTCCCCTTGTCATCCCGATCTTGTTGATGTTGATTCGAATCTCACGCAGCGCAATCGAGGGCCTTGCTTCCACCAACAACGACAGACTCTGGATGCTGATGGGAATGACAGTCGTTTTGGCTGTTCTGTCCACCATATTATTTCCCTTTGTTTGGCGGGAATAGAAGGGAAAATGTGTATCTTTGCTTAATATGAAAGCCAAGAGAAACTGGAGGATTATCTATCAATCTCTCGCCATCATTCTGATCACTTATGCACTCATCGTCGGCATGAGTGTGGGCATTCCCGACAAACCCTTGTGGGGCCAAACTGGGCGAAACGTTTTCTATCATGTTCCGATGTGGTTCGCCATGTTGGTGTTGATGTTCATGTCTGTGTATTACAGCATTCGCCTTTTGAGGGAGTTAGATCCAGATCGGGAACGTACCGGAGATCCCATCCGACTGGATATACAAGCAAAGGAAGCGGCTCGCGTGGGTATTCTGTTCAACATTCTTGGCTTGATTACAGGCATTCTCTGGTCCCGAGTTACCTGGAATGCAGCCACCATCTCTGGCTGGTCTTTTGGTTCCTGGTGGAATTGGGACCCGATTCAGGTAAGTGCTCTGATTTCATTGCTGATCTATCTTGCCTATTTCCTGCTCCGGTCATCCTTTGCAGAGCCTGAACAGCGCGCAAGAGTCGCTGCGGTTTACAATGTGTTTGCCGCTGCAACCCTCATCCCACTCTTTTTCATCGTTCCCAGAATGCTTGAAGGCCTTCACCCTACGTCCTCTGATTCAGACAATGTTGGGGGCAACTTCATTGGCACGCTGGATAGTACAGGCAGAATGGTCTTTTATCCCGCGATTCTAGGTTTTATCTTCCTGGGAATCTGGTTATTTAGCCAACGTAACCGCATTGAACAATTGAGATGGCAACTCGACAACCTGCTTGCTGATAAAGAATATGGTCAACGAGATGAACAGGATTCTCCTCCTCTTTCACAGACCACTAACTGAAGAATTGAATGATTATGTTTCACTGGTCCGCTATTTTATTACAAAGTAAACTTCCAGAACCAGCTATTCTGTTCTCAAATGAGAAAGTGTATACAGTAATGGCAGTCCTTTTGGTCATATTTGGTGCGATGGTAGCTTATCTGTTTTCGACCAATAAGAAGATGAAACAACTGGAAGAAAAATTGTCAGAACTTCAAGACCAACAATCCCCCTAATCCAATGAAACCAGCACATATTATTGCTATCGTTGCGCTTGCGATCTTTTTGGTAGCCCTAGGCGTTAATCTTTCTCAAAATGCCAGCATCTATACAGACTTTGCGACCGCCAAAGCCAGCAACAATCAGGTCCACATCGTAGGAAAATGGGTTCAGAGGGACCAGGCTTCTTATGATCAATCCCAGGATCTTTTTAGCTTTTATATGCAAGATACCTTGAAGCGTGTAGAAATGGTCCATTATTTTGACCCCAAACCCATAAACTTTGAGCAGGCTGAAAAGGTTGTGGTAGTTGGCGGATACAAACAAGACCAATTTGTGGCAGACAAAATTGTCATGAAATGTCCATCTAAATACGAACCCACAGATATAGCCGGGAACGAATAGCCCCTTGTTATGGAAGCCTTTACACTTGGAAAATTAGGAGAACTCTTCACTGCGCTTGCCTTTGCGGGAGCTTTGGTGTCGATGGCCAGTTTCTTTTTTGCAGATCGAGAAGTCGGTCAGGAAAAACGATCCTGGGAAAGAATGGGCATGGCAGGCTTTATTGCCCACGGTGCCAGCATATTGGGGATCATCCTCACCCTGTTCTACATGATTTATGCCCATCGATATGAGTACCACTATGTTTGGTCCCATTCTTCCAATGAGCTTCCGGTATATTATATGATTTCCTGTTTTTGGGAAGGACAGGAAGGCAGTTTTCTGCTTTGGTGCTTCTGGCATAGCGTACTCGGTATGATTCTGCTATTCAATGCTGGGGAATGGCGCAATAGCGTGATTGCCATTATTTCTTCGGTAGAGCTGATCCTGAGTTCTATGCTGCTTGGGGTGTATGTAGATTCTACCTGGGTAATTGGACTTATGTTTCTGATGGCAGTCCTATCCGCAGGATATATGGGTTGGCGATATTTTCAGGTGCGAGAAGCCTTGCCTGTATCGGGCAATTTTCACCTTGCATCTGTTATTTTGGCTGCCTGTTTTGTTGTCTTGTTGTTTCGGGGGCAACTGGGCTGGGAATCTACCAGCGGCAATGGATTTGGCATGGATGTGATCGGTTTCAAACTGTTTTCCCTTCTATCTGTGTTGTATCTGGTCATGTTCATCGTCTACCTCATTCGATCATCCTCAGCCAAACAATTCACCATTCCTGAGATCCTGGCAGGCTTGACGCTCGTTGGATTGACCCTCGCCAGTGCCTCTATCAATGTGGAAGCCTGGAAATTGGGGAGCACTCCTTTTACCTTACTCAAAAATGTGTTCGCGGAGAATCCCATCTATCTCGACAGACCTGATTTTGTTCCCTCCAATGGAAATGGGCTCAATCCCCTGCTTCAGAATTATTGGATGGTGATTCATCCTCCAACCCTCTTCCTGGGATTTGCCTCTACAGTCGTCCCCTTTGCCTATGTGGTGGCAGGCCTGTTCCGTGGCAAATACAAGGAATGGATTCGACCAGCAATGCCCTGGATGTCATTTTCAGTCATGATTTTGGGAATTGGCATCATCATGGGAGGATATTGGGCTTATGAGACCCTGAATTTTGGCGGATATTGGAATTGGGACCCGGTTGAGAATTCTTCCCTGGTCCCCTGGCTATGTGGCGTAGCCTCTCTTCATGCCATGCTGATTTACCAAAAAAGCAAATCCTATCTCAAACTCACCATGATCATGATCGTGGGGACCTTCCTACTGGTGCTGTATAGTACCTTCCTCACAAGAAGTGGGATTCTGGGAGAAACCTCTGTCCATACATTCACAGATCTTGGCCTATCCGGACAGTTATTGGTTCTGCTGTTGTTCTATACAGCCTCTGTTTTCGCCTCCATGATTGTTCGCTGGAGAGAGATCCCACAACGCCCTGACGAAAGCAAGGTATGGTCTGCTGAATTTATGCTGTTCATGGGGATCATGGTTTTTATCTTTTCAGGTTTGTTGATTACGATGGCAACCTCTATTCCTGTCTTCAATGCCATTTTTGATACCAATATTGCACCTCCTGTACAGGTCCAATACTTTTATTATCAATGGAGTGTCTGGTTTGCCATTCTTTTTGGACTTCTCTCTGGGGTTGGACAGTTCTTATGGTGGAAGATAAAAGGAAAAAAATCCCTTGGTGATGCCTTGTTCAGGCCGTTCTTGTTGTCCATCCTTACCGGAAGTGCGGTCGTGATTGGAATCATGCTGGCCGACATGGACTTTGCCTACAACAACATCTATGCAGACTATATTGACCCACAGCAAACGGGCTCAGGTATTTTGGGAAAAATAATTGGATACCTCAAATACGGCATCATGAGTATTGCGGATGAATTGCTGCTTTACTCGTCACTTTTTGCTGTATTTGCCAACACAGATATTCTCATTTCCTTAGTCCGAAAAAACAGAAAAGGCCTGAAAGTTATGGGAGGAACAGTGGTCCATATTGGATTCGGGTTCATGTTATTAGGCATGCTGTTTTCGTCAGGATATGATGAGGTGATCAGTACCAATCTCCGACCGGAAGATTTTTCAGGATCTTCCATGTCCAACCAGGAAAAAAGAGACAATGTGCTCCTGGTCCGAGGTCAAATGACCCCGATCAAACACTACTTTGTGAATTATTTGGGGATGGTAAAAGCACAAGCTCCCATTGCCCGACTCAAAGTTATTGAAGAAAATTCAGTGCAGTTCAAACTCAGATTTGATGATGCCAGTGGAGAACGATTTGCAGTCATTCTGCCACGAAGTCCATATATCAAGGAAGGAAGTGTCGATCATACAGGCCATGATCATTCTGGAGCACCTGATCCATTTGCAGAGCCTGAAGGAGAGATCGATCTAAAAAAACTCCAGGAACTGATGAACAGGGATCTTGCTTCCTTCGAGCCGGAATTGATCAACAATCGTGATCTCTACGGCATGACATTCTATGATCTACGAGATACCAGCAAGCATTTCACCCTCTTTCCAGAGACAGAAATCAATGAGCAAATGCAGAGTATCCTGCCACATCCAAGCCGCAAAATCTTCTGGGACAGAGACATCTATGTATATACTTCTAATCTTCCAGACCCCAAAAGTCAGGAACCACAATTTTATAGCTTTGGCTTGAAGGTGGGAGATACAGCAAGAATTGGAAGCATTATCTTACAGTTGTCCGAGGTACAAAACCTTACGAATCGCCCTGATTTGAAAGATTTCCAAGTGGCAGCCGCAGCCAATGTTGTCGCGATTACAGAAACAGGAAGGTATGAAGCCAATCCCATTTTCCTGATAGATGGCAACAAGCCTGGCATGATCAGCTCTCAGATTGATGCGCTGGGAATGGACATCGCATTTGTGGGCGTAACTCCAGACAAGGATTTGATCCACCTACAAGTCAGACATCTTGATCCACAGTCTGATTATGTGATTATCAAGGCGATCAGCAAACCGTTCATAAACCTGTTGTGGTTGGGTACTTTCATCCTGACAATTGGCTTCCTGATCTCTATTTTCAGGCGAATTCAGGAAGGAAAAAAACGGAAGAAAAACTAGGCCATGTCTCTCTGGTAAGAATGTAAATCTTCGTTTGTATTTCGCGCAAAATGTATTATCTTGATGAAAAGATTTGCAATACAAAAATGTGATAATTATGACATTAACCTTCAATCAGCTTCGTAAAATTAAGGATAGTCTCCCTGATGGGACTATGCGCAAAATCGCAAAGGAATTAGGTATTTCCGTCGAAACTGTTCGTAATTATTTTGGGGGATCTAATTTTGAACGCGGCGAAGCCGTCGGTTTTCATATTCAACCCGGCCCAGATGGGGGTATCGTACAAGTTAATGATGAGGACAAGATTTTCAGAATGACTCAGGAGATCCTGAAAAGAGAGGGGAGACTGAAGGATGTGATGCCTGGTGTTCCTATGGCTGCACAAAGTTCAGGTGAATAAGAATTGTTCTTTTAGCTAAACCCAAAATAAAGGGTACGGGACCTCAGTCGCGTACCCTTTGCTTTTGTCAGGCAGCTCTGTACTCTCTGCAATGTTTGTCGATTATTATCAAATACTGGAAATTGACCGAAACGCTACCAATGAGCAGATCAAAACAGCTTATCGGGAGCAGGCATTTCTGTATCATCCAGATAGAAATTCCGAGGCCTCTGCCCACCAAAAATTTGTTCAGTTGGGGGAAGCCTATCGGATTCTCAGCAATCCATTAGAGCGGCAGAAGTACAATCGATTGCATGATCGACATCACGGAAGAAAAACCTCCACCAACAATACTGGTGGTTTTGAAAGCCTGGAACGAACAAGGGCCAAGCGTGCCAGTCGATATAATCGATCCCTGTACAATCAGCGAATGCGATATAGAGGTGGTTCCACTACTTCTTCTACAACTTCTTCAGAGAGCAAAAAAAGACCTCCGAGAACGTATTCGGAGAAATATGAAAAAATAGTCCTTGATGAGGCTGAAGCTTCTGTTCGCGGCTTCTCTCTCGTGTCCAAAATCCTAAGAGGACTCTGTTTGGGGGTTCTGGTATTCAGCATCTTTCTGCTGGTGGATAAGGCACTCTCTATCGAAAAAACACCTGAGATCGTCTTGAAAAAAGAAGCCGTTCCCTGGTCGTTTACTCAACCCAGTGTCATCAAGATCAAAACAAAAGGAAGCACTTTCGGCGTGCATCGGTCTCAGGCTGATAAAATCGCCATTGGCTCCTTTGTTCAGGTCAAGAAAAGCATGTTTGGAGATATCCCTGTCAAGGTCATGGTCAAAGATTATGGAGAAGTCTATACCATGGATACCTATGGCTGCCGCTATGACAGTCCATTTGAGTTGATCTGGCTCGTCCTGATATTTACCAGTGTCGCATTGATCTTTCGAAGAAATCCTGAACACAATACCTATCTGGGAACACTCGCGGTTTTTGTTTCTCTGAATATTCTTGGATTGATATTTTGGGGATAACAGACAGATCATGGCAAAAGACTACTATCAGGTACTTGGTCTCTCTCAACAAGCAAGCGAACAGGAAATCAAACATTCCTTTCGACAGTTGGCCATGAAATTGCACCCTGACAGCAATTCCGACCCCAATGCCCATGACTTGTTTCTCCAACTCAATGAAGCCTACCAAACCTTGAGTGATCCTCAATTGCGAAAGCAATACGACCTCCAACTTCAGCGATTTAAGAATGGTGATCCCTTTGCTTTCCAAAAACGGAAGGTCTACCAACCAGGTCCCAAAAGACCTACAGATCCTGCCGACATTTCAGAAGAGGAGCGAAGGAGACGGTATCGCGAAGCAAAAATCAAGCAGGAAAAAGCCATCTTTGCTGAGTTCGTTCAATATCGACCTTACGTAAAAATCCTGTCCTGGATAAGCCTTGGGTTGATGCTGGTTTTTCTGCTAGACTGGGGATTAGGGAAAGCATCTGAGCCGGAAAAGTTGGTTGATGTGATTCAATCTTATGAGCCCGGAAGCCAACTCAGATGCGAAGTCCAAACCCCCCAACGGATTCTGCCGATCAGATGCAATCGCGTGGAACTCCTGACACGGGGCGATTATCTTACTTTTTATTCCACTCCCCTATTCGGCAAGACCTATAGGATCATTGTACAGGCAAGCCCGGATGCCCTCTCATCTGCCCAAGGCAGTAAAAGTGTACGATTTTCGCCCAAACCAAGCATCTATAATATATTTTCCTTTTTCTGGGTATTGCTAATTGGGTTTGCAGTTGGAGGATTGATTTTTGACAAAAAGCCTGATTTCCAATTTCGCTTTGGCCTGGGGATGTTAGGCCTCATCCCTCTCAACCTCTTGATGTTGTACCTTTCCTGATTGGGACCAGCCAAAAGGATTTTTTGCGCCATCTCAGCCTCCAAAACCGCCTAATATAGCTCAACGCACACTCTTGTTCTTCCTTGATCTGGCACATGTGCTTCGCAAAATTTACCCTGTATTCTTTTCCTGTTGCCAAACTTTCCTAAATTCACTTTCAAGTGTAATGATTAACAATTGAACGATGACACAACTACTCGCTTCTGTTCCCTGGTGGGGCTATGTCTTATTGGTGCTTTTGATAATTGCCATTCATGATGTGTTTATCAATAGATCCCATACGATTCTGCACAATTTCCCAATCATTGGCCATATCCGCTACTTGCTTGAAAGCATAGGGCCTGAGCTTCGACAATATATTGTTGCCAATAATCGGGAAGAACTTCCCTTCAACCGGAGTCAACGTTCCTGGGTATATGCCTCCTCTAAGCGGGAGAACAACTATCAGGGATTTGGCACTGATCAGGACATCCACAGCGCTGGACATGTGTTCATCAACCCGACCATGATTCCCTATCAAGCCAGGGAAGGTCATCCCAATCATGAGGACAAATCCTATCTCCCTTGTGCCAAGGTCATCGGTGCTTATCACAATCGGCAGCGACCATTTCGCCCACGATCGATTGTGAATGTCTCAGCGATGAGTTATGGCTCTCTATCAGCCAAAGCCATTGAGTCACTGAATCGTGGTTCATACAAGGCCGGTTGCTATCACAATACAGGGGAAGGAGGCTTGTCTCCCTATCATTCTACTGGCGCAGATGTGGTGTTTCATTTTGGAACCGGATATTTTGGCGTAAGAGGTGAGGATGGCAGGTTTTCGATGGAAAAGATGAAGAAGCTCGTCGAAAACAATCCTTTTATTCGCGCCATAGAGGTGAAGCTGTCTCAAGGGGCAAAACCCGGTAAAGGAGGTGTGCTTCCCGGCAAAAAAATCACAAAGGAAATTTCACAGATTCGTGGGGTACCCATGGGACAGGATGTTCTCTCTCCAGCTTCTCACACAGCTTTCAGCAATATTCCAGAATTAGTGGAGTTCGTCGAATCTATTGCAGAAGAAACTGGCTTGCCTGTTGGAATCAAGTCAGCGGTAGGAAAATTGGAACTATGGGAAGAATTAGCCGATTTGATGGTCAAAACAGGCAAAGGACCTGACTTTATCACCATTGATGGCGGGGAAGGTGGCACAGGTGCAGCCCCCCCTTCTTTTGCCAATCATGTGTCTCTTCCATTTATCTATGCATTTTCTGATGTCTACAAAATATTTGCTGGACGAGGATTGGCCGACGATTTGGTCTTCATTGCCTCAGGCAAGTTGGGCTTCCCTTCCAGAACGGTTATGGCATTCGCCATGGGCGCCGATGTCATCAATGTTGCCCGGGAAGCCATGCTATCCATTGGCTGTATTCAGGCTCAGATCTGCCAAACCAATCGTTGTCCTTCTGGCGTTGCTACTCAGAAGAAGTGGTTGCAGAACGGAATCAATGTTCCTCTCAAATCAGATCGCTTCTATCAATATGTAAAAACGCTGAGAAAGGAGGTGTTGGAAATCACACATGCCTGTGGCTATGAACATCCCTGCCAATTGACTATGACTGACATAGATATGGGCATGGGAGATAATCACTATACCAAAAGTCTTCGAGAAACATTTGGATATGACAAGGTGCCAGTTTCCTTCGATGGCATGCTTTCCCTCACAGACCATCTTGGGGGAATCGCCAAAGAAAAAACAGGATAAGGAGTCTCTATCCTGGCATTTTCATCATTTTATTTGTCCCCTTCTTCTGCATATTGTTTTCCCTGACCAAAGCCCTATGCAAGAGAAGGGAAGGAAATACCTTTGCTTACAGAGTAAATAAGGGTGATAGACAGCATCTGATCACCGAACTACCCCTTCTATTGGCCAGTCATTAGATTAGTATTTAGAGACTGTTTGAAAATCTGTCACTTATTTTTTGTATGCGTCTTTTTTCCTCATTCTGCGGCTATTTTTGTTCTCATAGCACCATATGAGAACAAAAAAGAGCCTTGCCTGAGAGAAAAATACACGATAAAAATTCTCAGCACAGATTCCTAAAAAGTCTCTTAGGATTTTTTACTAAACGCAATATCCTGATTTAGGATTTTTTACTAATTCGTTGAAATGAGTTGTTGATTTTACGGATATCTCTCAATTTTTTATTCACTTCTCTCCAAAATAGGATGATGCAAGAATCCGTGCTTCCTTCCCGAAATTTTTTCCAAATGATCTCTCATTCTCTCTGCTACTTTTGAGGGAATCAATCATTTTTATCAAAGCTACTTCAATGAAAAACACATCTTTTTTCCTCACCATTTCCCTGACTGCCTTCCTTCTCTTCTCGGTTCCATCCTTTGCAGGATCTGCTGGCAAAGAGGTTCGGGTTGAAGCAAAAAAATCATGGGTCTCTCAGCTTAGCTTCAAATCCAAGAAAGCAAAGAAACAGGATGATATAGAACCTCATGCGTGGCATGCGTTCATTGTCAGTATTGTCTCTTACATTGTTCTCGCTGCTTCTTGGTCTTTGGCCTTATTGCTTGGAACATTGGCGGGTGTCATCGCCGTTGCTGTTATCGGGGCCATGCTTGCAATCATCGCGACTATTTCCGGAATTCAGGCGCTGCAAAAAATCAAGAAGAATGGAAAAAAGGGCAAGACCCTCGCCATTCTTGCGATTTTGGCCCCTGTGATTGGAGCAATCGTTCTTTTTGGTATACCCACAATCGTGGCCTGTAGCGTTCTTGGTTGTGCATTCTAATCGTCTCTCTCTAGCTGACAATCAGTGATTGAATCACTCATCTTTCATCTATCTTCACAATCATTGGCTTTATGAAACATAACAATCGATTTTCCCTTTATTTTCTTCTTTTGTGGGTGTTTTTTTCAGGAACTCAGTTGAAGGTTCTTGCTGGATCCAGCCAAAGCATACCTTCTCACGTAATACCCCAAACCATTTCGATCTCCTCTACGCCCGGTCTGAAAGTTGGTAAAGAGAAGAAGAAACATAAAATTCATTCTATCTGGAAGGAGTCAAGGGTCAAAGAAACAGATAAGTTTGCCAGGATTGGCCTTGTTTTGTTTGTTGCTTTTAGTGCAATGGTATTTCCCGGTATCCCTGCCTTATTAGCTATCACAAGAGTAGCTTTCATCGTAAATTTTTATTTCCTGGCGACAGGCCTTGTTGGTGCGTCATCCATTACGCTAGGCATTTTGGCTCTCAGAAGGATCAAGAAAAATGGAAAGGACGGAAAACGAAATGCACTTTTTGCTATTTTTGGCCCATTTCTTACCGTGGGTATTGCTTATGGCCTCCTCTTCCTTGCCCTCATGTCTGAATCATAAACCTGAATTCAGGCCTTGGTCTCAGAATGTCCCTACAGCTACAACCAAACTTATTCTTCTGACAATGTGGATAATGGAAACTTGTCAGACTTTTTAGATAGTTTTCACAAAGGTTCTTCCCCTTGTTTCTCGAATAATTTTTGGGATAATGTCCGAAAAGCAGCAGGTAAAAAAAAGCCTTTTGCATTTTTTCCAAATTCCCTCTTCAGCGGCTCATCTTAAGGAAAATTTCCAAATCCTGGCATCTGGCCGGGATTTTTCCTTTTTGAAGCTGCTCCTCTGTCCTCTATTCTTGTGGTATGAACAAACGCTTAATATTTTTTATTATGAAAGCTTTATTCCTATCTATCTCCGTGTATATATTCCCGATGATGCAACAATCTTCTGATCAGTCTTTTCAGCCTTCCCAAAGCGATCATGCCGATCCGGTTTCTGAAAAAGTTCAATCAACAAGGTTCAGCCATTCTTCCAAATAATTGGATTCGGGTTCTACAGCAGCAGTCCAATAGATTGAGCAAACATCTATTTCCACATACATTTTTTCTTTCAATCAATTACAAACATCAAATATGAAATCTATTATCATCCTATCCACCTTCTTCTTCCTGGGTCTGACAGTGTTTTTTCCTAAGTCTTCGCAAGCTGCTGCGATGAGGACAGCTGTCAATCAACAGCAGATCTCCTCCAGCATACATTCCTCCCTGGATGGAGAAGGTTTAAGCCTACTTCAGAAACGCACAGCCAAAAAGAAGGCTTCCAAAGTTGACAAACATGCAAGCATTGCTAAGGGGTTCACTTTTCTCTCTTACCCTTTGCTGGTTTTGTCCCCAATGCTGATCGGGGTGGGCCTTGCACCCTTTTTGTTTTTCGCCGTTCTAGGAGCTATTGCCTCCCTCATTGCTTTTGGATTTGGGTATTCTACCTGGAAAAAATTAAAAGCCAGCAAGAAGGAACGACCAAAACTCAAGCGAATTGCAAGATTCGCTATGCTTACACCATTTCTTGGATTTCTTCTGATTCTAGGGCTGACCTTTCTGAATTTTTCGAACGGCAATTTTTAGCAGAACATCCTGGCAGCCAGACAACTCAAAGGAGAAGGGCGATCGCTTTCTTCTTTGAGTTGATTTTTTTTTGACATTCATGAGTGCCTGTTTCGATCACTTTTTTTCTACAAACTGTCTATAAGTCTTCTCCAGATCTTCATCTGAGGGATCAGTGGTGTAGACAGATAAGCGATGGCGAAATTCCAGACGTTCTCCAGGAGCCAGACTGACATGAAAAGCTTCCTCTTGTTTGTTATAGGCTTTGCGACCCAGATTATTCACAGAGAACAATCCGTAGTTTCGCGCATGCCAGGAAGCCGGATAACCAGGATTCTCTGCATGATCAAACATGGCAACAGAGATCGATTCTGATCCGATTTTCCCATCAATACAGACCCAGCTCCCCCTTGTTCCCCACACATCATCTCCCTTTTGTCCTGCTGCGTTGCGGTACAAACCATTGACACTGGTGGTATCTACAACTTTCTCAGGAGAAGGGGTGCCATCTTCTCCAATCAATATGGTCGGTTTGGGATTCACTTGCTCAAGTGGTCGTGCTAGACGTATCCCGAACATTCCTTCCTTATTGTCTCGGAAGAGCACAGAATCCTCTCCAGCAGTCAAGCTGGTATGTCGCTCTAGGGATCGGACTCCTTTCCCGGTCCAAAATCGAAAATGAGTAGATTCCCTCAAGAGAACAGTCCGGTCAGGCCCAAGCCATTCCATCTCAACATGCAGGCGGCCCTCATCTCCTGATTCGACCGACCGAATTGCAGTATGCTGGATGGTTCCATAATGGTCCAATCTTTCCGGCTTTACGTTGGTGGAATTGTTCCAGAAGTCCAGATCATTCACATCTCCATGGTTGAACCAAACCCCTATGTGGTGGGGATGGTCTGCTCTTTCACCCACTTTGGGGTCTAAAGGGTAACCACGGGTAATGGCAGTACCTTTAGAGGTCAATATCGGATATAAGATTGGCTTTTTGACTTCATCAGGCTGCTGGTAGATCGTGAATAAACTGCCATTCATCCACACTTCTACTTGTTCTCCATCCCTGATTAGTTTTACTATGGATTCTTCTGATGAGCTGCTTGGAGGAGAAGGGAGATTGGCACAATGAGTCAAGAGTCCCAGGCACATCAGACAAACAATGGCGGAAATGAAGCGTTGATAAAGAAGCATGCATGAAATATTTAGGAATGCTCAAGGTAGTAAAAAAACAATTTTCCTAAAATGTTCTTATTTTTAACGTCCTATGAAACTGGAAAAAGCAATCAAACAATCAACCCCATTCCGGAGTTCTCGTCAGCGGGCTGCTGTCAATTTAATCTTTACTCACAATTGGTTGGTGAGTCATCATCGAAATTTTTTAAAAGGGGCTGATATTACGATTCAACAATACAATGTTCTCCGCATTCTTCGTGGTCAATCTCCCAATCCGATCTCTACATCCGATATTAGAGAACGGATGCTCGACCGTCGTTCTGATGTTTCAAGGATTGTTGACCGTCTTCTCAAAAAGGATCTGATCAGCAGATCGACTTGCCAGGAAGACAAGCGTTTGGTAGATGTAACGATCAGTCAGAGTGGCCTCGACCTTCTGGCAGAATTGGACAATCGTGGAGACATGCTTGATGAAATCATGAACTCACTCTCGGATGATGAAGTTGACCAACTCAATGATCTTCTTGACAAAATGAGAAATCAATAAAGAAGTCCGTCTTTAGACTGCCAAAGGCTGCATCAACATGGTTTGTTCACGATCTGGACCAACTGATAAGTAGGTCATCGGAACCCCCACCTCTCCTTCAATCATTCGAATATAGTCATGCAAAGCTCCAGGGATATTGGCGGGATCTTGAATCGCAGTGATATCCTTCACCCAACCCGGATGTCCCTGTAGATTTGGGGAAGCATGTCGAAGATCATATGGGACTTCTGTCGTTTGCTCACTTCCTAGCTGATAATTATGACAAACCTGTATCTCCTCCAAAATGGACAATACATCAGCCTTGGTCATGATTAAGTCTGTCACGCCATTGAGTTTGATGGCATAACTGAGCAATGGCAGATCCAGCCATCCAGTTCTTCGGGGTCGTCCAGTTGTAGCACCAAACTCTCCTCCTTCTTGTCGTATTCTTTCGCCCAGCTCATCCTCCAGCTCAGTGGGAAATGGGCCACTTCCAACCCGCGTGCAATAGGCTTTGAAGACGCCAAAAACCCGATTGATCTGAGAGGGTGGGATTCCCAATCCTGTGCATACACCTGCTGTTGTGGTATTGGAACTGGTTACAAATGGATAACTTCCAAATTCGATGTCCAGGAGGGTTCCCTGGGCCCCTTCTGCCAATATTTTTTTTCCTTCACTTAAATACTTGTGCAGCAAATATTCAGAATTGATCAGGGAGAGACCTCTTAGGAATTCCACTGCCTCCATCCATGTTTTTTGCTCTTCTTCGAATTCATAGTCAAACTGATATAACTCATCCAGCATCTGTCGATGTTTCCCTACCAATGCCTGGTATTTGGTATCAAAGCCTGGTTCTTCCATGTCCCCAACACGAAGTCCATTTCTGCCCGTCTTATCCATATAGGTTGGCCCAATCCCCCTGAGCGTCGAACCAATTTTTTTATCACCTTTGGCCTTCTCTGAGGCAGCATCCAGGAGTTTATGAGTAGGCAAGATCAGATGGGCTCTTTTTGAGATATGCAATCGCCCTTTCACATCGATTCCTGCAGTTTCCAATTCCTCTATTTCTTTCCGTAAGGCAATTGGGTCAAGAACGACTCCATTTCCAATCAAACAGACTGTTCCATCATGAAAGATCCCGGAAGGTACGAGGTGAAGAACGTATTTCTTGCCTTCAATAACAATGGTATGGCCAGCATTAGGTCCCCCTTGGAAACGGGCAACCAGATCATATTTTGGAGAAAAAACATCAACAATTTTCCCCTTGCCTTCATCTCCCCATTGGAGACCAAGAATAACATCTACAGGCATAGATTTGGTGAATTAGTTGGTTGAATAGGAAATAACAGCTTCCTCAACACTTGGATGGATCTGAAAAATGGTATTGAGTTTGGTGATCAACAGAAGATTCTTGATATAACTGGAAGGATTGGCCAGTTTGACTTCTCCTCCTGCTTTTCTTGCTTTGGTCAATAAGGTGATCAACACGCCCAAGCCTGTACTGTTGATCAACTGGAGCTCGCTCAGATCTATGACATAGTTCAGAGTTCCTTCCTGCAAATACTCGCTGAATGATTCAGTGATTGGAACACCATCTTTTTCGCCCATCAAATTCCCCTCTAGCGTGATCACACCAATGTCTTCTTGAGTTGTGAAAGAAATTTCCATAAATGGTTTCGAGATTGGAAGAATTATTGTCGCCTTTGTTTTCCCTCACACGACTCATTCAGACATTTGCCATAAATGGTCAGGGAATGATGGCTGACATCAAAATTGAGAATATTTCCGATTGTTTTTTCTATTTCTCCGAGTCGAGGATCGCAGAACTCCATGACTTTGCCGCAATCTGAACACAGAACGTGATCATGTTGTTTATAGCCATAAGACTTTTCGTACAGTGCCTGAGATGATCCAAACTGATGGCGCTTGACAAGATCACACTCGACCAATAAGTCCAGGGTATTATACACTGTAGCTCGGCTTACGCGATAATTTTTGTTTTTCATATGGATATAGAGAGACTCTACATCGAAATGATCAGATCGGTTGTAGATTTCCTCCAGGATCGCAAATCGCTCTGAAGTCTTTCTTTGGCCTTTGGCGTCGAGATAGCCAGAGAAAATCTCCTTGACTTCTGCTACGCGTTCCTGTTGTTTAATTGGGGGTACATCAGGCATGTTGCTGTCTTAAATCCACAAGCTATAAAGGTAAGAAAATTCCTACTGCAAAGCTATTTTCCCATCATAAATTCGGGCAATGGAAAGATGCAATCTATGTTGAGAAACCAATCATGAATATTGGCAAAAGAGAGATGGGTCCAAGAAGGATATCTCGGAGCAGGAAAGAGGGGTAAAAAGGTGCTTTTTCAGGAAACTAATAAGGTTTGAACCCATTGTCATCTTTTAGCTCCCCTTCTCTGACGACGATTTTTGTCAGTATCATCGGCGAGGGTTTTTTTCATGGCCCAAACGGCGAAATATCCACCAGCACCGAGCAAAACGATCAAAAAGATGATACCAATAATATTCATAGTCCTTATAATTAATGGTTGGATCTAGATCAAGATAGCAAAAAAGAATGATATCATCAATGATTGCGAAAAGAAAAAGGCTAGCCCGAAGGCTAGCCGTGATATGTAAATGGTGCAATCTTCTGCTTACATCATGCCTCCCATTCCTCCTGGGTGGTGGTGATGTCCGGCATCTGCACTTTCTGGCTCAGGTTCATCTGTGATCACACATTCTGTGGTCAGCAGAAGTCCAGCGATAGAAGCTGCATTTTCAAGTGCGCTTCTGGTTACTTTGGTTGGATCAAGAATCCCGGTTTCAAAGAAGTTCTCGTAAGTCTCTGAACGCGCGTTGAATCCATAATCGACTTGATCAGTTTCCAGAACTTTGTTCAGGATCACACCAGACTCAAGTCCGGCATTGGCAACGATCTGGCGAAGTGGCTCTTCCAAAGAACGTCGGACGATGGCTACACCGATTCCTACATCTCCTTTGAGGTAGTTGTCGTTGATTCCGCCTCTTCCTTTGGACAGGGAAGAAATGGTTCTAACGATGGCTACTCCACCTCCAGGAATTACCCCTTCTTCTACAGCAGCTTTGGTTGCATGCAGGGCATCATCCACACGGTCTTTTTTCTCTTTCATTTCAACTTCAGTGGCTGCACCTACATAGATAACAGCTACTCCACCTGACAGCTTGGCCAAACGTTCCTGCAATTTTTCTCGATCATAATCAGAAGTCGTGGTCTCGATTTGAGACTTGATCTGATTGATTCTTGCAGTGATGTTATCGGCATCTCCTGATCCATCAACGAGGATGGTATTGTCTTTGTCAACAGTTACTTTCTTTGCTGATCCGAGCATATCCAAAGTAGTGTTTTCCAATTTGAATCCACGTTCTTCAGATACAACTACTCCACCAGTCAGAATCGCAATATCTTCCAACATTGCCTTTCTTCTGTCTCCAAATCCAGGTGCTTTTACAGCAGCTACCTTCAGAGATCCTCTGATTTTGTTGACAACCAGAGTAGCGAGGGCCTCCCCTTCTACATCTTCTGCAACAATCAACAAGGGACGACCCGTCTGAACTGACTGCTCCAATACTGGAAGCAAATCTTTCATCTGGGAGATCTTCTTGTCATACAAGAGGATGAAAGGATTCTCCAACTCCACTTCCATGTTGTCAGGATCTGTTACGAAGTAAGGAGAGAGGTATCCACGATCAAACTGCATCCCTTCAACCACTTCCAGGTATGTTTCCAACCCTTTGGCTTCTTCCACTGTGATGACGCCATCTTTTCCTACTTTATCCATCGCATCTGCGATGAAATCACCTATCTCAGTATCTCCGTTAGAAGAAATGGTCGCAACCTGAGCGATTTCTTCCCCTTTGCTGATAACCTTTGACATTCCCTTCAGCTCTGATACAACCACTTTGGTTGCCTCTTCGATTCCTTTCTTCAGCTCCATGGGATTGGCACCAGCTGTTACATTCTTCAGCCCTTCACGAACAATCGCCTGAGCCAACAAAGTAGCCGTAGTCGTTCCGTCACCTGCTACATCAGCAGTTTTGGATGCAACCTCTTTTACCATCTGCGCACCCATGTTCTCGATCGGGTCGGCCAATTCAATTTCTTTTGCTACAGTGACACCATCCTTGGTGATATTGGGTGCCCCAAATTTCTTGTCCAAAACGACGTTTCGGCCTTTGGGTCCCAGGGTAACTTTCACCGCATTTGCCAGTGCGTCTACACCTCTTTTCAGCCGATCACGGGCATCAACGTTGAATTCTATTTTTTTAGCCATAAGTCTGTTAATGTTTTTTTTGTGAGTGAATGGGTTGGGAGTTAGACAATCGCGAGAATATCAGATTCTCTCATCATCAAATAATCAACACCGTCGACATTGATCTCTGTACCGGAGTACTTTCCATACAAAACGGTATCGCCAACAGACACTGTAGTAGGTTCGTCTTTTTTGCCTGGTCCTACAGCGACTACTGTGCCTTTCTGGGGCTTCTCTTTGGCAGTGTCAGGAATGATAATGCCAGAAGCTGTTTTCTCTTCGGCTGGGGCTGGTTCTACCAGCACTCTGTCAGCCAAGGGTTTGATGTTCAGGGACATAGTATACTCGCTAGTTTATTGAATTGATTGAATGTAACTATGAACAAAAATTGTTAATAAGCTTTACTGTGTAGCGCAGATCGAAAAATATGCCATTGTCAGTGAGTCTGTCATTTTTGCAATTTCAGGAGGTCAAGGTTCAAAGTGTCAGATAGTCATTGTCAATTTGGCAGAAAGTGATTGTGCGCTGTTTCGGGCTGCAAATCTCTGCATTTTTTTGCGAATAGCGAAGTTTTGATGAAAAAAAATAAAAAACACAGGCCAATTATGGTTTGAATAAGCTTTGCCCACCCCTTCTCAGGCATCCTTTTTGAATCTCTTGATTGCCAAGCGTTTTCACTCATTCATTTGCAGCACCATGAAACTTTCTCAATCTGATCTGGATTCGGTTATAGAGGATCATCAACTGTGGCTAGCCTCTCAAGGGACGGAAGGGTCCAAGGCTCGCTTCTATAACTTGGAGATGCATCACCTTTCTCTCAGGAAGATGGATCTTCGGTCTGTGGTCTTCCAACAGTGCAAACTCAATCAGCTAGATGTGAGTCATAGTGATTTGAGTCATGCCTTCTTTCTCCAATGCGAACTGAGTAAGTGTGTGTTTGAGCAGAGCCAACTGATTGTCGCCAATTTTTCTCAGACTACGGGTACGGCATGTAACTTTGATCAGAGCTTTATATCCGGAGCGACCATGTTCAACAGTTCCTGGACCAACTGTTCTTTTCAAGAGGCAGACCTCAATGGTGGAGTATTCGAACGAAGTAGTTGGAAGTTCTCGAACCTCTCGCAAGCTTCGTTTGTCAAAACAAGCATGACTCGTATTCATGTCCACGCATCCAAGTTTGATCTTGCCAATCTTGATCAAAGCGAGTGGCTGGATTGTCACCTAACACAAAGCAAGTTCAAGAAGGCTTCCTGGCGAAAAAGCAAGATTCAATTTAGTCATTTTGACAAAGTTGATCTAAGCCAATCAGACTTTCAGGCTGCCAATCTTTTGACTGCCAATTTGCAGCGTGCAACCCTTGTGGAATCCAATATGGACCAGGCATCCCTTCCCTTGGCAGGGGTTTGGGTTTCTCGTTCTCTCCCGATGAAATATCATCACAAGATATTTGGAGGAATCAAAAAGCCCCCCAGCCGATTGAAGAAATGGTGGAAAAGAAAGAGAAAACAAACAGCAGAACTCCTGCAATTGATACGCCATCCTCAAGTATTCAAGGCAAGGAGGCAATTGAAAAAGAAACAAAAACAACTTGACGACGAAATCAGGAAAATCCAACTTTGGAATCAACAGAATATTTCTGGTAAGAATACAGATCAGCCCGACCCTTCCTATCATATCCAATCTTCCAAAAAGCCTAGAGGATATTCTCATCTGCGACACAAGAAAAAAAGAAGAAAGTCGGGGCATAGAAAACGCAAAAGGTAAAGGCGATTGCAGCTCTGACACTTGGGAAAATCCCCATTCCCTTGTAGCTTGCCTAAATAAAGATCCCCAGTATGAATTGCTTCCGCGTTTCCCTCTATTTGCTTTTCCTCTTTCTTTTTGCCTGCCAACCTGCCCCCTCATCCGATACATCTTCACAGGATTTTGATCCAACAGCTCCTGCTTCTGGGGAAGTGGAACATGTGTCTACCAAAGATCCGGATCATGGGCAAGGCTTGTCAGCTATTCCTCCACAGCCTCAAAGCATTCATGGGCAGCCTGTTTCTGTCTTTCTTGACAATCCAGAAGTGGCAGAGGACGCCATCGCATTTTTTAAGGGGGAATGGAGAGCAGGACAAGATGATCGAACTGTTTCTCTCCTGAAAATCATCACAGATTCTCCTGAAGCCCTGCGGCCGTTTTACTTTTATCTGATGGATCGCATTGTGCAGGAATCTAATGGTTCCCTTTCTGAAGAATTGGGAATTCGCCTGATGGGATTTGTCCGGGATCATCCGGCCATCTTCGCACAGCATTTTGCGGGACAAAGTCTGGATGGAGCACCGCTGATTGCCCATGCCAGTCTGATTGGATATGAATTGGTCCTCCAACAGTATCCCATGGAGTCCTATGATCAGTTGGGAGAACACATTCAGGCCAACTGTGCCTCCTGTGCGCCCGAAGAGATGGAATTGCTCAATGATTTTCTATCAAAAGTAAAGGAAGTCATTCAACTCCAAAGCGAAGATTTGGAAGAATCCAGCGAATAATGCAAGATCTCTCTGTCAATCCCAAATCAAACACCGATTCACACAGGTTCTATAAGATTGTTTGAGAGACTGTTTAGGAATCTGTTCTGAGAATTTTTATGGTGTATTTTTTTCTCAGGCAAGGCTCTTTTTTGTTCTCATAGTGGTGCTATGAGAACAAAAAAAGCCGCAGAATGAGGAAAAAAGACGCATACAAAAAATAAGTGACTGATGTTCAAACAGTCTCTGAGAAAAAACACCTCGTAAAAATCCTCAGCATAGATCTCACAACAGGCTCTTCGTGTGATGAGCAAACCCTAGCTCAATTTCCAATCCCCTCGTAATTTTCTGGAGCGGAGCTTGTTTGCCTTTCCACTTCCACTAAATTTCTCTTTGACTGGGTCCCACATCACAGCTTTATTGACGGCATAGGCAATATTGACGATGTTGCACAGAGAGGAAGTTCGGTGGCCAGTTTCGACATCACAGATAGGCTTTGATCGATTTTTGATCGCCTGAATGAAGTCGGCATAGTGATTATCACTTTTGTACAAACGGGTCTCCATCTCCAGCTTATCTGCGTCTCTTACCAACCCATTGATGTCGGATTCAAGAAATTTTCTACTAACATCCAGACTCCCCTCGCTCCCAATGAAGCGAACCGCATTGCCGCGTCCAAAATCTTTCTGAATCATGGTGATGCCATTGGCATATTTCATGGTCATCTCAGGCTTGTCTGTGGTACCAGTTGGAGTGAGGGATACTGGGCCTGAATGATCCATTCCCAATCCCCATTGCGCAATGTCAAACATATGTGCTCCCCAATCTCCAATCATACCTCCTCCTGTCTCAGCGTAATATCGCCATTTTGGCCAAAATTTTTCCGGGATTGGTGGTGCCAGGTCATGATTGTAATTCAACAATGGTGAAGGTCCACACCACATATCCCAATCGATATCTCTTCCAGGATTTTGTTTGGGAAGATCATATGGTTTGGGAGGACCTCCTCCGACATTGACAATCACTTCTTTGATCTCACCCAGATACCCATTGCGGACCAGTTCACAAGCTGTCCTGAAATCCTTCCAGGATCGCTGCATACTGCCTGTTTGCACCACACGTTCATACAGATGTGCAGCATCCACCATGGCACGCCCTTCCTTGACAGACTGAGCTAGAGGTTTTTCACAATATACATCCTTTCCAGCCTTCATCCCCATGATCGAGATCACTGCATGCCAATGATCCGGGGTAGCGACAATAATCGCATCCAGATCATCCCGATTCAGCATTTCTCTAAAATCTCTATATCCCTGGACCTCTGATGATTTTCCGTCGCCTCTGACTCTGGCATAGGATTTTTGGTTTTCCTTATCTCGCTTGACAAAGCGTTCCAGTTTGGTCGCATCTACATCACAAGCGGCAATGATCCGGCAATCAGCCAGTTTTCCAAATTGTTTTCCCAAGCCTCCACTTTGCCGACCACAACCAATTATGCCAAGTGTGATTTCATCACTGGGAGCAATATATCCTGGTCCCCCCAATACATGGCGAGGAACAATCATAAATCCGGCAGCAAGTGTAGCACTACCTTTGAGAAATTGGCGGCGGTTGAGACGAGTCATAGTAAGGATAGATTAGCGTTAGTGGGTGGTTGTTGGGTTGTTGGGTTGTTGGGTTGGGAATAAGATAGGAAGCTTTGACCATTTAGGAAAATGGCAAAGGATTTCTAGGGAAGTGATGGCAAATTCCTTTGGAGTCTTTACAAGTTTAGCAGCGCTTAGGCAGGATGGATGGCTCGGCCGAGCCATACCATATCTATGGTTCTGCGTTTGAGATCCGTTCCGCTTATTTCTACCCTGATTGCATCTCCCAGGCGCAAGACGTTGCCTGAAGCTTTGCCGACGAGGGCATAATTGGCTTCATCGTAGGCATAATAATCATCCTCCAGGGTACGAGCTGGCACAAAGCCCTCACATAAGTTGTCATCCAGTTCCACAAAGAAGCCAGACTCAATCACTCCTGAAATGATCCCGGAAAATTCTTCTCCGATCTTGTCTTGGAGGAATTCTACTTGCTTGTATTTGATCGACGCCCGCTCTGCTTCAGCGGCTGTCCGTTCGCGATTCGAGCAATGTTTGGCTTGCGCTTCAAGCACGACGGGGTTTTCCTGATAAATCTCTTTTTGGTAATTGGTTACCAGACGATGAAGCATTAAATCAGGATATCGTCGAATTGGACTGGTAAAATGAGAATAAAACTGGAATCCCAATCCGAAGTGCCCAATGTTATGGGTAGAATATATGGCTTTGGACATGGACCGGATGGCAATGGTTTCAATCACATTTTGTTCGGCACTTCCATGCACCTTCTGGAGCAGTTGGTTGAGTTGTTCTGAAGGATTTCCATCCTGTTCGAAGTCTACTTTATACCCAAAGTGCTGCACAAACTGCTGCAAGCCTTGAAGCTTCTCTGGATTGGGCAGATCGTGAATGCGATAAATAGAAGGCAAGGGTGGATTCTTTTTGAGTTTGTACAGATGGGCCGCAACTGTGCGGTTTGCCAGTAGCATAAAATCTTCAATCAAATGATTGGAGTCTTTCATGATCTTTTTGACAACAGCTACTGGTTTGTCATCCTCATCCAACACAAACTTCACTTCATTGCTCTCAAATCCGATGCTGCCTTTGCCCATCCGTTGCTTTCTGAGCTTCTGAG
This sequence comes from Bacteroidota bacterium, assembly GCA_039029315.1. Lineage (GTDB taxonomy): Bacteria > Bacteroidota > Bacteroidia > J057 > J057 > JBCCCJ01. Next base: position 123,100 of record JBCCGK010000005.1, on the reverse strand, counting down.
CCAGGTCATTAAGGGTTTTCAGCTCCTCAGCAAAAGGCCCCTCACTTGTTCCGTCCAGAACTGCCTGCGCACCATCATAATCAAAGCGATGGTCAGAAAAAATCACAGTTCTACCAATCCAATGCTTGTGCACTTTGGCGTTTTCATCCATCTCGAAGATCGCAGAATACGTCAACTTCTCTTCCTGAGGCCGCAAACTGCACAAGCGGTTGGAAAGTTTCTCGGGCAACATCGGCACAGTCCGGTCCACCAAATAGACGGAGGTCGCCCGTTGGAATGCTTCCTTATCTAATTCACTTCCTGGCTTGACGTAATAGGACACATCGGCAATATGGACGCCAATTTCATAATGTCCGTTCTCCAGAATTCTGAATGAGAGGGCATCATCAAAGTCTTTGGCATCTGAGGGATCAATGGTAAAGGTCGGCACATCAGACATATCTCGTCTGGCCTTTCGTTCTTTGGCCGGGATTTTTTCTGAGATGTTTGCAGCTTCCTGCTCGACTTTAGCAGGAAAATTGGGATTGAAGCCATACTGGAGCAAAATCGCGTGCATCTCTGTATCATGCTCGCCTGATTTCCCCAAAATCTGAAGAACTTCCACTTCAGGAGATAATCGATCCCAATTCAGCAGACCGACAAGTACCTTTTCGCCATGTTTGGCGTCATTCAAATGTTTTTTGGGAATGTAGAAGTCGGTTTTGATTTTCGGATCATCAGGCAAAAAGAAATATGCCCCAGTTGTGGCAGCTTCAACCACTCCGACAAACTGTGTCTGCGAACGCTGAATAATCTTTGTCACCTCTCCTTCTTGTCTTCCTCCCTTCCTTCGCCTTCTTGTGAGGCGCACTTCGACCATATCTCCATTCAGTGCCTTTCCCATAGAGGAAGATCCAATGAAGATGTCATCCCCTTCATCCTGCAAGAGAAACCCTACCCCACTTCGGGTAACTTGAATTTCTCCTACCAGTGTTTTTTGCTGACTCAAGTAGCGATATTTTCCTTTGTCCAGATATTCAAGGCGTCCCCTTTCTGTAAGTTCATCCATAAACTTTTTGAGTTTATTGATGCTGATGCCTTGCCACAGTTCTATCTGGGTACGAACCTCTTTGCTGGAGAACATTTTGGAAGGATGAGCCTTCATAAATGCCAGAATGGCTTGTTTGATCGCTTGTTCTTTTCCGACTTTAGAATGGGAAGATTTGTTTTTCCTTTTGGCGTGTTTTCTTTTGTTGTGTTTGTTGGTTTTAGGTTTAGGCATGTGAGTAATGTCAATGTTGGTGTGTAAACGTACTCAATCGGATGCAAACATCCGAATGGACAGCGAAATGCTGTTGGGGGGGAAGGTCAGAATTCATGTGGGTGGGAGGAAGCACCAGTCAAATCCCTCTCTATGTCCTTCTGCACGATGGTGTGCTTAGTGGCTTATACTTGTGGGGGTATCGAAAGGTTTCAATGAATCTGAAAGAAGTACCGCTGATTCCCCTCCTTTTGAAAAAGGCTTTCGCATCCTTGCTTACCCTGAATATAAGCTCACTCTACCTACTGAAACAGAAATCGTCATTCTGAATTTGCCCCATGCATTGTTTTAGGACTTCGGACTTGAGAAGTTCCGATTGAACAGATGCTCTGGTAGGTGAACATACCCCAGAAGTGAATGATTATCCTCTGTATATGAAGACATTGATCCCTTACTCTACATACTCAGATCGCCTCAACGAAAAAGCCGCAGCCCCAATTGCACCCGTCCAAGATGAGAATTTCGCAGCCTTGATCTCCACCTTGATGCCTCCAGGACGCCACTCAAACACCTCCATAAATGCAGTGAGTGGATCAAACAAATCTGGTCCTGCATGCGTAATTCCTCCTCCCAACAAGACCAATTCGGGGGAAATCGCATTCAGGTATGAACAAATCCCCAATGCCAGTTTCCGAACTGAGTTCAGCCACACATAGCTGGCAAATGGATCTCCTTGCTGATGTGCAGCTACCAAAAGATCTGTGCTGGCAAATCTCCCAAAACTTCGTCTCTCAACTGTGCTATTTCCAATCGCATCTTCCAAACTTCCGGGAATCCGCGTGATACCAGGCAATTCTCCTTCTGCATTCAGGCTGATATGTCCCAAATGCCCGCCTCGCTGCATAAATCCTCGCAACAATTCCCCACGCACCAACACGCCTCCTCCGACCCCCGTGCCCAAGGTCAGCAGCAGCACATCCTTTTTCCCTTGCGCTTCCCCATAGCAATGCTCTGCAATAAGCGCTGCATGTGCATCATTGATGACCTCTACTTTTCGCCCTATCCAGTCGCTCCAGTCAAAGGATTCAATCCCCAATACTCTTCCCGGCATCCAGGCGATGGCTGTAAATGTCTCATTGGCAATTCCCGGGGCAGCTAGTCCGATGTGCAGGACTTCTTCCTCACTTTCAGAGAGGAACGCCTGAATCATCTCCTTGATTCTTCGTTTCCAATTCCATCCTTCTTCTTCCTTCCCATCTTCGGTGGGCATCGTTTTGCGAGAGAGAATGTCTCCTTTCTTGTTGATCAGGATTCCCTTAATATGTGTCGCCCCCAAGTCTATCCCAATCGCCAGTTGTTGTCCGTTCATAGCGGTGTGTTTATTCAAAGAAAAAAATATACTTCGAAGAAAAAAGCATGCTGCCAAGCTCCTAGATCATCTGGCAATGCCTTCGCTCACACTCCATCCTCCATCGGCATGGATAAGCTGGCCAGTTATAAAAGAAGATTCATCTGAGAGCAAAAAACACATCAGGCGCGTCAAATCTGCTGGCTGCCCAATCCGTCCACCATCCAATGGTTGTTTTTTCTTAACAAAGGCCATGATTTCCTCATTTGTCGCAGCACGCTTCGACATTGGCGTCTCAATCAGACCGGGCGCGATAGCATTGACACGGATATTGTTGGGGGCATAATGAGCGGCCAATGCCCTTGTCATCCCATTGATGGCTGCCTTGGAAGTGGCATAGGCATGTGTGCTAAAATACCTTGGGGAGGGGTGATGAGAAAGCACCGAACTCATATTCAGAATGGCTCCAGGGGTATTATTCGCCAAAAATGTTCGGATCGCGGCTTGATTGGACAACATCATCGAGGTGAGATTGAGGGTCATGGTATAATTCCATCCTTCCAGGCTCAACTCGTGAAGAGGTCCATCTCCCATTCGTCTACCACTCCCGCCAGCGATATGACAGAGGCCATCGAATGAACCAAATTCCCGCAAACAGGTCTCAATCGCTTTGTTTGCACTTCCCTCTTCCCGTGCATCTGCCAGCAAAATGGGAATGCTCGTCGGAAGTTGATTCATCTCTTCATGCGCCTTACCTAACACTACAAGTCTTGCCCCTTGATCTGCACAGGCCAAAGCCACTGCAAGGCCCATGCCCGATGTCCCACCAATAATGACGATAGATCTTCCCTTCATGTTTTTGGGGAAAGATAGGGATTGCCCATGATGGAAAAAAGGAAAATGCTAGAGAGTTTCTTAGTTTTATCCACATGAATCGAGCAACAATTCTTCAACATCTCAAAGAAAAAATTCAACGAAAAGAACCTATCATTGGGTCAGGTGCCGGAACCGGAATCTCAGCCAAATGTGAGGAGGCTGGCGGCACCGATTTGATCATCATTTACAATTCTGGTCGCTTTCGCATGGCTGGTCGCGGGTCTCTGGCAGGGCTCCTTTCTTATGGGAATGCCAATGAGATTGTCAAGGAGATGGCACAAGAAGTATTGACAGCAGTAACGCACACACCTGTGCTTGCTGGGGTTTGTGGCACAGACCCTTTTCTGTTGTTGGAATATCATCTCAGGGAACTCAAAGAACTTGGCTTTGCCGGGATTCAGAATTTCCCGACCGTAGGGCTGATTGATGGAGTATTCAGGGCCAATCTGGAGGAAACAGGTATGAGTTATGCGCTTGAGGTAGATTGCATAGCCGCCGCTCATGAGATGGATTTATTGACGACTCCCTATGCCTTCAATCCAGAGGAGTCGAGACTGATGACCGAAGCAGGAGCCGATATCATCGTGGCCCATATGGGATTGACGACCAAAGGAAGTATTGGTGCCAAAACCTCTAAAACGCTAGAAGATTGTGTTGGAGCCGTTCAAGCCATCACTGATGCTGCCAGGAAGGTGCGGGAGGATGTCATCGTGCTCTGCCATGGGGGCCCCATTGCCATGCCTGAAGATGCACAATTCATTCTTGATCGGGTAGAGGGAATCCACGGATTCTACGGTGCCAGTTCGATGGAAAGACTTCCCACCGAAATTGCGATTACAGAACAGATTCGACGGTTTACTCAACTGTCCATGAACACGTGACAATGCGACCTTCTCATATTTGACGTTCCTCTCATGAATGCTTCTACTCTTCTTATCATTGGTGCATTTGACACCAAAGGTTCAGAATACGCCTACGTGATTGACTTGTTGCGCCAGCAAGGAATCCAACTCCTGACCATGAATATTGGTACCATGGGAAGTACCGACTTATTTAAGGTGGACATAGAAGCTGAGCAAATCGCTGAGGCAGCTGGAGAGGAATTGGCACAGATACGTGCAGCCAATGATAGAGGCCGAGCGATGCAAGTGATGGGTGAGGGTGCTTCAATCAGGGTGAAAGCCCTGTATGATGCTGGAAAGATTCAGGGGATCTTCGGCATGGGCGGAACAGGTGGCAGTTCTGTCATCACCAAAGCCATGCGAAGTTTGCCATTGGGCGTCCCAAAGGTCTGTGTATCGACGGCAGCGGGATCAGATACCAGCTCCTATGTGGGCACGAGGGATGTTGTGATGTTTCCTTCCATCACAGATGTTGCAGGAGTCAATCGCATCAGCAAGGTCATATTTCGGCAAGCTGTTGGAGCCATTAGCGGCATGATGCGGATGGAAGCTCCAGAATCGAAGGAAGATCAACCGATCATTTTGGCTTCCATGTTCGGCAATACGACCACTTGTGTCAATCAATGTATGACATATTTGGACAAGGCAGGATATGAAGTACTGGTGTTTCATGCAGTTGGAAGTGGGGGAAGAACGTTGGAAGATCTGGCAGAGCATGGGCTGGCAGCAGCTGTACTCGACATCACAACGACTGAGTGGGCAGATGAAATTTGTGAAGGCATTTTCACTGCAGGAAAGGACCGACTCAGTGGTCCTGGTAGAGCAGCTGTCCCGCACCTGATCGTGCCGGGTTGCATTGACATGGTCAATTATGGTGGCATAGACAGCATTCCGATGAAATATAGAGATCGGACTCTCTATCCCTGGAATCCCAATGTTACCTTGATGCGAACTACTGCTGAAGAAAATGCACAGCTCGGCAAAATTTTTGCGGAGAAGGCCAATGCAGCAATGGGTCCGGTGGGATTTCTTATTCCAACTCAGGGATTTTCTATCCTGGATTCAAAGTCAACGGATGGCACGCCCGACCGCTTCTGGGACCCTGAAGCAGATCAGGCATTCATTTCCAGTCTCAAACAGCATCTCCGGGCAGATATTCCTGTTGTGGAGATGGATGCCAATATCAATGACGAAGCTTTTTCAAGGAAAGCAGTAGATCTCCTCCTGAACATGATCGGATAGAGATTAAGGAAAATGGACAGGAACTCCCTCTAGCAAAGCGAAAGGGGAAGTTGGTCATGATGTAGCAAATATTCCCCTCCAATTGTGCCTAGACAAGGGTTCGCCCTACTGCAGCTGCAATGGGTTTCAAGCTAGCAAACATGTCCTCAAATTGCTCAAAACTCAATTGCTGGGCCGCATCTGACATCGCTTTATCTGGATTGGGATGCGTCTCAATCAGCAAACCATCCACACCCATCGCTGTGCATGCCCGAGTCAAGGCAGGCACCCCGTATCGATATCCCATGGCATGACTCGTATCTAGAATAATCGGAAGATTGGTGTGTTCTTGTAGCCAGGCGACCCCGCAAAGGTCCAGCGTGAAACGGGTTTTGGTTTCGAAGGTCCGTATGCCTCTTTCACACAACATCACATCAGGGTTCCCACCTGACAAGATGAACTCTGCAGCCTGAACGAATTCCTGAAGCGTGGTTCCAAACCCGCGTTTGAGCAGGACTGGCTTTGCTGCCTGCCCACATCTCCTGAGAATGCCATGATCATACATGGCTTTTGCTCCAACCTGAATGATGTCTGAATGCGCTATCACTGCATCTATATGGGTAGCATCCCGGACCTCCGTTACGATCGTCAATCCGTAGGTTTCCCGCATTTGAGCAAGCAACTTCAAGCCTTCTTCTCCCAATCCCTGAAAACTATATGGAGAGGTTCTAGGCTTGAAACAACCACCTCTCAATACCCTGATCCCCATTCGCTTGACAAACTCAGCACAGGCAATAAGCTGCTCCTCGGATTCCACTGAACATGGACCTGTCATCATCAGTGTGCGTTTGCTGCTTCCTCCAATAGTTCCTGCTGCACCAAGTGAAATTTCCCTCGTTTCGGGTCGGAACTGCCTGCTTGCCAACTGAATATCCGATTGCATGGAAAAAATCTCTTCAGCGCAGGCTTCCAGTTCAGGAGACAGATCGCTTTGCTTAGAAGAGGTAATCAACAGTCTTTCGCCGGAATCATTCAGAAGGATAGCAGAAAATCTGCGCGCCAAGGCCTGCGCCTCCTCTGTGCTGACTGCATCAGATAGTTGTATAATCATGAGCGGTTTTTTTGGGTTTATTCTCCTTTTACCAAATCTCTAAACGTTAACAAGCCCACAACTTTCCGATCCCGATCCACCACTGGTAAATAGTGAACCGAGAATGGCGTGGTCTTGATCTGCCTGAGTAATTCACGCAAACTTTGATCTGCAAAGACTGTTGAGGGGGAAGGATTGAGCATATGCTCCAGAGTCATTTGGTTAAAGTCATTCGCATGTGTTAGTAAGCCTCTTCTGACATCTGCATTGGTGATCAGCCCTTGCAAGCGTCCTTGTTCATCTATCACAATCACCAATCCATGCCCATACTGCTCGATCAGCTGAAGGGCTTCCAACACACTGCCTGTTCCCCGATTCATCACTGGTGTTCCTTTCAGGGGGATCATGAAATCCTCTACACAATAGGTTGATTCACATCGCTCTGTCTTCAGGCGGAGCAGAGAGGAGGCCATGGATTTTCCTTGCAATAAATACGAGCCAGAGATCACTGTACTCACCCCCATATTTCTTAGGATAAAAGAGACTTCTGCATTGACTCCTCCATCAACATGAATCTGAATATCAGGGTATTTTTGCCGAAACGCCTGAATTCGTTGAAAGGTGTTGGGGTGAAAACTCCCTCCACTTTTTCCCGGGGTCGTCGCCATGAACAAAACAAATGAACAACGCGTCTGAAATTCATCAAACACATCAATAGGGGTATCGGAGACCAGTGCCAAACCTTGTTGAAAGCCTGGATTTGTTTGGAGTTGGTGTGGGCTAGACAGCTGTTCATATTGATGACAAACCCATTCCACCTTATGCCTCTGGATCAATTCTTCATAGGACTCAGGCGAAGAACTGATCAAGTGAAGGTCGATAGGTGTTTGGCTCACTTGTCTGATTCGATGGATATCGTCAAAGACTTCCGGGCGATCTACACAATCGATGTGAAAGAAGTCTACGGCCAACTCGTCTAGTTCCAGGGCAAGGGTTTCTACAGAAGTGTCTGGTTTGGAATAAATGGAAGCAGATATTTTCAAAATAGAAGCGTCTTATTTGTCATAGGTGAGCTGAAAACAACTCAGATCAGGGGTTCGTTGACGAGTCCGCTGTAATTCGTATTCATAAAAAGCCCGTCCCACTTCGGCCATGAACGGAAACCCCAATGAATCATATTCATAGGTATCATCGTTGAATATCTGGTTTTGGTTGACAAATACCGTCGCGGATAATAAAAACTCTATGCCTGTGCCAAAATCGACGATATAGGCATTGTCTGTCAGCGTTCCATAAGCGTCTCCAACCTTGTTAAAGATTCTGATGTTCGGGGGTATGGGGGCAGTGGAATCGCCAAATAAAAAGAATTTCACGTAGCCATCATAGTAGTGTTCTGGATCATATTGAGGCCAGTTGGTTTCCGAGGGAAGTTGGGACAGATATTGGTAAAGAAAGGTATAGTCCCGATCAGATAACTCAAATCGCTGGTGCGGCTCAACGCTTTCCGGGAACAACACACTTCTGAGAATGGCCTGTTGTTCTCGTAGGGGAAAAAAATTCTTACTGGCAAAATCCATGGGCTCCTGTTGCAATTCTCCTCCACGCATATATCCCACCCCTCTCGGAATTGATGAAGGCAATGGGATGGGCATATCGTTGACGACCAGACCCTGCTGGTAGATCAGGTCTCCCTCCTTGACAAATCGGATGGGATTGGTATGGCGATTTTGTTCTTGAGACTGAAACACTGACAAGCGATGGATGATTCTCAACTTGTCATGCCCCTTTTGCCATAAAGCATGATTCATTTCTTTTTGCCCCAAAAATTCATACAATCGATTGAAGGCATCATTATCACTGACCAGCAATATTTTCTTGATATAATGAGCAATAGAGGGAAGTCCATTCTCAGCTGATGTGTCTTCACGCACAACGGTTTGACCAGTGAAAGCACTGTCTGTCAGCATGGGTGTATCCGGCCTTAGCTGAGCGATGTTTAGAGAACGAATTTTTTCCAACGCCAATACAGCAGCTGGGAATTTCACCGTACTTGCAGGATAAAAATAGGTATCATCCTTCACCCGATAGGCATAGGAAGTAAAATGTGGATGATTCAGGCTATCCCGATCGATCTGGGTATAGAGAATCTGGACTTCATAGGCTTCAGGATCGGACAATATTTGATCTACCACTTTTCCACGGTTCTCCAGGATTTTCAGGATCAGAGAGTCGGAAGAGGAGGTCGATTGGCAAGCCATGACAAGGAAAACAGGGAGTATGAAGAGAAAACGATTTGGTGGCATAAGAGTCTGACAAAAGAGTCTGACAAAAATAGGTGGGCGCAAAAATAGTCAGACAATTGAACATCTGCCGAAAAAGTTATGGAAGCCCTTTGGGGAGACCTTTCTCACCTGTCCTCCCATGCTAAGGCACAAAAAACCAATCCCCTCGCTTACGAAGCTAGGGGAAAAAGATTGCAAACGAAAAGGGATTGGTATATCGTCAGAAAGATTTCTACTCAGAGGACACGAAATGTTGCCCCTACATTGATCATGGACAAGAATCCAGATCCAAGCTCTACCATTACTGCCACAGAAGGCTTGACCGAATATCTGAGGCCAGCAGAGATTCTGGGGATCATTTTGATGCTGGAATTCAGTTCTCGCCCTCCCATGAGAGACAAATAAATGTCCAGGTTTTCATTGCGAAGCTCAATGTCAGCAACTTTCGCCAGGATTGGCAAGACATGCCCATTCACCCTGACTCCGGCACTGAAATAGGTTCCGGGGTCGGATTCGGAACATCGCTCACACTGAAAATATCTTAGTCCACCGATTGCGCCCACACTGATCATGTCATGGATTCCATAATCGACATACAAAACTGCCGGAATGGTATAACTTCCTTTTTTCAAATTGGCCAAAAATGCGCCAGGAGCACGGATGGCAAGCGTTGGACTGATGCTCAATTGTCCCTTGTTATATCCTTGGCCCATGACAAACACAAAAGTAGATAGGGAAAGCAAGAGAAAAGAAATGACAGTTTTTTTCATTATTTGAGCATGTAAGATTTCGCTGTCGAAAGGTATATTTTTTTTCAAAACGCTTGACCATTTGTGCGGCCAATCCATCAAATTCAGGGATGAATGGTCCTTTTCTCCTTCCAAACCATCTTGCAGCTCCATTGCGAATGATGTGTGATTTGCCGTAATTGGGAGGCAGAATTATCAGGCTTATTCTACTTTCCTGAATCTATGAATCATTCCCGAATTTTATTTATCCTCCTTCTTGGCTTCTCCATGGAAGCAAGCCTAAGCTCCCGACTGTCTGCGCAGTCTGTCAAAGTACCTGCCGTTCATTCCAATATCGAATCAGGTGCTGAGCAATTGGAAGTCAGTGTCAACAATACCCTCTATAAGGAAGTATTGGCAGAGCAAACCATTGGCTTGAACAATTTTGTCAACAGTGCCAAAGGCACCAAAGATGGTCTCGCTTTTAATTTCAATCTGCCCTGGCTGGAAGGAACCTTGTATTATGGTTTCATCCCATATGGAGACTCCAAACATCCTCAGCCAGTTTTCTTCAAAAGAGACGCTGAGATTTCCGGTGGAAAGGCTCAAATGAACATCAAAGACCAAATGAGTGGTCGGTATGACATGATCGGCTGGGCAAAAAATGGCAAAGGAACCCTGGGGTATCGTGTGATGAATCAACATGGATTGATCTTGTATGAGGGCAGGGTATCATTCACTGGCACTGGCCCCTTCAAGATTGATGCAACGGTTGTGGAAGGGCCATTTGTCGATTGCGTACATCCTTCCGGGGCAACAATCTCCTTTGAGACCAATAAGAAGGTCAAGGCCACTCTCAGCGTGGGTGATCAAGTCATCGAGGAAGATAAGGCGAAAACCCATCATGAGATTGTGTTGTCAGATCTGGCCGCCAATACAGCCTTCCAGTATACACTTACAGTAGGAGACAATAGCCAAAGCTATTCTTTTACCACTGCACCGGAGCCGGGTGAAAGAAAGCCATTCATCTTTGCTTATGCCAGTGATTCGAGAAGTGGACAAGGAGGGGGCGAGCGAGATGTATACGGAGCGAATTATTATATCATGAAAAAAATCATGGCCCTCGCAAGCCTAAAAGAAATATCATTTATGCAGTTTTCCGGCGATTTGATCAATGGATACCTCAACAATGTAGATGAGACCCACCTTCAATATGCCAACTGGAAGCGAGCCATTGAGCCTTTTGCCCATTATTTCCCTGTCTATATCAGCATGGGCAATCACGAAGCCCTCGTCCGAAACTTTGCCAAAGAAGGAGGAAGACCTGCCATCAGTGTGGATCGCTTTCCTTATGCGACAGAATCTGCTGAAGCGATCTTCTCTGCGAACTTTGTCAATCCACACAATGGCCCTGCCAGCGAAGATGGTGCATCTTATGACCCCAATAAGAAGAAGACGGATTTCCCCAGTTATGAGGAGAATGTCTTTTCCTATACCTATGACAATGTTGGTGTCATTGTGCTGAATTCTGATTACTGGTACGCGCCCAGCACCCCGGCGATCAAACTCACCAGTGGTGGACTACATGGATACATCATGGATCAACAACTGGCCTGGCTGGAACAGGAACTCGCCAAGCTGGAAGCAGACGCCAATATCGACCATGTCTTCATTACCCAACATACGCCCTGCTTCCCCAATGGCGGTCATGTGCAGGATGATATGTGGTACAATGGCAACAATCAATATCGACCTTATGTAAGCGGGAAAGCACTCGAAAAGGGCATCATCGAAAGAAGAGACCAAATATTGGATCTGTTGGTCAATAAAAGTCAAAAGGTTCTGGCCATCATGACAGGTGATGAGCACAATTATGCCCGAACAGAGATCGGTCCAGATACACCGATCTATACAGATGCTTATCCCGAGGAGCAGCGAATCCAGCTATCCAGAACCATCTATCAGGTCAATAATGGAGCTGCTGGAGCGCCCTATTATTCACAAGAGCAGACCCCCTGGTCCGACAAAGTCAGTGGCTTCACGACTCAGAATGCCCTGGTTCTCTTCCATGTTGAAGGAAAAAAAGTTCATATGGAAGTCCGAAATCCAGATACTTTGGAAGAAGTAGATTCCTTCACCCTGCGCGATGAATAAATGATTCTGTAGGCAGAAATTCTCAAAGAGTTGTAATTTACCCATGCATTTTTTCAGATCTAGTTCCTATACTACTATACCTATGAATAGCCCTTCTTTCCTCCCAACTTCCGCCCGATGGATTTTCCTTCTTGGCGTATCCATGGCTTTTCTTACAGCCTGTCAGCCAGAACCAGCCCAGGTCGATGATCCTAAAGCGCTAACTTCTGATGCTGATAATGGCACATTGAATCTTCCGGATGGTTTTGGTGCAATCGTGGTGGCTGACACCATTGGGCGCGCTCGCCATATTGCAGTAAGAGACAATGGCGATATCTATGTCAAACTCCGTAAACTTCAGAACGGACATGGAATTCTCGCCCTTCGTGATACCGATGGAGATGGCAGAATAGATCAGACGGATGGATTCGGGGAGTTTACTGGAACAGGTATAGCCATTCATGATGGATACTTATATGCCACCTCAGACAGCTCTGTGTACCGATATGAATTGGTGGAGGGACAATTGCTTCCCAAATTGCCTGGACAATTGATGGTTGGAGGATTTCCAATTCAGGGACAACATGCGGCAAAGCCTCTGACCTTTGATGGAATGGACAATATGTATGTCAATATCGGCGCTCCTAGCAATGCCTGTCAGGAAGAGATGCGAACAAAAGGCTCTCCAGGTCTGGATCCTTGTCCGCAATTGGATCGACAGGCTGGTATCTGGCGATTCAGCGCTAGTCAGCCTGGTCAGACGCAGATAGCTGATGGGCATCGATATGCCACAGGGATTCGCAATGCCATGGCACTCGATTGGAACGCTGAAGTCAATTCACTCTTTGTGGTTCAACATGGCCGTGATGACCTGGATCGACTATTCCCGGAGCATTTCACAACAGAAGAACGTTTGGAGCTTCCCGCAGAGGAATTTCTGCAAGTGAGTGATGGTGATGATTTTGGATGGCCCTACTGCTATTTTGATGGATTTACTGATAAAAAAACATTGGCTCCTGAATATGGAGGAGATGGTGAAAAGCAAGGAAGATGCGAAGGCATGAAAGCTCCGATTGAATCCTTTCCTGCACACTTGGCTCCTAATGATCTGTTGTTCTACAATGGAGATATGTTCCCGGAAAAGTACAAAAAGGGTGCATTCATTGCCTTTCATGGATCATGGAATAGAGCCCCTGCTGAGCAACAAGGATATTTTGTTGTATTCGTGCCACTCCTCAATGGGATTCCGAGTGGAGAATGGGAAGTATTTGCCAGCGGATTCCCCAATTTAGAGGAAGTCAAAAGCCCACGAGATGCTGTCTATCGGCCGACAGGTCTGGCACAGGGACCCGATGGCTCCTTGTACATCACTGATTCTGTGAAAGGTCGAATTTGGCGAGTGGTATATGATGGCCATGTATAGCATACTCTCCCCCCCAAGTCACACTTGTTCAGAAGGACTGTTTATTTTATTCTATTTATACGTCGAGACAGTAAGAGATTTTATATGAGACAACTGATTTTTGCTTGTATTGCGCTATTGGGCTTGTTATTTGCTGCATGTGGGGGAGCCAATAGTTCCTCGGATCAGGGAGATGCAAGCAGCTCCAAGGAACAAAAAGCACCTCCAAAAGAAGAAGTAGCCATTTCTGAGGAAGTATTGGCTGCAGGCGAAGCGGTCTACAATACCTATTGCATGGCTTGTCATATGGCTGATGGGAATGGTGTCCCCAACATGAATCCGCCATTGGGAGAGACCGAATGGGTGAATGGGGATAAAGCGACCTTGATCAATATTGTCCTTAAGGGATTGACAGAACCGATTGAAGTACATGGGGAGACCTATAGCAGTATCATGCCTCCACACAACTTCCTGAGTGATGAGGACATCGCATCTGTTTTGACATTTGTGAAAAACAGCTTTGGCAATTCCTCTGGTTCTGTTACAACAGAGGAAGTTGCCAGCCTTCGTGCAGGTGGTTAAGGCCGCTTATTCAGACAATCTTCGAACAGCCGCCCGGGCACATGTTCGCCCATCTATGGCAGCGGACATGATGCCTCCTGCATATCCGGCCCCTTCTCCACAAGGAATCAAACCAGAAACAGCTGGGTGAGAAAGGGTCTGTGGATCTCTGGGAATGCTGATAGGGGAAGAAGTTCTGGATTCTACCCCAAGAACAACCGCTTCCTCTGTCATATATCCCTTCATTCGCTTTCCAAAAGCCTGAAAGGCCTGGATCAAACCTTGCTGGACGAATTTGGGCAGGACTTCTCCCATCTCTACGCTCCTGATTCCAGGCAGATAAGAACAATCTGGCAAAGTGGTTGACACTTTCTTTTGAACAAAATCTGTCAATCGTTGTGCAGGAGCAACCTGCTTACCTCCTCCTGCACCAAAAGCCTTGCGCTCTACCCGGCGTTGAAATCGGAGGGCATCCAAAGGGTGTCTGCCCTTTTTGGCCATATCTCTCAAACCGATCTCCATCACAATTCCGGAGTTAGCAAAGCGGGAATCCCGCCTCGAGGGAGACCAACCATTCACAACAACCTCATCATTGCTGGTAGCAGAGGGACAAATGATTCCTCCTGGGCACATACAAAAGGAATATACCCCCCTTCCTCTTACTTGACGAGTCAGTTGGTAGGCCGCTGCAGGCAAATTGGGATGGCGCGCGCCCAAACAATGATATTGAATCTCATCTATCAGCAGTTGCGGATGCTCTACCCGTACTCCCAAAGCAAAGGGTTTCGCTTTCATCTCGATCCTTTTCTGATAGAGCAATTCAAAAATGTCTCTTGCAGAATGCCCAGTAGCCAAAATCACTGCGGATACCGGAATCCATACCTCTCCATTCAATTGGATAGAAGTCAGGCTGCCTGCTTCTACCTTCATGTCGGTCATTGAGGTATCAAAATGCACCTCTCCCCCGCTCTCTTCTATTGCCTCCCGCATCCGCGTGATGATTTTGGGAAGCTTGTTGGTCCCAATGTGCGGATGCGCATCAATCAGAATATCAGAAGTCGCCCCAAATTGGGTCAGGATATTCAGGATTTCCCTGGTATCTCCTCTTTTGGTGGATCTGGTGTAGAGTTTTCCATCAGAAAAAGTTCCGGCTCCTCCTTCTCCAAAACAATAATTGCTCTCAGGATTGACCACCCCTTCTTTGGTGATTCTGGCCAGATCTCGTCTTCTGTCCCTGACTGCTTTCCCACGCTCAATGATTACAGGTTTCAGCCCTTGTTTGATCAACTCCAGGGCGGCAAACAATCCCGCAGGCCCCATGCCAATGATATGAACAGCTGGAGCCTCTGAAACATTCTGAAGGGGAAATGGAAGATCTTCCTTTGGGACAAATGCTTCATCCACCCAAGCATTCAATTGAAGAATGTATTTAGGACGTTTGCGTGCATCAATAGACCGTTTCAGAACCTGAATATGTGTAATTCTATCTGAGTGAATATTGAGTTTTTCGGATACCCTTCGTTTGATGAATATCTCATCTTCGAGGTATTTGGGAGGAAAGGAAATACTTAGTTGTTGCGGCAAAGGGTTGGTAGATCAATTGATTAAAAATATCCCTGCTTCTTCCGGTCTTCCATCGCACTGTCGGAGCGTTTGTCATCTGCTCTTCCCCCTCTCTCAGTGATCCTGGTAGCAGCAATTTCTTCTATGATGTCATCTATTTCTGTTGCAGTAGAGAGAAATGCACCTGTACAAGTCGAGTCTCCGATGGTTCTAAACCGAATTTGCTTTTCTTCATAAGATTCTCCTGCTCCCAAACTAATGAAGGGGGATTCTGCCAGAAGAACTCCATCTCGGTTCACGACCTTTCTTGTGTGGGCAAAATATAGATTTGGCAAAGGCACCTTTTCTTGTTTCAGATACATCCACACATCCAACTCCGTCCAGTTGCTCAATGGAAATACCCGAAAGTTTTCTCCCATCGATTTATAGCCATTAAACAGATCCCACAGTTCCGGCCGCTGGTTTTTGGGTTCCCATTGGCCAAATTCATCTCGATGGGAAAAGAATCGTTCTTTGGCACGTGCTTTTTCTTCATCTCGTCTGGCACCTCCGAGGCAGGCATCAAATTTATTCGATTCGATGGCATCAAGGAGCGTAATACTCTGTAGAGAATTTCGACTGGGATTCGGTCCCTTCTCTTCAACAGCTTTTCCCTCATCAATGGAATCCTGCACATAGGCCACAGTCAATCTTGCTTCAATATCTGTCAAAAATTGATCGCGAAAGGCAATGGTCTCAGGAAAATTATGCCCTGTGTCTACATGCATGAAAGGAAAAGGAATTTTGGCAGGCCAAAAAGCTTTCCGCGCCAACCAGGCAAGAGTGATGGAATCTTTTCCACCAGAAAAAAGAAGAGCAGGTCGTTGAAACTGAGCAGCTGTTTCTCGGATGATAAAGATCGCTTCTGATTCTAGCTGCTTGAGATGACTTAGCCGATAATCCATGCGTTATCCTGTCTATATTGAACCCAAAAGATGAAGAGAGTCCTCCCGAAAGTCCGACAAAATTGTTGGGAAAGGAGGAGAAATCCTACCAGAATTTCAGAAAATCTTACACCTTTCCCAATCTTCGAGGCTTATTATCCGTTCTAGGATAAGATTTTTTTAAGGAATACCTACTATTTTTGGCCCACTATGAATCAAATCCTTGTTTCCCCTCATTCCTTGTCTGTGTCTTTAGCTGAGATTATTCACCGATTGGAAGAAGAAGCTGATGGATTTTTGGCGATTGTTGATGCGGACCATCATTTCCTTGGGACCATCACCTTGCGAGATGTGCGGCGGGGAATTCTCCATCAGAAGACCAGCTGGAGGGAAATGATCAATGTTGAAGCCTATAAGCTAACAACTCAACAACTTCCCATTTCGCCCAAGCAATTGGGCATCCAGACCAACCAAGCCTTTATTCCGGTGGTAGATTCAGAAAATAAACTGGTAGAGATCATAAAAATCGATCCTGCCTATCGGGTTTCTTTTCCCAATCAAGTGGTGATCATGGCAGGAGGTTTGGGAAAACGGCTCGGAGAACTAACCAGAGATCTTCCCAAGCCCATGCTTCCAATGGGACACAAGCCTGTGTTGCATATCATCATTGAAACATTGGTTGAGCAAGGATTTCGAGAATTCTTTTTGTGTCTGAATTACAAATCTGAAGTAATTCGGGAATATTTTGGAGATGGTTCTTCATTTGGCGCAACAATCGCCTATGTGGAGGAATCAAGTCCCATGGGCACAGCCGGCTCTTTAAGTCTGATCAAGGAATCCTTCCAGCATCCGTTTTTTGTGATGAATGGAGATTTGATTACAACCTTGAATCTCCAGAGTCTGTTGCAATTCCATCGAGAAAAAGAAGCCATCGCTACCATGTGTCTCCATGAATACAACCAGCAGATGCCTTTTGGGGTGGTCCATACCCGAAATTCCAAAATTCTCTCTTTGGAGGAAAAACCCTATCACAAATACTTCATCAATGCAGGAATCTACTTATTGAATCCAGCTGCCTTGGACTATCTTCCATATCACACAGCCTGCGATATGACCACAGTCTTTGATTCTATGCTTCAGGCCGATGAAGCTGTACATGCATATATCATCAATGAATTTTGGGTAGACATTGGCCAAACGGAAACCTATGAATCTACCCGCAATTATTTTACCCACTTCAATCTCTAATGGCCAAACGCGCACTTGTAACCGGGGCTGATGGATTTATCGGCAGTCATTTGGTAGAAGCTTTGCTTAGACAGAATGTCGATGTCCGGGCCTTTGTTATGTATAATTCTTTTTCTTCCAATGGCTGGTTAGATCGCTTGCCAAAGTCGGTTCGAAAGGCCATCGACATTTTTCCTGGAGATATTCGGGATGCCCAACGTGTCAATGAGGCCTTAGAAGGGGTCGATGCGGTCTTTCATCTGGCTGCACTTATTTCGATCCCATACAGCTACCGGAGTCCTGCCAGCTATATGGCAGTAAATGTAGATGGCACCTTGAATGTCCTGGAAGCCGCCAAACAACAAGCCCGTCAAAAGGTACTCGTGGTATCCAGCTCTGAAGTATACGGGACAGCACAATATGTGCCCATCGATGAACAACATCCTGTCCACGCCCAATCTCCTTATAGCGCCAGTAAAATTGCCGCAGAAAGTTTGGCCACAGCCTATTGGTCAAGTTTTGATACGCCAGTTACGGTAGTAAGGCCCTTCAACACCTATGGTCCCAGGCAATCAGCAAGAGCCATCATTCCTACAATTATCACACAGTTGTTGCAAGGGGAGTCTCCCCTTCACTTGGGCGATCTTCGCCCAAGTCGAGACCTTACTTATGTCAGCGATACCGTTCAAGCCATGATTCAGGTATTGTTTTCAGAGGCGACGACTGGCAAAACGCTGAATATTGCCTCAGAACAGGAGATCTCTATCGGAGAACTGGCCCAACGAATAATCGACAAAATCCAGCCAGGAACCCCCATTGTTCAGGATCGTCTGCGTATGCGGCCTCCCAAAAGTGAGGTAGAACGCCTTTTGGGCTCAGGCCAACAGCTGAGTACACTTGTCAATTGGACACCAAATGTTGACCTGAATACTGGTCTTGACCGGTGTATTGAGTGGTATGGGAACCCCAGGCATCTAGCTGGATTCCAGTCAGATCATTACTATTTTTGAGAAAAATGGCAGAGAAAATTCCGCTTTCGGAGCCCTGGTTTGAAGGGAATGAGTGGCAATATGTCAAGGATTGCCTGGACCGAAGATGGGTATCTTCTGCGGGTGCTTATGTTGCGGAATTCGAACAAACAGTGGCAAAATATACAGGAGCAACTTTTGCTGTGGCTGTTCAAAGTGGGACCGCAGCATTACATCTCGCCCTGCTGATCAGCGATGTGCAGGCAGGCGATCTTGTTCTCCTTCCCAATGTCAGCTTTGTGGCTAGCGCCAATGCCGTTACATATGCAGGCGCCAGCCCGGTATTGTTCGATGTCCATCAGGATCATTGGCAAATGGATGAAGATCTGGTCGCTTCTTTTCTGCATACAGAATGTCAGCTTGTAGATGGGAATTGCTTGCATACTCCAAGTGGCAGACGCGTGAAAGCCATCATGCCTGTACATGCACTGGGATTGTTGGCACCAAGCTTCGCTCTCCAACGACTTGCTGAGGAATATCAGCTCATCATGATTGAAGATGCTGCAGAAGCTCTGGGTAGTTGGCTGAAAGACAAACATGCAGGAACCATTGGTTCCCTGGGCTGTCTTAGCTTCAATGGCAACAAAATTCTCACAACAGGCGGAGGCGGTATGATCCTGACTCACTCTTCCGAACTGGCGGCGAAGGCCAAACATCTCAGTACCCAAGCGAAGTCTCACCCAAGGCTATATCTACATGATGAGTTAGGGTATAATTATCGACTGAGCAATATTCAGGCAGCCCTTGGAGTTGCGCAAATGGAACAATTGCAGGATATTTTGTCCCTCAAAGAAAAAATTGAGCTGCGATATAGAGAGGAACTTGTTCAGGCTGAGTGGCCGCTCTCTTTTGCAAGGATTCACCCTGAGAGTCACCCCAACTATTGGCTGCCCAGTTTTTGCTCTTCAACAGTCGATCAAATCAGAATGGCATTAACAGAGGCAAATATCCAAACCAGGCCCTTATGGTCTCCTCTAAATCGCCTGCCGATGTACAACCATTGTCGATATATAACAACAGAAGATCATAGCGGGAGGATTGTTGATCATTCACTGAGCCTCCCTGCCTTTCCTGCTCTTACCGATGCCCAACAAAGTCGAATCATCAAAATCATTCAACAACAACTCACGAGATAAATCAAAGTTGAGAAAAATATTACCTCTATTCAGAATATTGAAAATGGAATTGTATTTTTGCCGAATCAAATATTTCTCTGAATGAACTCTAACTTAGCTGATTATTTTGCTCACGAAACCGCGCTCGTAGAAGAACCTGTCCAAATTGGCAATCGAACAAAGATCTGGCATTTCTGTCATGTGATGCCTCATGCAGAAATAGGAGAAGGATGTAGCCTGGGACAGAACGTCTTTGTTGCTTCCAGGGTCAAACTTGGGAATAATGTCAAAATCCAGAACAATGTTTCCCTCTATGAAGGGGTCATTTGTGAAGATGATGTGTTCCTGGGCCCTTCTATGGTCTTCACCAATGTTCGGAATCCTCGGAGTGCAGTCATCCGCAAAAGTCAATATGCTGAGACCTATTTGGAAAAAGGAGCAACCATCGGTGCCAATGCTACTATTGTATGTGGTGTTCGTCTCGGACATCATTGTTTTATTGGCGCAGGAACTGTTGTCACCAAAAATGTCCCTCCCTATGCCCTGATTGTAGGCAATCCAGGACGCCAACTGGGATGGATGAGCGAATATGGTCATCGGCTTTCCTTTGAAGACACTCACATAGCGACCTGCCCGGAAAGCAAGGATCGTTATGAACTCAAAGACGGTCTTGTGCATAAACTCGATAATTAGCTAGCCAAGTTTGAGTAGTTTTTTTACTCAAAATCTTACATGAAACCCTTGCCATCTTTCTGTCCAATCCCCTATGGCCGGCAACACATCACTCAGACTGATGTTGCTGCTGTGGTACAGGTATTGGGAGAGGATTATCTTACACAGGGGCCGGGGATACAAGCTTTTGAAGAAGCTTTTGCCACCTACATTGGTTCGCAATATGCTGTCGCAGTCTCCAGCGGAACTGCAGCCTTACATCTTTGTGCCATTGCCCTTGGTGTGAGGGAAGGAGACAAGGTCATCACCTCTCCCTTGACATTTGCTGCCTCGGCCAATTGTATCAAGTATTGCGGAGGAGACATTGTGTTGGCAGACATTGATCCTGCCTCGGGACTGCTGGATCTTCTACAGGTTCAGAAGTTGCTGGAATCATCTCCGCCAGGAACTTACGCTGGCCTGATTCCGGTAGACTTTATGGGATTAGCGGTCCAAATGGATGCGTTTCGGCAATTGGCTGAGGAACATCATTTGTGGATCATCGAAGACAGCTGTCATGCACCAGGCGCATATTTTGATACGGTCGATGGCTTGCGCCAAAGAGCAGGAGATGGGCAATGTGCTGATTTGGCGATATTTTCCTTTCATCCGGTCAAACATATCGCGACAGGAGAAGGGGGGATGATCACCACCAATCGGGCAGATTTGTACCAAAGACTCCTTCAACTCAGGCATCATGGGATTACCAAAGATCCACAACTTCTCACAGAGCAACATGGCGGATGGTATTATGAAATGCAGGAACTGGGATACAATTATCGATTGTCCAATCTTCATGCAGCTTTGGGAATAAGTCAACTAGCCCGCGCCGATGAAGGACTGAGTAGACGTAGAGAGATTGCCAAAATGTATATTCAGGCATTTGCAGGAACAAGCGTCCGGCCCTTACCAGCAACTTTTGTTCCTGGTCATGCCTACCATCTGTTTGTGGTTCAGGTTCCAGATAGAAAACGCATGTATGATTCCCTCAGGCAAGCAGGCATCTATTGTCAAATCCATTACATTCCTCTACACTATCACCCTTACTATCAGCAGTTTGGTCATAAAGTTGGCGATCACCCTCATGCGGAGAACTACTACAATCATTGTCTGAGTTTGCCGATGTATCCGAGTTTGACAGCGGAACAGCAATCCTATGTCATTGAGCAAATTCTTCATCTTATCTGACTTTAGCCTTATTCATTTATGCTTTCCTGGACCAATGAACGAATTATGATTGTGGTTGCCCATCCGGATGATGAGGTGCTAGGGATGGGGGCCAGTATCCATCGGATGATCCAGGAATATGGTTGTACCATTGAGGTAGTCATCCTGGGAGAAGGCATCACAAGTCGAGCGGACCAGCGAGATCCGGCACATTGGCAGAAGGAACTGGCTGAACACAAACAGCACATAGAATCTGCCAGAAAAATACTTGGCTATCAAGCTGTTCATATCCATAACTTTCCAGACAATCGATTCGATGGGATAGAGTTACTGGATTTGATCAAGGTAGTCGAACAAGAAAAGCGAAGGTTCCGGCCAGGAATCATTTTCACTCATCACGGAGGAGATACGAACATAGATCACCGACGCACCTTTGAAGCGGTTGTGACTGCCATTCGACCAATGGAAGAAGAGGAGGTCCATAGCCTTTTTTGTTTTGAAATCCCTTCTTCGACAGAGTGGCAAGCCTTCCATGCTCCGATGCCCTGGCAACCCAACTTTTTCTTTTCAGTAAGTGAAGAGAACCTTGAAGCAAAAATCCAGGCAATGGAGCAATATTCTCATGAAAAACGTCCCTTTCCACATCCAAGATCTCCCCAAGGGTTGCGGACTCTCGCCATGCGTCAGGGTGTGCGAGTAGGCCTTCCCTTAGCTGAAGCATTTTTGCTGGTTCGACATATCGAAAAGTGAAAATGTATCAATCTCTCAAAAATCCTTACATCCAATAAGAAAATATCTTCAGCCCCTTGTCATCACATACAAATTGAGTAGTTTTGCTACTCAAAATACGATACTCTATATCGCTGTATTCTCAATCCAATGATAGAGACTCTCATTTCCTCCAAAACCAGAATCAAGTTGCTCTTGAAATTTTTTCTCAATAGCAATACGCGCGCTTACCTTCGTCATTTGGAAGGAGAGTTTGGAGAATCCAGCAACTCGATCCGCCTGGAGTTGAATCGCTTTGAGAAAGCCGGCATGCTGACCTCAGAGATGGACGGCAATAAGAAGGTCTTTCGCGCCAATACCCAGCACCCCCTCTTCAGAGAGGTTCACAATATTGTCATGAAATACATTGGCCTGGATCAGATTCTGGAATATGTGATCAAAGGATTAGGGTCTGTCAGAAGCGTATATCTCGTAGGCGAATTTTCCAAAGGCCTGGATAGTAATATTGTGGATCTGATCATCATTGGAGACATCGACAAAAGATATTTGGTTGAGTTGATCGAAAAGGCAGAACCAATGATCAATCGAAAAATCCGCTATCTCATATATGCAGAAGAAGAATTTGTAGAGGCTGATCTATCTAAATACGATCCAGAACCTCTGTTACTCTATAATCACACACGTTAATTGTCAATGACATAGACCTAGCATCTTCATTCTTTATAAGTCTTGATTTTCGACAATGCGATTGAACCTCTCCACACCTTATCCTTCTCTTACACAAACTTGTTTGGGCTTTTTGTCCTTCTTTCTTCTGGTTGTTTCTTCCCATGCGCAACCCATCGTTGACCTTGGGCCGGATGTCGGTGCCTGCGACATGCTACTCCTGGATGCAGGAAATCCTGGGGCTTCCTATGTCTGGAGTACAACAGAGACAACTCAAAGCATTCAGGTGTCAGTCAGTGGCATTTATTGGGTAGATGTTACAGATACGAATGGCACAAGCCGGGACAGTGTGGAAGTGGATATAGTGAGTACACCTGTTGCACCAACTGTGTCAGACCTGAGTATTTGTGGGCCGGGAGAGGTCACACTCTCAGCACAAAGCAATTCTGATGAGGTCTTGTGGTATGATCATCCGACATCCAATCGCCCCATAGCTTCAGGCAATCAGGTCTCACTTTTCATCTCTGATTCGACCACCCTTTACACAGAGGCCAATAATTATGCGCCCATAGACACGGTCGGTCTTCCTGATTTTGGTAGTTCAACTCAATTTTTTGTCATTGGATCGAGAGGCATCACCTTCGATGTTTTCACGCCTTCTGTGCTCAAGAGTGTCAAGGTCTTTTCTGATCAGCCAGGGTCGATGCGCATCCAATTGGAAAACAGCTCTGGTACAATCCTGGACTCTCTAACCATACATGTTACAGAATCTTCGTTTACAGAAACCATCGTTCCCCTCTTTTTTGACTTGCCTGTGGGAACAGGATTTAAACTTGTTGGCGAGAATGTCAGTGGCGGGTTTGGGATGATTTTTGGGACCACCCCTTATCCTTTTGACATTCCTGGTGTTGTCTCCCTGACAGGTTCCATCACCAATGCCACAGATAGATATGCATATTTCTTCGATTGGGCAGTAACAACCAAGATCTGTTCAAGTCCACAAACTCCCGTTCAGGTAGATGTATTACCTTCTCCCGTGGTAAATCTAGGACTAGATACCGCTCTCTGTGGAGGGAGTCTTACCCTGGACGCCACCAATCCTGGGGCAACCTACCTCTGGAGCACAGGTTCAACCAACCCCACTATTGTAGTTTCCAGTTCAGATACGGTATCCGTGGAAACCTCCATTGGAACCTGCGCTGTCTCTGACACAATCATTGTGGAAGTATTGAGCACTCCGGCTTCTCCTACCGTGGCTGATGCTAGTATTTGTGGACCCGATTCTGTCTTTCTCTCTGCTCAAAGTAGTTCTGATGAGATTCTTTGGTTTGAGGGTCAAACGGACACAAGACCGATCGCATCCGGGAATCAGGTTCCCCTTTTCATTTCCACCTCCACGACACTCTATGCTCAAGCGAATAATTATGCGACCATAGATACAAGCGGGTTGCCAGACTTTGGTTCTTCCAACCAATTCTTTGTTGTTGGGTCGAGGGGCATTACGTTTGATGTTTTCACGCCTTCTGTGCTCAAAAGTGTCAAGGTCTTTACGGATCAAGCAGGGTCCATGAGAATCCAGTTGGAAAACAGCTCCGGAACCATTCTTGACTCCGTGACCATCCATGTTTCCGAAACCTCTTTTACCGAGACGATCGTTCCACTCTTCTTTGATCTACCTGTCGGAACGGGCTATAGGCTGATGGGGACAAATGTAACGGGTGGATTCGGGATGATTTTCGGCACCACTCCTTTTCCCTTTACCATTCCAGGTGTTGTGTCACTCACAGGTGCAACAAGTAATGACACAGACCGATATACCTATTTCTTTGATTGGGCAATCACAAAAAAGATCTGTGCCAGTCCACAAGTTCCTGTACAGATTGATGTATTGCCTTCTCCCGTGGTCAACTTGGGATTGGACACTGCACTCTGTGGAGGCAGCCTGACTTTGGATGCAAGCAATACAGGTGCCACCTATCTCTGGAGTACTGGTGCTACTGGCTCATCCATTGTGGTAACAACCACTGACACGGTTTCGGTTGAAGCATCTGTTGGCAACTGTTCAGAATCTGATACCATCATTGTAGAGATTTTAACAACTCCTGGCCCTCCGACCGTATCGGACACCAGTATTTGTGGGCCAGGTTCCATCAATGTCGCTGCCTTAAGTACTGCGGAAGAAGTCCTATGGTATGATGATCCGGCTTCAAGCCGACCGATCGCCTCTGGTCATCAGATCTCCCTATTTGTCCCGGACTCTACAACGATATATGCTGAGGCCAACAACTATGCTTCCATAGACACTGTTGGCTTGCCAGATTTTGGGTCAGCTGATCAGTTTTTTGTGATTGGCACAAGAGGAATCACTTTCGATGTCATAACACCAGCTCTATTGAAAAGCATCAAGGTATTCTCGAATCAAGCGGGATCTATGCGTATACAACTGGAAAATAGTTCCGGCACCATTCTCGATTCGATCACCATTCATGTTACCGAAACCTCTTTCACAGAAACCATTGTTCCCCTCTTTTTTGACTTGCCTGCGGAAACTGGACTCAGATTGATAGGCGAAAATGTCTCAGGTGGCTTTGGGATGATTTTTGGTCAAACGGCCTATCCCTTTGACATTCCCGGTGTCATCTCACTGACGGGTTCCATTACCAATGCCACAGACAGATACACTTATTTCTTTGACTGGGCAGTCACCAAAAAAGTTTGTGCCAGTCCTATGGCTCCCATGCAAATCAACGTCCTAGAAGCTCCGGAATTTAATCTGGGATTTGATCGAGCGATTTGTGGGGACAGTTTTGTGCTTGATGCAAGCAGTCCAGGTGCTTCCTACTTGTGGAACACAGGTGCGACGACATCCTCGATCACAGTTAGTCAGACAGATACCTTCTCTGTAGTCGCCAATATTGGGGCGTGCGTCAAGGGAGATACTGTTTTTCTTGAATTCGTTCCCGAACCTCTTAGCCCAATCCCATTTGATACCACTGTCTGTGGCAATGGGGAGGTGTTTTTTACAACCCAGAGTGGCGGAGATGAGTTTTTGTGGTATGAAGGACAGTCAGATGTAGATTTTCTCCTGGAAGGTGATAGTTTGTTCCAATTCATTCAGGACACCACCACCCTTTTTGTAGAAGCCATCAACCATTCTACGGTCAATCAAGTTGGTATTGCAAACTTCAGTCCTCCCCAGGCAGCATTCCAACCAAGCCTCAGAGGCATCAGTTTTGATGTCTTCCAACCACTTGTGTTGAAATCTGTCCAAATGTATTCTGATGGACCGACTGAAGCCCTGGTTCTGCTCGAAAATTCAGCAGGAATCCCCTTAGATTCTATGCTCGTCTTCATTGAGGATGATCTTGGTACCAATGTGCCATTATATTTTGACCTTCCTGTAGGGAATGGATTCAGACTTGTTGCCAAAAACATCACTGGTGGAAATCTGGCGTTTTACTTCAACAACATCAGCTATCCATATGTGATTCCCAACCAGATCAGCCTGACTGCGGCAAACAATGGAGCAACCAATAACTATTACTATTTTTTCGATTGGGAGATTGTTCAGAAAGTCTGTATCAGTCCTAGAATCCCTGTAACAGTGACAGTCGCCCTCCCCTTGAATTTGGGAGATGATATTTATTCATGCGACCCCGTTACCCTGAATACCCTGAATCCCTCAGCTACTCATATTTGGAATACCGGAGCAGTCACTCCTTCCATTCAGGCAGGAGAGACTGGAAAATATTGGGTGGAGATCTCAGACAATATGGGATGCGTATCTGTGGATACCATTGAAGTCGAAATCCCAACGCTGGATCTTGGAGAAGATGGCATTATCTGTGGCACAACCCTGTTTACCGGATATGATTCCACCTCAGTCTTTGAGTGGAATACAGGTGCTATGACGCCCGATTTGCCCTTGATCAATCCTGGAACCTATTGGGTTCGTGTCAATGAACCTTTGGGCTGTGTCCTGGAGGATACCATTGTGGTCAGTGGCTTTGCAGATTTTCCTATGGTAGATTTGGGAATGGATTTCTCTGAGTGCGATAGTGCGGTATTAGATGCTGGAAATCCAGGCAATTCCTTTTTGTGGAGTACAGGTGATACGACCCAGATGATCTCTATCTATACGGTCGGGATCATTTCAGTCGATGTCACCAATGAATTTGGCTGTACAACTACTGATGAAATCAGTGTTTTCATAACTCCTTCTCCAACTGCTGAGTTTGTCTATAATTCCAACGGCGCCACCATATTCTTCGAAAATTTGTCATCTCTTGGTAGCAATTTCTGGGATTTTGGAGATGGCAATACCAGCAATTTAAGTTCTCCGGTTCACACCTATCAGGATACAGGGATGTATACAGTTCGATTGATCCTCATTGATATCTTGAATAACTGTGGATCTGACACCTTTTATTCGACCATTCACATTACCAGCCTGACCTCGGCAGATGCGCTTCTGAATACAGGTACGATTCGGACCTATCCCAATCCTGTCTCAGATCATGTATTTGTCCGCTTCGAACAGGTGCCATCTGGTCATGTGTCTTTTCAGCTACTGGATATGAGGGGACGCGCTGTTCTGAACAAGCAGATCTTTTTGCTTGATCCCAATCATATAGAGGTACTTTCCATTCCTTCTGTCTCTCAAGGCTTGTATCAACTAAAGGTGCAAACAGAAGAGGGATTTACCATTCACAAACTCATGATTCGCTGATATTACCAGAATGAAAACCGGGCTCATTACCATTACCATCAACAGGATCAACAAACTCCTGAATCCCAAACAGCGGAAAGGCGGCATCATGCTTTTGATCGGGATTCTTGTCAATGCTTTGTTGGATGTCCTGGGACTGGCAACGATTCTTCCGCTCATCACCGTAGCAATGAAGCCGGAGATTCTTCAGGAAAACGACCTCTTGAACGCTGTCTATGTGGGTTTGGGATTCCAGAGTCCAAATGAATTTCTTCTATTTCTGGTACTGGCGATTTTTGGTCTGTTTTTGATGAAAAATGTCTATGGTCTGGCGATGATCTATCTTCAGGCCCGATTTTCTACCAATCTCGCGACAGATTTATCCAGGCAGAAGTACATGCTGTACATCCAGAAAGGATATCAATTGGTCAAGAATATCGATTCTGGAAATTATATTACCAATGTCAGAAACATCCCTACAATTTTTGCTCAAAGTGTCATGATCCCCATCTGCAATTTCCTGTCAGAAATTGTGGTGGTTCTGATCATCCTTGTAGGGATTGCAGCGTATAATTTTCAGTTGATCGTCATTCTCGGGCTTGTCATGGGCTTTGCTTTTTTTGTGATCTATAAGCTTACCCGAAAGCATGCTCAAAAGATCAGTGAAGAGCGCAAAGTCATAGCGCCCAAGCTCATCGCGTTGATCAATGAGACCATTCAGGGATATATAGATATCCATATTTTCAATAAGTCCAGGTATTTTCTGGATAGCTTCATGCACAATAAGATCCGGGAAAATCACCTTGTCAAGCTTCATGCCTTCATGGGCTTGTTGCCAGCCAAGGTCAATGAACTCATAGCCATACTCGGGATCGTGATTGTCTTTGTGTACAGCATCTTTTTTGCTGAAGGAAAAAATGAACTCCTGATCCTCTTAAGTTTATTTGCAGCGGCGGCCTATCGAATCATGCCATCAATGAACCGAATGCTTTCTGCTTTGGTATCGATCAAGAGCCATATGTATACCCTGGATGTGTTGGAAGAATTGCACGGAATCAAGCTTGGACTTCCGCCAGAATATCTGCCTCCAATGCCATTTGAGCATACGATTGCCTTTGAGGGCATACAGTTCACCTTCGAAGATGGGCAACATGCAGTGCTGTCAGATATCAATTTCGTTGTCAAAAAAGGACAACAAATTGGCCTGGTTGGAGGGTCTGGCTCAGGCAAGACTACTTTGATGCGCATTTTGCTCAGGTTATATGCAGAAAATAACGGCTGTATCAAAATAGACGGCGTTCCAATTACGGCCCAAAACAAGGATGCGTGGATAGCCAATCTCGGCTTTGTCCAACAGCAAGTCTATGTCATGGATGGCAGCATGTTGGAAAATGTAGCATTTGGGTTGCCATCAGAGGAAGCTGATCTCCAAAAGGCTGAAACTGCTCTCAAACAAGCCCAATTGTGGGAGTTTGTTTCAGAATTACCACAGGGCATTCACACCCCTATGGGAGAATTTGGGTCAAAATTATCCGGCGGACAGCGTCAAAGAGTTGCCATTGCCAGGGCCTTATATAAGGACGCGAGTGTCTTTATTTTTGATGAAGCCACCAGTGCCCTTGATCCAGAAACAGAGCGTATGATCACAGAGTCGATAGATTCCCTGGCCAAAACAGGGCGGACCATTTTCCTGATCGCTCACAGATTTACCACATTACAGGGCTGTGATCGAATATTCGAATTAGCAAACGGAAAGATCATCAACGAATATCAGTATGAAGACTTGATTAAAGAAAAACTTGGATTGATTCAAGAATCCCCCTAGTGCCATTATGCTCCTATTTACCCAAACCATCCACCATTGAATATGGAAGTTTCTGTCATCATCACCTGCTACAATTACGCTCGCTATCTCAATCGAGCTATCCGAAGCGTGTACAATCAATCTCTCGAAAAAAGCAAATATGAAATCATCGTCATTAATGATGC
The DNA here is from genome assembly GCA_039029315.1 of Bacteroidota bacterium. Lineage (GTDB taxonomy): Bacteria > Bacteroidota > Bacteroidia > J057 > J057 > JBCCCJ01. Next base: position 93,491 of record JBCCGK010000005.1, on the reverse strand, counting down.
CAGCACAGATGAAACGGCTGAGATCCTCAAAGATTACGACGATGTCCTTCGCCCCATCAATCTGACTGAGAATGTCGGCCTTGCAGAAGCGAGAAATATAGGTGTCCGACGTGCATTTGGTCAATTCCTGGTATTTATCGATGCGGATGATTATATCCACAGGGATATGTTGTTGATGGAATACAATTTTTTGTCCTTGAACAAAGACATTGATGCAGTTGCGGTAGATTATGTTACTGTCAATGAGGGGGAACAACATCTGAAAGTCTATTCAGTAGACGAAGACCCTATTGCTTGCGGCATCATGTACCGCAAGGATTTCTTTTTTGATGTGGGTCTATACGACAAGAATTTCAAGGCAAGAGAGGATGAGGACTTTCGAATCCGGTATTTGCAGAAATATTCCATTCAGCGAATCAATCTCCCCCTCTACCGATACCGCCGACATGATTCCAATCTCACCAATCAGGAAGAGGTAATGGATCACTATGCCGATGTACTCAAAACAAAACATTCCTGACAGAAGGTATGATTTTTTTAGAAAGTGAACGTCTGGCCCTCCGGGCACTTACAGAAACAGATGCGACAGATACTTATCTGGCATGGATCAATGATCCTGAGATTACCAAAGGATTGGAAGCAGGAAAATATCCGTCTACCATGGAGGAATTGCTTGCCTACATCCGTGCCATGCAAAATAGCCCCGGAACTGTGATGATGGCTATCATCGAGAAGGCAAGCCAGAGACATATTGGGAATATCAAATTGCACAATTTTGACTGGATTGCACGGACCTGTGAGCTGGGATTGATGATTGGAGACAAACAGACTCGCGGCAAACGGTATGGGCAGGAAAGCTGTCAATTACTGATTAACTATGCCTTTGGAAGACTCAATATGCGCAAGGTTTGGTTAGCTGTCTATCAAAACAATCCGGCAGCTATCAAGACCTACCAAAATCTTGGCTTCCAGACAGAAGGCTGCTTGAGTCAACACATATATGCAGATGGCGCCTATCACGACAAACTATTCATGAGTCTATTTTCACCCACCATAAACAATTGAATTCCTACAAATTCTATGTCCACTATTGGTTTGATTCAAGCGCGCATGGGTTCGACCCGATTAGCAGGAAAAGTCCTGAAAACAATGGGATCCCGAACAATACTCGAACATATCTACCATCGAGTGTCTACAGCAACCCTTCTCGATCAGGTCATCATTGTTACTTCTACTGAGCAACAAGATGATGAATTGGAAACCTTTTGCAAGGAAAGAAATATTCCTGTATTCCGGGGAAGCGAATGGGATGTTCTGGATCGGTTTTATCAAGCGGCCATCTCCCTCCCTGCTCGTCCAGAAACCCTTGTCCGAATGACCTCTGATTGTCCATTGCACAGTGGAAAGGTGGTGGATTTTGGCATTCGTGAATACAAGAAAAGAGGGGTGGATTATTTTTCCAACTCCAATAATGAACCCGACTTTCTGGAAGATGGATTTGATGTAGAAGTATTTTCCTTCAACTCGCTGGAAACTGCCTGGAAAGAAGCCAAACTCCTGTCCGAACGGGAGCATGTCACCCCCTTCATCAAGCAGTCAGGAAAATTCCGATGTGAGTGGAAGAAAAGTCATCCCGAGTATCAATTCAAGTTATCTGTAGACACTCCCGCAGACTTCAAAGCTGTATCGGCCATCTTTGAACATCTGACAGATCAGGCGGATTTCTCCATAGAAGAAGTAGTAGATGTCCTGAAAGCACATCCTGAAATCCTCGAATACAACCAGGAAAGTATCATCAACGCAGGCTATCAAAAATCTCTCGATAATGACAGAATCGTTAAATAAACCAACTGAAAAAATTCTCCCTGGCAAATCTCAGGCTTTGTACGCAAAAGCAAAAACCCTGATTCCTGGCGGAACCCAACTCCTGTCCAAAAGACCAGAAATGTTCTTGCCAGACCTTTGGCCAGCCTACTATTCCAAGGCTTCCGGTTGTGATATCTGGGATCTGGACGGAACACATTATTATGACACAGCCTATATGGGAGTAGGCGCCAATATTCTTGGCTATTGTGACCCGGATGTCGATCAGGCGGTGATTCAAAGTATTCAGAAGGGGAGCAATACTACTCTCAATGCTCCTGAAGAAGTAGAGCTGGCAGAACTACTGCTGAACATTCATCCCTGGGCAGATATGGTCCGATACGCCAGAACCGGTGGAGAAGCGATGGCCATTGCTGTTCGGATTGCACGTGCCCACACAGGCAAGGACAAGGTTCTCTTTTGTGGCTATCATGGCTGGCATGACTGGTATATCTCTGCCAATTTGGCTGAAGACAAGCTCAAGAATGGCCATTTGATCCCTGGATTGGAACCAAGTGGTGTTCCCAGAGCCTTGCTGGATACTGCCATGCCGTTTACATACAATGATACAGAAGGATTCCTTGAACTCATCAACAAGCATGGAGAGGAGTTGGGAGCAGTTTGTCTGGAGTCAGTTCGAAATTTTCTCCCGGAAGATGGATTTTTGGAGACGGTCAGAGAGGTTACCAGAGAAAAAGGGATCGTCCTGATCATGGATGAAATCACCGCAGGATTCAGAATGAATGTTGGCGGGGCACACCTCAGATTTGATGTCATTCCTGATATCGCAGTATTTGGCAAGGCACTCAGCAATGGGTATCCAATGGCAGCTTTGATTGGGGTAGCCAATGTCATGGAAGCGGCTCAGGGCAGTTTTATCAGCTCATTGTGCTGGACAGATCGTGTCGGACCAGCAGCAACGATTGCGACCATCCGCAAGATGCAGCAAATCGATTCTCCTGCGCAGATCATCAGGATTGGCAAAAAGGTTCAGAGTGGCTGGAAAGAAGCAGCAACTGCTACAGGACTAGATATCAAGGTCATGGGATTGCCAGCCATCAGTGCTTTTGCCTTTCAGCATGATCATCCACTCGAAATGAAAACCTTCTTTGTGCAAGAAATGCTGAAGAAAGGATTTCTTGCCTCTACTGCTCTTTATGCTTCTTGTGCACATACAGATGAAGTCATCGATTCCTATCTCGAAGCGATGAAAGATGTCTTTGGTCGTCTCTCTTCGATTATCAGCAGTGGCAATTCCTGGGAGCAATACCTGGAAGGCCCTGTCTGTCATTCTGGATTCAAACGATTAACATAAACAGATATGATTAGCCGAACTACCGATCCTTCTCAGATCAACTTCAAAGAGAAATTTGATCTTGATGGAAAGGTCATTATTCTGACAGGAGCCTGTGGACTGATCGGAAGAGCCTTTGCAGAAGCATGTGCACAATATGGTGCGCATGTAGTCCTGGCAGACATTCCTGCCAGCGAACCCGCACAGAAAGCTGCTGAATTGTCAGAAAGGTATCAACGGAAGATGCTTGGTGTATCTGTAGATGTTGGCAACAAAGCCTCTGTCATTGCTCTCAAAGATGCTGTGCTGGAAGAATTTGGCACCATAGATGGTCTCGTAAATGGACATCAAAACAAAACCCACGCCTTCTTTGAGCAATTTGAGGAGTATACTGAAGAAAACTGGGATGCCGTTGTCAATACCAATTTGAAAGGCACTTTTCTCAGTTGTCAGATCATTGGAAGCTGGATGGCCAATCAAGGCAGGGGAGCCATTGTCAATATTCCTTCGACCTATAGCGTCGTTGCCCCGAACCAAAATCTGTACGAAGGTACCAACATGGGATGTCCTGCTGCTTATTCTGCCTCCAAAGGTGGGGTTCAGGCATTGTCTCAATATTTGGCAACCTACTGGGCGCACAAGGGAATTCGTGTCAATCAAATCACACCTCATGGAGTCTGGAACCACCATGAGGATCAGTTTGAAGAGAATTTTGCCCGTTTCACTCCCCTGAAAAGGATGAGTTATAATCATGAAGTAGCGCCAGCATTGGTGTTCCTCTTATCGGATGCTTCTACCTATGTAACGGGACACAATCTTCTGGTGGAAGGAGGTTGGACAGCCTGGTAATAGGCATTGTATTTTTCTGAGAGCCTATCACATTTGCTTACAACATGTATGAAAAAAAATAATACAGCATTTTTTATTCTCTATGAGAACTGGTAGTCGGCCATCTATTTGCTTGTTGACTCCAGGATCATAGCTATCTCATCTAACCTTGAACTCAACTAATTGATCATGATTGCGAAGTTACCTACACAACTCAGAACATTTGACGAAATTTTTCAGCAATCCTCTCCAACTGTCATTCAAAGGCCTTATATCATTGCAGAAGCCGGGGTCAATCACGAAGGATCCATGGAATTGGCCAAACGATTGGTAGACGAAGCTGCAGAAGGGGGGGCACACGCCATCAAATTCCAGTCCTACAAAGCAAAAACGCTTGCTTCCAGGCATAGTCCATATTATTGGGATATCTCCAAAGAGCCTACCCAAAGCCAGTTTGAGTTGTTTCAAAAGTATGACAACTTCTGGAAAAATGAATATGAAGAACTCAAAAAACACTGTGATCAGGCAGGGATTGAATTTATGTCCACCGCCTTTGATGTGGAGTCAGCACGCTTTTTGAATGACTTGATGCCAGTGTTCAAGATTTCCTCTTCTGATATCACCAATCTTCCATTCATTGAGTATCAGTGTCAGTTTGGCAAACCCATCTTGTTGTCCACTGGAGCATCCTATACCTGGGAAATCCAGCAAGCGGTAGAACTGATTCAGGCTCAGGAGAACCCACTATGTCTGATGCATTGTATTCTTAACTATCCTACAGAGAATGCCAATGCACATCTCGGGATGTTGTTGGACCTCAAGCAGAAGTTTCCAGATGCGGTGTTGGGCTATTCGGATCATACGCTTCCGGGAGAGATGGAGGTACTGAAAATTGCAACTCTTCTTGGTGCCAAGGTCATAGAAAAACACTTCTCACATGACAAAACCTTGCCTGGGAATGATCACTATCATGCGATGGACAAGGAAGATCTCAAACATTTTTTTCGCACCACAGATGAAGTGTTTGAATTATTGGGCTCCTTTACCAAAGCCCCTCTACCAAGCGAGGACAAATCCAGGAAAAATGCCAGAAGGAGTCTGGTAGCTGTGTCTGCCATTCCAGCAGGAACAATCCTCACCAAAAAACACCTCACTTGGAAGCGGCCAGCTCATGGTGTAAGCCCCAAATTCCTGGAAGAAATTTTGGGCAAAACAACTGCGGTAGACATCCTGGAAGACGATCTCATTCAGTGGAATATGTTGCAATAAGTTCATTTACAGTCTCTACCAATCAATGAAACCTTTGCTCACATCCCTCAGCAAGCGCCTGTATAGCCTCCTGCAAATTCCGGGAGTGTATTGGGGATTGGTCTTTCTGTATCTCTCTCCCTATCTATTGGGGCCGGAGGTGATTCGGGTGTCTTTTCATGACAATCTGGATGGGATGATTCCGAGCTTTCAGTTTTTGGCCAATTCTAATGTGTGGTTTGCCTCTAATTCTGAGGTGGTGTCTGGTTTCCTTCATTCCCTTCCCAGAGCGACATTGGGGTCAGAATTCAATGTCATTCTCTGGTTATTTGCAATGTTTCCTCCTTATTGGGCCTATGCCATCAATATGATTCTGATACATGTGGTGGCTTTTGGAGGCACTTACCTCCTTCTTCGGACACATTTGCTGAAACAAGCAGCTGTTCATTCCATCGGCTTGCTGGCTTTGTTTTTTGGCTTGTTGCCCTTTTGGCCGTCTGGTGGGTTGAGTATCGCAGGCCAACCATTGGTTGTGTACGCTGTTCTGAATCTGATTCATCGCAAGCAAGAGCGAGCCAGTTTGCTCATTCTCTTTCTTTATCCTTTCTATTCCCACTTTTTCTGGGCCGGGATTTTCTTTTTTGGATTACTCATCCTCGTCTTGGGGTATTCTGCACGCAAGGCTCCACTTCCCCGACTCTTGTTGAGCGCAATTGGGGTGATGGGGATTCTGCATATAATGGTGGAATACCGCCTATTCCTGGCGATGTTTTTCAATGATTTTCACTTTCATCGGGAAGCATTTCAGCTACAGATTCTCGACAGCTGGCGAGAAGTTATCTCTTTGTTTGTCGATCACCTCAAGAACGGCTACTATCAGAGTCTCAGTCTTCATTTTGGGCCGATGCTGGTGATTTTCCTCCTCAGCATCATTCCTCTCCAACGAAAGCTTTCCAATACCCAAGTGCGAATCCTCGGCTTGATGGGCTTGTTATTGCTGTGTAGCGGAATGTATGCGATGTATCAGTCTTTCCTGTTCGTTCCAATAAAAGAGTCGATCAGCCTGATCAACACCTTTGACATCGGAAGGACCTATACCTTATATCCCATTCTATGGCTGTTCATTGGCGCGTTGGCCACCAGATCCCTGATGGGACAAAACAATTGGATCAAAGGGGTTCTGCTCTCCGCCCTCCTTCTCCAAACCTTGTATAGTTTTACTGCCTCCTATGAGGTCAAATGGACCTATCTCGAACCAACAAAAAATCTCATAAAGACCATCATTGGAAAAGGAATCCCTTCAGAATTGCCCCCAACTTTCAATGGATTTTATTGTGTTGACAACTTCGAAAGGATTAGAGACATCATTGGGGATCAACCCAAAGGGACATTTACGGGGAGCATTGGATTTCATCCGGCGGTCAGTTTGTTCAATGGATTCAATACCATAGATGGATACATTGTTCTGTATCCACTGGCCTATAAAAATACCTTTCGGACCATCATTGCGGAAGAGTTGGCCAAAAGTCAGGAAATCCAGGCCTATTTTGACGATTGGGGGAGTCGATGTTATCTCTTCTCAGCCGAAGTAGGAAAAAATGTGAACCTGCTCTCAATCCCACAGATTCAGGATCTGGCTCTATCTGTAGATGCCCTTCGCCAACTAGGCGTTTCATATTTGTTTTCGGCAGTGCCCATAGAACATCTGCCCGCTGGGATTCATTTTCTCGACAAAGTGGATGAGGCCAATCAGGCTCATCCCATTTATATATTCATGATAGAACAAGAAAGACAGCCCTCTCATAACCCATAACTCTATATATGCTCTTTAACTCTCTTGACTTTCTCATCTTCTTCCCGATAGTGGTTGGCCTCTACTATGCCATGCCCGCTCGCTATCGGTGGCTGATGCTGTTGGGAGCGAGTTATTATTTTTATATGTGCTGGAAAGCAGAATACATCATCTTGATTGTTCTGTCTACCCTGATTGATTATGGGGTCTCCTTGAAGATGAGCAGCATCGAGGAGAAAAAGAAGCGGCTTCCCTGCTTGTTGATTTCGCTCTGCGCCAATCTTGGCCTATTGTTTTTCTTTAAGTACTGGACCTTTTTCAGTTCGAATACTCAAGCTGTGTTGGATCAGCTGAACATCTTCTATGACCTCCCGGCCTTTGATTTACTGCTGCCAGTCGGTATTTCTTTTTATACCTTCCAAACGCTGTCCTATTCCATTGACATCTATCAAGGCAAGATTCAGCCGGAACGACATTTGGGAAGATTTGCCTTGTATGTCTCTTTCTTTCCACAACTGGTTGCTGGCCCGATTGAAAGGGCCTCCAGATTGCTTCCGCAATTTCATCAGACGTTCCAGTTTGATTATCACAGGGTGGTAGGTGGCGTACAGCAGATGATGTGGGGCATGTTCAAGAAGGTTGTAATTGCTGATCGTTTGGCTGCCTATGTTACAGAAATTTATGCGCTTCCGGCGGAGGAAAATGGGCTTGCACTTTTGATAGCCACCTATTTCTTTGCCTTTCAGATCTATTGCGACTTTTCGGGATACTCAGACATTGCGATTGGCGCTGCCAGGGTATTGGGATATGACTTGATGGATAACTTTCGGACGCCGTATCTGGCAGCTTCTGTGAGAGAGTTTTGGGCGCGTTGGCATATATCACTCTCCACCTGGTTTCGGGATTATGTCTATATCCCCCTGGGTGGGAATCGGGTAAGGACAGGACGCTGGTTCGCCAATCTTATGATCGTTTTTGTAGTCAGTGGGTTTTGGCATGGTGCCAACTGGACGTTCATCGTCTGGGGTGCCTTGCATGGAGCCTACCTGATCGCAGAGATTTTGGCAAAGAGATGGAATTTATTCCACCTCAATTGGCTAGCTCCTCGCCTCAGGCGGGGCGTGATGATTCTGACAACCTTCCATCTGACACTGCTGGCATGGGTTTTCTTTCGAGCCAACAATTTGCAAGATGCCTGGACCATTCTTTCCAGCATTATTCAGCTACCGCTTAGTCTGACCCTTGCTATGATCAAAGAAACCGTCATTGGCGCAGGAGGACTCTCATGGGGAATCAGTTGTATGATACTCCTGGGATTTATTCTATTGGACCCCATACTGGATCAACGAATAAAAGGTCTCAAGGCCAACCAACGGATTCCTGCCGCACGTCTGGTATTTGCAAGCTTGACGAGCCTGATTCTATTGTGCGGATATTTTGGCAAAGTTGAATTCATTTATTTTCAATTCTGATCCATGAAAAGACTCTTTATCACAACACTCTCATTCACCGGGTTGACAATTGCCTTGTACCTCCTGGGGTTTGCCGTGTTGTTCTTCTTTCGGATCAGTGGCATTCCCCTGATCTATCGCACCTCCTTCGCCCTGAACTGGGAAGGAGGCGGAACCTACCAGCGTTTTCAGGAATTCAATCCATCGGACAAATACGATGCTATTTTTTTGGGGTCCTCTACTGCCAGGCAAGGATATGATCCCAGATTGTTTCAATCATTTGGTGTAAATAGTTTCAATCTGGGAAGCAGTGGTCAGGGCATCATGCAATCCTACCTCATTGCCAAGAATTATTTAAATAGGTCCAATACTGACCTGATTATCCTGGATCTATTTGAAGGAGCATTCAGAACCAATGGGCTGGAATCCAGTGCCGATTTGATCCAGAATCTTGATTCAGACAGAACCGCGCTGGAAGTCGCCTGGACCCTCGGAGATATTCGTGCCATCAATATGTATGTCTTGCGTTTGTTTTCAAAATTTACAACTCCCCTCTATGAATCGGAATATTATGTGGGACTCGGATTTGAAGAACGGATCGACTCTGTTCAGCATACGCCCTCCTACCCCACAGCTTTCAGCTCTCCGAAGGAGCGACATCTCAGATATTTCAACAAATTCCTCTCTCACTGTCAGGAAGAAGGCATAACGGTCATACTGGTCTACCCTCCCAAACCAAAAGAGCATGCCCTCTCCTTTCAGGAGGCATTTTTGGCACAAATAGAATCTGTTGCCCAGCCCTATGATGTGGCCACCTGGAATTTTGGCTCAGCACATGGTCTTCACTCACACCATCACTTCTATGATCACCATCATTTGAATCAAGCAGGAGTAGAAATATTCAATACCACCCTTATCCAACGACTTCAGCAATCCGGAAAACTTGTCCAACATCCAATCAGTTCAGCGAAATGAGCAGGGAATCTATCATCTCATCACTTGAATCCTATTTTGACCGTCTTTGGCCAATTTGTCGAAGTCTGACCGGGGATGGAGTCAGGGAGAGCCTTCGCATTCTCCGGGAAATCATCCCGCTCCAGCTGCATGAAGTGCCAAGTGGCAAGGAAGTATTTGACTGGACAATCCCCCTGGAATGGACCATCCGGGATGCATACATCCTATGTCCGGATGGAAGAAAAGTTGCTGACTTCAAGCAGAACAACCTCCATGTGCTTAATTATTCTGTGGCAGTCAGGGGGACGTTTACCTTTGAAGAACTGGACAAGCATCTCTATACATTGCCTGACCAACCTACTGCCATTCCATATATCACCTCTTATTACAGCCCAAAATGGGGATTTTGTCTCTCGCATGAAGAATATCTTACGCTTCCCAGAGAGGGAGAGTACGAATTGGTCATCGATTCCAGTCTGGAAGAGGGACATATGACCTATGGAGATGTGGTATTGGAAGGAGAAACAAAGGAGGAAATCCTTTTTTCGACTTATGTATGTCATCCAAGCATGGCCAATAATGAGCTATCCGGCCCACTGGTCCAGGCATTTCTGTATCAGCAAATTGCCAGGATGCCTCGGCGTAAATACACCTATCGATTCGTCTTTATCCCGGAAACCATCGGGGCAATCAACTACTTGTATGAACATGGAGAACACCTCAAATCTCATGTCAAGGCTGGCTATGTGATTACTTGTGTTGGAGATAATGCAGACTTTGTATACAAGAGATCCAAACACAGAGATAGTCTGGCAGACCGAGCAGCAGAGCATGTACTCAAGCATCAGAAGGAATCTGCCTCTATCATGGAGTTTGCTATAGGAGGAAGTGATGAGCGACAATATTGTTCTCCCGGCTTTAATTTACCTGTAGGATCTATCACTCGATCCATGTATCTCAAATATCCCGAATACCACACCTCTTTGGACAACAAAGACTTCATCTCATTTGAAGCCATGATGCGGTCCATAGAAGTGTATAGAGATATCGTTACCACGCTAGAACTCAATGAACACTATGTCAATACACAACCCTTCTGTGAGCCTCAATTGGGCAAAAGAGGTCTGTATTATGAGGTGGGTGGACATCCAAACAGAAAGAAAAGCATCAAACTCATCCTTCATCTTCTCAGCTTTGCGGACGGGAAACGAGATCTCATAGAGATTGCTGATTGGCGAGAAGATCTAGCCATTGACTATGCCGAGATTATCGAGTTGCTACAGGCGCACAAACTATTAGTGGAGACACATCCAAATCCAAAGACCAACACACAACATCCTTATTCATTCACCTAAGTCAGCAAGCGTCCTTATATGGCCACAAATATTCGAGCAGGTTCCAAAACATTCACCGACTTCAAAAAGCGGTTTTATCAAGCATTTGATAATCCCGAAGTGTTTGATTGTCAAGAATTCAATCTATTGAAGGTTGTTCAGGAAGGATTGAAGGTCCAATATCAGTTTCGTACCTGGTGGGGAAAAGGCTTTTGGCTCTATCAGATTGCTTACTTTTTCAAACGCATTACACTCCGACTGTCCGGGAACTCCAATCCTTTTGTGCCTTCGACTTTGGCCTCTTTGAGAAATCGTCCATACCTGATCCTCGATGTAGGGAGGTATGTGAAGACCGATCAGGGCACAGTCACCTCTCCCTACTTTCATGCCTTTCTCGAAAGCATTCCCGTAGCGGATCGTGTATTTGGTCTGGAGCGCACGCACGCCAAACCTCAGCTTGCCTACGATTTCAACATTCAGGATTATCTGCCATTTGCATCCTATTTGCCTATCAGCCAGGAGGAGAAAGAGCTGTATCTCGCTTTGACAAGCAAGTGGAAAGAGTGGCAACAACAGCTAGAACTGACAGCCGAAGAATTTGCACACATTCGCTGTGGATTGGCGATGTTTTGGACGCGATTTCGCGTCTGGAATTATCTGATCAAACAACTCAGCCCGAAGACATGTTTTGTCATTTGCCACTATCATAAGGAAGGCCAGATTCTCGCATTCCGAAGACAGGGAGTCAAAATCATAGAGCTACAACATGGCCTGATCGCAGAGGAGGATATATTTTATGTCTATCCCAAACGCATCGCGGCCGTTGCCTCCAAGGCCTTATTTGCCGATGAAATCTGGACATATGGCCAATACTGGAATGAGGTATTGATGAAAGGAGCAGAATATCCCTCCGACCGCATACGGACCATTGGATATTATCAGTATGAAAAATCCAATCGAAATCATGCCTTCATCCAGGAGGTTCAATCCCGAGCGGCAGGGGCCCCCATTTTGTTGATCACCACCCAAACCAATTTATATCAGATCTATATTGAATATGTCCAGTGGCTCTCCAAAGACTTACTGGACAAACAACAAGCAGGTCTGATCCTGGTCAAACCACATCCGGCCAATAAAGAAGGAACATTTGACATCCTGAAGAATCTGCCAAACGTCCTGGTGTCCAGAGATGATCTATACGACCTGTTTACCGCCAGCGATTTGCATCTCAGCATTTATTCCACCACACTTTTTGAGGCCACACGAATGAATCTGGTCAATTTTGCCTTATATGAAGATTCGTGTACAGATTATGTAGACAGTATTCTCGCCTCCGGGGTGGCACAACGGATAGATTGGGGACAGAATCCATTTGATAGAATAGACACTTCCAGCTCTCAGGTTCAATCAGAGAATTATTTTGCGCCATTTTCTTCCTGGCCAGAACTATTGATGCCCACTCCAACCCCATTAGAATCCTGATACATGCCATTACAGAAACATATCCTTTTGGTTTGTCAAAAATTCCCGCCTGTGGCGGGCATTGGAGGGAGAAGATGGGCGAAATTTGCCAAATATTTATCCAGATTGGATGTTCGAGTCCATGTCATCTGCACGCCTCATCTGGAAGAATCCTCTTCCTTGTGGACAAAAGATGTGATACATAATCCCAATATTATCCGACACGAAGTTCCAAGCGGCTATCCCAATTGGAACCCAAGCAATCATCTATTTGGAAAGATCAGAAACAAATTGACCTATTGGCGATTACTGGCCAGTACCCAGGGGACGCCTTATGATCAGTCCATCTTTTGGCATGCTGGTGTCAGGAAAAAAGCTACAGAGATCCTTCAAAATCAGGAAATCCAGCACATGATACTTACTGGTGCTCCTTTCCATCAATTTTATCATTTGGGCAAACTGAAAAATCAGTTTCCTGACTTGAAACTGATTCTTGATTTTAGAGACCCCTGGACCAGTGGAACAGCTTACGGGATGTCAGAGATATCACCCAAAAGACTTGCTTATGAGCGTTCCATTGAACAAGAGGCGCTACGAACGGCAGATATTGTCCTCGGTCCCTATGCCCTCCCGCATTTGTTGGGAGATGCTATGAGTAAGTCCAACACCACTGCCATCCCCCATATCATTCCTCATGCCTTTGACCCGGAGGATATCGCGGACATCTCTTCCTCCCTTACAAAAAAGGATGAAACAATCAGGCTCATCTATGGGGGGAGTCTCTATCCAGGCACGGAAACCTATCTGACTCAACTTGCTACTTCACTCAAAGCCCTACAACAGACGCAGCCTTCCGCTCTGGAGAAGTGGGAATTTTCATTTTATACACCAGAAACACAACGGGCAGCTATCTTTCAGGGATTGCCTGAATCGACCGTCCGGTTTTTTGCTCCCATTCCACATCGAGACATTTTACAGAAAGTTTCAGAAGCAGATATCTGTTTGCTTTTTTTGAATGAAGAGAAAAAACATTTCAGAACGACCAAGTTTGCAGAATTCTCTACCCTGAAACGGCCGTTTTTACTCTTTGGACCGACAGGTGAAGTCGCAGACTTTATTCATCAGAACAAGATTGGACACACCATAAGCAATCCCAATTTTCGTCAGCAAGATCTATTGGCAGGCATTCAACAATTGCTAAAACCAAATGCGTTTCATCCTGATTTTCAATCCCAACAATATTCTTATCCGGCTGTAACTGACATGCTTATCCGATTATTGGATGTTCAACAGCCTTCACAAAAGACCAAACAAATTCATGTTTAAGAATATTTTAACCATCGTAGGTACCCGACCTAACTTTATCAAGGTAACACAGTTTGCCCGACACCTCCACAGACCGGAGAAAGGCATTCATCATAAGTTGCTTCACACAGGCCAACACTATGATGATAAGATGTCCAGGGTATTTTTTGAGCAATTTGGATTACATCCAGATTTTTGGCTCAATGTAGAGCCGGGTTCTCCCAACACCCAAATCGGACATATCATTTTGGGCGTAGAGCGGATTGTGCGCGACTCCTTTCGACCCGATTTGATTTTGGTCACCGGGGATGTCAATTCGACCCTTGCTGCGGCATTGGCTGCACATAAGTTGGGGATTCCCCTTGGGCATATTGAGAGTGGGCTGCGAAGTTTTGACAAAACAATGCCTGAAGAATGGAATCGAATTCTCACAGATGAACTGTCTGATTTTCTTTTTGTTACAGAACAATCAGGCATGGCTCATCTCGAACGAGAAGGCAAATCCAAAGATTCTGTCTTTTTTGTCGGGAATACGATGATCGATACGCTTGTCGCTTTCGAATCAGACATTCAGGCCAGCGATATCCTGCAACGATTGAACCTTCAGGATCGACCATACGCCCTGATGACCATGCATCGTCCTGCAACAGTAGATCATCAGGAAGAATTGGAGCGCTTGATTGAAATGGTCAAATGGCTATGTTCTGAGCAAGAACTGGTCTTTCCGATTCATCCTAGAACCAAGAACAATCTTGAAAAGTTCGGCTTGTACGATGAACTGATCAATACTCCTGGATTGTCCATCACAGGTCCATTGGACTACTTTTCTTTTCAACATCTGATCGCTCACAGTCATTTTGTCCTCACTGACAGTGGTGGCATACAAGAAGAGACGACCTTCCGACAGGTTCCTTGTCTCACGCTCCGCCCCAATACAGAGCGACCAAGTACGTGCGAAATCGGAACCAATACGCTCTTACCATTTGAACTTCCTCAAATTAAAGACCTCATTTCCAGTATTCGCAACAATACCTACAAAGGTGGTGTCGTGCCTCCCCTATGGGATGGACAAGCTACCAAGCGCATTGCTGACATAATTTTTCAAAAACGGATTCCTCATCATGGTGTACTTAACCCTGGGCGATAGATATTCGGGAGTGATTGCCAGTCAAGTACTGGATGTAGCAGCTTTTCTTCAAGAGGAGCTGGGGGAAAAGGTCTTGGTGATCGCATTCATCTCCATTCGCCAATTTTTTCAGCAACGGGCACGATTCAAGCATCGTGGCCAAAGAGTTTGGGTAGTACCGATGGCCCCCGGTCTGCACAGGTGGCGTCTGAATAAATGGCTCATGAAGATCCTGATCCTGCTTTCAGGAGAGAAAAAAGCGATTTGTAGAGGCGTGCTGGCGACCAATCTTGCCTTGACACTCAAGGAATCCGGCACACTCCAACAGCTTATTTATGATGGCAGGGGCGCCACACAGGCAGAGTGGAAGGAATATGAGGTTGTACGCTCCCCCCAACTGATTCAAGAGATTGGTGCACTCGAAGGCAGGGCCATCCTTGATACCGATTGGCGAATCGCTGTCTCCCAGGCACTAGTCGATCATTGGCAAGAAGAGTTTGGCTATCAAAAACACGCACATTCTATCATCCCATGTACCGTCAATCAGTTGTTCCTGGCGGATCTTCCATCAGTGTCCAAACGGCTGGAAAAAAGACTTTCCTATGGATTCGACAAACAAGCCGTTGTGTTGATTTATGCTGGTTCATCTGCTGGATGGCAATCTTTTCAGCGCATGGATCGATGGTTATTGGAGTTGATGGATCAGCAAGCGGCCATCCATATTTTGTTTTTGGCAAAAATTGAGCTGGAGCAATTGGCCTGCTATCGCGCCTACCCCAAACGTGTAGCGAAAGATTGGGTTCGACATGAAGACATGCTTCTGACCCTGTCAATAGGGGATTATGGCCTACTAGTTCGGGAAGACAGTGTTACCAATCAAGTGGCTTCTCCAACCAAGTTTGCAGAATATCTCTGTGGGGGATTACAAGTGCTGATTTCTCCCAAGCTAGGAGACTATTCGGCCATGGTAGCGCAAGAGGAACTGGGGCATGTTGTTCAGTTGGAGCAATTTGATATGCCAGTCCTTCCTCAACCAACAGAAGAGCAGAAACAACAGCTTCACCTCATTGGCACAAGTAGATATTCCAAACAGAGTTATCAATCTGCTTATGAACAAGTCTTGCAACCCTCAAGCGAACAGACCCTTGCTCAATCCTGACATGACATATACCAACAAACATACCGATCCCTTATTCACCTCAACAATATTTGACTATTCGACTGAGAACTTTTATTGAGAACTATGACTGAGAAAAAAATCCTCATCACCGGAGGCGCAGGATTCATTGGTTCTGCTGTCGTTCAGGAATTACAAGACCACGGCCATGAGGTCTTTGTGATTGATGACCTATCCTTTGGCAACCGTAGCTTCATTCACGTATCTGACTCCCATTTTTATCAAGAAGACATTCGGAACAACAATCGAATGGCCAGCATTATTCAGGATATTCAGCCCCAATGGGTCATCCATCTTGCAGCCATTCATTTCATTCCGTATTGCAATCAGCACCCCTATGAGGCCTTTGACATCAATGTAAGAGGGACAATGCAATTGATGGATGTCCTTGCACAAACTCCCTCAGTGGAAAAAGTGTTTTTTGCCTCAACAGCAGCGGTATATCCCATCCATGATGTGGCTACCCCAGAGACTCTTCCTCCCCATCCATTGGATGTCTATGGATTGTCAAAACTCACTGGAGAACGCTTGTGTCGGGAGTTTCATTTATCCAGTGGTATTCCGACTGTGATTTGTCGATTTTTTAATGCTTTTGGCCCGAGAGAAACAAATCCACACCTGATTCCCGAAATCCAGAAACAATTGCTGGAAGGCAAACGAACCATCAAACTGGGCAATCTGGAACCCAAGCGTGATTTTATCCATACCTCTGATATGGCTGTAGCTGTCAGAATGCTATTGGAACAATTTTCTAAGGGAATTGACACCTTCAATTTGGGACAGGGGATGGAATACTCAGTTCGGGAGATTGTGGCAGCCTTTGAACGTCAGTTAGGGGAAACGATCACAATAGAGCAAGATCCGAATCGAATGAGACCTTCTGACCGGGGACATCTGTTGTCAGACAATCAGAAACTCAAAGATCTGACTGGATGGAGGCCCAAAATCGGGATCGATGAAGGGATTGCGACATTGGTCAAAGAAACGGTGAGCCATGCCTGACACCAAAGTCTTATTTTGCACCGATGGTATTTTCCCTCACAGTGTGGGGGGAATCCAACGGCATTCGCAACTGTTGATCGAAGCATTGGCCAAAAGAGGGAATGTGGAGATCACGGTTGTGCATCCACATTCGGCCCACGCTTTATTTTCTGCCTATCCTGAGATCAAAGAGATCCACATTGATCCTATGACTGGAAGAAGGAACTATTTGTTGGACATCTACCACTATACAAAACGGGTTGCAGAGATTGCACATCAGCATCCTGATCATGTGCTCTATGCACAAGGAGTAACGATCTGGCATGACATCAAATCTTTAGGAGATCGGGTGATTTTCAACCCACATGGTCTGGAGCCATTTCAACCATTGACGTTTAGAGATAAGATTGTTGGATTTCCCTATCATCTGATTTATGGTCATCTCTTCAAGCATGCCGCCAAGGTGGTAGCATTAGGCGGAAAGTTAACACAGATTCTTGGGCGTGCAGTTCCTCATGCTGATCGAAAAGTAGTTGTTCTCCCCAATGCAACCCTTTTGCCAGAAGAAGCTGCTGTTCCTGAACGCTTTCGCCAACAAAAGAAGGCATTCAAATGCTTGTTTTTGGGAAGATTTGCCAGCAATAAAGGGATCACGCATCTACTGGAAACTGCCAGATCCCTTCATCAACAAGACCAGACAATGGAGGTGCAGTTCACTCTTGCGGGGAAAGGCCCTCTCTATCAGGACTTGTTGAAGGAAGGAGAGAAGCTTCTCAATGTAGATATGCCAGGTTTCGTGGCAGATGAAGACTTGCCCGGATTGTTTCAGACACATGATGTATTCATCTTGCCAACCTTGATGGAAGGCATGCCGACAGTGGTATTGGAAGCAATGGCATATGGGATGCCGATCATTGTAACAGATGTAGGGGCGACCCGGGAGCTGGTGGATGAACAAAATGGATTCATCATTGAGAAAAGAAGTGCTGAGGCAATCAAGAATGCCATCCAACAGTTTGCCCAACTGAATCTCTCCCAGCAGCAAAAGATGTCAATGGCCTCTCGTGAGCGAGTAGCCAAACAGTTCGTCTGGGATATTGTGGCCCGACAACATGAGGAGGTATTCATTGCCTTGAATCAACAATTATTGCACCCTTCTAGGCCTGCTTCCTATCAAACATCTCCACTTTCGTGAAATGTAAGTCTTTCATCAAAAAAGTCCTGTAATCGCGCCAAAATCAGCTACTTTTGTTTTGAATCCCATGATTTTTCAGACATGCAAAAAAAACCCTATTTGATACAGTTTCCCAAAATCGGAAGTTCTTCCGTTGGGTACATCAGTGTGGCAGAGGTGCAGAATCTGATCCCTTTTGATGTAAAACGTGTTTTTTGGACCTATTATACTCCAGAGAGCATTGTCAGGGGACGGCATGCCCATCACTTCACCGAAATGGTACTGGTTGCTGTAAGTGGTCGGATCATTGTCAATACCGAAATGCAGAGTGGAGACATTGAAACATTTGTGCTGGAGAGGCCGGATCAAGGCGTCTATTTGCCTCCTTATTCCTGGCATACGATGCAATATTCACATACGGCCGTTCAGCTGGTGTTGGCTTCCACGGTATATGATGAGACAGACTATATTCGCGACTACGAAACATTCAAAAAAGTCCCTGCTTCTGAATTTGACTTACAGAGCAAGGGCCTGGACTCAACAATCGAAACGCACTCCTAAAACATGTATATTCATCCTCAAGCGCTGGTAGAAACAGATAAAATTGGCCAAGATAGTCGAATTTGGGCTTTTGTTCATATTTTGGAAGGAGTAAGTATCGGTTCCAATTGCAACATTTGCGATCACTGTTACATCGAACAGGATGTACAAATCGGGAATAATGTAACCATCAAAAGTGGAATCTATATCTGGGCTGGTGTAGTTCTGGAAGATGATGTTTTCCTGGGTCCCAATGTTGTGTTCACCAATGATTTACGCCCAAGAAGCAAACAATATAAACCTGTAGTCAAGACACTTGTACAGAAAGGCGCTTCCATCGGGGCGAATTCTACTATTCTGGCTGGGGTAACCATTGGTCAGTATGCCATGACTGGCATCGGATCTGTGGTTACACGTGACATTCCGCCATATGCCTTATACTACGGCAACCCTGCCAAACATCAGGGCTGGGTAGATGAGTATGGTCGGAAACTCAGGCAGGAAAAGGAAGGCGAATGGATTTCTGAAGATAAACACACTTATATAGAAACAGAATGGGGACTACAACGACAATGAATATCCCATATTTGTCTTTTGATGCGACGAATGAGCGTATCAGAGATGAAATCATCGAAGCATTCACCAATTTTTTTGACAGCAAGTGGTATGTACTTGGCAAGTCTGTCAAGGAATTTGAGGCGGCCTATGCCAACTACTCCCAAACTTCACATTGTGTTGGGGTTGCCAATGGCCTGGATGCCTTGCACATTTCTCTCAGAATCCTTGATATCGGTCCCGGAGATGAGGTGATTGTGCCCTCCAACACCTATATCGCATCGGTCCTGGCAGTCTCTATGGCCGGTGCCAAGCCAGTACTTGTGGAACCCCGCCTTGATACTTACAACCTTGATCCTAAATTGATTGAAGCAGCCATTACGCCAAGAACCAAAGCGATTCTGCCCGTTCATCTGTATGGCCAATGTTGCGAAATGGGTCCGATCATGGAAATCGCAAAGGCGCATAACTTGTATGTGATTGAGGACAATGCGCAATCTCAGGGAGCCACCTATCACGGTAAGCTCACAGGCAGTTGGGGGCATTGTAATGGAACCAGTTTCTATCCAGGAAAAAACCTTGGGGCCTTGGGTGATGGGGGAGCGATCACAACACAGGATGAATCCCTCGCTCTCAAATCCCGTATCCTTCGCAATTACGGCTCTCAGAAAAAATACTTCAATGAAGTCAAGGGACTCAATTCCAGACTGGATGAAGCACATGCTGCTACCCTGCTTGTCAAACTCCCTCATCTTGATAGCTGGAATGAAGAGCGCAACCAAATCGCAAACTGGTATACGACGCATCTGCAAGCGGCAACAGATATTCATCTGCCTGTTCTTGCAGAAGGTGCGACGAGTGTCTATCATATCTATTTGATTAGAAGTCCACAGAGAGATGCGCTCCAATCCTACTTGAAAGAAAAAGGCATTGGCACCTTGATCCATTATCCCATCCCTCCACACCTACAGCAAGCCTATCAGGAGCTTGGATTCACCAAAGGAGATTTCCCTATTGCAGAAGAAATCGCCGAAACCTGCCTGAGTCTTCCCATATATCCAGGCTTGTCTCGTGAAGAGGTGCGCTATATTTGCGCATGTATTCAGCAATTTTCAGCTTGAGTCGCCCTATTTCCCAATCACTAATGTGAGTCATCATGCCCAAATTATCCATCATTATCCCCTGTTATTATAACGAAGAGAATATTCCTATCACCTCCAAGATTCTTGTCGAGACTGAAAAGCTGTTTCCACCAGATGTTGAAGTGGAATATGTGATGATCGATGATGGGTCCAAAGATGGGACATTGGATGCTTTGAATGATTTCTTTCAGGCGTATCCCAAACAAGTCAAGATCCTCAAACTGGCTGGAAATGTTGGATCATACAATGCCATTCTGGCTGGAATGGCTCACGCTACGGGAGATTGTTGCACGGTGATCGCAGCAGATCTTCAGGATCCGCCAGAGATGATTCCGAAAATGTATGAATACTGGAGAAGCGGAATCAAGTTGGTTATCGCCAACCGACAAGATCGGGATGATCCCTTCCTAACCAAGATATTCGCCAACATTTTTCAGAGTCTCATCCGAAAATTTGGTCTCAAACAACTTCCAGAAGGAGGGTTCGATTTTGTCTTGTTTGACAAACAGTTGAAAGACGAAGTCGTCGCCATGGATGAAAAGAACACAAATGTTCTCTATCTGCTGTCCTGGCTGGGATATGACTATGTGAATATTCCCTACAAAAGACGCGAACGTGAGGTGGGAAAATCCCGATGGACTTTCACCAAAAAACTCAAGTTGTTCATTGATTCTTTTGTCGCCTTTTCATTTTTCCCCATCAGGATCATTTCGCTTCTGGGATTGGTGTTGGGAGGATTTGCCCTTGCATATGCCTTGTTCATTATTGGAGCCAAATTATTTGGCTGGGTGCCTGTGGAAGGATGGACGAGTGTCATGGTAGTCCTGCTGACAGTTTCTTCCTTCCAGATGATTGCATTGGGAATCATAGGCGAGTATGTCTGGCGTGGATTAGATGCTGCCAGAAAACGGCCCAACTATGTCATTGAGTCGATTCAACAATATTCAGAGGACAAACAAGCCCTTCCTGAGAAAAGGATAAAATCAAACGTCTAACGCAATAACTTTTAGTCTTTATTTTGCGCGCCTTTTTTCGAGAATACAAGCTGTTTTTCATGTATTTGCCCATTCTATACATTTTGGGCAATGTACATACGGCGCTTTCGATGGTGGCCTTCTTGTTTCTTTGCTTCAATTTTCTTGCTAAGGGCAGGGACAATGTGCTGATTGTCAGCTTTCTCTTTATCATTATTTTTGGAGATAGTCGACAAACGGAACTCGCGTTTTTCAAGGATCTGAGGATCGTTGGGATTCTCGTCATGATGATTGCAACCATTCGGGATTTAATCAAAAGAAAGTACCGCTTTCGTCCCTTGGCGTTTATCGTCATTCTTTTCACCATTTTGGCATTCCTTTCTATTAGCCAAAGTCCAATCAAAGGAACAGCTGTCCAAAAAACGATTTCCTATTCCTTTTTGCTATTCATTGTCCTGCATTACTGGAACTTTCATATCTGGAAAAACAGCAAAACACTTTATAGGGACATCATCCTGTTGGTTATTCTCATTTATTTCATTGGTCTGATTACCTATGGGCTTGGGATGCGTATTTCCATCTTCAATACCCGGTTTCGAGGATTTTTTGGTAACCCCAATGGACATGGCATACATGCGACCTTGTTTACGATGCTGCTTTTCTTCTATCTGAAAGCCTATCCGGAGGTTTTTTCCAAGCGACAGAAACGAATATTTTTTGCCATACTTATCGCTTGTATCCTGTTGTGTGGTTCCAGAAACACGCTAGCATCTGTGCTGTTGTTTTTTTTCTTGCTGTATTTTGTCGGTGGGGGCGTGTTCAAAAAAACCATCTTTTTCATACTGGTAGTCCCATTTGCAGTCAGTGTGGTGAATCTTGAATTCATTGTGTGGATCATCACAAAAATGGGCCTTTCACAAGAATTGCGGATTGAATCTATCCTATCGGGCACGGGACGATTTCACGCCTGGGAATATGCCATGAGTGTCTATCAGGATCATAAATGGTTAGGCAGAGGATTTGGGTATGATCAAAAGTTATTTGAATATGGAACCCTGCCAGAGTGGTTGATGAAAACAGGACATCAAGGCGATTCTCACAATTCATATATCGCATTGCTGCTCAATGTCGGCATCATCGGTTTAAGCACCTTGCTACTGTTTTTCATCCAGCTTCTGCGAAAAGTTCGGTACCCCGGAGCAGGATTGGCGATCGGCTTGGGGGCAGGATTTTCCGCTTTTTTTGAACCTTGGCTAAGCTCGTCCCTCAATGCCTACACTGCCTTACTCTTCCTCGTCATTCTTTTCGCTACGCATTTTCCTAAAAACCGCATTCGCAACATATGAAGATATTATTCCTATATTCTGAACTGGCTGGCTACTTTCTTGCCTGTGCACAAGCACTCCACAACATCTATGGCTGTGAAGTCCACCTTGTGCATTGGCCCATCAATAAAGAAGCCCCCTTCGAGTTCGGACGATATCAAGGGCTGCATTTCCATCCAAGAGCAGAATTGAATGACAAAAGTCTGTATGAATTATTCGACAGCATTCAACCTCAACTTGTATATGCATCAGGCTGGATGGACAAAGGATATGTGAGGCTGGCAAAAAAAATCAAAGCACAAGGAATTCCTGTCATATGTGGCAGTGATAACCATTGGACCAAATCTTTCAGGCAACAAATCGGGTCTATACTTAGTCCATGGATCATTCAGCCTTCTTTCAGTCACTTTTTTGTTCCGGGCATTCCCCAGTATGAGTTTGGGAGACGGTTGGGATTTTCGCCCGATCGCATCCTGACTGGAATGTATTCCGCAGATGTATATCCTTTTTGGGAATCCAGCGATCAACGGATGCGTTCGCCTCACCCATATCCTCATAATTTTTTGTATGTCGGTCGCTATATCGAACACAAAGGGATCATGGATTTATGCCAGGCCTTTGCGCGATTGTGCAAAGAAGTAACACATGACTGGACCCTGACATTGGTTGGCGCAGGCCCCTTGCATGAACAAATGCCAAAAATGGACAGAATCAGCTGTCGCGCCTTTGTTCAACCTGAAGAATTGCCTCAATTAGCCCTGGAAGCAGGATGTTTTGTCCTCCCTAGTCACCATGAACCCTGGGGAGTTGCATTGCATGAATTTGCAGCAGCGGGTCTTCCGCTGATCACCACTTCTGTCTGTGGAGCAGGAACTGCTTTTGTTCGGAATGGCTATAATGGCTATCTGTCCAAAGCAGCAGATGTTTCATCGCTTACTTCTGCCCTCCGCAACATCGTCACCAAAGAAGATGATGACTTGAAACGCTGGGGAAGTCGAAGTTATGAACTCAGCAAACAAATTACCCCGGAGTCCTGGGCAGCTACGCTTCTGTCTGTATTGCCATCTGCACCTAAAGCCATGTCACCCTTATCGCGTCTTTCATGAAATTGATTCTTGATCAAACCGATGTCAGATATGAAAGGAAAATGCTCCTGATTAGAACTTCTCTCGAAGAAGTTCT
This sequence comes from Bacteroidota bacterium, assembly GCA_039029315.1. Taxonomy (GTDB): domain Bacteria; phylum Bacteroidota; class Bacteroidia; order J057; family J057; genus JBCCCJ01. Next base: position 69,785 of record JBCCGK010000005.1, on the reverse strand, counting down.
TCAAAGGATTCACCTTCATCCGGCTTTTTTTAGAGAAGTCTATCCAGGGAGAACCATTCAGAATCTGTACCTGGACAGTCCCAATCTGGATGCCTGGCGGACCCATCTGGATGGAAGTGTGACACGAAGCAAATTCAGAATCCGATGGTATGGCACACATGCCATAGGCCAAAGCCCGCTTATTCTGGAGCATAAATCAAAGTCAGGCCTGGTCGGACGAAAAGAAAAAATAGCCCTGGGGTCCATAGGACATGAGTTGATTCGTGAAGACGGCAAGCACATTCACCATGCCATGATCCCTTCTCCCATGCAAGAGCGAATCCGGGGAATGAATCCGAGCCTGTACAATCGCTACAAGAGACGGTATTTTTTGTCCCTGGATCGGCGATTAAGACTTACAGTAGATGAACAGATTCGTTTTGGGCGCCCTGATTTGTCCTTCTTATCTGAGTTGCCCAATCATATTGTCATTGAATACAAATATCTTCCGATAGACGAACAGCATGCACAAACATCCTTTCAAGAATTTCCCTGGAGGATCAACAAATTCTCCAAATACATCTCTGGAATGAACCTCCTTTATTAACTCACAATTCTTAACCCGGAACTCATAATTCACTATGTGTGGAATAGCAGGATTTACAGGAGAACAAGCCCCCAAATTTGGACAAGAGCGGATTCTCGCCATGATGGACAGCATGCGTCATCGCGGACCTGATGCGCAAGGTAGTCTGGTCAAGGAAGGAATTGCACTTGGCCAGCGGAGGCTTGCAATTATTGATCTCTCTGAGGCGGCCCGCCAACCCATTTTTGATCAAAGTGGTCGGTATTGCATCATTTATAATGGAGAGGTATACAACTTCAAGGAAGTGAAGGCCAAGTTACAAGGCTATCATTTCAACAGCAACAGCGATACTGATGTAATCCTGGCAGCCTATATAGAATGGGGGCCTGCCTGTGTTGAGCTACTCAATGGCATGTTTGCCTTTGCGATATGGGATGATGAGAAACAGGAACTCTTCCTTGCCAGAGACCGAATGGGGATCAAACCTCTCTATTACTACAAGCAAGGACAATGTCTGGTATTTGCTTCTGAGCTTAGGGCCTTGCTCGCCTCGGACTTAGTTCCTCGAACACTCAATCGTTCAGCCCTTCAGGAATATCTCCAATACTATTCTGTCAATTCACCCAATACCTTGCTAGCGGATGTCTTCATGCTCAAGGCAGGACATTGGGCCTTATGGAGATCGGGTGACTGGCAATGCGAGCCGTATTGGTCCCTCTCAGATATCGGGCATGCGCCACCGGAGCAATCCTATGAAGAGATCTGTCGCCATACAAGAGAATTGCTGAGTCAGTCAGTTGAAAAAAGACTCTTGAGTGATGTGCCTTTGGGAGCATTTCTATCAGGGGGAATTGATTCCAGTGCGATTGTGGCGCTCATGGCCGAGGTATCGGACCAGCCCGTCAACACCTTTTCAGTTACCTTTTCGGAGAAAGCTTATGATGAGTCGCCCTGGTCTGAGATGATGGCCCAAAAGTATGGAACCGTTCATCATCCCATTCCTTTGGACCCATCTGATTTTCTCAAAGATCTGCCCGAAGCCCTCTCAGCCATGGATCATCCAAGTGGAGATGGGCTGAATAGTTATGTGGTATCGAAAGTTACCAGAGAGGCTGGAATCACAGTAGCTTTGTCTGGCCTGGGAGGAGATGAACTTTTTGGCGGCTATCCTGTATTCAAGCGCTATCAGAAGCTGAGACAGATGAATCTCTTCTATAGTGTTCCCACGGGAATTCGCTCAGCAATCGGGAAATCTGTCTCTGGGGTGTACAATAATCACAAGACTGCTAGACTTCAGGAATTGCTGTCTATCAACAACAATCAATTTTCAGATTTGTATCCCGTTTTTCGAAAAATATTTGATCCTGTCGAAATACAAGGCCTTTTGGCCCAATCAGTGCCTTCCTCTCCTGTCTTTCAGGGTATTTTTACTCCGAAAGAATTAAGCCAGATCAATCTGTTCCCCTTCATGAGTCAGGTGAGTGTTGGAGAAATGAGTACCTATACTCAGAATGTCCTGTTGAGAGATACCGATCAGATGGGTATGGCAAGTTCGCTTGAAGTCCGGGTTCCCTTCTTTGATCATGAATTGGTGGAATATGTCTTATCTCTTCCTGATCATCACAAGCCTATGAGCAGTCCGAAAAAGCTCCTGGTAGATGCTATGGGAGAGTTGTTGCCGGAGGAACTGGTCTATCGAAAAAAGATGGGCTTCATGTTTCCTTGGACAGAATGGATCAGAACAAGCCTGAAAGACTTCTGTGAAGATCATATCCAGACATTGAGTGAACGGACATTCATTCATGCACCTAGTTTACTTGAGACCTGGCAGGGATTTTTGAATCATAATAAGCAGACGACCTGGATCAAGATTTGGATGCTGGTTGTCCTGGAAAACTGGATGCGTCAAAATCAAATCGATGCCTGAGAACATTCCCCGTATATTGGCCATGATCGATTGGTATCTTCCCGGGTATCGAGCTGGAGGGCCTATCCAATCTGTGAACAATCTTGTTCAGGCAATGCGGAATCGATTTGCGATCAAGGTGATTACGACAGATACCGATCACGCCTGCTCAGACCCTTATGAAGGGATCGAAGGTGATAGCTGGAATCAGTTGGCAGATGGCACGGAAGTCTTTTATTATACCCAGCAAGGTTTGAAGCTTTCCGCCCTTGAGGACCTATTGAAACAGGAAGCATTTGATTTTCTATACCTGAACAGCATGTATTCGGTTCCCTTTACCATGTGGCCTTTGTGGTTATGTTGGCGAAATCGTCTTCCAGGCAAAGTGGTATTGGCCCCCAGGGGGATGTTGCAGGCAGGAGCTGTTCAGATCAAGTGGGCAAAAAAAAGACTCTATTTGTTTCTGATGAGTTTGACAGGAATTCAAAAACGGATCATTTGGCATGCCACGGATGAGACAGAAGCACAGGATATCCAGCGGTATTTTGGAACCGATTGCGATATCCGTCTAGCACCCAACCTTCCCAGACAAGACCAAATGCCCTGGCTGGAAGTTCCAAAATCATCAGGAGAAGCCCATTTTGTATTCAGTTCACGGGTTTCCCGAAAAAAGAACATTGAGTTTTTTCTCCAGCGTCTCCACGGGATTCGGGGCAAGGTCACTTTTGATATCTTTGGGCCCCAAGAAGATGAGAGCTATTTGGACCAGTGCAAGGAAGAGGTCCAAAAATTGCCTGACACAATTCAAGTTCGTTTTCATGGGGCCCTTCCAAGCTCTGAATTACAGCAAAAACTACGTACCTATCATATATCTGTGCTGACCACACATGCAGAAAATTTCGGTCATGCGATCTTTGAAGGCATGTTGGCTGGCAAGCCTGTTCTGATCAGCGATCGGACCCCCTGGCGAGGGCTCTCTGCCTCCAAAGCGGGCTGGGATTTGTCCTTGTCTACTCCAGAAGCCTTTGAGCAAATCATTCAGGAGATTGTCGATATGGATCAACCCACTTACAATATCTGGTCCCAATCCGCCTGGGAGTATGCCAGAAAGTTTCGAACAGATCCTGAATTGATCAAGCAGGTGAATCAAGTATTTCAAGCAAAAAAAACATGACCAATATGAAAAGAAGCTGGTTGACGCTCGTATGGCTAATGAGCTGCATCACTCTTTGCCTCAGTCAGGGCAAGCCTCCCATTGCAAAATGGTCCTTTGAATCCACTGAAAAGGAGCAGCGGTCCGGGGCCTATACGTTGTACCTGTATGAAGCGGACAAAATTGTCAAGAACGATGGCATCGTTGGAAACTATTTGCGCATAGCAGACAATAATCCTGGCGATTATCCAATCAAGCAGTTACAACCACATGTAGCGGTCACCCTTGAATTCTGGATGCGCATCCCGGAGGAGCGCCTCTCTTCCCCCATCAGAGTGTTCGAGTTTTCAGATAACTCCATGTATCTGGGGATCAAATTTCCCAACATCATCTTCAATACAAGTTTGACCACCTCTTCAGGCAGCTCAAAAAGGGATCGCTGGAGCATTCCCCTGGAAGGAGTAGGAAGGGAAAGTTTTCAATATTACGCCGACAATCAATGGCATCACTGGGTCATCAAGTATGATCCTCTTAGAGGGAGAAAACAGATCTGGATTGATGGAGAACTTCCAGATTCTTTTTCCAAGACCCTGGAAGAGAGAGGAGAATTGTGTTCGCGAACTCCTTGTAGCAAGAATCTCATTTTCAGTCACCATCCCAAATATGGTGATTGCTTTGTGGGAGACCTGGACGAAGTATTGCTATATGATCAGTTTATCCCAAGGCAGGTCCACTACCAGCATTATCGGGAAGGCAAACAAGGGAAATCCTACAACCCAAAAACCAGTCAAACGCTTCCCCTTCCCAAGGAAGCGAAAGCTAAAGTCACCATCGATTATCGGGAATATGCCCCTGGCCATCCAGCTGTCAAGCTTCTTCCTCTGGATCAATTGAGGGACTTTCCTCTTCCTCGCTTCCGAATAGGACATGGCTTGAAGCGCCATTACAATTGGATGGAACCCCGATTCCTTGGCGGGCATAAATCAGCTGATGTTGGTCCGTTGGACGCTCTTCAAGCCTCCGTTGATATTCAGGAAGAGTTAGCTGTCAACTGGAATTATACCATCATCATCCACAATGCAACTACTGGTCGAACCGGAACCAATTCCTATGTCAATGCCTGGACAGAACTTGCAAACCGCCATCCAGATATTCCACTTGGGATTACCACCTTATGGGCACAAGTCTTATTGACAGATCATGGGGTAAGCCCCAGAAAGAAAGCCAATATTATCAGTCAGGATCTGCCTGACCAAGCCTATATCCAGGATGCAAAAGGGCAGCATTTGGGAAGAAAAGGGGAGGTCAATCCTCGACACAAGCAAATCAGTCCCGTTCTTCCAGACAAATTCATCATCGAGGATGCACAGAAACAAGGCAGTTATCTCAAGACGATTCAGAAGAAGCTCACCAGACCGATCAACATTATCAATGAGAATGGGGAGGTGCCTTATGCAGGAACTGATCCAGAAATTTTGGAACGAGATCCTGCCATTGTACGCGACAAACAACGGCTCGGTATACAGGATTGGGCTGAATACCAAGCAGTAAAAAAGACGCACCAACGCAGCCTGTATCGAGATGAGATGCTCAAGGCAGCGGGACTCTCTGACATTGCATTTAGTTGGTATGGCATAGATGGCGGACCGACGAGACATCCCTGGAAGATCGCCAAAGCCATCCAGACGCCCTATGAAGGGCAACATTATTCCACTCCAGATTTCTATCCTCGCTGGCCCAACAACTGGTACAAATGGGCAGGTGCATGGCGGGGATGGAAATGGTTTGAAAATTGCCGAGGCGTCGAAATCGCAGATGGAGATGTTCTGTTTAGCCCCTTTGTCGCTGCTGGTTGGAACCATGATCCAGAACGGAATTTGCGTCCCAGCCAGTATCTCGGACTCCTCAAAAATCTTGGGGTAATCGGGGCTGAGTTTTTCTATCCAGGGTATTTCAATGTGAATAAAATCATATCAAATCCAAAAAATTATATCTGGCAGGCAGCCATTCCAGGATATGCACAGGCCATCGTCAGCCGATATGAAGATGTTCTTCGAAATGGTCATATTCTGCGAGATGCTGAGGGCAAACCAATTCTTCGCCTTGAAAATGGAAATCCTGGCGTGCTAAGCACTGTGCGAAAACACAATGATAAGGACCTCTATATCATTGGAACAACGATCCAGCCGATTTCCAATATCAAGGGACAGGTACAGGATCAGCAGATCACAACCATAGACCTCCAATCGGAGAAGATCCATCTGATGTCTCGACGCCAGGGATCTACCTATTATTATGACAGAAGTGATCCAGACAATATTATTTTTTATCAATTGGATAGCTGGCATGAAGCAGGACATCCTTCTTATTGGAGCAAAGATTTCCTGATGGAGGCAGAAGTATTTGATCTTGGGCAGGAAATCGACATTCGTACAGAAAGACCTGCCAATGCTTCGAAGGGAGATTTCAGCCAATTCACCACATATCTCTCAGCTACCGGAGAAGACGCTTGTGTCAAATTCTCATTTACCCCTAGATCCGAAGCGCATGATTCCTTCCAATTCAGGATTCGGGCAAGAAAATCTGGCAACAAAGCCGCCTCTATCGAAGTCTTGCTGGATGGCATTTCCAAAGGGGAAAAATCTGGAATCAAATCCTCTGAATGGACCTGGTATACCTTATCCGGAAATTGGAAAAACCTGTCTCTGGAATCCCATTTATTAAGCGTTCACCTCTCAGAAAGTGTTGAAATTGACCAAATTCATCTAACAAATATCCCATAACTCTATGAAGGTATCCATTATCACTGTGTCTTATAATTCTGCTTCCTGTATCAAGAGTTGCATTGATTCTATTTTGTCTCAGGACTATCCGAATATTGAGTATATCATCATCGATGGGGCATCTACTGACGGAACTGTTGACATCATTCGATCCTATGGGGAGATGGTTAGTCGGTTTATTTCTGAACCGGATCAAGGCATCTATGATGCCATGAATAAAGGCGTCAAACTCGCCCAGGGAGACATTGTCGGCCTTCTTAATTCTGATGATCTGTATGCCAATTCTCAGGTAATTTCCAGGGTCGTCCAGGAATTTCAATCGAGTCAGGCCGACACAGTTTATGGGGATCTCGTTTATATTCAAGATCACAATATGGATCAGATTGTCCGCTATTATCCTGGCGTGGATTTTCATCCCAACAAACTCCGCAAGGGAATGATGCCTCCACACCCGACTTTTTTTGTTAAACGGCACCTATACGAAACCTATGGGTTGTTCAATACGCAATACGCCATTTGCGCAGATTTTGATTTTATGGTCAGACTGTTTCACAAACACGAGGTTTCTTACAGCTATATTCCTGAGGTCATGGTCAAAATGCGAACAGGGGGGAGTAGTACACAGGGCTTAAAAAGCACTTTGACGATCAATCAGGAAATGCTTCAGTCCTGCAGGAGTCATGGCATTCAGACAAATTTGCCTATGATCTATTCCAAGTATTTTTCTAAAGTATTTCAACTGGTAAAAAAGCCGAGTTGACCGTTTATTCATTCGTTTCCTCTGATGAGGTGAACGAAAAGCAGGGAACAGCTGATTTTCCCTATCTTTGAGGTACCCAAAAGATCGATTGATCGAACATGTTGCCAACACGGACAAAACATTCTATAGAATCATTATATGCCAAGTATTCTAATCACTGGGGGCTGTGGATATATCGGCTCCCACACGGCCATTGAACTCCTGAATCAAGGCCGATTTGATGTCATTAGCATTGACAATCTCTCAAACTCCTCTGCTCAAACCGTTGATCGCGTAGAACAAATCACCGGCAAACGAATGAAACACTATCATATCGATGCCTGTGATCAACAAGCTGTCAATGAGGTATTCGAACAACATCCCGATATCGTTGGGGTCATCCACTTTGCAGCGCTCAAAGCTGTTGGAGAATCTGTGGAACTCCCGCTTCAATACTACCGGAACAACTTCAATTCTCTGATGAACATGTTGGAGGCTTGTGCGCAATATGAAGTTGACAACCTGATTTTTTCCTCCTCTTGCACCGTTTATGGAGAAATCGATGACTTGCCTGTTACAGAAGCCACACCAACTTCCGAAGCAGCCTCTCCTTACGGAAACACAAAATTGGTAGGCGAACAAATCCTGCGCGATTTTGTCCATTCAGAACAACGCCTAAAGGGAATTGCCCTTCGTTATTTCAACCCGGTAGGAGCACATGAAAGCGGATTGAATGGGGAAGATCCCCTGAACAAGCCCAACAATCTGGCGCCAGTGATCACGCGCGTAGCTTCTGGCTTGATTCCTCAATTGACCATATTTGGCGGTGATTATCCCACCAGAGATGGTACCTGTGTTCGGGATTATATCCACGTAACAGACATTGCCAATGCCCATATCAAAGCGATGGATTATTTGCTTAACAACAACAATGAAGCAAGATATGAACGTTTCAATCTGGGTTCTGGCAATGGGGTGACGGTCCTGGAAGCAATTCAGGCATTCGAAGAAGTATCCGGCCAAAAACTCAACTATGTAATTGGAGAAAGGCGTCCTGGCGATATTTCTTCCATTTATTCAGATAGTTCTCTGGCCAAAGAGAAACTCGGTTGGGAAGCCCAACTGGGGATCAAGGAAATGATGGCTTCTTCCTGGAAGTGGCAGGAGTACCTGAATCAGGAGCGCCTGAGCTCTGCTGGCTGAGTCTATTAGGGTATTTTCGTTCAGAAGTTAGAGACAGGATCTCTTTGTTCTCATCTCTTAGAGGACTCTTCCGCTTATCAAAAGTGATTTCCAAATATCTCTGACTTCTGCCTTCTCTTTCTGATTTCTCTCTTCTTAAATTCGTACTTTGCGCAGTAAATCACATTTGCAATGAGTACTACCCCTCTCGACCGGGCCAAATCAATCAGAAAAGGCGAAGAATTGAACATTCCACAACTGGATGCATATCTTCGGAAGACGATAGAAGGATTTGATGGAATTTCTGATGTCAAGCAATTTCCAGGAGGTTTTTCGAATTTGACCTATCTGATTCAAAGTGGAGATAAAGAATATGTGATGCGTCGGCCTCCTTTTGGGGCAAACATCAAATCTGCCCATGATATGGGTCGAGAATTCAAGGTGTTGAGCCTCCTTAAAGGACATTATGCGAAGGCTCCTTTTCCTGTGGTGTACTGCACAGAGGAATCCGTTATTGGGGCACCTTTTTATCTCATGGACCGAATCAAGGGCGTGGTTCTTCGAGCCTCAAAGCCCCCAACGCCATTGCCTGATGCTGATCAAATGCAAAGGCTATCACAAGCAACCATCGATAATCTTGTGGCCCTTCATGCCCTGGATATTGACAATACTGGTTTGATACATATGGGCAAGCCCGATGGCTATACCGAGCGCCAAATCACTGGCTGGATCAAACGCTACGGCAAAGCCAAAACGGATGAAATCCCTGAGATGGAAGCACTGGCAGAATTCCTGGCAGCAGATATTCCCAAGGATGTTGCTCCTGCTTTCATCCACAATGATTACAAATATGACAACATGATCCTTGATCCCGGGGATTATGGGAATATCCTTGCGGTATTGGATTGGGAAATGGCAACAGTCGGAAATCCCCTGATGGATCTGGCGACAAGTCTGTCATACTGGACAGAGGCCAAAGATTCTCCTGCTTTGAAAATGTTCAATCTCACCTCCCTTCCTGGCAATCTCAGTAGACTTGAGGCGCTCCAGAGGTATACAGAATCCAGTGGAAGAGATACTTCTGATATTCTCTACCATTTTGTCTATGCTTGCTATAAGTTGGCAGTGATTCTCCAACAGATCTATGCACGATTCGCCAGAGGGTATACCCAGGACCCACGCTTTGGAGCCTTGATCCATGTGGTAAAAGCTTGTTCAACAACTGGGAAAAAGGCGCTCGAATTGAATCGGATTCATGATTTGTATTGAGGGAACATTGAGATTTATGTGGTGAATGCTTGTCTCCGCAGGACGTTTTCTCATCCCTGTTGTTATTTTGGTAGTGCAATACATGTAAGGCTGTCATCGGCACGTAGCAATGATCGGCAGACCATTGCAATGATCGGCAGACCATTGCAATGTGGGATGTTATCGAAGCGGATGCCTTTCTATCTACGATAGGCAAAGCGAGAGATGGTCTGCCGATCATCTCTACAAATATTCTGTCAGAAGATTAGCATTACAGTTGAACCAATATCATTATTTTTTTCCATCTCGCTACCGTAAATAATAAGTAATACCCCTTAATCGAACAAACCAAGGCCTTCGTCTGCTCCTTTCTGGAGGCCCCGCTACTTACCCGCACAGCTTACTCGTGTTTTTGGTTGCTCCGCGATGTAATCTTGCAGAGAAGCGGGTCATTTTTGAGGTATAAAAATGACTCATCAAAAAAGCCAGCCTCTTCAGGCCGGCCCTTTTACAACAAACAAACACAGTATTCTGAGCTACAAACTGATTGTCTAGCTATCAAGTAGCTTTTCAACCAGAATGATGGCTTTGTTTTTCAATACTTCAATCACTCCATCTTCTGTATCATAACTTACGGCTTCTCCATCCTCTTTGACCAACTTCACTTTTCCTTTGCCAAGAGTTGAGATAATGGGTGCGTGATTGACAAGAACCTGAAAGCTTCCATCTGATCCAGGAACCTGTACACTTTGTACAGAACCTGCAAAAATACTTGCTTCAGGGGTAACGATTTCCAGTTCGAAAGTCTTCATGTGAATCAAATATAATGAATTACCAGAAATTCCCCTAGACTTCGGCCAAAAGCTTTTCACCAGCTTCTATAACCATCTCAATTCCGCCTTTGAGATAGAAGGCTTGTTCAGGGATGTGATCCAACTCTCCATCGAGAATCATGTTGAATCCACGGATGGTATCTTCGATCTGAACAAACTGTCCTGGTGTTCCGGTAAAAGCTTCTGCAACAAAGAAAGGTTGGGAGAAGAACTTCTCTACTTTTCTGGCTCGCTCCACCGCCAATTTATCTTCATCTGACAATTCATCCATTCCAAGAATGGCGATAATGTCCTGAAGTTCTTTGTATTTCTGAAGAATCTGGATAACACGCTGCGCACAACCATAATGTGCATCTCCAACGATATCTGGTTGCAGAATCCGTGAGGTTGAAGTCAATGGGTCAACCGCAGGATAGATCCCAAGAGAGGAAAGTCTTCTGGACAATTCAGTTGTGGCATCCAAGTGAGCAAATGTCGTCGCTGGTGCAGGGTCAGTATAATCATCCGCAGGTACATAAATCGCCTGAATAGAGGTAATAGATCCACGCTTGGTAGACGTAATCCGTTCCTGCATGGTTCCCATTTCTGATGCCAGGGTAGGTTGGTATCCTACCGCAGAAGGCATACGTCCCAAGAGGGCTGACACTTCAGATCCTGCCTGGGTAAATCGGAAGATATTATCGATAAAGAACAGGACATCTCGGCCTTTGGCGTCTGTTTTATTTCCGTCTCTAAAGTATTCTGCAATGGTCAATCCGGTCAAGGCCACACGTGCACGTGCACCTGGAGGTTCGTTCATCTGCCCAAATACCATGGTCAATTTGGACTCCTTCATTTCTTCCAGATTCACCTTCTCTACTGGCCATCCTCCTTCATGCATGCCCTTTTCAAAGTCGTCACCATACTTGACAACCTTGGCCTCGATCATCTCACGAAGGATGTCATTTCCTTCACGGGTTCTCTCCCCTACTCCAGCAAATACAGAAAGACCATCGTGGGCAAGTGCGATATTGTTGATCAATTCCTGAATCAATACAGTTTTGCCAACACCCGCACCACCGAAGAGACCAATTTTCCCCCCCTTCAAATAGGGAGCCAACAGGTCTACAACTTTGATCCCGGTGAACAATACCTCCGGTTCCACGGAAAGGTCTTCAAATTTGGGGGCAGATCCATGAATGGAATAGTTGCCATCTTCACCAACAGGAACAGGCATTCCATCAATAGGTGCACCAGTTACATTAAAGAGTCGACCTCTGATAGAGTCTCCAACAGGGACTGAAATGGTCGCCCCAGTATCAATTACAGGCATCCCTCTCTCTACACCATCAGTTGAGTCCATGGCGATGGCGCGAACACGACTTTCACCCAAGTGTTGTTGTACTTCCAACACCAATGGATCTTGTCCGGGACGTTCAATGTGCAAGGAATTCAAAATCTTCGGGAGTGTGGCCCCTTCGCCACTAAATTCGGCATCAATGACTGGGCCGATGACTTGTGCTACGGTTCCGATATTCTTGTTGGAATCTGCCATTCGAAAAATTTATCAGTGAATTTTTAAAGGTCTATTTTTGAGGCCGCAAGTTACAGTTGATGAGGCTAATATACAAGCAATTAAGCAGGAGAAATCGGGCATTTTCGACAGGAATTCTGACAAAGGAAAAGTTTTCCACATTAGGGATGTGGAAAACTTTAAAATGTCCTGATTTTCAGGAACGAAATTGTGGAAAACTAGGATCTCCCATCGGGTGAAGCTTGCCTGGTTTTGGCTGAATATATCTGCACGGCTTACGCTCCTGGAATCAATGCGGCTTAGGTGTCTCACCGAAGAATCATATGAACAATGAGATTTGGTTTCCGTCATCACCGATAGTAACCTTCCCTGCTCTGGCAATAACGAAAGTAGAGAGTAGATTGCTCTGGTCCCATTAGCCAAATATGTGTCCTGAAGAGAGCAGATATACCACCAACAGAAGAGCGGTTGGACAAATCGATCTTCGCATTGTAATGTTGTCTTTCATTTTTTTCATTAGTTGATAATTAGAGGTGAATGATTTGTTCCTTGAGACACCAACTTGGCACACATGTCAATGGCAGAGAAGATTTTCTTAATTTTCCCACATGACCATCTACTCCAAACTCAGTTATCTTGAAAAGCACCGCTTTGCTGAGCGGCAGATTCACACAACACCTGCACAAGATCTGGGGATGGTGATCGTCATTCCCTGTCATAATGAAGAAGACTTGTTGGGAACGCTAGATTCACTAGAAGCCTGCCAAGCACCAAGAAAAGCTGTAGAGGTCATCGTCCTGATCAATGCAGGCAGCAAACACGAGGCTGCTATCCACGATCAAAATGCAAGAACCCTTGCCGATGCAACACTGTGGCTGCAGGCCTCGAACAGACAGTTTTCCTATTACTTCCTTTTGCAAGCTGATCTGCCCCCCAAACATGCAGGAGTTGGTTTGGCGAGAAAAATTGGCATGGATGAAGCGGTCGATCGGCTGGAACAAGTCGAGAATGCAGAGGGAGTGATCATCTGCCTGGACGCAGACAGTCGGGTTCAGTCCAACTATCTGCGAGAAATAGAAGCACATGTTGCCAAGTTCCCTGCAACAGAGGCCGTCAGCATTGCTTTTGCCCATCCAACGTCAGGAGATGTTTTTCCGCCTGCTGTTTATGATGGCATCATCCAGTATGAATTGTTCCTTCGCTATTATATTGAAGCACTCAGGTGGGCGGGCTATCCACATGCTTATCACACCATTGGTTCCTCAATGGCTGTTCGCTCTTCCGCCTACCAAAAAAGGGGTGGCATGAATCGGCGCAAGGCAGGAGAAGATTTTTACTTCCTTCACAAATTTATCCAGGAAGGCACTCTCACAGAATTGACTCGAACCACCGTCATTCCTTCTCCAAGGCCATCCGATCGCGTTCCGTTTGGGACAGGCAGAAGCATCAGTCAGTGGCTGGCAGGAGATCAATCTGCTTATCATGGGTATTCATGGACAACATTTGTGGAATTGAAAGCCTTTCTTCAGCAGATTCCTCAGGCTTATTCCGACACTCCCAACCAGTTTCCACCAATGATTACTGCCTTTTTAGAAGAAGAGAAATGGCCACAAAAACTGGCCGAACTCAGGCATCATGTGGCTTCTCACAAAGGCTTTGTCAAGCGATTTTATCACTGGTTTGACGGCTTGAAGGTGCTAAAGTTCGTACACTATGCAAGAGATCATGGGTATCAGAGTCCTCACCTACTTGAAGGCTGTCAGGAGCTTCTTCATGCCAGAGCGATCCCACTTCCTTCCAAACAGCAAGCCTCCTCTTATCTGGAAATCTTCCGCACGATGCAACAAAACAAAGGAGGGCGAAATCCGAAAAAAACCCATCATTGATTGCGAGACTGTTTGAACATCTGTCACTTATTTTTTGTATGCGTCTTTTTTCCTCTCATCCCTACGGTATCCTGCACGGAGACTTGCCAGGAGAGAATCAACTGTTGTAAATAGGCAACTGTATCTGCCAGGCTATCCTCAAAATAGAGATTTCGGGCTTCCAGGGGATCATCAGGCAGATAAAATAATTGTGAGATATCATCTTCTCTTGCTGACCAGGCCAACTTCCATCCATCTGGTGTGATAATCGTTCGAATCTTTTGTTCACGGGCCATATGACAAGCTTCTTCTGTATAGCCGTCAGGACAATTGGGATATCGTCGAAGTTGATCAACATTGGGATGCCATTCCAAAAAAATCGGTTTGGGGTCCCTCTTCAGGCTGGATAGCCAACTTTGTCCTGGAAGATCAGACAAAGAATCTCCTGTCATCAATTCGAACAAGGTCGGCATCAAATCAATCTGACTTACTGGTCTCGACACGGTTTGGCCATTCCATTCTGAATTCGGAATACGTATCATCAAAGGAATACGAGCAGAGGCATCATACATCACCCTTTTGGGTTTCAATCCATATTTACCCATCATTTTTCCATGCTCACTGGTAAATACGACAATGGTATTCTCAGCTAATCCCATCTGTTCCAAATGTTTCAGGATTGCTCCTACGGATTTGTCTATTTGATGAACCAGCCCCCAATAGTGAGCCATTTGTTTTTGTAGTGTTTCTCGCTCTCTGGGGGCTGGATCATGATTGCGAATGAGTTGTTCCCTCAGTGGCAGATGTGGAGGACTTACCCACCCATAGGTCGAATCCAGTGAGATGTCGGCAGGAGGATGTACTTCATTGAATGGACCATCGTTCGGCGTATGGGGTTCCAAAAAGCCCAGATAGAGGACAAAAGGTTGGTCCTTGTTGGCGGAGAGAAACTCAATGGCCCGTTCTTCCATGAACTTACTCTTGGAATGAGCATAAGGCAATTGGGCGCAAAAAGAACGACTGAAACTGCGCGTCCGTTTTTGGTTGGGTTCATATCCCAGACTTTTCAACCAATGATGATAATCACTAAATCTGCTGGTATCCTTTGCTGTATAGCCATCTTCAGTACTGATCCTTTTGTCAAAGCCATGCCAAGCATCCAATTCTCGTCCCAAATGCCATTTGCCAATATAGGCGCTATGATAACCTGGATTCAGGTATTCCGGGAGCGTCTTTATCTCCTCCCCAAGTGGAATCCTATTCGTGCTTACGCCTGTTTGATGAGGATACAAGCCAGTTAGGATGGAGGATCTGGCAGGAGAACAAACAGGTTGGGTTACATAGGCGCGCTCAAAAACAAGGGCTTTTCTGGCGAACTGGTTAAGATTTGGGGTTTGGATTTGCTGATTTCCGTATGGCAGAGAGGTATCAAATCTCTGTTCATCTGTCAGGATAAACAACAAATTGACAGGTCGATCTGTCTGTTGAACTCTTGTGCATGCAGGAACAAGCAGTATCAACATCCAGATCCAACAGCAGAAATTATTCATGCCATTCCTTATTCTGTTACATGCGGAACATGCTCCCCAAACTCTTTCCAGACCAATGCGCTGGCTCCCAGGATAGCAGCTTCGCTACCTGGCAACTTGGAGGGGATGATTTGGACTTTGTTTTTGTAGACATTTAGCAAATTGGCCTCCATATGACGCTGGGTAGGCTCTATGATCCATTTCCCCGCTCTGGCGACTCCACCAAACAGAAAAATTGCCTTTGGACTTGTGATGGCAACGATGTCGGACAATGATTCGCCTAACCTCTGCCCTGTATATTCAAAGGCTTGTTTGGCAATCTTATCTCCTTTTTCTGCAGCTTCGAAGACATCTTTGGGGCTCAGATTTTCTGGCAAAATATGGGACAGGAGACTTTCTTCGGTCGTAGCAGCCAATTGTTCCTGCACGGTGAGCACCAATCCTCTGGCAGAGGCATAGGCTTCGATGCATCCCTTTTTTCCACAAGTGCACAAGCGGCCACCTCGTACAGCACAAACATGCCCAAACTCTCCTGCAAAGCCATCATGTCCATACACCAGATTGCCGTGGACAACAAATCCACTTCCTACGCCTGTGCCTAATGTAACCATCACAAAATCCTGATAATCTTTTGCTGCCCCATACATCATCTCTCCTATTGCAGCTGCATTGGCATCATTGGTAGCAATCACAGGCACATCGAAATGAGTTTTGAACAACTCTACCAAAGGGATTATCCCTTTCCATCTCAAATTGGGTGCGTATTCGATATTACCACTAAAATAGTTTGCATTGGGTGCACCTATTCCAATTCCCATGAGTTCAACTTCTTGTTTCAATTCATTCAGAAGGTCCTTGACAGCATTGGATACCCCTTCGATATACGCTTCAATAGCTTCAAATGCACGTGTAGAAATAGAGTTCTGGGCAAGTGTATTCCCTTTTTGATCGACCACACCGAATTTGGTGTTGGTGCCTCCAATGTCAATCCCAATAGAGATAGGTGTCATACTTGAAGTGAAATTCATGAGTGAGGAAATGAATATAAAAGCCTTTTCAACATTTTGTTGTTTTGGAGAAGTGGGTAAAGTTAGACATTTTCGAGTTTAAGAAATATGAATTCATGACAAGTCGAAGAAATTTTATCAAACTATCTACTTTGGGAGCTGCTGCCTCAGGTATTTGGCTCAAAGCTTGTGCCAATACTCCGAGTCAACCTACTGACAATAAACCAGTTGTCATTTCAACATGGGAACATGGCCTGGCGGCGAATCAAGCCGCATGGGAGATCTTGACACATGGTGGAAGAGCCCTGGATGCTGTAGAGGCTGGTGTTCGGGTAACAGAGGCTGACCCGGAGGTTATGACTGTCGGATATGGAGGATTCCCTGATCGTCTGGGCAATGTTACCCTGGATGCTTGTATTATGGACGAAAAAGGAGATTGCGGCTCGGTGGCTTTCCTGAAGCACATCAAACATCCGATCTCTGTGGCACGCATGGTAATGGAAAAAACGCCACATGTCATGCTTGTCGGGGAAGGGGCATTGGAATTCGCGCTGGAACAAGGAATGCAACAGGAAAATCTGCTAACCGAAAAGGCAAAAAAAGCATGGGAAGAATGGCTGGCGAATGAAAATCGGCCTGAACGTCCTGCCATAAATGTTGAGAATCATGATACCATTGGAATGCTTGCCCTGGATCAGAATGGAAACCTCTCGGGCGCGTGTACCACAAGTGGGGCATCGTTTAAGCTTCACGGCCGCGTGGGAGATTCTCCCATTATTGGTGCTGGACTATTCGTGGACAATGAGGTAGGAGGAGCAGTAGCTACCGGATGGGGAGAGGCTGTCATTCGGGTTGTGGGATGCCATCTTACAGTAGAATTCATGCGACAAGGACATAGTCCTAAAGAAGCCTGCCGATTGGCCGTAGAGCGCGTGATTAGCAAAAATCCAGATTACAAAGACATTCAGGTAGGATTCCTCGCTCTCAATAAACAAGGCGAATATGGTTCCTATTGCATTCAATCAGGCTTTGATTTTGCAGCCCAAGACAGTTCCACACCCAATGTCCTCACACAAGCCAGTAGCTATTTGTAAAAGTTGAGGAGGGGGAATAAGGGTATTTATTATCATTTTTCTCTCTGAGTTCCCAAATTCGAACATAACTCTTCGCACCAACTTATCTGCAAAATCAATCACTCAATACCCAATACCCCAATACCCCAATACCCCAATACCCCAATAATCAATAATGAGTAACCAACAACAATGACACTTGAAATTTGTATTGATTCTGTCGCCTCGGCCCTGGCTGCTGAGGCGGGAGGGGCTGATCGTGTTGAGCTGTGTGACAATCTTGTGGAAGGCGGGACAACTCCCAGTCATGGCATGGTCGATTTGGTGAAAGAGCGTTGTTCTTTGCCGATCATGATGATGATTCGACCCCGGGGAGGAGATTTTTTCTATACAGAGGAAGAATATGCGGTGATGAAACAGAATATCAGGTGGGCCAAATCCATGGGCGTGCAGGGGGTGGTCTTTGGCATTCTGAAACAAGATGGCTCGATCGATTTGGAGAGAAACAAAGAGTTGATTGAACTTGCCAGACCGCTGGAAGTTACCTTTCACAGAGCATTTGATGTGTGCAATGATCCCCTTCGAGCACTGGACGAATTGATTGTCATGGGAGTAGATCGACTCCTCACTTCTGGCTTGCAAGCAACCGCTGAACAGGGAATTCCGTTAATTCGAGACCTTGTCCAGCGGCAACAGAATGAGATCAACATCATGGCTGGTGGCGGGGTCCGTCCTCATAATGTCAAGAAGATAATCCAGGAAACGGGAATTCATGAAGTTCACGCCACCGGAAGAATGACATTTCCCAGTCCGATGGAATATACCAATCCTGTAGTGTTCATGGGCGCACCGGGTCAAAGTGAGTATACCCGCACACAAACAGATGTTGGACTTGTCAGAGAAATGGTTCGAGAAATTCCCACAAATCTTCTCTAAATTTGGCACATGTCCGTATTCATCCTTGTTCCTGCCTATAATGAAGAGCAAGTCATTCGCCAAACACTCCAATCGCTCCTTCCGCTTGGACATCAAATCGTGGTGATCGATGATGGATCAACTGATGATACCCGGCAACAACTCCATGATCTTCCCATTCATCTGCTGACACATATGGTGAATCTAGGGCAAGGAGCAGCCCTGCAAACAGGCATGCACTACGCGCTATCGGCAGGTGCAGAAATCGTGGTCCATTTTGATTCAGACGGGCAGCATCAGGCTAGCGATATCGCTGCCTTAATTCAGCCCATTCTTGACAAGGAGGCCGACCTTGTCCTGGGGTCTCGTTTTTTGTCTGACCAGCCCTCAGGTATCCCTCTCAGTCGGAAAATATTACTAAAATCCGCCATCGTGCTTAATGGATTGCTGACTGGACTGTGGCTGAGTGACGCTCACAATGGCCTCCGAGCGATGAATCGGAAAGCCTTGACACACATTCATATTCGGGAAAACCGCATGGCTCATGCCACAGAAATCTTGTCCGAGATTAAGAAACACGGACTTCGGTTCAAGGAAGTTCCCGTTTTCATACAATATTCAGCCTATGCCAAAGCCAAAGGACAATCGGGCTGGAATGCGTTTAATATCCTCTCTGATTTGATCCTCCACAAATTGTTTTCCAGATGAAACCAATTCAGTTCATTCTTCTGCCAATTTTTTTCCTTCTCCTGATTGTTTTCTTTCGAAAGCTGCGCCCCTACCCCATCCTGAAATATCTTACGGCTTGCATCCTATTGGCTGCGATGGTTTTCACCGCCTTTCTGGACAGTAGCACCTTTATTGCCAATTGGTTAGGCGTGGGGAGAGGCGTAGATTTGGTGATATATCTGAGTCTCATGGGACTGACAGTGAGTTGTTTGCTGCTCTATTTGCGGACCATGCGCCTGGAACATCTCTTGACTGAAGTCATTCGAAGCCAGAGCATCCAATACGCACACATCATTCCCCCGGTCAAGCCAATAGGAGATGAAGGGTCCAATTCGTTGGAGAACCAGTGAATCCCTGTCAGCACAAAAACCTTAAGACTATGGATAAGAAAGAGATCCTCAAACAATTTCTTGGGCAATTTCCTGCACTAAGCCAACAAGAGATAGAAGACATCTCAGATCACCTCCTCATCGAGCAGTTTTCTAAGGGAAGCATTCTTCAGGAGGAAGGCCATATTCCTGAGCAGTGTTATTT
Source organism: Bacteroidota bacterium (assembly GCA_039029315.1). Lineage (GTDB taxonomy): Bacteria > Bacteroidota > Bacteroidia > J057 > J057 > JBCCCJ01. The sequence continues at coordinate 50,211 of JBCCGK010000005.1, read as the reverse complement.
TGTGATTCAGGGATGTGTCCGCCAATATCAGATACAGGAAGGTGTAGACAGAACAATTGAGTTTTTTACTGAAAAAAATGGGGCAGTAACCTCCCATTCCTACCTTCAACAAATTCCTTCAGATCATTATCTTGGATGTGAAGAGAACTCCATTTTACTCATTGGAAACCCGATACAGGATCAAAAGATGTTTGAAAAGTTTCCTATCCTGGAATCCATTACCCGCATGATGATGGAGCAGGAATGGGGAAAAACCAAAGAGGCCATGGCTAGCTATATCGGTGCTTCCCCAGAACAACGATATATCAATTTCCTCAACAAAAGAGCGGATCTCCTCCAGCGAGTTCCACAATATCAAATTGCCAGTTATTTGGGCATGACCCCTGAATCGCTCAGCAGAATCCGCAAGCGACTTGCCTCTAAATCCTGATTGCTCTTTTCATTTGCCACCTTTGATCAGGAGCCAAATGGCAAGTCCAATTTCTCCAGCAATCATCGGAAGCATGAATATCATTTCAATGGTCTTTTTATATGTATCAAATCCGGCTGACAACAGACCTCCTGTGTGAACAATACAATAGCCCAAGCCTGCAAGTAGCAACAATATTCCAAGAAATCGTGGAATCCGTGTTTGGAGAACCACTCCCCCCAACAGGAGCAAATGGATGCCAAAGACAATCAATCCAAAAGACCAGACTTCCTGAAATCCCCGAGATGCCATGCCTATCATTTCTCCTAAGTGATCAGGCTCGGCCAGCAGATCTGAAGGGGTTTCTAGCAGTAATGGAAGAGCAGTCGAGAGTAAATAAGAAATCCCAACTCCAAGAATACAAGTGTACAACAATCTGAACCAGGCTGCCAGCAAAGATATATGCCTGTTTCTTTCTTCCAACAACACGTACAATCCCCAGGCAACCAGCACATCTGTGATCAAAATAATCAACCAGGCCAATAGATTGCCACGAAGCTGTGATGCTACCGAATGGATCTCTTCTTTTGTACCCAGATTGAGTTCTTCCCCAGGTAGATTGATGGCAAAAAAAGCAGCCACTGCCATGATCAACAAAGATATACCCGTTGTCAATGCCACTATTCGATGAAATGAAAGTTTGCTATTCAGTTGAAACATATGTGTTGTATGTGATACCTGTCATCTGGTAGCAAAGCTAGGTAGGCTTGGTGGTAGATCTCATTGACTTTCGGTAAGAAAGGCAGAAAGCATCCAAAATATTCTCCAATGTATCAAGCCATTCGGGTGAGTTGGAAGCAAAAAAGTTGGTACACGAATTCAGATATACCTCAATAACGATTTATTGACATATCAGAAAAAAACCACTGTTATTCAAAATAACCCCCCTACATATCCGTTTCATCAATGGACTCATATCATTTCTCATTTTCTTACTACATTCATTCTCTAGTGCAATTGGGAACGAAAAATTCCTATTGCCCTGTCTTAAATCTCACAATCATCAGATAAACCATCGACATTCATGACGACTTTTCCTTTCTCCCTATTGCTCAGAACACATTTTCTTCTGGCCATGATGGCCATTTTGCCTATGATTGCACCTGCGCAATTTGGGCCCCAGAACATCATTTCAGAATGCCTGTTATGTTCTCCGGTAGCTGCAGCTGTTGCGGATATAGATGGAGACGATGACCTGGATGTCTTGGCAATTTCAACCATCAAAGGGTCCATCAGTTGCTTTCCCAATCAAGGAAACCTCAGCTTTGGTCCTCTCTTTACACTTACGGAGGATCTGGAGGAGATTGTGTCCATAGATGTTGCGGATATCAATGGTGATGGCAGGACTGACATCTTTTTTGCCACCAAAGAATTTGTAGGCTGGATGGAACAAACAGCTCCACGGACTTTCAAAAAACACTTACTAACAGATCAGGTCCGCAATCCTATTGCGGTCAGTTTGGTTGCAGTCGACATAGATCAAGACAAGGACATGGATCTGATTTGCTCCTCTCGAAACACAAAAGGCATTCATTTGTACAAAAATGATGGAAAAGGGAAATTCACAGAGCAGCTTGACATCACAGGAGATGCCTTTGGGGCCTCTGTTATGCATGCGAAAGACCTTGACGGAGATCAATTGCCTGATATTTTAGGCAGTTCCAACGTGGTTTCCAAAGTCATTTGGTACAAAAATCTGGGAAACGGCAGCTTTGGTCCTTCAAGAACAATCAAGCAATCGCGCATCCCAAACTGGAACGTCACCGCCATTGAGACTTCAGATATAAACCAGGATGGACATCAAGACGTTCTTATTGCTTCCTATAATTCTCCAGAAATCAGGTGGTTTAGCAATCAGGGTGGGGGATTATTTGGGGGAGAAGAAGTGATTGCAAGCCGTGTCAAGTCTCCCAAATCGATCTGTACGTCAGATTGGGATCAGGATGGAGATATCGATGTATTTGCTGCACTTGCCGATCCTTTTTCATCAAAAATCGTCTGGTATGAGAACAAAGGTACGGGAGGATTTGATCGTGAGAAAATCATTTCCTCCAATGTGATAGATCCTCGAACGGTCTTGGCAGTTGATCTCGATCAGGATGGAAGAAATGAATTGTTATCTCTTTCTCATAGGGATGACAAACTTGCCTCTTATCAACTCAAAAACGGCCAAATTGATACGCAAATCATCACCCATTCAAAAACAGATGGTGCAAACTCAGTGTATGCAGCAGATCTGGACCAGAATGGCAAGCCTGACATCATAACTGCCTCTACCTTGGACAACAAGATTGCCTGGTATCGGAATCTCGGAAATGGGAAGTTCGGCCCTCAACATATCATCAGTCCATGGACGGATATGCCCAGGTCTGTCCATGCAGCAGATCTGGATCAGGATGGGGATATAGATGTGCTTTCTGCTTCCAGTTCGGATAACAAAATTGCCTGGTACGAAAACAAGGGCAAAGGAGGGTTTGGTCCCCAACAAATCATCAACAATATGGCTCAGGTCGCATGGTCTGTCTATGCAGCTGATCTGGATGGAGATGGGGATAATGATGTTATCACTGGCGCACAATCCAAAGAATCTGTTGCCTGGCATGAAAACCTGGGAAATGGGCAATTTGGCCCACAGCAATTGATTTTCAGCGAACAATATGGTGTTTTTGATGTCTACGCCAAGGACCTTGACCAGGATGGAGATATCGATATTTTGTCAGCCTCGGTTTCCCATAACAAGATAGCCTGGTATCAAAATGATGGAAAAGGGAAATTTGGCGGGCAAATGGTCATTTCCGCTTCTGCCAATGGCGCCCAATCCGTCTTCGCAGCGGATCTGAATGGAGATGGACAGCCAGACGTGCTTTCAGCCTCAAGCAACAATTCTCAAATTGCCTGGTATCCCAATCTAGGAGATGGACAGTTTGGAAGAACCCGCAACATCTCCTATGAGACAGTTTATGCCACAAAGGTCATTGCGATTGACCTGGACGGAGACGAAGACATGGATGTCATCAGTTCTTCAGGTGATGGAAAAATCGCCTGGTTTGAGAACCAAGGCTCAGGAGAATTCGGTCAGCTTCAACTCATTTCCAATAAAGTCGATGCGCCTAATGGCCTTTTCGCCATAGATCTGGATGGGGATGGAGACGCGGACGTTTTATCAGCCTCCACCAATGATGACAAGATTGCCTGGTATGAGAATCTCCATCGATGAAGCAGACTTATGAGCGAAATGCCCTGTTCATCAATATCTCATCGCCATAGGTTTTCAACTTCGAAATGGTCTGGTCCAGATCATGCTTCGTTAGAGCTGGGTGGATCGGACAGATGCGTAAGACCGTCTGTCCCCGAAGATGGGTAGGCAGAACAAGTGCAAATCCTTCCTCGGTCATCTTGTTGGAAATGGTCTGATTCAAGGCATTGATATCACTTGGAGATAGGTCAGGAGCGGTATATTGAAAGCAAATGATTCCCAAAGTCGCTGGGCTAACAACTCTCCATACAGGATCAGCCTCTAGCAATTGTTGCACATATTCAGCCCAATCCAGTCCCTTTTGGATGGCTTGGCTGAAGCTTGCCAGGCCAAATATTTTGAGGGACATATAGAGCTTCAAAGCGCGAAAGGAACGGGTAAGTTGGATTCCATGCTTAAAAAAACTGATCTCTTTGGGTTCTTCCCGCTCAGTAGCTTCGAGATATTCGGCAGTTACGTAGAAGAGAGATTTGAGATATCGCTTGTTGCGAACCAATAAGCCTCCAATTTCAAATGGCTGGAACCACCACTTGTGTGGATCGATGGTCAGCGAGTCAGCCAGTTCCATTCCTGTGAGAAGTTCTTTGCCCCGATCAGTCAGGATGGCAGCTGCTCCATAAGCGCCATCCACATGAAACCATAGATCATGCACATCCGCAATCCGCGCCAATCCTTTCAGGTCATCAATGGCCCCGGTATTGGTGGTTCCGGCATTGCCTACTACACAGAATGGGCGCAATCCATTCTCCATATCTTCTTGAATCACATTTTCCAGGGCTTCCAGATCTATCTGATAGGACTCATTGACTGGAATTGGTCTCAAGCGTTTTTTGGAAATGCCCAATATCCGAAGTCCTTTTGCCAGGGAGGAATGGGTTTGTTGAGAATAATAAATGGTTCCCGCTGCAAACTCCTCCCCCATTTTGACATGCCTTGCGGTGGCTAGTGCAGTTAGATTGGCCATCGATCCTCCACTGACGAACAGGCCACCAGCCGCCTCTGGAAATCCACATAATTGCCGCAACCAGTCGATCGTGACCAACTCCACCTTGGTTGGGCCTGAACCAGCTAGCCAGTGTCCGGCAAATGGATTGAAACCAGCAACCAAAAAATCCGCCATCGCGCCGATGACATTCATAGGGGCAGGCACAAAGGAAAAAAAACGCGGATGATCCGTATGCAGGATGTGTTTGAACACATGATGTACCACATGGTCCAACACTTCATCTGCAGATCTTCCTTCCCAGGGCAAAGCATCTGGAATCAGCTTTGACATCTCCTCGAAAGGAAGCGTATTTGTAATCTTTTTGTCGCGAAGGCTTGTCCAGTGATCTGTCAGAAAATCCAGCACTCGACTTCCCAGATGGCGAATTTCCTCTTCTGTCAGTTGAAAATCAGATCTGATTTCTTCCTGTATCATGTGATTTTTTGGCCCGAAGGTAAGAAAAGTCTGTCAATGGTTTCGATGGCCTTGCGCTTTCTGCCTTCCCATTCACCTGCTATTTCGATGGGCTTAATTGAATACTCACTTAACACGCGTCGATGAGAGGCATCAAGTGATTGTCTGGCGGCTTCCCCAAGCCTGGTCCCGTCTTGCACCAATGGGACATCTGCGGTCAAGTACAGGTAGATATCAGCTTTATTGGTTGTATAAACGGCCTCCTCTATCTCCAACTGTTTGTCAAAAAACAGCCGAGCATAGGATTGTGTGATATGGATATCTGTATCCACAATTATCAAGGGATATCCCTGTTTCACAGCCTTTGCAATCGCTCCGGCATGAGCGCGGGCTACCAGATACAACTCTTCTAAGGCAAATTCTCGAGAATTGGAGATCAGATCACGGCCTGCCTCAGCCACAAAAGGGACTTTATAATGATTCGCCAATTGTTTTGTCAAGGTAGACTTTCCGGTAGACTCTGTTCCAAGAATCACGACTTTTTTGCAATAATTTGGCCGAACAGCCACCGGAAGATATTCCCAAAAAGCCCCTGGATTCTCTCGTATTTGTGTAGCAGAGACAGGAACAGTTGTGCGAGAAAGATCAAAGGATAAATGCTGGATATTCATAAAGTCCGCAACATAGGCCCCATATGGTTCGGAAGAAAAAAAGATGTTGGCATTTGGGACCCATCTCCGAAATTCCGATGCCCAGATTTTCGATACCCTTCTTGAACTCTCGGATGTATTGGGCAACTGTGATTCCTTATATGGAAGGACTTTTACGATCAATCCTGGATCTTGTGAACATGTATTTCGTATCCATGCTGCCCTTGTTTCTCCTGAAATCAGTTCTTGATCACTTGCACACACCAGCACCGTCAATTCATCACAATGCTCCAATCCAAATCGGATCAATGCTTCATGTCCTTTGTGAAAAGGGAGGAATTTGCCGCAAGTAAATCCTGTTATCATCCCTCAAATGTTCATTTCCACCCCAAAGAACGCATTGAAAAAAACTTGTGCAAATCAGCAACTATCTTGATGTTTCCTCCAATCCTAGATATGCGTATATGTTGGAAGCTGCTGGCCTAATTTTTTTTCAGAGAAACCATCCTTCTGTTTCGATTGTCGTTTATGAAAACAAAGCCCAACAAGAAATTTCCCTGTGAATCTTTCCATCATCCCTCCTTCCTTTCCTCTTCAGCCTCATGTAGAATCGATCAAGATTCTTAGCAAAGGGTCAGAATTAGAGGCGGATCAATTCCTGACAGGTTATCCGACTGGCTATACAGATTTGGTGATTTCGTTTCGGGAAAATCCAGAGGTAAAGCGGAATCAGGGAACATTTGAACAACTGCCTGACATTGCATTGGTCGGTCATTTTGATCATCAATTCAAGATTTCCTTACCAGCAGAGGTGGAAGCCATTTGGATGCGGATGAAACCACATGCAGCCTTCGCTTTGACAGGGATTCATTCCCGCAAATTTCATGATCAAATCACTTCTTTGAAGGATATTTCCCCAACACAAATTCGCGCTTTGCAACAACAGTTGTCTGCGTGCGAATCTATGCAGGAGAGAATTCCCATTCTGGAAATTTTTGTCCAGGAGCAGATCGAACGGAATTATCGGCCCGATTCCCAACTGGAATTCATCATAGAACAGATCAATTCCTCCAAGGGTCAAATTCGATTGAAGGCTATCTGTGAATCCTTGACTTGTAACTATCGGACATTGGATAGGCTATTTTGGAAAAAAATCGGACAATCCCCCAAACGGTTTTTACAGAATATCCGCTTCAAACACATACTCGAAGATCTACGAAGATCAAAAGATCAGGATTGGATGCAATTGGTCGCAGATCATGGCTTCCATGATCAAGCCCACCTCATCAAAGAATTTCAAAAATATACGGCCTCTAGTCCCCAAACCTTCATGAAAGAACGGTATGAGGTTGGAAAAAGCCTTTATGCCTAATAGGCCTAAGACAAAAAATAATCGGTTCCATATGCGATATTTTTTCATGTAAAATCCACTAATAAGCAGGGGGACAATTTTGAATAAAAAATTTACATATGCTTATTCTATTCCTCCCTCCGACAAAGGAAAAATCGTTGATTCCTGGCCTGGTGGGTTGATTTCTCCCGCTGGCGGGAGAGCGAGAGGGTGGAATATGATTGTCAAATATACATTTGTCCCCTTGCTTAGAGACTGTTTTGAAATTTGTGCTGAGAATTTTTATGATGTATTTTTTTCTCAAACAAGGCTCTTTTTTGTTCTCATAGTGGGGCTATGAGAACAAAAAAAGCTGTAGGATGAGGAAAAAAGACGAATACAAAAAATAAGTGACAGATTTTCAAACAGTCTCTTACTTGTCCACTTTTTACAATGAAATAAAGGCAAAAAGGTAGACCTTGGGTGAAAATAAACAAACACCCAATGAAATTAATCATTCACACCTTCATCTTTTTCTTCCTGCTGTCATCGGCATTTGCGCAGCAGGACAAGGCCATGATCCCCTTGCGCATTGGCCTGGTTACCCACAGCGTAGGCATGCCCTTCAAAAACCCGATCAAGCGCCCGCTAAATTGGGGCATCTCCATCGGTACCACCTTTGTCCTCAAACAAGGAAAAATCAGTAACTGGGGACAGGATATCGACATGACATGGTACAGGCATCAGGAACTTGGGCAAGGAATCTTGCTCTACACTAGCCTGATGCGAGATTTCCAAACCAATTTTGGGTTGAGTATTGGGCCCAAAGTGGGGCTGGGGTATCTGCATACTTTCAGTGGCAAACAAGTATTTGCTCTGCAAGAGAATGGAAGTTATCAACAGGTTACCGATTTCGGAAGAGGCGGATTATTGATAGGTCTTGGTGCCAGAATGGGATGGGATCTCGAAAAACAGACGCAGATTCCCATCAAGCCTTATATAGAATATGAATGGAAAGGGCAAGTCCCTCACAGTCAATTCACCACACTTTTTCCGCATAGCTTTGTACAGCTTGGCGCACAATACACCTTCACCTACCAAAAGAATTAATCATGAAGACGAACCTATATCTATTCCTACTTGTTGGTCTGATGTGCATTTCCTGTAATCAGGAAGCTATTGCGCCCTATCAGGCTTGTCAGGATGTCTTTCCATCCTCTCCTACACATGCCAAAGCAGCCGAATTCCAATCTGCATTGGAAGAATATGTCAGTAAAGGTGTTCCTGGAGTTGTTGCGGCTATCTATACCCCAAACGAAGGATTATGGGTTGGCGCAGCCGGGAAGGCAGTGATTGAGACTGCCGAACCCATGAATCCTTGTAATTTGTTTTTTTCTGCCAGCCTTGCCAAAACTTATCATGTCGTGGCAGCTTTGGCATTGGCAGAAGATGGCTTGCTTGAATTGGACAAACCGATAGATCAGTATTTGTCGGAATCTCATGCCCAAAAGATTCCCAATAGCTCCCGAATCACTGTCCAGCAACTGATGAATCACACATCTGGGATTCCGGATTTTATTGAGAACATTGATCATGTGACTGATTATCTCCACAACCTGAACCGGACTTATACTCAGGATGATTACCTCGATTACATCCAACAAAAGAGTCCTTTGTTTGAACCAGGTACCGATGTGTCTTATTCCAACACCAATACAACCGTGCTTGCCCTCATCATGGATCAGGTCTATGGCAATCATGCCAAGGCACTGACCGACAAGATCATTCAGCCATTGGGCCTGAGCAGGACCTTCTATAAGAACGAAGCAGCTTATCCCTCTCCCACAGGCCTATCCAATTGCTATATCGACCTGTATGGCAATGGCAAACTTCAGAACTCAACTGCCTGGGAAAGCAATTTTTCTCAAATGAACATTGGCCATGATGGGATGATTGTACATCCATATGACAATTATCTCTTTCTCAAAGCCTTGTTTGAAGGTAATATTCTGAGTCCAGCCATGGTCGATAGCATGCAAGATGCTGCCATGATGTATTCTGAATCAGAATTCTTTGCAGAAGGCCTGGGGCTAGAAATCACGTTTCTCAAAGACGATTTTGGACGCCGTATTGGCCACAATGGAGGATCATTAGGCGGCGCACACGAGATGCGCTATTATCCCAAGCAGGGAGTCTATCTGTGTATTAGTGCCAATTTTGCAGGATTCATTGATTCCCCAATTGAAGGGAATTTTTATCCTACGACTGCCCAACCAGGGAACGTAAGGAGTATGTATGATGAACTGGAGCGGATTGCCTTGGGAGTATAAAGCATACAAATCCAGAGCTCAACACTAGGACATCACCTCAACTCGCTGGTGCTGCAGACCATCCGATTAATTGCGTAACGGTCTCTGGTGTTGAGCTCTTCATTCTGCTGAAATACCTATAGAAACCCATCCTCCATCCTCCTTTAGATGGGAGAATCGGTTTCTGTAGGAAAGTTCTCTCCGATTCCTTTCTCACAATTCTCCACTTCGAATCTCATCAAGATAGATTGGTTTATTCAAACGAACAGAATCTCGAATCGCAATCATGCCTTTGACGATCTGAAGGCCCTCTTCTATATTTGTTCCGACCGGTGGGATTTTTTTCAACAGGACATCTGCAAAATGCTCCAATTGTCGTCGATAGGAAAACCCATCGGCTCCTAATGGTCGATAGTACTGTTGTTCCGGCTCATAATAGCAGGATACCTCACTGCTTTTGTACAACCAGGGATTGTCTGTCTTGGCGAATACACTCCCTTGTTCTCCATATACCTGAAAGCCCTCATGCCAATCTCCCCGTATCTTGATTGTCAGATCCAGATGCCCCATCGCACCGTTCACAAATTCCACATCTACAAACCAGCAGTAGGCATCAAACCTTTGACGAAAACTGGCAGATATCCGACCAATCTTTCCACCCAAAAACATGGCCGTATCTAACAAATGACTTCCATGGGCCATCATATAATAGCGTTCAAGATCGGCTTTAGGATCAGAAGACGGTTTGACTGCTTGCTGGCTATGGACCGCCAAGGGCTGAACATTGTCAGTCATGGTATACCGATGGGTATTGTCTCCATACCAGGCTTTAAGTGCCAATATTTCTCCCATCTTCTGCTCAATAAACGCCTGTGCATAACCGATTCCAGGATCAAAACGCTTCATATGACCCACTTGCACATGAATATTCTGTTCTTCAGCGGCTTCTTGCAAGGCCAAACATTCCTCGATCGAGTGGCTTAAGGGTTTTTCTACCAATACATGTTTACCTGCTCGAATAGCCATTAGGGAAAGAGGAACATGGAAGGGATCTGATGTTGCGATGATTACGGCATCCAATTCTGGATCCGCCAACATGTCTTGATAGGACTCAAATGCTTTTCTAGGCTCCCAACGATCAGTCATTCGCTGAAGTAACTCCTCAGCTGCATCACAAATGGCGTATAATTCTACATTTTGGGCCTTTTGGCAAGACTCAAAATGCGTAAATTGGGCAATAGGTCCACATCCGAGGACCCCAACCTTCAGTATCTTAGGAGCTGCCGTCATGGGTTTTCAACTTGGAAAAACAGTCTATCTTGAATTGGAAACAATGCGAATTAGAAGGAAAAACAGGAAGGAATCAAGCTGTTTCGAAATCAGTTTCCGACCATTTTTTTTTGTTGTATGTCTTAGAGACTGTTCGAACAGGTACTGAAACAAAGGCATTCAATAAATCCCTGCGTTTTAGTGCTTCTAATTTTCACAAACTTCATTCAACTTTTTGGTTGAATGAAAATTATTTATCACCTTTGTCCCACTCCTAAACCCAATAACCCAATAACCCAATAACCAATAACAAAATGAATGCAGTCAAAGTACAGTACAAAGTTCAAGAGAATTATGTCGAACAAAACAAAGCGAACATCCGCAAAGTGATGGATCGCTTGAAAGCAAATCCGATTGAAGGCATGATGTATTCCACTTATACCCTGGAAGATGGACAGACCTTTGTCCATATCAATATTGGAAAGGATGCAGAAACCATTGCTAAATTGAATGGGGTAGAAGAGTTTACAGCCTTTCGAACAGCTCTCAAGGCCAGCAATCCAATTGAAGGACCAACATCCACCAAGCTGAGCCTGGTAGCAGCAGGATTTGACCTATAATTGATGAAGACAAAAAGTGAATTAACAGAGGAAGATCTGGTATTTTCTGCCCTTGCAGATAAAAACCGCCGCAAAATCGTCGAACTGCTTCATGCCAAGGACTCGACGCTTATGGAACTGTCTGAGTTATTTTCAGACTTCTCTTTTCAGGCCTTGAGCAAGCATATCAACAAGCTGGAGCGAGCGGGAATCTTGCACAAACGCAAGGAAGGAAAATACCGGGTTTTGTCTCTGAACAGGCATGCCTTTCGAGAATCTCTTCGCTGGATGTCTTTTTATTCCAACTTCTGGAATGAATCTTTTGATCAATTGGATGCCTTAATTCAACAAAAAAAATCAGATGGTCCCGCAATCTAGGATTTACGTTCAGAGGAGTTTTTCGTGCTCTCAAACCGATTTGTTTGAGTATTTGGTTCAAGCAGATCTTATCGCTCAATGGTTTGGTCCCAAAGATATGACGGTCGGAACCGTCGAATTGGACACTCAGATTGGTGGCTTGTACAACATCCAACTGAAGGAATCAAAAGGTCGATCTTTCTACATTCAGGGACAGTATATCGAGATTGACCCACCCCATTCCTTAGTCTTTAGTCTAAGGTATCAGGGATTGACAGGAGATCCTCCGACCAGTGTGGTCAACATCCAATTGAAAGAAATCGGCTCAGAGCAGACGGAACTGAGCCTTTCTCAAAAATTTGACTTTCTTCCTCACAATATGTCAGAACGCAATCAGGCCTGGGAGCTCATGATGGATCGGCTGACTCAGTTAATCAGGACCTAGAGGCCCTGCCTGATCGACCTAGGTCAACACCAATTCCTCTTCTTTTCTCTCCAAATACTTCTTGACTCGAACATAGGCATACGCCCCTCCCAATAGCAAGAGCCCAACAATGATGAGGACGGCAACCTTCTCAGCCGTTGCAAAGTCCCGAATATCATGCAAGACTACCTTCAACAACGCTCCGGCGAATAAGCTGATCGACACTTTGTTGAGCAGATTGATTTTGGCTTTCATGGCAATAAACACCAGGATGATTGCATGGAGAACCAGAAGGACTGACAGCATCGGGCCTTCCACCGGGACATTCAGCAACACAAGGATAGAAACATAGGCAATCACAATCTGGACTTGATGGACAATCAGTCCGACAATCCACCTGGCTGAATTGGCATAATCAGGAAACCAGGCTGCGCGTTTGCTCAAAACCCAGCCCCAGAGAATCAAGTTCACTCCTCCCAATACCAGCGCGAAGGTGGTTTCTTCCAACAAAGTCAAGCCAAGCCCAATGACATTGGCACTGGCTGCCAATCCCAAAGCCAGCCTAAAATGCTGTTGAATGACAGCGAATCTATCTTTAGCCAGGACAGCGATCAATAAGATGAACGAAAAACACAAGTAGGGAAGATCAACCAAACGATATGGCACCAACTGCCATACAAGCAAGCCAGCCAATAAGGCAATTCCAAAGGGTATTGCCTGGAGGAGAGCTTTATAGTCAGATTTCGCCAAGTCTTGAGTTTTGTCCCCTTTTTCTAGTAATATCAACATCATGGAGATAAGCAATCCTGCACACATTCCGGACACATCCATCAACCATAAGGTCAGAAACAAAGCACCAGCAGCCAACACCTTGACTTCCATCATGAGTGCCTCATAGCGCAATCTTTTTTGAAGGGCATAAGTCATCAATATACTGATCCAGGCAGCGACAGCGATCCAATCTATAAAGTGTCGCTTCACATAAGCTATGAAGATGAGGGGAAGCAAACAGAAAAAAAGAATTCGAAATACCTGCGCAATTTCAAAGGTCTCTTCTTCTTGCATTTTTTGCCATTGGTAAAAGCTCTTGATGGCCCACAAACTGACTAGCAAGCCTGCCATGGCTATTTTTGCATACCAATACTGATCCGACATATGATAGCTGCCAGTCTGAGAAAAAGAGAGGAAATAAGCTGGTAAAAAGAAAAGCAGATGAAAAATCCCGGAAAAGATACTGGTCTGGGTGTTGAACTGTTTTCCCCAATACATCAAGCCCAACATTGGAATCCAGGCTAGAGAAAAACTCCAGGTACCGATGAGATCCCAACTGATCAGGAAGAACATACTGCTTAGCCATAAGGGAGTCAATTCGCGGAATACTTTCCATAGGTAAAGGACTTCTTTCCTTTCTTCAAATAGTCGCTTGTGCCCCCACAGCCAGAATCCTGCAATCAGGAATCCCACAGTTGTATAGGCCAACAGACCAAAGTGCCAGATGCCCAGATCCCATTTTGTCAGAATTTCCATACTGAAGAAAGCAAGAATGAGTAGGGCGAGTATATACATCACAATTCCTCCCAATCGAGTAAGCTTTGTGTCAAATCGCTTCCCCCAATACATCATGCCTATTGCTGGAATCCAAGCGATAAGCCAGCTGTATTGTCCCATCCATTGATAAGCCAGAATCAGAAACAGACTGCTGAGCCAGACGGGAACCACTTCATGCAAGCATGCCCACATTGCAGTGGCTATTTTTTCTTTTTTCATGGCCTCGATATTTCCCCACAACCAGAATCCTATCATCATGGCCCCCATGACCAGATAAGCCAGGAATCCCATATGCCAGATCCCACTCTCCCATTTGAAGGCAATATCCAGGCTAGAGAAAGAAAGAATGCCCAAAGTCAATAGATAGAAAAACAAGCCAATTCGCAAGGTGAAAAGGGTGTCAAATCGCTTTCCCCAATATATCATGCCAATCGCAGGTATCCACAACAGGAGATTAGCTGTTGATCCCATCCACTGATAGGCGACAATCAAGAACACACTTGTGATCCACAGAGGGAGGATTTCTCGAAAGACAACAAATATATCTCGCTCAAACTTGACAAATTCCTCTTTGAATGTTTGGCCCCAGATCCAACAGCCTGCAATCAAGAATCCGATGATGGCATAATTCAGGAATCCTTCATGCCAGATTCCCTGTTCCCATAAATAGATGAGTTGCAGACTCTGCCATCCCAATTTCAGGAAGGCAATGCCCAGAAGAAGGTAACCTTCCTTTCGGACCCATTCCATTCGATACAAAAAGCCCAGATAAATCAGCAAAACACCTTCAATCGACCAGAATAGGCCCATCAGGGATTGGTCAAACAAGGCTGGAATGGCAAATCCAACGAGTGATCCGATGATCGCGAAGCAACCCAATTGAATCTTTCGAGGCAACTTGGGCTTCAGATAGGCAAAAATGATGGCCAAAAGCAAAGCATTTGCCAGATATAAGTATCCGAGTGTGAGGAGGTGTTCTTCATAAGCGCTGAATAAGTTCCACAGAAAGACACTTACATTCGCTGCGAATATCAGAATATCTGCTTTGGCCCACCTTGTCTTTAATCGGCCATGATCGAAGAAGGTATAGAATAGGAACAAATACGCAAACAGATGGTAGTAGGTAGTAAAATGAAGAGAGCTCGGCGCTTCAGAAAAGACCAATACTTCTACCAACAACATACTCACGACAAAGGCGAGATAGCGGAGAACTTTCCATTGGATTTTGGCTGACACGAAACAGGCAGCCAATGTCAAGCACCATAAATAAAGGTAGTACCAGGTGCCATCTTCTGTTGAATTCAGGTAAAATGGTGCCAAAGCACCTCCAATCAAAAAGAGGACCGCTATGAGTCGCACCTCAAATTTCAACGCCAGATAGATAGCAATTCCGGTATTAACGACAATGAGCAAAAACCCTATCAGTGTAGAGGACAAAGTGGGAAATTCTCCCAGATCTGAGAGGAAATAAATCATGACATAATTCAGAATAATGCCCAGACTAATCAAGCCTGACGCATATTCCTGAAACCGATCGCCTTTTCGACTCAACCGAAATCCAATGC
Source organism: Bacteroidota bacterium (assembly GCA_039029315.1). Lineage (GTDB taxonomy): Bacteria > Bacteroidota > Bacteroidia > J057 > J057 > JBCCCJ01. The sequence goes on along the minus strand of JBCCGK010000005.1, from coordinate 35,036 downwards.
CAACGGACATTCCCGCGACGGCAAATCCTGCTCCAACCTTAACCAAATCTTCATATTTCCCCAAAGCTTGCAGGGTATATTGCATCAGATAGCCAAATCCGAACAGTATGGCTACGATGCCTGCGATGGTCATAAAAAAGATGGGAAGTTTGCCCTCTTCCCTGTATCGGGTATAGCTTTGTTTGAGTGGGGTAAATAATTGATTCAGTTGAACCTCCACCCAGGTTTTTGTTCGGGGAGAAGGCCTGGGAATCCTGACAGGCTTCTGCCCCAGGATGGAGCGTTTCAATTGTGGTTCTGGCGGTAGTGCCTTTTTCTTTTCTTTCACTTCTGCATGTTCAACCACAACTTCCTCTTCTGACACTTGAACCAAAGACTCTTTCTCAACCTTCTCTTTTTCAACAACTTGCTCTATGACCTCTGGGACAAGCTCTTCCTTTTTCATCAGTAGTTGTCTCAATTGCTTGAGTTCTACAGCCATCGCAGCGAGCTCCCGACCATGGCGATTGTGAAGGCTTGCATGCTTTCGTTCCAGTTTTTCCAGCAATTCCAGAGGTTCCAGGATCGTCCGGTGACAGGCAGGACACTGACGCCGATCCAATTCAAGATTCAGGCCGCAGTGAGGACAGGTAGGATTCATATGGTAGCTTCTTAGGTGTACATTCCTGATTCACATAAATAGTCGAACCAGTGTAAGAACATTTGTTTGAAGCTACGGGAGGGCTTGCGGCAAGGATGGACACTATTTTCGTCAAAACGGACTTTTGGGAAAAGCTCGGAGGATTTGGTCGCCAGGGTGATGGCGAGTCCTCCGAGCTATGTTGCCAGGAAAGGTTGTCTTGGAGCCTGTTTGAGTTTTGTTTTTGGAATAGCAATCCATAGGGTGAAACTCAAACAGTCTTTTAGCGAATCAAAGTGATAGATCCTTTCTCATAGAATCGCTTGCCATTGTTCCCGACGGCATCTACAATAACGACATACACTCCCTCCGGGACAGGTGTACCAGCATAGGTTCCATCCCAGGCATCATCCAAATGATGTCCTTCGAACAGTTTCTTGCCCCATCGATTGAAGATTTGCAGATTGAACTGTCGGATATAAATTCCCTTGAGATAGTAACGATCATTGATGTTGTCGCCATTAGGAGAAAAGGCATTGGGCACATGAAGTTCTGGTTGAACAGGCGTACAGGCAACATTTGATACACTCTCAGCATTGTTGCCACCTCGTTCATGTGCGACTATTCGATAACAATATTCTCCCTGATCCAGGAAGGTTGAGCCATCGACAAAGGTCAACTGATCTCCTGGAACTACATCTACCTGAACAAAGGTATTTTGCGCCTCTACCCACAGTTGGATTTCATAATAATCTACTCCCCCACTCCACTCAGTATAAGGGGTCCAGGACAAATAGGAGGAAAAGTTCTCTGTACTCGTCTGAAGCAGGATACTGGTCCCTACATTGCTATGAGGACTTGAGTAGCCACAACTGTCTCGGGCTTGCAATCGGTATCGGTAAGCATTTTCGTGGACCTGGACAGAGGAATCGCGATAGCTTGTAACATCGGGAGAGACTGTGGCCACCGTGGACCAACTCTGGCCATCATCTTCACTTTTTTCCAAAAAAACAGACACCAAATCCCTCAAGCCAAAGGGCTGCCAATCCACACGTACATATCGATCTTCTTCAACCGTGGCCCTGACCAATTCAGTTGAGACTGTGGGTTGACTTTTTTGATTGACAATCTGAGTGGTATCACTCCATGACCAATTTTCCTTTTCTGGCCCTATGGCCCGGATTCGATACGCATAGGAATTGAAACAAGCCGTTGCGGAATCGATATAGCTGGTCATAGAAGCAGGAACGATGTCCAACCAAACAGCAGTCTCTGGAGAATAGGAGTCAATGCGATAGATTTCATAGTGATCTACTTCTTCCCACCCCAGATAGGGATTCCAACTCAGGAGGACCCGATCTGGCAAAGCCTGGCTTGAGACTTCTATGGTACAGTGAGTCTGCGCCAGATTGAGTCGTCCTTCTGTCCCGCAAAGATTTTGTGGGACAACTTTGTAACAATAAGATTCCTGCAAGCAATTAAGGAAACCAGGCTCCTGATCAATGAAGATGGTATCCAGACGTGCAGTTGTATGATGTATGGGCAACCAATTCCCCGGGGATCCCGGAACCTCTCGGTATACGACATATGCCGCAAAGTCATCCGAGAGATCCGGAGCCCAGGCCAGACGTGTTGCCTCATTGTGTACGACAGAAACATGGTGAATGCTCAGGGGAGTGGGTACATCCACCCCATAGATTCTTACCTCATTTGGCTTAACAATTTCTAATTCACAGCCAAGGGAATCCCGAATCCAAAAGGTAATATCATAAGTACCTGTATCTACATAGGTGTGGGTAGCCATGGGACCAACTCCCTGCTGCCCGTCCCCAAAATCCCAGGTATAGGATTCGATGCCATAAGGGCTGGTGGCTACTCCGGCAAAATGAACCTCAACCGGGGGACAATCTGCCTGAAAATCGACAGTAAAGTCTCCTTGCGGCCGCCCTAACTCTATCCAATCTCGTTTTTCCAGAGAATCCACACAGCCATTGGCATCTTCTATAGTTAACATGACAGTATACAATCCATCTTGTTGATAGGTATGAATGGGATGTTGAATCCGTGATGATTCGCCATCACCAAACTCCCATAGCCACTCAACGGGAATCGGGCTTGATTCATCTGTAAAAAGGCTTATCTGGGGTGCACATCCGACAGTATCATTGACACTAAAGGCCACCTGGGGCAAAGGGAATACCTCCACATCGTGAAAGCTTGTGTCCAGGCAGCCATTAGCATCTGTTACGATCAACCCCACTTGATGGGTTCCAACAGAATCCAGATACAACTGGGTCTGTGGACCTGCCCCTCGTATGTCTCCATTCAACAACCATGCCCACTGAGCAATAGAGACGCTAGAACTACTGCTATCCGAAGCATTCAGCACAAATGGCCAACATCCTCCATTGGGTGCAGCGATGTCAGCAGTCGGTGGCTGATAGATCTCCACTGCTTGCAGTTGTGTCGTCGAATCCGAACATCCCATGGCATCTGTTACAATCAATGTAACGTCATAAAAACCAGCATTCTGGAATGTATGCGTTGGGCTTGACAACTGTGAGCTTCCACCATCGCCAAACTCCCACAGCCATCCGACAATCGTTGTATCTCCTTGAGACTGATCGGAAAAACTCACCATGGTACCCGGACATCCAGTTGTTGGCTGAAGGGAAAAACTTGCCTGGGGTGCTCGGATTGTGATCCAATTGGGTTTCAATACGGAATCGATACATCCTTCGGCATCTACCACCAACAAACTCACGGAATATGTTCCCGGAAGGCTATATGTATGAGTAGGATGTTGTTGAGACAAGATTGTTCCATCTCCCATGTCCCAGAGCCAACTTGCGATCGTATGATTGCCTGTAGAAACATCCTGAAATTGTACAGACTCCCCTACACAAGCCAGTTGTGTACTGGACAAGAAATTGGCTGATGGAGGCCCAAAGGCTTCGACCTGCCGACTTGTTGTCCCAGAGCACCCTTGGGCATCTGTTACTGTGAGTTGTACCAGATAGGAGCCAGGTGTGGGATAAGTAGTGGCGGGATTGGGAGCAGAAGCGGTGGTTCCATTCCCAAAATCCCAGGACCATGCGGTGATCGGTACGCCAACTCCACTAGAAGCATCTGCGAATTGTACCGGGTGCGGGGCGCATCCATTGCTATCAGACAGGGCAAATGCGGTGAAAGGTGGATGCCAGACTTCGATGGCTTGTGCCAAGGTATCTGTCCCCATACACCCCAATGTGTCCATCACTACCAATATAATATCGTAAACTCCTGCTGCCTGATAGGTATGAGATATACCTGGCCCAGAAGCAGTATTGCCGTCTCCAAGATCCCAACTCCAACTCACAAGAGTGGTATCAGGAACTGTGATATCGGTTATTTGCACCAGCTCTCCAGGGCAAGCGACTGTATCACTGATAGAAAAATCCACAGTCAATTGCCCCAAATTGATGTATTGTGGCTTGCTTACAGAATCCTGACAGCCATTTGAATCTGTGATCAGCAAGCTTACATCGTATCCGCCATCCGCCTGATAGATGTGGGATGGAAATGGAACAGAAGAGGTGGTCCCATCGCCAAACTCCCACCAATAATTGGCGATTGGCGCATTTCCACTAATCTGAGCAGCAAAATTGATGGGCATAGGCGCACATCCCTGCTGTAGATTCGACGAGAAATCGGCCTGGGGACCATCATGGATTTGCACAAATTGCTGTGCGGTATCAGAACATCCAAATCCGTCTGTAACGATGAATTCGATCAAATAATTTCCTGCTTGCACATAGGTCTGGTTGGCAGTGGGAAAGTTGAAACTTCCACCATTTCCAAAATCCCAGCTATAGGAGCTGATCGGAACAGAGCCTGGAATAGAAGCATCCGCCATTTGAATACTGATTGGTGTACATCCATTGACCGCAGACAACACAAAATCTGCCAAAGGAGGATCGGTGATCGTTACTGCGGCGACCTTTGTGGTGGTATGACTACATCCAAGGATATTGGTTACTGTCAGGCTGACATCATAAATCCCTGGCAAACTATATGTATGAGCCGGAGAGGCGGTGGTGCTTGTATTTCCATCTCCAAAGTCCCACAACCAGGCAACCAATGTCGTGTCTCCGAGTGATTGATCAGTAAATTGGATTGTACTCCCAGGACATGCACTGATACTATCCGGGCTAAAATCAGCGACAGGTCCGCTCAGTTGCATAAAGGCAGACTTGGAAATGGAGTCCCGACACCCAAATTGGTTTTCAACAGTCAGGGAGACAGAATAGGCTCCATTGACAGAATAGGTATGAGTAGGAAATTGTTGAGAAGAACTATTTCCATCTCCAAACTCCCACAACCAGATGACTGCTGGGCTTGTCCCGGAACTTTGATCCAAAAAGGTCACATTCGTTCCTGCACACCCAAGACTATCCAAAGCAGTAAAGGCTGCAATGACTCCGGGATGGACCTGAATGAACTGCTCTACCGTATCTTCGCATCCATTCAAATCCTGGGTGATCAATTGAATAGAATAATTGCCAGGTGTGGTATACAAAGCTGTCGCATTTGGAGAAGTAGCTGTTTGTCCATTCCCAAAATCATAGGCATAGGAGAGAATGGGACTACTTCCGTTTGTGCTCAAATTACTCACTTGCACATTTCCCGGAGCACAAAGAACTGTATCGGACACACCAAAATCAGCAAGTGGAGGAGAATATATGTCGATCAACTGTGGAGACAACAAGGTGTCTCTACAACCACGTGCATCCATTACGATTAATTGCACATCATAGCTCCCAGAATCTGTATACTGATGCGTTGGATGCTCAATATTAGCTGTATTGCCATCCCCAAAATCCCAAAACCATTGCAGGATGCTTGTGTCTGAGCTCGCTTGAGAGGTAAAGGCAATCTGTTGCGGCGGACATCCTTGTGTCAGGGAAGACACAAATGATGCGTTTGGCCTGGTCAGATGAATCAAATCGGTTTCCAGTAAGGTATTGACACAACCATTGACATCTGTGATGGTCAAACTCACATCAAAGGTTCCATCGGCCACATAGGTATGAATGGGATGTTGTTGTGAAGAGGTTCCTCCATCTCCAAAGTCCCAAAACCAATTCTGAATGGGAACAGAATGACTGCTTTGATCTGTAAATTGAATACTTCTAGGCGCACACCCATCTGTAGCAGAAGGGATAAATGCCACAACAGCTTCGGGATGAACAGTGATGAGTTGACTCATGCTATCCTGACATCCGTCAATGGTTGTTACCACCATTTTCACTGGATAACTCCCTGGATTGGCAAAGGTATGTGCGGGAAAGGCCTGACTAGAGGTATTTCCATCCCCAAAGTCCCAGAACCAATTTGCCAAAGGAATGCTACTGGATGTATTGTCAGAAAAATTCACTGTCATAGGGGCGCATCCCTGGAGTTGAGAGGCCAAATAATCAGCAGTTGGTGGCACTCCTACTGTAACAGGGAAAGGAGCAGAAAGACTATCCGTACAGCCATTTAGATTGGTCACCGTCAACTGGACCATATAGGTACCTGCAGACTGATAGGTATGCTGAGGGGAAGGCACAAATGCGCTGTCTCCATCCCCAAAAGTCCAAACATAGTCAATAATGGGAACGGTAGAAAAGGAAGCATCTGTGAAAGAAAGGGGCGATCCCACACACGCCTGGGGCTGGCCCAGGATCAGGCCCGGAATCGGACCGGCCTGCACAACCAGACTATCATCTGCGGGGATCGCCATTGTACAACCAGCGGTGTCTTCTATTACCAATACAGGAAATGCAATGGTATCTTGTGTATAGGTATGTGTACTTGTCTGCCCAAAGCCGAGATTTCCATCCCCATAATCCCAGGTCCAGTTCACAGCATTGGTGGTGTTGGCGGTGAAGGTCACATCCAGAGGACTACAACCGGACATAGGGGTGAAAGAAAAAGATCCGGTTGGTCCAGAAAGATCTATCAGATCAGCTAATACAAGTGTGTCTGTGCAGCCTTGTGCCGTAGACACGATCAGAGAAACGGTGTATTGTCCTGGAATTCCATAGACCTTGGAAGGATTGGGCAGTGTTGAGGTGCTTCCATCCCCGAAATCCCACATCCATTGGACTGCATTCGGACTGGATTGATTGGTAAAATTGACTGTCAGGGGAGGACATGCTTGTTGGGTGGGCGCTGCAAAAAAACTTGAAGTCGGCGGACCTATCCCAATAAAATCTTGCATCGTAACCGAACTCACACATCCATTCACATCCGTGGCTGTGAGACTCACCGTATAGGTTCCGATATTCGGAGGATAAATGTGGACAGGATTCATCACTGTAGAGCTGTTCCCGTCTCCAAAGTTCCATAGATATGTGTTTCCTACTCCCGTGGAGAGGTTCTGAAAACTCACCGGAGCTCCCGGACAGGCAAGCGTATCTGCACTCGTGAAGGCCGCCATTGGAAAAGTGGGTTCGATGTAAGTCGTTCTGATTAAGGTATCAGAACAGCCCTGATCATCTACCACTACCAACCGTACATCATAGGAGCCTGCCTGTGTATAGGTGTGATTGGGATGTTGAGCCAGAGAAGTATTCCCATCACCAAAATCCCAGGACCATCCCAAAATATTCGCCGAAGTCGGCAGAACAGTAGAAGCATCGGTAAAGCTGACATTCAGAGGTGCACACCCTGTGGTGCTGTCTGCGACAAATTGAGCGTCTGGCCCAAAAATATCCACCAGCGAAGACAGGACCAATGTATCCGAACATCCGCTGGGATTGATGGCGACAAGTGTTACATCAAACTGGCCAGGAGTGGTGTACATATGTGTTGGGTTTGCGGCCGTTGAAGCAGCACCGTCGCCAAAATCCCATAAGTAGCTTACAGCGTGTAAGGATGAATTGGTAAAACTTACTGGCAATCCCGTACAACCGGTGGTTCCTGTAGCTGAAAATGCGGCTTGCGGCGGAAAAATGTCCAGCGTTTGTGTGTAGGTATCAGAGCAGTTATTTGAATCATTTTGAACAATCAGGGTGATGGTATAACTCCCCAAATTCTGATAAACATGCGTCGGATGTTGACTGCTATCAATCGTCCCATCCCCAAAATCCCAATACCAGGATTGAGCATCTGTTGAAGCATCTGTAAACTGAACAGTCAGCGGAACTTCACACCCAATCGTTGGGGTCATGAAAAATTCTGCAATCGGTCCCAGAACGGTCACATAATCAGGTCTGGTCAAGGTGTCCTTGCAGCCAAAATAGGTTACGATCAGCGTTACATCAAATGTTCCTGTATCTCCATAAAAGTAGGTTGGGAATTGATAGTCCGAAAATCCCCCATCCCCAAAATTCCATTCCCACTCCGTCCCGACATTGGATTGATCGATAAAATCTACACCATCTTCGGCACAGACGATTAAGGGATTGGCCAAAAAATCCACCACAGGCGGAATGCCGGCTTCGATCGATGAGAAATTCACCGTATCCCGACATCCACTCTGGGTGACAATTACCAACTGTACAGAATACTGTCCAACTGAGGTATAAGTGTGCGATGGATGCTGGAGAAAGGAGGTCGCCCCATCTCCAAAATCCCATATCCAACTCACAATAGAATCATTGGGAGACTGGCTGAGATCCATAAAATCAATACTCAAGGGGATACAACCAGAAGTGGTATCCGCAACAAAATCAGCTGTTGGCCGAACAATCTGGACATAAGAAGGCTGAAGCAGGGTATCAACACACCCATTTGTTCCAGTGACGGCCAGTGTTATATCATAGAACCCCGGAGCTGTGTATACATGGGAGGGATTTGGAGCCGAGGCGGTAGCCCCGTCTCCAAAGTCCCAACTCCATTGACTGGTAAGCTGTGAAAGGTCCGTAAAGTTGACGACAAAAGGCAACTGACACCCAATCGGATTGCTACTGCCGAATAAGGCTGTCGGTGCAGCTTGAACATGAATGTAGGTACTACGAGAGAGGGTATCGGCACAATTCGAAGGATCACTTGCGATCAATCGTACTGTGTAGGAACCCGCACTTGCATAGGTGTGTGTAGGGTTTGGTCCGCTAAAAATGGTGCCATCTCCAAAATCCCAAAAGTACTGACTGGCATTCAGAGATTGATTGAGAAAGGAAATGGGTTGATTGGCGCATGGGGCTGTGTCTGAGGCAGTAAAAGCTGCCTGAGGCAAGCCAACAAGTAACCCATTGGGATATACAACAGTGTCCGCACATCCCGCCGGGTCAGTCGCGATCAGGGAAACGGTATAACTTCCCTGGTTGAGATAGCTGTGAAGGGGATTGGTTTGGGTGGAAGTATTTCCATCTCCAAAATCCCATAGATATGAATACGTATTTGTAGGGGTTACTGATGCTGTAAAGCTGACCTGATATGGCAAAGAACAAGGGGTCAAGGCTGTCCAGCTTGCCTGTGCCTGCAAGGGAGCTGAAACAATGACCAGATCATTTTCGATTTGACTGGAAGAACAGCCATTGGTATCGGTCACGACCAGGGTAATATCATAGCTTCCAGGACTGGAATATATATGGGAAGGAGAAGGCAGGGAAGACAGATTCCCATCTCCAAAGTCCCACAACCAGGTCTGAATAGGCGCATCTCCGGGCTGGCTGGCATCTGTGAATACAACCTGTAGGGGCGCACAGCCAGATACCGGTGATGCTGTGAAGTTTGCAATAGGGTCTTGAAATATGGTGATATATTGGGTTCGTACAACAGTATTAGAACCAAGCCCGTCACTGACAGTTAAGCTTACTGTATAGGTTCCGGGATTAACATAAATGACACCAGGATTTGGAAGATTCGAAGTATTTCCATTGCCAAAGTCCCACAAATACTGCGTCACCGGACCAGTGGCTTGTTCAGAGAATTGTACAGTTAAGGGACTACATCCAGTCTGTACATTTGACGTAAAGTCTGCTGTAACTTGAGCTTCAGCAGCAGTTATGGCGATCATCCACAGAGCAAAGAACAGCACACAGGGGCTAGCCCACTGTTTCCACCACCTTTTATCCATCAGGTTAAAGAGTATGTATTAACTCCAGTAAAAAATAAGCAAACATTCCATCGGTGGATTCATCTTTTGAACGCCCGAGAGGGGGATTATTCGTATAAGCAGAAAATTTAGCCTGACTGAACTGGTGAAAGATTCCGACTCTTTCTTCACCTTTTTCCAGTCAAAAAATGATCGATTGCGAAATAGAATGGCCTATTTTCTCTATTCAGTCCTGTATCTGATATTATGCGAAATGAAAGAATTTCAGAGCATGTGTAAGGAGTTTGGAATTGAATTGCTTTCCTCCTAACATGGGAGTAATTTTGCAGGTCAACAGTAGAATATTTATAAAAACAAGCATATGAAATCAGTCTATATTGTCTCGGCCGTCAGAACCCCTATTGGAAGCTTCGGAGGAATGTTTACAGCCTTGTCTGCGACAGAACTTGGAAGTGCAGCTGTCAAAGGGGCATTAAGCCGGGCAAAAGTTGAAGCTGCTCAGGTCGATGAGGTATTTTTGGGCAATGTTGTCTCAGCCAATCTTGGGCAAGCGCCTGCGCGGCAGGCGGCTATCTTTGCTGGTATTGGCTATGATGTCCCTTGCACCACTGTCAATAAGGTATGCTCTTCTGGGGCAAAAGCAATCATGCTGGGCGCACAAAGTATCATGTTAGGCCATGCAGAAGTTGTGGTGGCAGGCGGGATGGAGAGCATGACCAACATTCCGTATTATCTACCCAAGGCCAGATACGGCTATAAATACGGGAATGGACAGATCATTGACGGTCTTGCCAAGGATGGCCTGACAGATGTGTACAATCAGTTTGCCATGGGTGTCTGCGCCGATAATACAGCCAAGAAGTATGAGATCAGCCGTGAAGAACAGGATGCGTTCGCCATTCAATCCTACAAGCGGTCTGCTGCTGCAACAGAGAGTGGGGCTTTCAGTGGAGAAATTGTATCTGTAGACGTGCCCCAAAGAAAAGGAGATCCGCTTACGATCACGGAGGACGAGGAGTACAAGAAGGTCAAATTTGAAAAAATCCCCAACCTCCGACCTGTCTTCACCAAAGATGGAACTGTAACTGCTGCCAATGCCTCCACCATCAACGATGGCGCGAGTGCATTGATTCTTTGTAGTGAAGAAAAAGTAAAAGAACTCAATCTGACTCCTCTCGCCAGAATTGTCTCCTTTGCTGATGCCGCACAAGAACCTGAATGGTTCACCACAGCTCCTACCCTGGCCGCTCCTAAAGCCCTCAAACAGGCAGGACTTACCTTCAATGATGTAGATTACTTCGAAGTCAATGAAGCCTTCTCTGTTGTTACACTCGCCTTCAACAAGGTCCTGGACCTCGATCCAGACAAGGTCAATGTTCACGGGGGAGCTGTATCACTTGGCCATCCGCTGGGAGCCTCCGGTGCCAGGATTGTAACAACGCTCAATGGCGTATTACAAACCGAAGGCGGAAAAATCGGTTGTGCAGCCATTTGTAATGGAGGAGGTGGTGCTTCTTCGATTGTGATTGAAAAGGTATGAGTCCAGAATTCTAAATTGGAAAGAAGCCGGATAATGTCGAATGTCGAAGGGACTGATTCTTCCTTCGATATTCTTCATTGAATATTCGACATTGGATAGTACCTTCGTTTGTATCACAGATACTCACTATGCAAACTTCCTGGAGACAGATTGCAATCTGTCAGCAGGAAGAAATCACAAATAACCGATGACTTACCTCCAAATTCTCCAGAAAATTCAGGCAAAAGAATTTGCGCCCCTCTATTATCTGCATGGAGAAGAAGGATATTTTATTGACAAAATCGTCGCTGCACTAGATGAAGATGGTGCAGTCCTGACCGCTTCCGAAGCAGCTTTCAATAGAGAATTGTTCTATGGGCCAGAAAGCAAGGCCAGTGCAGTGCTCAATGCCTGCCAGAGTTTTCCTGTCATGGCCAATCGGCGACTCATCCTGTTGAAGGAGGCACATCGCATGGCCAAAGCAGAAATTGAAAAATTGGTTGCCTATGTAAAACGCCCCGTCCCTTCCTCTGTGCTCGTCCTTGTCTTCAAGGATCGCCGTACAGGCTTGCCCAAAGCTGCTGTGGATGCCTTGAAGAAAAAGGGAGTCAATTTTCATGCGAAAAAATTATACGAACGAGACATTCAGCAATGGATTGAGGGCTATCTGAAGGACAGTGGATTCTCAGTAGAAGCAGGAATTGCAGCCATCCTTGTGGAGCATTTGGGGACCAATCTCAACCTCATTGAAAATGAACTTGAAAAAATGTTCATTCAACTTCGGGCTAGCAAACAGACAAGTTTGAGCAAGGCTTTCGTTTTTCGAATGATTGACATTGACAAGGAGTTCAATGTCTTCGAACTAATCCGCGCACTTGCTGAGAAAAAAATTTACAAATCTCACTTGATCATTGATCGGATGAGCCAAAACACCAAAATCAATCCTCCGACCCTCATCGTTGGAGGATTGTTCAGATTTTTTCACCAAATCGCTCTGGTCCACAGAAATCAACTTCGAGATCCCAACTCCATCAAACATCAATTGGGGGTCAACTATTTCCAGGCCAGGGACTACGCCACAGCCAGCCAGAGATACAACAAAGCACAGGTATACCGAAATATCGGATTTTTACAAGAAGCCGACCTGATGATCAAAGGCCAAATCCCCTCCCTGATGGATCAGCGACATATGCTGAAGACACTGGTGTGGAAATTGTTGCAGTAGAGATCCCATCCCAGACGAGCCATCATTTTTGGCTGGATACAACACCGGACATCACAATGAATCAAAAAAAAGCATGCCTTAAAAATAAGGCATGCGGGGATTAGGGTTTGGGTGTATCCTGTTTATAGGACTGGTCCCTCTTTAAGGTTTTCAATTCCGTTTCGAACCTGATCCAGTTTTTTCTGAATATCAGAATCATCCCAGTCAAGCTTTTCTTCCTCCAGCTCGATTGGATCAAGTTGCTGAGCGGTATTGATTGTGTTTGGGTTATCGATGGCCCCACGCTGAAGTTTGTAGGCAATACTCATCGCTCCAATCATCAGGAACAGACCGAGTGCAACTGCCACAACAGCATTGGGATTTATTTTGACAGGGAGAAAATCCAGTAAAGATTTTCTATGTGGTCCAGGCGTAGGGGTCTGGTCGGCAATAGATGCCCCTATGGATTCTTCCGCTGTGTCTCTGACATACTCCAGCACCTTTTGGCAGGAGAGCGCCGAAGGCTCATAAGACATAGAAGGAATCTGCTCGACCATATCTTGAAAATATTCATAGCGGTCCCAGAGGGTCTCATCTGCACAGATGGCAGACAAAAACTGCTCCCCTTCTGCCTGACTCATTTCGTCAAACAAGAACCGAATAATATCTTCATCTTTGAACTGTCTCTTCATAACCTTGGAGTTGCCCAGATTCCTGAGCTAATTTTTTGAGATTGAGTAAAGCATACCGCATTCTTCCTAGTGCAGTATTGATACTCACGTCAGTAATTGCTGCTATTTCCTTGAAACTAAGATCGGCATAATTTCTCATAATCAGAACCTCTCTTTGTTTGTCGGGCAATTGCTGGATGAGCTTTTTAATGTAACGTGCATTTTCCTCCCTTATTATTTCTTCTTCCGAACTTGCTTCAGACTGTTGCACGGAGTTGAAGATATCGTAATCTTCTGACTCGCGCTGGATGGGATTCCGCTGCACTTTCCTAAAGTGGTCTATAGCCAGGTTTCGAGCAATTCTGATGACCCAAGGGAGAAATTTCCCTTCTTCATTGTACTTTCCGGATCGAATCATCCGCACCACCTTGATCATTACATCCTGAAATAAATCTTCAGCAATACAACGATCTTTTACGATTAAATAAATTGTGGTAAAAACTTTAGATTTGTACCGAGATAACAATTCATCAAAGCAATAATCGTTTCCTGAGATGAATCCTTTGATAAGGTCTTTGTCTTGAGTTTTCTTAAAAAACGCCTTCTCCATGACATCGAGTTTAATAAATTAAGGGCATGCGCTGGGTAGAATGTGCCCGTGCAAAGTGGTGTTGGTGAATAGTGACTTGGTAAAGAACACGTGTCAACGGCAAGAAAAATATCGTATTTGGCGTAGAAGACCCCGCTAGTGGGGATAAATGGGGTCCTTTCAATCGTGAGCAATAATTTTGTAGAGGCATAATCTATGGATCATATCTACATAAAGAATGCCAGAGTGAACAATTTGAAGCAGGTTTCTGTAAAAATCAGAAGAAATCAACTCGTTGTTGTAACTGGAGTAAGCGGGTCAGGCAAGTCTTCCCTGGCCTTTGACACCCTCTATGCGGAGGGTCAAAGACGCTACGTAGAAAGCCTTAGCTCCTACGCAAGGCAGTTTTTGGAGCGTATGGAGAAGCCGGAAGTGGATTATATTCAGGGGATTGCGCCCGCAATGGCCATTCAACAAAAGGTCAGCACTTCCAATCCAAGATCTACTGTTGGAACGGTCACAGAAATTTATGACTTCTTCAAACTCCTTTTTGCACGTGCGGGAAAGACATATTCCCCTCTGTCTGGAAAACTGGTCACTTGTGACACAGTAACAGACGTTGTGGATGCCATCCTGGGAGAAAAGGCAGGAAGTCGAGTGTACATATTGACCGAAATCAAGGTCCGGTCCAAGGGATATAGGGCAGAATTGGAGCTCAGTCTCCAAAAAGGATTTACACGCATCTGGCAACAGGGCGAGATCCTGAGCATTGAAGAAGAATTGGAAAAGGAAGCATTGCCGGAAGCCACTTCCATAATCTTACTGATCGATCGTCTGCGGTTGCGAGAGGATGATCTACAAGAACAACGAAGTAGAATCGGAGATAGTGTACAAGTTGCCTTTCAAGAAGGATTAAGTGTGTGCATGGTTCAAGTGGATGATCAGGCCCCCACTCCCTATTCAGAAAAATTCGAAGCAGACGGGATCAAATTTGAACGTCCCAGCATCAATCTGTTTAGTTTCAACAATCCTTATGGTGCCTGCTCAACCTGTGAAGGCTTTGGCCGAATCCTCGGTATTGATGAAGATCGGGTGATCCCCGATAAGAGTCTTTCGGTCTATGAGAAGGCTGTGGCTCCGTGGAAAGGAGAGACCATGAGTCGATATCTTGACAAATGGCTGGATGCGGCCATTGCTGAAGACTTTCCGATTCACCGTCCCTATTATGAGTTGACAGAAGACGAGAAAGAGCTGCTTTGGGGCGGAATCGGCAAAACCTGGGGCATCAGGGATTTCTTTGCATTTCTGGCCAGCAAATCTCATAAAGTCCAGTATCGGGTAATGATGGCTCGCTATCGCGGATATACGACCTGCACCGAATGCAAAGGGAGTAGAATCCGCAAGGATGCCAATTATGTAAAGATCGCTGGCTATTCCATTTCGGAATTTCTGGCGATGCAGCTCGATGATCTCTATCAGGTCATGGGCAAGCTCGACCTGGAAGGAGTCGAAAGAATCATCGCAGATCGCTTAATGAGTGAAATCAACCGTCGCCTGGATTATCTCAATCAGGTAGGGGTAGGATACTTGACCTTGAATCGAAAAATCAACACCCTCTCAGGTGGAGAAATGCAACGGATCAGATTGGCCACCTCCCTCGGTAGTGGGCTGGTTGGCTCTATGTATATTCTGGATGAACCCAGCATCGGTCTTCATTCGAGGGATACAGATCAGTTGATTGATATCCTGGAGTCTCTCAGGGATCAGGGCAATACAGTCATTGTGGTAGAACATGATGAGGCCATTATGCGGAAAGCCAATCAGTTGATCGATATTGGACCAGGCGCAGGAGAGCTGGGAGGAGAAATTGTCTTTAATGGAGATATTGATGAATTGATTCAGGCAGATACCCTCACCGCACAATACCTGACCGGCAGAAGAGAGATACCCCTCCCAACCCTCAGACGAAAATCCCACAGCAGAATCTACCTGAAAGGTGCTCGACTTCACAACCTCAAACAAATAGACGCAGAGATCCCTTTGCATTCTATCACAGTGGTGACAGGGGTAAGTGGTTCCGGAAAAAGCACATTGGTAGAAAAAATTCTCTATCCAGCACTTCGAAGTCGCGTCAATCAAATTGGAGATGGCAGCGGTCCTTTCAAAGAACTGAGTGGGGATGTGCATCTCATTGGACAAGTGGAGATGGTGGACCAACGTCCCATAGGAAGATCCGCTCGTTCCAACCCCGCCACATACATCAAAGCCTGGGATGCGATTCGGGATTTGTATTCCAAACAGACATCAGCAAGGCTCAAAGGCCTGAAGGCAGGACATTTTTCCTTTAATATAGATGGAGGAAGGTGCGACAATTGTCAGGGGGAAGGGCACGTCACTGTCGAGATGCAATTTCTCCCCGATGTCAAGCTGTTGTGTGATTCCTGCCATGGAAAACGATTCAAACGACATGTGCTTGAGGTAGAATACAAAGGCAAAAACATCGATGAGATCCTGAACATGACCCTCTCGGAAGCCTTGTACTTCTTTGAGGAAGAGAAAAAAATCACCCGTAAACTAGAGATTCTGAATCGAGTGGGCCTGGGATATCTCCGCATGGGTCAAAGTACCAGCACCTTGTCTGGTGGAGAAGCCCAGCGGATGAAACTGGCTTCCTTCCTCGCCCAAAGTTCACAAGCGAAACAGGCCTTCTATATATTCGATGAACCTACAACAGGCCTACACTTTGAGGACATCAAGAAGTTATTGGCAGCATTGAATGAATTGGTAGAGAAAGGAAACACTGTTTTAGTCATTGAACACAATATGGATGTCATCAAATGTGCAGACTGGATCATAGATTTGGGGCCGGAGGGGGGAAATGAAGGAGGAAAAGTGTTATATCAAGGAGTACCAGAAGGACTCGTGAAAGTGGAAGGATCTTATACTTCGCGATATTTAGAAGAGAAATTGGTCAACAATCATGAGTAATTTCTACAGATAGATGTCAGACATGTAACTTCCCCTTTTTTATTCGTTACACAACAAAAACAATTTTGAAGTATTTGTTCATGAAGTCTTATCTTATATTTTTATCCCACAATTTTTCGGTACTGATCTTACTCTTGTGTGTTGGGTTTTTCCTACCAACTCACTCTTTAGGGCAAAGATCCAGTACAGATTCCTCCCCTATGTCATCATTTTCCTACTTTGAAGGCAGCATCAGCTTTGGTGTGGACCTGAAAGGAGCCTCTGCCAGCCAAATCAAGGAAAATGAACCCAATGACAAACTGCTGATGCACCTCAAAGATGCTGATTATATTGTTCAGTTGAGCGGAGGCCGTTATCCCAAAACCTTCATCTTCGTAGCGGATTCCAACCGAGAATATAGCATGGATATGGTCAACAAGCGTGCATTCCGATTTTCTGCTCATTCAGATATGAATGTGGATAGAAAAGGAGAAGAAGAACCCATTCCCGTAGCAGAACCGACAGGAAAAGAATTGGAGGTTGCTGGGGTGAATTGTCAGGAATATAAAATGAACAAGGCAGATGCACAGTTTTTGTTCTATGTGAGCGACAGATTTCGGATCAATACCGCACTCTATCCCAATCGTCCCAATGCCAAGGTCAGTTTTTTGGCACAAGGACTACAGGGCAGGATTCCCCTCAAAACCATCAAACGGCAAAAAGGCCTGATGGTCATCACTACAGCGAACAAAATTTCTCCCCGAAAATTCGACAAAGAGCAGTTTCGCATACCCCCCAATTTTGAAGTCAAAAATCGGGACTATAGATATTGATGTATGGCAGCACATAATGAAGTTGGTAAACTAGGAGAAGAGTTGGCAGCAAAGTTCCTGGAAACCAAAGGCTACAATATTCTTGATCGCAACTATCGATATGAAAAAGCAGAAATCGATATTGCTGCTTTGTCTCTCGATCCACCGGAATTGGTATTTGTCGAGGTAAAGACCAGAAGCAAAGCTTCCTGGGAGTATCCAGAAGCCTCGGTAAGCAAAACAAAACAACGATTAATTTTCAAAGCTGCTGACAGCTATTTATATGAAAAACAGATGTCTACAGTTCCCATACGTTTTGATATTATCTCAATTACCTTAGAGAATCCCGAGCATCCTCTGATTCATCATATTGAAGATGCTTTTCGGATGATGGGAAATATCTGGTAAGAATGAGAAAAATCAATCTTTCTCATCAAACCAATTCCTTCAAGCCTTCGTTGTGAAGATGAATGGGAAAGAGATCACCATTGATGACATTCCTTCCTTGTTGCCACGTGAATCTCGTGTTTCCTGCTTAAATGCCCTCCATGTCCAGCTAGTTATTCCGCCATCTTTTTTTGAATCAAAAACCTATTTTCATGAAGCCCCTTCATATTTCTTCCTTCTATTTTTCTATTGGAATCCTATGTGTCCTGGTCTTGGGAAGTTGCAAACCGGAACCACCTACCCCAGCAGTACCCGATCCAGGGATTTTTGAGTTAAATTTCCTTGCGCGTGTAGGTGGGCAGCTGTTCGAAAAAAACACTGAATTTGAGAACATCCTTGGGCAGCGCTTTTCTATGGAGGTGTTCAGACTGTATATCTCGGACCTACGACTGGTCAAAGAGGATGGCACAGATACCTTGATTGCAGAGACCTTATTGATGAATTTTGCGGAAGAAGAAGTTCGAAAAACTACACATGGAGAGGGCCTGTTCCAACAATTCCTGGTTCCATCGGCCAACTACAAAGGAATCAAGTTTGGCATAGGGGTCCCAACTTCCAGAAATAATAGTGATCCCACAGATTTCGCTTCAGACCATCCGTTGCATGCCTCTCAGGGAATGAACTGGAATTGGACTGTAGGCTACAAATTCCTGCAATTGGATGGGCGAATCGACACCTCAGCGAATGGAACTGGTCCTTTGGATCAAGGAATTGCCTATCACACAGGTACGAATGAATTGTATCGCCAATTGGAATTCACTGATGCCGATCATGCTTTTGAGGTCAAAGCAGAAACAGAACTTCAATTCGTCATCGAAATGGATTTGAACAGATTTTTCTATAACAATTCTGACACCATCAACATGGTACAGCGACCTATCAGCCATACCAATCCTGTAGGGTCAGAGGCCTTCCAATTATCAGAAAAGATCACTGATAATATGGTGAATAACGCACTCTACAAAGTTCCATTTTAGCATCTTTGTTTTCTAACAAACAGGAAATGAATAGATTTTGGACGTTCATTTTCCTGTACATCGCTCTTTTGGGAGCAGGATGTATTGGAGATGATATGGTGGATGATCAATTGATGGAAATGGAGCTGGAGGTTCCTGATCATTTTCCCTTGCCTGAAATTCCGGCCAACAATCCTTTAACACCAGCCAAAGCAGATCTTGGGAAGCGCCTTTTTTTTGATCCTATTCTTTCAAGAGATAGGAACCTGAGCTGTGGATCTTGTCATTTTCAGGAACATGCCTTTGCCGATCCTAGAAGACTCAGCCTCGGGACAGACAGTCTTCCCGGAAGCCGCAATGCCCCTCCTCTCTTCAATCTTGTCTATCATAAATCATTCTTTTGGGATGGTGCCAATCCAAGTTTGGAACAACAAGCGCTCTTCCCGATAGAAAGTCATTTTGAGTTGGCCACCCCTCTGCCAGAAGTCTTACGACGACTCAAGGCAGATTCAGACTATCCAGTCTTGTTTCACTATACCTTTGGCGATACCATCACAGCGAAATATCTGGTTCAAGCCCTCGCCAGTTTTGAACGCACACTGATCAGCGCAGGAAGCAAGTACGATCAGTTTTTGGCCACAGGTTTGGACAGTGCAATATTCAGTGCTCAGGAGTGGAGAGGATACAAATTATTCTTTTCAGAAACAGATCAGGACCGACATGCTGAGTGTTTTCATTGTCATGGTGGCTTCAACCTGGATGATCCTGAAGGCCGCTTCCGGAACAACGGACTCTATCTGGCCTATGAAGATGATGGCCGATATCTGGTCACAGGGGACGAATTCGACCGCGGAAAATTCAAAGTCCCCTCTCTTCGCAATATTGAACATACTGCTCCTTATATGCATGATGGCAGCCTCGCTACCCTTGAGGAGGTTCTGGACCACTATGCCAGTGGTGGCCACCTCCATCAGAATCGGGACATTCTCATGGGAATGATTTCTATCGACTCCACCCAAAAGCAGGATATCCTTGCATTTCTCAAGACACTCAGCGATCCTGGATTCTTGAGCAATCCAGCATTTCGCCCGGATTAACTTTCTTTTCATTCACTCGACGAATCCTGCCATTCGTCACCATATCACAGTCATTCAGTCAATGGATGCCTTTGGTTCGCTTGTGTTTTGTAAGCTTGGGCTAGCTATACAACCATCTTCTCTTTCATTTCATTGTTCTGATCATGAAACACAATCATTTGTCCGCACTTATCCAAAGTGCTTCCCTCCTTCCTGCAATGGAGATATGCCATTGTGTACTTAATAGGCAGACAATACAACTTCCACAAATCAGTCCTCCTGCACCGAATGGTATGTCGGCGGTAAGCTTGAAGCTTGCCCGTCTATTCCCCGGCCTCCCCCCCCCCTCTTTACATGACTCGGGTCCAACATCGTGGATTTTTCTCCCGGAAGAGCTGGCTATAGAAAGAGAATCCAAAGGATCCTTATCGAAGCACTTAGCTAGCAGAAAGGATTCATTCACTCGATGAATCTGCGCATTCATCCTTCACACATTGATACTCAGTCAATGATGATTATTCGAATGAATATTTTTCTGAGCATTGTGAAGCGAATCCTTGGGCAGGCTAGCCGAAGCTGCCCCTCCATTCACAGATTACTCACGCTTATTTTTTCTACAAAACAACCATAACATGCTATTATTTCACCATTTAGGAAAAGGATGCCTCATTTTTCTTGCTTGTCTATTGCTTCCTTTTTCGTCCCAAGCCCAAACCTTGGCCGGAGTTACCTGGCCATGTACAGACCAATTGAACGATCCGAACCTGATTGTCACTGATATTCATGTAGATGGCACTTCTATTCTCGGTTTATCCTCCCTCAGTCTTCCTGCATTGACGACTCATTCAGTAGAGTTTTATTTCAGCACCACTTATCCCCAAGTGTCCGCTAGCATATTCGGAGATGTCGACTTGAGTGGTGTGTACGATGCGCCAGAGGTCCTTGCTTCTGTTACCAACCTTGCCGCGGGTCCGGGCTATTTGAGTTTTACTTTTACCACGCCTCCGATGACAGGCAGTTATCCGCTAGGGTTTTTCATTGACCCGGATCCGAATAATGTCCTGTTCAGTCCGTGCGAATCCAAAGGCAGGTACTCCATCCTGAATGTACCTGATCCTTCCCTATTCATTATTGCTGCGTCAGATATCAACATTCAGGACATATCTATTGAGGAAATGAGTTGGGGTTCTTTTGATCAAACCCACTGTATCAAGGAGCTGACGGAAGGCTGCTTTCTTTTTTCCTATGATATGACGCTTGATTTCAGTGCGATCAGCACCAGTGGAAAATTCATGTTCAAGTCCACCATGCATGAAGTAGAGATTAACCCACAATCCAATCCTGCTCCAGCTTGTCCCCAGGTTCATCAATTGGACCCGATCAACATGACAATTGGGTGTGGCGGTTTTCTCAATGGATTGCCCCAAAATTATGTCCAAACCCCTATCACGTCTTATAATCCTCCCAACCCATTCATGACCTATCAGATGGATATGGGATTTACGGATGGGGTGATTCCTTCCAATGATCCATCTAGCTGCTGGAATTCCACAGCCCTGGTTCCCCTGGCTTTGGAAGAAAGGATAGAGATCTTCAAAGTGGTTAGCCAGAATCCTTTGACCTACCAGGTGGTTCATATTCAGGACCCCTATACCCTGAATTTTTCGCCCTATCTCAGAAAGAACAGACTGTATTGTAATTGGGAAGAAATGGCATGGGGGTTTGGGGAGAGAAAAGAACAAGGTACGCTTTCTTTTTCAGCGCCAGATCCTATGAATCTGGCCCCAAATCCTATCCAGGAATCGGCAAACATTACCTACGAATTGGAAAACAAGGGGACAGTTAGTATCCGCATCACTGATCTGCAGGGCCGAACGGTCCAGACATTGTTGTCTGGTGTCAACAGAACAGCCGGAATACATCAGGAACGGCTGACTCTCAAAAACCTTCCAAATGGAATGTATGTGCTTCACCTGGATTCTCCCCAGGGAAGACAAACAAGATCAATACTCAAACAATGATAAAAAGTCTAGATCTGTAGCAGGAGAAAACCTTCCTGAATAAAGAAATTGATCTATGAAAAGGCCCCTGCTCAGGGGCCTTTTTTGTTGTCCAAACTATCAGTCGGAGCGCAATTCTTGTTTGACACACTTACCAAGCCAAGAGACTCATCTGCAAAGGAAATTGACGCATCCTCGGATTCTGGAATATTTGGAATACCGATATCCTCTACTTTTATGTCATCAACTCAGACAAACATCTCCTATCTGGTACGACCATGAAACACTATTATTTTGTCCCATTTTCTACAAAAAGACTGATTGTTTTCTATTCTTCGAGCTTTTCCTATTGATTTTCATGGAGAGGTTCTCTGATCTCCATATACCTGCATGCAATATCCGGGACGCATTCACAATTCTTGACAACCAAAGCACATGAACAACACGCATTGTCCCTCCAATCCATTAGTGCGAGCAGATCGGCACCTTATCCATGACATTCATCAAGGAGGGGTTCTGAGAGAAAGGTGCACGTCCCAATTATATGACACCTATCAGGGCTTGATCTATCATGGATGCAAAACCTATGATCTGTCATTGCAAGAATCCCAGGATGTATTTGCGGATAGCCTGGCCTACTTAATCTATCAAATCGATCGGGAAGTGTTTAGGGGAGAGGCGCGGATTAGCACCTATCTGCACCGGATCTTTTGCAACCGATGCCTTACGTTTAAGCGAAATGCACGAGTTCTCAAACGGAAAGGAATGACAGAGGAATTGGTTCAGACCGCAGATCACACGCCTGATCCTTGTGCGATTGCCCAAACCAATGATAAGATTCATCAATTGGAGCTGGCTTGCCATCGCATTGGCCCTCATTGCCAGCAAATCCTCTGGGATTCTGCCTATCTGGGATTCTCCCTAAAAGAAATCGCAGGAAGGATTGGCCTTAGCTCCGCAGCCTCTGTTGCTACCCTGAAAAGCAGATATGTTCGGCGTCTGAGAAAGATGGTCGGGTAAGTGGGTGGACAATATTAGGTTTGATTTTGGGTATAAGGGAAATAGGGGATATACTGGCTTGATTGGTAAGATTTCTCCCTTTTTCCCCTATGCCCACTATATCCCTCACAAATAATTGTGTCCTCTTACTTAATTTCTTTTAGTCAGTTATACACCTACCCTTATGAAAACAATCACACTCCTGACAATCCTTTGTTGGCTATCTCTTCCATTGTCGGCCCAAACCTCCAACCAAAACAGGATGCATTGGTGGCAGTTTGGAGACCAAAACGAACTTCAATTTTCAGGGCCTGGCGGAAGCCCAATTGTGGGTACATCTGCCATGGAAATCGGACCAGCAGCCTCCATTTCATCTACCAATGGCGATCTGATCATGTATACCAACAATTACAATTTGTGGGATGCCAATGATAATCTGGTCTCCAATGCACTGGGTTTTACTACTCCATTTGCCCAGATGCAACATTTCACACAAACTCTCATTGTCAAAAAACCCTGTGATGACCTGACCTATTATATCTTTTCAACCCCACATTCATTCGTTGCAAATCCCACCCATCCAACTGATTTGGTCTATACGGAGGTATCTGCTGACCCAAATGGAGTCTCCATTGTACAACCGAATCAAGTCTTACAAACGGATTTCTGCACAGAAAAACTAACGGCCATTGCCCATGAAAATGGCCGGGATATCTGGCTAATTGCCTATGATTATGGAGCAGAGCAATTTCACTCCTATTTGGTAGATGCCAATGGAGTAGCGAACAATCCCGTTCCCTCTCCCTCGCCCATCCTTTTGGGAGGAGATGTTTGGAACAACAAATGGGACATGAAGGTTTCTCCTACCACCAACAGACTCGCCATGCTCAGCCAGGAACATGGCATCCAATTATGTGAATTCGATCCTCAGACAGGTCTAGTTGGTAATTGCCAAGCCTGTGATCCACTTGATAATTCTCAGTATCAAATTTATCGTGGATTGGAGTTTTCTCCTTCAGGGCGTTTCCTGTACTATTCTGGATTTTATAATGATTTGAATCAAGGCCAAGCCCATCTTCTCAGTCGACTAGATCTCAACAGTCAGGACATTTGCGCATCCAATGAGATATTTTTCACTACAAATGGATTTGAGATTAAATCTATTCAGAGAGGGCCAGATGATGTATTATATGTAGGAACCACTGATGAGTTGATCAGTGGAAATCCGAATCATCATTTCCTCGGGATTATCAACAATCCTGACAATCTTGCTCCTCCTACATTTAATTCCACTGCTATTCCCACCCAGGACCCGGCATCTTCCCTCCCGAATTTCATGCAAAGTTATTTCGATCCTGATTATGTGGAGCAATTATCCAGCACTCAGGCACCAAATATTGTAAGCACGGTCATCAGTTCATGTGGGGAATGTGCCAATACGCTTGAGATCGAGGTACATGCCACCTGTGCCCATGATACCTACGAAATTGTCCTCACCAATCCTGCCAACCAAACTGCAATCGGAAGTGCTCAGGGAACTATTGCAACTTTTAACAACTTGTGTTCAGGCAATTATGAAATCCTTGTTTATAGTGAGAATTTCGGAAGTTTGTTACAATCTGAGTTGGTTACGGTTTCATCTGCTGCTAGCTTTTTTATCAATCCAACCATTGTTCATGCAAGTTGCTTTTGTGATGGCATGTTGAGCGTTACCCCAACAGCTGGCATGCCCCCCTTTCAATATACCCTCAATGGGGCACCATTTAATGGAACAGCCACTAATCTTTGTCCTGGGTGGTATGATGTGGAGATAGAGGATGCAGAAGGATGCAGCATTGGTGCCAGTTTTGAAATCAAAGAAGAGAATCTACAAGTTGATGCCAAACGCATTGCCATTTGTGGAGAAGATTGTGGGTGGGGCATCGCGGCAACGCCTCTGAATGGCACAGCCCCATTTGTCTATGAGATCGATGGCATCACTCAGCCCGCTGGTCAAAGCATATTTGGACCCTTATGTGGAGGTCAGGTTCTCACCATTACAGATGCCATAGGCTGCCAGAATAGCACAACAGTGGCAGCAGTGCCCGAATCTTCTATCATTACGGGGCCCGAGGTTCTGTGCGTCAGTACTGCCAGTCAAGGGAGTTTTCCGGTGGAGACCTATGAACTATGTTTTCCGCCCGGATTCAGTCTTTTGGGCTTTTCTGCACAAAATGGGGTCATCCAAAATGCTGGTCCCACAAGTATAGATGTTTCCTGGTATGCTGTGAGTGGCACACATTCCCTGACCATTGCCTTTACAGGTCCAAACATTGAGCAATGCAAGGGGTTCCTGGACATTAGCCTTGATCCAAATTGTCGAAGAAGTCAAAGTAATTTCAATGCAAATTTGGCTCCTGAGATTCTTCCTCTTTCCCTGAAGGCTTTCCCGAATCCAACGGATGGACAGCTTATCATTCAGCTAGCAGGAGAACAAACTGGCAATATTCAGGCAAAGCTTCTCACTGTCTCGGGACAAAGTGTTCAATCCTGGACCAGCGACAAGTCTTCCCTTCTATTTCAGGAAAAAATCAGCCTGCAAGCGTATCCAACAGGTATGTATGTCCTGGAAGTTCAACTTGGGTCAAAAACCTTTCATCAAAAAATCTTCAAACGATAACTTACGTTTCATCATTAAATAATCACAATCATGAATTCACAATTTTATCTACGCATGGCCCTTGCCATGCTGGTCATGAAGTGCCTTCTGGCTCCAAATGTCATGGGGCAATCTTCCCCTCCCCTTCCAGAGATTATTCCCCCCAGTCCCACTGCAGCTTCCCTAGGAGAATATGGAGACGTTCCTGTTGGGCATTATACCGGAGTTCCCAATATCAGTATCCCACTCTACCAAATCCAATCCAGAGATATCTCTGTGCCCATTAGCCTCAACAATCATGCTGGGGGAATCAAGGTAGAAGAGGAAGCTTCCTGGGTAGGATTGGGCTGGAGCCTGAAAGCTGGTGGAGCTATTACCCGCTCAATCCGAGGGCTGGATGATTTACGCCATCTGGAAGGCTACCCCTTCATCTCCGATCTCCCCAATGCAGATGACAACAATAACTACGACCTCACCAACACACAACCAACTGATGTCTATTATTTCGGAGACCTCTGTAATCAAAACAAGGATGGAGAACCAGATTTGTTTTACTTCAATTTTGGTAATTATTCAGGAAAATTTGTCCTGACGGATGCTGTCTTCAATCCAACTACCAGCAAATATGAATTTGAGCCGCAGCTTCTCTCTCAGGATTCCAGAATCTTGATTCGATCCACTTTGCATACCAATGATCCCCTCCTTCCCTATACTGAAAGTTTTTACGATTGGGAAGCAGTTACTCCAGACGGATTTACCTATGCTTTCACCAAGCAAGAAGTCACTAAAGGCTACTCAGGTACTGGAACCAATGAAAGCTCCGCCAGCAATGTTTCTGTGAATCCGGCACAAGAATTCACAACCAATTCCTGGTACCTTACAAGGATCACCTCTCCAAAAGGTGAAGTGGTCACCTTTGAATACGAGGATGAACTTCAAGCAACGAAAAGCCAGCTAAGTTTTTCAGAAGTGAAGAGTGAACCGGTCAGAATCCAGGCCTTCTGTACAGATGGCGATCCCTGTTCTTGCAGTCCTACAAATGTGAGTTGCAATGCCTTCCATACCTTTACTGCTTCGGGAAGAACAGTTTTTGATCATTATTTGAAGAAGATCGTTTTCTCCAATGGCTATGTAGATTTCATCACAGAGGATAGAGGCGACATGGCCAAGGACATCAATTATCCCACAGCTAAATTGGCTCAGGCTCTTGATCAGATCGATATCTACATCCAGGGCCAATTAAGCAAAACAGTAGATTTTACTTATACGAACTTTAACAATCTTGGTGGAAATGGCGCAAATCTCGGCAGTGGGTATGTATCCCCATTACATGCTGACAAATTCAGATTAAAACTGCAAAGTCTGGTTGAGAAAAATGGTTCTACTGTTAATCCTCCTTATACCTTTGAGTATTATGCTGCCTCAGGCTATTACGAACTGCCTTTTAAAAGTTCCAAGGATAAGGATTATTGGGGGTACTATAATGCAGCAGGAAACAACAATATCAAGATTTGGCAAAAAGATACGCCCGCTGACTATGATCCCAATATTAGCTTAAGCACCTTGATCCCGGCTCAGGAACTATTCCGGACATCAGGTCCAGTAGGAGCGGACTTTCAGGAGCAACCAACTTGTTTTTTCCCCTGGGACAACAATGTGGCCAACTCCTCCCTGTGTGATCCAAATTCTCCTTTCTATGATCCAATTACTTGTGCGGACTTTGGCTGGATACAAGATTTCCCAGCTACCTACTATAGCGGAGCAGATAGAGATCCCAATCCAGAAGAAATGAAAGCCGGTACATTGAAACGAATCACTTATCCAACAGGAGGATATGTGGAGATGGAGTTTGAGGCGCACGAATATGGCAATTTTGATCCGGAATTCGTCTGGAATACCAATCCACAAAATCCGGTGATTGAAGCATGTGGCCCCAATTTTTCTCCAACTATTCCTATCGTTGATTGCTCAATCCTTCCAGCAAATCCGACTCCGATTAGCATCAATATCACAAAACCTACCTTTCTTTTTCTAAAGCATCAGGTGACCAGAGATTGTATTACCAACCCAAGCAATTGCGATGGGTCTATGGACATCCATAGTGCGACCCCATATGCAACCCTCAGTAAAGATGGAGTTACTATTCGTGACTTTACCTATTCACATCTCCTCGACCATCCTACCAACAATGCCTCTCTGATAGCTTACACCTATAGCTTTTTGGAAACTGGGGACTACATTCTAGATATAAACGCTGTGGGAGATGCCTATGTCAAGATGGAAGCAGAATGGTCATGGGTTACTGCGCCAGATCCTGAATATACCAATACAAAACAAGTAGGTGGACTGCGGGTGAAACGCCTCCAAAAACATCATGGCATCACACATGACGATGACATCATTCAGACATTTGACTATACCAGAATCAATGCCGATGATGAAGTAGAGTCTACAGGAAAACTGATGTCCCCGATTGTTCCCTCCTTTTTTAAGGTCAGCGTTGGTGGATCAGGAGCAGCCGTACTCATTTGTCATAATTACGAAAGGCATACGAATTCACAGGTTCCCTTGGGGAGCTCTACGCAAGGAGCAACTGTTGGCTATGATCAGGTGAGTGTCATCAATGGTGTGGATGGAAGTGGAGGAAAAACAACTTACACCTTCTTCAATACAGCGGAAGAACGTGCTTTGCCTTTTTTTCCCAATATGCCTAACCGCATTTTCAATAGCAATGGCCTGGCTGCTGAGATTACACACTTTAAGAAGAATCCAGATGGAACTTTTCAAATCGTCGGTCAGACCGAAAATGAATACAACGGGAAGAAGCATACTGACCTATTGAACACTCCAAATGCGTTGTCAAACACCCTCTCTATCATGGGATTGCGATTAAATGGCGCTGATTGCTCTGCAAGTATTCCGGAGCATTTTGTATTGTATGCCAAATTTTATGAAACGACCTCTGAATGGTGGCGGATGACCAAATCTATCCAAAGAGAATATGATCAACACGATCCAGCTGTATTTACAGAAACCACCACTGACTATACCTATCATTCTTCTGCAAATGCCGGAGAAGCTGGATATTTACGCTCAACCAGTATGGCGAACAGCAAAATCACTGGAGAGAATCCGACGGTTCACAAAACTGAGTATGGCTATCCAGAAGACTTCACCTTTACTCCAGGAACAGGAAGTCCAATCGAAAAGATGATACAGGATCGTATTCTGACAGCTCCAATTGAAGTTTTGAAAAAAGTGGACGATGAAGTTGTTAGTGGGCAGTTCACAGAATTTGGCATCAAACATGGGATTGTTCTTCCTGTTAGGATGCATATATTGGAGGCATTGAACCCCATTGCCGGATTTGTCCCTACCCGGAATGCCCCTGTTCCTGCCTCCCCATACGCTCCCAGAGTAGAGTTTCAGGATCACGATGTAGACGGAAATATTCTCACAGTCAGTCATACCAATGGTCAACCGACTGGATACATATATGCTTATGCAGAAAGTACCCCTGTTGCCAAAGTCGACAATGCGAATGGGTTGGAAATCGCCTATACCAGTTTTGAGGATCTCCCACCGAGCACCATCGTAACCAGCTATGAAGATGGCAATTGGGTCATTGAGCGAGATGCCAATGCCATGGGTGGATTCGGGTCATTTCCCCAAACTGGCCTGAATAGCTTTAACTTATCTCCTCCACGCAAAGTGGTCATGCCACAAGGCCAGCTTCCAGCAGGCAAGTACATCATCTCATTCTGGTATCAGGATTCGGAGGTGGAAGTTCTTGTAGAAGATGGCAATCAGGGAGGCACCTCCTATCCTACCCCTGCTGCAACATCTGAGATGCAGTATTTTGAATTGGAAGTGGATGTCCCACAGAATGGCAAAATCACCATCAAAAACCTGAATAATCCGAGTACTCACTGGACAACTAAAATCGATGAGCTCCGACTCTATCCAGCGGATGCCATGATGAGTACCATTAGCCATGACAAAGCCCTTAGGGTTCATACCATGACCGATGTGAACAATTTTAGCAGCTATTATATCTATGATGGACTTGGAAGGCTCATAGAAGTCAGAGATCGGAAGGGGAACATCGTCCAAACGATGGAATACAAGTTCAAGCAATAATAACAGCACGACAATTAATTACAATAATTTTTGACAACCATGAACAGATATATATCTGGTATGCTCCTGCTATTGCTGGGCATACTGACCAACCTTGCTCAACTCTACAGCCAATCTGGCCTGTCCTTCATCGAGGATTATGACTATGCCCGCCAATGGGAGAGTCGCAATCTGGTGCCGACTTATCAGGGAGTTCCCCTGGCTAGCACAGGAGAAGTAATCATCTCCTCTGGCCAGGCACACTTTCTCCAAACGGGTGAGAAAGCCGACAAACGCGCCTTTCGAAAGCTCGGCACGCCCCTTGGGCCTGTCTGGAAGATCGACTTTGACTTTACCCCCACGGCCACCGCAAGCGCGGGAGTGGGACATGTCCTGCTCGCCCTTACAGCTGGAACCGAACAGCCGTACAGAGTAGTCACCGAAACAGTCAACAAAGCCAATCCCTTCTTCGGATCTAGCAAAACCGATCAGGATGCCATTATGGTGGAATATAGTAACAATACTGGCGACAGCTACAATGACTTTTTCCTTCGCATCGGCTACAAAAAAGGAAGCTATCTCAGCACAGGTGGCAAAATCAAAGCCGGCAACCTAGGCTTTGCCCTTGGAGATATGCAATACCTGCGATTGGAACTCGATGCCACCCAAGACATTCATCTCTCTCTCTTTTCTGATCCTGAGCGCACTCAGCTTGTGCAACAAAAAACGCTCAGCATTCCCACTACTCTTGCCTTGCCCACTGGCCTGCATGTCATTCAGCATAGCAACATCCCACAGATGGGCATCGATCGGTGGTTGACAGCCGCTATCGATAACCTTCGCATTCACGATCCCAGCTTGCCTTGTGTCAGATGTGCAGATCAGATCGTCGTCGATGATCCCAACTTCAACCGCATCATCAGCACCACCGTCAGAGTTCCCGCACAGGATCAGGCCAGCGTGGACTTGCTCTCCAATGGTGGAGACAAATGGGTGAATATCGCTTACTCTGATGGGCTTGGCCGTCCTGTACAAGAGGTAGCTGTACAAGGCGGGACCGACTGTGGGCAGGACTTGATCAGTTATCATCAGTATGACGAGATCGGGCGGGAGGCAACAGTCAGATTGCCATTTGCCCATGCAGGGATTCCAGGCTCACTGAGACAAGATGCCACACAGTTCCTGCCAGATATCCTGCAAGAGACCTTCTATCTCAACAACTATCCCCACTACGGCTCAGATCTGGGAGCACTCTTGGCTGAGACCCAATTCGAATCTTCCTCCCTCAGTAGAGTCTTAGAACAAGGCGCTCCTGGAGTCGATTGGCAACTTGGGGCACATACAGTCAACTCTGAGTTGTTGATTAATGATCAAGCGATCGAGGCTCTACATCCCCTCATTCCTTTTGGCAAGAACCTGGTGCAATATGATCCAAAGGAATTGCGTCTCACCCGCACTACAGATGAAAACGGTCATGTCAACGAAACGGCCACCAACAAACTTGGTCAGAAAATCTATGAAAAAGTTCAGGTCGATGACAATGGCACATTTGCATATACCATGTATGTCTATGACAAATTTGGCAGACTCTATCTGGTCATCTCCCCTGAAGGCATCGAAATGCTCACTGATGAAGGCTATTCCCATCTGTCTAACAACCAGAGAGACCATTTCGGCTACAATTACAAATACGACGAAAGAGGTCGCCTGATCAAAAAATGGACTCCATCTAACAATCAGCATGGGTGGACCTATATGGTCTACAATGAACTCGATCAGCTTGTGTTGGTTCAGGACCCTAACCAGCGTCAGAAGTCCCCCGAGGAGTGGTCCTTTACCAAATACGATGCTATGGGAAGACCTGTCATGACAGGCATCTATAGAGACAGCCAAAACAAGGGAAGCATACAATTGGTCAGTGATGTCGGCAATCAAGCGGATCTTTTCGAAGTTCGATCAACTGACCTCCATGGCTATTCCAATCAGAGTTTCCCAACAGATGCTGCTGATACCGATATCCACTCTATCACATATTTTGATGACTACGACTTTGATAGGGATGGTAGTCCAGATTATCATTATCAGCAAGATCTAGATGATTTTCCAGCCAATGTCCCTTCATATCGGACCAAAGGCATGATCACTGGAGTCAAGATTGCTGTCCTTGAAGATAATTCAGGTATGCCAGATTGGCTGGAAACCATCACATTTTACGATGAATTTGGCAGAGAACTTCAAACTCAGGCTGACAATCATTTGGGTGGTAAAGACATCTCTACTTTTAGTTATACGTATGCAGGTGAATTGTTATTCAGCAAAATAGTGCATGAAGGCTTCGATCATAGCACAGGTCCTGGACAGAACTTTGAGCGAAGTGTAACGATCTCAAATGCCTTTCGATACGACCATAGAAGCAGACTGGTTTTGGAAGAGCAAAAAACAGAAGATCAATCCTCTGGCGGAGAATTTGTTGCTATTTCTGCTCATACTTATGATCGATTGGGACAAGAGAAAAG
Organism: Bacteroidota bacterium; assembly: GCA_039029315.1. Classification (GTDB taxonomy): domain Bacteria; phylum Bacteroidota; class Bacteroidia; order J057; family J057; genus JBCCCJ01. The sequence continues at coordinate 2,879 of JBCCGK010000005.1, read as the reverse complement.
GAAAGATGTCCTGTTCAAAGATGGTGAAAGATTTCTGCAGGAAATTGATTATGAGTACAATGTCAGAGGATGGATTAGCAAGATCAATGATCCCTCCCTCAACTCTCAGGTCGATCCTCATGTAGATCTGTTTGCCATGAAACTCACCTATAATGGCTGGATCGATCCGCAGTACAATGGCAATATAGCTGCAATGGACTGGCAAGTATTGGGCCCAGATCCAACCCACCTGATTCAGCGATACAGTCTTAGCTATGATCCGATGAATCGCCTGACAGAAGCACGATATGAAGAAGACACTGGCAGTTCTATCACCAATCTGAACAGGTATACAGTTGATAATATCAGCTATACCCTCGGCGGCAATATCCTGACACTCAATCGCTATGGAAAAACCGGAACCAATTCCTTTGGTTTGCTTGATCAGTTGGACTATTTCTACGAGATGCGATCAACCGTGGACAATCGAGGCAACAGCAATAGACTAGAATTTGTATCCGATGCGGCCATCCAAACAGAGATTCCTGGTGTTGAGCAGTTTGTTGATGGAGCCAGTCTGCTAACGGAGTACACCTACGACTATAATGGGAATCTCATTTCTGACGCCAACAAAGAAATCAGCTTCATCGAATACAATCATTTCAACAAACCAACGATCATCCTTTTCAGTGATGGTAAGCGGTTAACATATACCTATTCCGCTGATGGCACGAAGCTTCGTCAAACTGTATTTGGAACAAATGCGGGCAACGTCATCACCAAAATCACTGACTATCTCGGAGCCATCCAATATGAAAATGACTATACGACCCAGAATAGCACGTCTCATATCATTTGGCTCCCCCATTCCGAAGGAAGAGTTAGGATCAATGGTACAGAGATTATCTATGAAGGATTCCTAAGTGACCATCTGAGCAACAACCGTATTGTATTCGCAGACCTGGATGGAGATAATTGGGTAGATCCAGATCTCGCAAAAGGTGAAGTATTGCAAATTAATCACTATTATCCTTTTGGGATGAGAATGGCTACGGAGCAAAGTATTATTTCACCACATTCCAATCAGTATCTTTTCAATGGAAAAGAACAGCAGGATGAGTTAGGATTCGGCTGGGTCGATTTTGGTGCGAGAATGTATGATCCGACTATTGCAAGGTGGAATGGAAGAGATCCATTGGCAGAGGAGTACCGGTCTTGGAGTTCGTATAATTATACTCTAAATAATCCCATCAGATTCACTGATTTCGATGGTAGGATAGTAGTAGATGAAGATGGTAATGTTGTAACAGAATCAACCGGAGAAACCGTAGTTTATGAAGTTGGTCTTAATTCCGTTACGTTGAATGATGGAACAGTAATTTTAGATGTTGTAAGTAATACCTACGAAAAAGTATATATTTTTGCAGATGACGGGACAAGGATTGAAGCATTAAAATTAATTGAATCCAAGAGGGAAATAAAAACTTACAGCAAAAAGGATGGGCAGCTTTCTGTTAGCACCAAAAATGTTGAACTTGACGCTAATGAATTTGACTGTCAGGCAGATTGTCATGGTTACACATTTGCAGAGAATAAATTATGGATCAACAATAATCAAGTTAATAAGATCCTTAAGCATGACAATTATGAAGAAACCGAAGAGGGTAACGCAGAAGTTGCAATATTCAAACAAATGGGAGTTGTTCATTCTGCTAAAAGAAACTCTGACGGGACTTACAATGATAATGCAGGGATTGAAACTACCGAGTATAATAGATCTTTATCTGATGCCTCAAGAGGCTTTGTTGATGTCTCAAATCCTAGAAGAACAAGATTTTTGACGAAGTCGAGTCCAAACAGAGTTGTAAGCTCAGCTGGAGGCAGAGTAGACAATGGATTAAGGATCATTGAAGATAAGCAAGAGGCTAAGAGCCTGAGAAAAAGTATTAGGCAACAATATAGAGAAGAGAAAAAGAAATCCAAGAGTCCCTAATTGCCATACGATACAATGAACTTTTATCCGATGACCAATCTCATTTTTTCATATTCGATATTAATCTTTTTTTTTCCTCTATTTTGTAGAGCAGAAGGAAGTAATTTCACGATATATGAAATTCCAGAATATCGCATTAAAAACCTGAGCCTATATATTGATTCTAGTGAAGAAAAACGAGGCCTAAAGCTTTATCAGATTATTTTCCGAGGTGATACATCTAATGCCGCAATTTTATCATATTCAAGAATTATTCAACAAATGAAGTCGTCTGGAATAGATAAAATTGAATTAATAGAGGAATTACTTTTGGTGAAAAATGATTCAAGACTAAGTTGTGTACGTGTTCTAAGTTATGACTCTTCTGTTTCTCAGATTTATGATGGGAAAAGAAGGTATTCTATACAGTTAGCCGCATTATTTCTAATAAATTATCTATACTTCGATTCATTTTGGTACTCTCCTTATCCCATCCTCAGATCACTTTTTGGAGTTTCTCGGAAGGGTGTAGGAGTTATGATTGCCCACAAAAAGTATAATAAATGGATTAGAAAAGTTAAGCAAACTGGCATTGAAGAATCTAGAAAGCGAGGTCTTTTTCCATTAGAATCATTATTTCTATTTTGGTATAAATAGAGGGAAAGGGTATGTACTTTTATCAAAATTATTCCCCTGGCTCGCGGCAGTGTTCCAACTGCCGCGAGTTTATGTTGATCATTTCAACTATCCCGAATAACAGTATATCAACAAGAGTGTTTTGAAACTTAGAGACTGTTTAGGAATCTGTGCTGAGAATTTTTATGGAGTATTTTTTTCTCAGCCAAGGCCCTTTTTTGTTCTCATAGTGGTGCTATGAGAACAAAAAAAGCCGCAGAATGAGGAAAAAAGACGCATACAAAAAATAAGT
>JBCCGK010000004.1:0-198849 GCA_039029315.1 Bacteroidota bacterium | reverse complement strand
TTTTTTAAAAATTTTTTAATTTTATCATTGGTTTTTAACTAAATCCACAATCCTAATGAGCATTAATAAGAAATTCCTTAAAAGTAAGCCTGTATGTAAAGTAACCTTTAAGGTTCCAAAACTTCAGGCCAATGGAGCTGAAACTGTTCAGGTTCTGGGAGACTTTAACAGTTGGAGTCCTGATTCCAAGCCAATGAGGAGCCTGAAAAATGGTTCTTTTACCACGACACTTGATCTTGAGCAGGGAAATGAATATCAATTCCGATATCTGATCGACGGCAAGATCTGGGACAATGAAGTGGATGCCGACAAGCAAGTCCCATCTCCATTCGCAGATGCACAGAATAGTGTATTGGTGGTGTAGGTAAGAGACTGTTTGAACATCTGTCGCTAATTTTTTATATGCGTCTTTTTTCCTCATCCTACAGCTTTCTTTGTTCTCATAGCAGCACTATGAGAACAAAAAAGTGCTTTGTCTGAGAAAAAAATACATCATAATAATTCTCAGCACAGATCTCAAAACAATCTCTAAGGAGAAGAAAAAGAGAGGGGTATAAGGGATTGCATCGCAATCGGGACCTTGTCCCACCCTTATACCCCTCATTCGTTTATAATGCTTCCTTAGCTAGCTTGTCTGAAATCAATCAGATTGGCTTGCATCAATTTTTCTGTTGCCATATCGACATTGATCATGTAATGTTCTGCATCACTGTCGGGCATATCAAACATGATATCAAGCATGATGGCTTCGATGATGGATCGCAATCCTCTTGCGCCCAATTTGAGTGAGTTGGCTCGCTTGACCACAATATCAAGAGCTTCATCATCAAAGGTGAGGGTTTTTCCCTCTAACTCAAACATCTTCTTGTATTGTCGGACGATAGAGTTTTTGGGTTCTGTCAAGATCCTTCGAAGTGCCACCTCATCCAATGGATTGAGGAAGGTCAGGACGGGAAGTCGACCAATGATTTCTGGAATCAGGCCATATCCTCTCAGATCGTCAGGCTGAATATATCGGAAGATATTTGAGCCTTCTGATTCCAGATTCTTATCATCTGAGCCATAGCCGATGGTTTTGACAGCGATTCGGTTGGAAATGATTCGCTCAATTCCCTCAAAGGCTCCTCCACAGATAAACAGGATATTGGTCGTATTGATCTGAACGAGACTTTGTTCTGGATGCTTTCGTCCACCCTTTGGTGGAACATTGGCCACAGATCCTTCGAGGAGCTTCAGCAAAGCTTGTTGAACTCCTTCTCCACTCACATCCCTTGTGATGGATGGATTATCCGATTTACGGGAGATTTTGTCGATCTCATCAATATAGACTATGCCTTTCTCTGCTGCTTCGACATCATAATCTGCTTCTTGCAGCAAGCGTACCAGGACACTTTCTACATCTTCTCCTACATATCCAGCTTCAGTCAAGACCGTGGCATCAGCAATACAAAAAGGAACGTTGAGCATTTTGGCGATGGTTCTGGCCATCAAGGTTTTGCCCGTTCCTGTCCGTCCAACCATCAGGACATTGCTCTTCTCCAGCTCCACACCATCATCTATACGATCCATGTTCAGAATCCGCTTATAGTGATTGTACACAGCCACAGATAGCACTTTTTTTGCCTCCTCTTGTCCAATTACATACTGATCTAGATGTTCAGCAATTTCTCTCGGCTTAGGCACACGCGTGATGCGGGTGACAGGCTTTTCCTTGAACTCCTCTTCGATGATTGTGTTGGCATGAGCCACACAATTTTCACAAATATGTGCCCCTCCATACCCTGCAAGCAAGATTTGGACTTCACGTTTGGATCTACCGCAAAAAGAACAACTCTCGTTTCTCATGTAATTAAGATTGGTTCTGGCCCAAAATTTCGTCTACCACGCCGAATTCCAATGCTTGTTCAGCTTTCATCCAATTGTCCCTGTCAGAATTCTCCCAGACATATTCGTATGGCTTTCCTGTATGTGTGGCAATGATCTCATACAGCTCTTTTTTCAGAATTTGGATCTGCTCATTGACAATCTCAATATCAGAAGCCTGTCCACCTGCCTGACCTATAGGTTGGTGCAACATGACACGGCTATGGGGCAGGGCAGATCTTTTTCCGGGGGCACCTGCACAGAGCAGAACGGCTCCCATAGAGGCGGCCATGCCTACACAGATGGTCGAGATATCAGGATTGACGATTTGCATGGTATCATATACCCCCAATCCGGCATAAATGGACCCTCCTGGAGAATTGATATACAAACTGACATCCTTGCTGGCATCAGTGGACTGTAAAAAGAGCAGTTGTGCATTGATGATATTGGAAATAAAATCATCAATTGGAGTTCCCAGAAAGATAATTCGGTCCATCATCAAACGGGAAAATACGTCAATTTCGCGGAAATTGGTTGGACGCTCTTCAATCACTGCACGGGTCATCCCCTGGATATTGTGGTTGACGAAGTTGGTGTAGTCATGAAGAGAGTGACTGTTGATACGAAGATGTTGGGTTGCGTACTTCTGAAACTCGTTTGGATTCATATATTCGCTCATAATTCGCGTGAATTGGTAAAGTTACTCAATATTTATGGAATGCAAAATAAGCCTTCAAATTCTATGCTATCAACACATATGTGTTACAATTTGTGACAAGTATGCAGGAATTTCTCTCTGAATTTGCTACCTTCATTGTTCTATCCCAAACAGGCTCCACCTAACGCAAATAATGGCTAAACCCGTTTTCTTATGCGTGTATATGCATCCTGGTTCGTTCTGAACCACCTTCTCCGATTGCTGCTTGTTGTTTCCATTGTCTCTTTTCCCTTTTTGAATGTGGCGCAACCGCTCTCTCCAAAGACCTCCGGGCGATTCGTTATGCCTGAAGGAGTAAGATATCTCCCAAATAAAGTCGTGTGTAAATTTTGGCCGGAATTTCGGTCATTTTGTCAGCCTCATGCTGTTCAGATTCCAGCGTTCACGGATCAGGTGAAGGTCTTGGGGCCTGTCCAGTTCGTTAAATCATTCCCGACTTCGACCCCGCCAACATCTCCTGTCAATTCCCTTGGACAAGAGATGGCCGACTTGTCGCTCATCTATACGCTTAGTTTTGATACCTTAGTTGTCTCTGTCGAATCGGTTGTTCAGTTTCTTCAATCCCGACCAGAAATCGCCTATGCAGAGCCCTGGTATCTGGCAGAAGTGTTTTATCATCCCAATGATCCCTATGCCGATACCACGGGAGGGATCGACCTGATGTGGCATTTGGGCAAAATCAAGGCCCGCGAAGCCTGGCAGATTCAGCAAGACGGGGGCGAAGTGGTGGTCGGCATCATCGATACCGGAATCAATTCTGGACATCCTGATCTGCAAGACAATCGTGCCCTGAATACGGATGATCCCATAGATGGCCTGGACAATGATGGAGATGGGTATATGGACAATCACTTTGGATGGGATTTTGGTGGCGACCTATTGTTGGGGCCTGGAGATAGTGATCCTAATGTCGGCAATGTGCATGGTCTCTGGGTTACCGGAATTGTAGGGGCATCCACCAACAATAGCATAGGGATTCCCAGCTTGTGTCTGGATTGCAAATATATTCCCATCAAGGCTTCTCCTGATGATCAGATCGGCTTTGTCAGCAATGGCTATGATGGGATTGTGTATGCAGTAGACCAGGGAGCTCAGGTTGTCAATTGCTCCTGGGGCTCCTCTATTCGCACAAGGCTGGGAGAAGATGTGGTTCAATATACTGTTGTGAACAAGCAGGCAGCCTTGATTTGTGCGGCAGGGAACAGTACGTCAGACAGAAAGTTCTATCCTGCGGCATATGATCTAAGCCTCTCGATTGTGAATACCACATTTCCAGATACGCTTTGCTGCAATTCCACATTTAACTATACCGCAGATGTCGCCGCACCCGGAACAAATATCTGGAGCACCTTTGCTTCCAATGATTACTGGAGATGGAGTGGTACCTCCGCCTCTGCCCCTGTGGTTTCTGGTGCGGTAGCCTTAACGTTGGCGCATTTTCCTACCTATACGGGCTTCCAGGCTGCGCAACGTGTCAGGGTTACTTCTGATGATATTTATTCTCTTAATCCAATTGCTTATGTAGATAAGCTGGGGACGGGGCGGGTCAATATGTTGAGAGCCTTGACAGATCCTTTGAAACCTTCCATCAGAACGACTAAACGACGGGCCATCAACCTGAATGAGGAAGCCTATTTCCAATCAGGGGATACCATGCAAGTGGATCTATCCTTTATCAATTATCTGGATACAGCGAGGAATCTACGTGTTCAGATGATTGCCCCTGGTTTTTTTGCCAGCTATCTGACTGTGCTTGATGGAGAATTGCAGCAGGGAGAGGTCGCTATGGGAGAGAGTTTTCAATCTGGGAATTCGTTCCTTGTAAAACTAGGAGACAATCTTCCTCCTGACTTTTTGATCGCATTGAAACTTGTCTATACAGATCCTGCTACCAGTTATTCTGATTTTGAGGTGATCGAGTTTCGGGTCAATAAATCTTATGTGGATATCACAGAGAACCAGCTCCACACGTCCATGAATAGCAGAGGTAATTTTGGTTTCAATGATTATTTATTTCAGGAACAGGGACTTGGTATCCAGTATCAACAATCTCTCAATGCACTCTTTGAAGGAGGACTGATGGTGGGTAATTCTCCGATAAAAGTGATGGACAGAATTCGCAACAACAATCCAGGCTCTCGCGACAATGAATTCAGCCAAGTAGAGAATGCGCATGTCGTCCCCCACTCTTCCCGAGCTGATTTCGAAGCAAAAACGATCTTTACAGATGGTGCCGTACCTGCAAATCTGGGGATGAATATTACGCAATACGCATTTGCTTATGATGAGCCGGATCATCAGGACTATGTCATATTCCAGTTCATATTGAGCAATACCACCAATTTCCCACTCATCAATATCTATTCTGGCCTCTTTGCAGACTGGGATATCTATCCCTTTTTGGGATTGGGGCAGACGAACAATGCTGCAGATTATGATGTCTCACATAAGTTGGCCTATTCTTACGATGTGTCTGGTAATGTGCCACATCATTATGGGATGAGCCTGCTGTCTTCTCATGACATGAAGACCTTCGCCAAATTTAACGATGGGTCTTTCTCCTTCAGTTCGGCAGGAAAATATCAGGCTTTGTCTACCAATCCTCAACCGCAAACCGGAACCATAGGAGACTCGAATCTGGGGGGAGATGTGATTCAGGTTCTGGCTGGAGGCCCAGTCAATATTCCCAAGGAAGGCAAGGATACCATTGCTTTTGCTCTCCTGGCTGGAGCGGATCTTGACCAACTTCAGTTGACACAAGAGCGGGCATTGGAACGCTATCGGTGTAGAATTCTGGATCTTGGTCCGAATCGACCTTTGGGGTTGCCAACCGATTCTGCCTATGCGTTTCAAAGCATTCAATTTACAGACTCGAATGCGCAAGCGACTGCCTGGACATGGGATTTTGGGGATGGGAATAGTTCGACTTCTGCTGCTCCATCACATGCGTATGAAAAGCCGGGTTCATATATAGTGAGTCTCACCGTGGAGCAAGCCAATTGCGAACGAACCTATATGCAGTCTATTCATATCAGTCCTCCTGTGGGAATCTCTTCGGAATTGTTGTCAAATTTCATCCAGATTCATCCCAATCCTTCTCACGATTCTTTTGAGCTGATCGTCAGTCATTCATTGAAGGGAGACATTCAGATATCTATGACCAATCTGATGGGAGAAGTGGTATGGCAGGATCACCAACGCAAGAATTCCGAAGTCTTGCAACTCACCATTCAGCCTGGCCGCCTAGCCGCGGGGATTTACTTTCTACAGCTATCCGGGAAGGGTTGGTCAGCAGTGAAAAAGGTGGTGCGAGAATAGATGCAGCTTTCTGAGGAAATTCGAATCAAGTGTTGAACAGTGAGGCTGGGAAAATATCAGTCAAGGGACCAAATATCTATTCAGCAAGATAAAGTCTGAACTGAAGTGAGAGACTGCTTGAGGGTGATGTCTGGAAATGTTGCTCCCCATTTTTGCAATTGCTCAAAGGCACATAAAAAGGTAGTCGTAAAGGAGATGATCACAGTCAAGCAGTCTCTCAACACACTTCGGTTACGCTGTTTTCGTCTCCTCTTTAGCTATCTGTATCCGTATCTTGTTTTGCTTTTTTCTTGCCTTTTGGTCCTTTTCGTTTTTTCTTCCCTTCTTCGGGAGGGCCTTGTCTTCCTTGCCGACGATTTCTCTGTAACTCCTGGTAAGTGGTCAATTGTTCTGGTGTCAGCACTTCCTTGATTCGATCATTGGTGCCTTTGCGGAGTTCCATCATCTTCGCCCGCATCGCTTCTCTGTCGCCATTCGCAGATTGCATGGTTTCGCTCATCTGTACGGCTGTTTCCAGGTTAATGGCATAGATCATTTCGTACTGTTCTTCTGTCAAGGTCAGGGCATCATTTATTCGGTCTGACATCAATTGTGCCCGTTCTTCTGGCGGCATATTGAAGCCTCCCCTCCCGCCAGGAGGTTGAGCAATGGTCCAAAGACCCGAGAACATCAAGACTGATACACACAGAATGGTGAGGAGATTGAATTTCATGTCTTTATTATTTAGGATTGTCAATATGAACATTGATTGTATGGGTTGGACCCTTTTCATGGACACTTTATTCCAGATGAGGAAAAATAATGATTTTTCTTTTACTTTTGATTGTGGCAAATTCCTCAATCGAATATCGAGCTGTTTCTGAATCAAGAACCCAACTGACAGAATTGATGATCCCCACCTATGCCAATTTTGGCGGCAAGGTTCACGGTGGACTCATCTTGTCTCTGATGGACAAGATCGCCTATGCTTGTGCAACCAGACACGCCAGAATGTATTGTGTTACGGCATCTGTAGATACAGTAGATTTTCGCTCAGCAGTTGAGGTCGGCAATATGCTCCACATGTATGCTTCAGTCAATTATGTGGGCAATAGCTCGATGGAAGTCGGAATACGTACAGAATCTCATGATATCCGCAGCGGAGAAAGTCGTCATACCAATACCTCTTATTTCACCATGGTTGGAATGGGAGAGGATGGCAAAGCTGCGCCTGTTCCAGGATTGCTGTTAGAATCTGAAGAAGATATCCGACGATTTCTGGAAGCCATGCAAAGAAGAGGATTGGCCAAGCGATATCGAAAAGCATCGAATGAGATCAAATCTTCTGTGGAGATCGAATCAGAACGTGCCTTGCTCGACCAACAGAAATGCAAAGTAAACTGGCAGCCATGATTCATCGTCAAACAGCCTTGAGTGCGAATGTCGTGCAACTCTGTCGTCACCTTCGTCAACAAGGGATGCGAATCGGACCAACAGAAGAAACGGATGCCCTCGTCGCGATGGCCGAATTTCCCTTAAGTAGACCGGAACAATTTCAGATCATCCTCCGGGCGGTCTTGTGCAAAAGTGTCAAGCAACAGGCCCTGTTTGATCTCCATTTTCCCGATTATTGGAAACAGCTGATGCGGGCAGTTGATGCCAAGATCAAAGAGGTAGAAGAAGAACAGACCGCTTCCCCTAACTCCAATGCTCAACCCAAACCGCAAGCACCTTCCCTGCAAGTCCTGAAAAGCTGGCTCTATGGCAATCATACCGAAGAGGAAATAGAGTTGGCGACCTATAGTCCCGGCGAAGTGATCAGCCACAAGGATTTCAGTGCTTTTGGAGAATCTGACCTCTCCGAGCTTAGGGAGGTCATCACCCAACTTGCCCGATCACTCGCCACACAGTTTCAGCGGAGACATGAACGCTCCAAGCAGCAGAGACAGCTGGATCTCCGGCGAACGCTTCGCATCAATCTCAGAAGAGGGGGAGAAATACTTGAGCTGGCCTTTCGCAAAAAGCGAATCAGACGGCTGAGTCTCGTCGTCCTCTGTGATGTGAGCAAATCTATGGATCTCTATAGTCGATTTCTGGTGCAGTTCCTCTATGCTTTTCAGAATGTGTACCATCGCATCGAGACATTTGTCTTCAGCACCTCTTTGTTTCGGGTTACGGATGAATTGCGTCACTCTGATTTTGACAACGTCCTGGATGATCTGGCTGATTCTGTGAAAGGCTGGTCCGGTGGTACCCGGATAGGGCATTCTTTAAATACTTTTCTACATGACTACGGCTCCCGCCTGCTCAATGATAGGACGGTCATCATGATCCTCAGCGATGGCTGGGACACAGGCGAAACAGAATTACTTGAATCCTCCATGGCGCAACTGCATAAAAAAGCCAATCGAGTCATCTGGTTGAACCCACTTGCAGGGAAACCTGGCTTTTCTCCCAGTACCAAATGTATGGAAGTGGCGATGCCATATATCGATACTTTTGCTTCAGCCCATAATATTGCGAGTTTGAGAGGGGTGTTACGGGAGGTACGATGAATCCCCTCGCTCAAGCCTCGCCCCTTGAAATGGGCTTCGCACAAGCCTTTTCCTGAAAAAAGCTTGTCCACACCAGTTCCCCATTTTCAAGGGAATACGTACTGGTGAGGGGGGGGCTACATCGGCCGATAAGATGCCTTTCCTGGGATTCGGGTTCGAATACTCAGAAGATAGGTTCCACAAGTGATGTATAAGGTTTTGAGATCCTTTCCTCCAAACGTGCAATTGGTAATCGTATCTTCGGGCGTTTCTCGATAGGCGAGCAATTTGCCTTTTGGGGAAATCACATGGATGCCGGGGCGGGTGTCCAAGGTCTCTGAAGATCCTCTCAGTTTGTGTAGGCCAGCCGCCACATATAGATTCCCTTCTTTGTCGATACACATGCCATCTCCACTTCTCCCGGGATAAAAATCGTGAAGAGTTCTAGGGGAAGTAAGCGAACCATCAGCCAGTAAGTCATACGCCATGATTTTGCGGTTGCGGTCTTTGGCTCCATGCGCCTCGATCAGGTAGAGGGTGGTTTCGTCAGGAGACATAACAATCCCATTGGGCATGTGGACATCTGGTTCACTCAGCAATTGGCTCACGGTTCCATCTGGATCCAATCGATAGACTGCCCGTTTGTTATGCGTGTCCAAATCAGGCTGCCCGGTTCTGGAAGAAAAATAGATCCTTCCCTTGCTGTCGATCTCCAGATCATTGGGGGCTTGAAGTTGTTTTCCTTCAAAAGTATCCGCCAGGACTGTCCTCTCGCCGGATTTCATATCAAGGCGAACAAGTGCTCCATTTCCCCCTTCACAAATAAGCAGGTCGCCATTGCCTGCAAAACGCAAACCATTGGCTGCACCAGATTCTGTCCTGAAGACAGCAAGCTCCTTCGCTTGAGGAGTCCAGCGGAGAATTTTTTCTGTTGGGATATTGGTGAAATATACCATTCCATCAGCATCCACAGCAGGTCCTTCAGTAAAGACCTTCTGATCCACAATTCTGCATTCCGTCCTGACTTTGCCCAGATAGCGTTTGCTTTTGAGGTCTTTGTACCGATCATTCTGGGACAATAATGGAAAGCTAGGCAGGAGTAATCCGGCTCCGAGAGCAGCAGATGTGCCTAAAAAGGTCCTGCGAGAAAGAAGATGTTGCTGGATCATTGGAGGAAGGGTTAATCTTGAGCGCTCACACAAATTAGAAATGCCTGTCAGATTTGCAAGCGAGGATATGGTGAAGAGTAGGGAGTGAGGCATAAATCGTGGGGTGGGTTCCTCGGAGGTTTGAGCGGTTGGGAGTGGGAAGGCTGAACCTCCGAGGTATGAGTGGGGGCAAAATAGCTTCCTTTCCACCGCCTCAAGACCTCGGAGGAATCGCCCCCGCACCAGCCAACCAATCCTCCGAGGTCTGGCCTCTGTGTTTTGCATAAAAAGAAAAATGTTCCGAATATTTTGTCCATACTTCACTGTCAGCACCTCATCACTGTCCCTTTCCGCTGCAAGCTCCTTTTCGAAACTGGAAAACGAATGACAAGATTTGCTTTTCGAAGAATGGAATTGTGTAAAGCACATTTCAAGCGGCGGCAGGTTTGATTTCCATGTTGAAGAATGCTACCTTAAAGTCCCTTGGCCTTTTTTCATGTTTCAATATTTCCCAGATTCAAATTGTTATGGGGCTTCACATACATAAAAAAGAGCAGACGACACAACAATCTTTGGCAAGTCCTTCTCCAAAAAAAAGAGGCCGGAACGTCTTTCAGTTTGTAGACAATCGCCCAGAAACCATCGCCAATCAAAGAATGCAATCAGCAATGAACAACAGTCCCCAAGTTCAGCAGTTGAAGGCTTTTGCTACAATGACGAATAAGGGTCCCATTCAAATGGTGAAAAAAGTGTCCGGAGGATGGATCATAAATGATGCAGGAGATTTCCCGAAATTATATACAACCAAAGGAGAAGCTCAAGCTGCAGAAGACAGGGTTCGTGCACGAGCTTCTGAGGCTGCTGGAGCTGGTGCTCCTGCTCCAGCCCCGACTCTTGTCACACCTGCTCCTGCACCAGTTGCCACCTCCACAGGTACTCCCACACCTACAATCCCAGTCACAAACAACGCCAATTTCCATGGAGATTATGGTGATGATGTAGCGTTTCCAGAAGGTTTAGTTCAAGAAGCAATTCAACATGCAACGGATGGAGGAAGTCCAGGAGAACATTTTATTGAACTTAATCCACATGATGATGGTACCCAACTCTGTATTACTTATACAATCCAACCCGGAGGTACTGGTGCTACAATAACTCATTCTGGGCCATTTGGAGCTGCTCACTATGCTCAAGCTATAGGAGATGCCGATTTTCAACATGATGCTACTACCCATGATACTCGTCTCCCTGGCCATAAGTAATTTCTCATAAGGTCCATTCACACGTAGGAGCAATTCTCCCTACTCTACCTCCACCACCACATCAATCTCCACGGCAATCCCTCTGGGTAACGACCCCATGCCCACAGCTGCCCGGGCATGCTTGCCTCTTTCCCCAAACACTTCCACCATCAGGTTCGAGAAACCATTGACGACTTCTGGCTGGTCCGTGAAATCAGGAACGGCATTGACCATGCCGACAACCTTGACAATTCGCTTGACACGGTTGAGGTCGCCCAATTCTGCTTTGAGGACAGCCAATTGCTGGATAGCCGTAAGACGCGCAGCTTCCTGCCCTTGCTCGACGGTGAGATCTGCGCCAACTTTTCCTGTGATATAGGTCCCATCTGCTTGCTTGGGGCCTTTGCCAGCCAAAAACAATAGATTGCTGGAGGTTGTTACGGCATTGACATAGTTGGCAACGGGAGAACCTGCTTCTGGAAGCGTAATGCCCAATTCCTTGATACGCTCTTCTACATCATAGTCATAGAGAGGGGCTTCTGAAGTGGATGAAGTTGCCTCCTGCCCAGGAGATTGGCAAGCAAGAAAGCAAAGAGACAGACAGATACATGAAAGATAGCGTCGCATAGGAGTTCTGATTTTTGAGAGACAAGGTAGGTGCATTTTTTCTTTTCCCCTAATCCCAGGGAATCCGATCGCCTCTTTCCTTTTGCAATAGGGCCTGTGGAATGTGGTCAAGCAACACTTCCCTGAAGGCGTGAATCAATTGTTCTTTGAGGAAGGAACGGTGCACGACCAGGCTGATTTCGCGTACAGGGGGAGGCGATTGAAAATACCGAATGTATTGTTGTTGGCCATCATTCAGATCCAGTACAGCTAGTTCTGGCAGCAAGGTATAGCCATACTGTCTTTCAATGATTTTTTTGAGTGTTTCGAGACTTCCCATCTCAAATCGAAGGGGAAGGGAAGAATTTTCCGCCTGCTCCTCCCCGCAAATCTTGAGGCTTTGACTTCGAAAGCAATGTCCCTCCTTGAGTAACCACATTTCATCCAGATTCAGATCAGAGAATGCTATGGTGTTTTTTTGGATCAGTGGATGACTGGTGGATGCATAGACAACAAAGGCTTCATAAAACAAGGCCTGAACTCTGAGTCCTTGCTGCTTTTCAGGCGCTACCATGATCCCGAGATCCAGCAAATCATGATTGAGTTTGTAAATGATCTGCTCAGAAAGCAATTCTTCTACCACCAGGGATACTTTGGGATATTGCTGAATAAATTGTGTGATGAAACGAGGGAGCAAATAGGGACTTAGCGTTGGAATAATGCCAATCCGTAATTCTCCCTGAATCTCTCCCAATTGCGCCTGGATCAACTCAGGAATTCGATCCGCTTCCTTCAGAATCGTCCTCGCCTGTAGGACGATGCCTTGTCCGATTGCTGTAGGAATCACAGGCTTTTTGCTTCTGTCAAACAATTGCACGCCCAATTCCTCCTCCAACTTCCGGATCTGCATACTGAGGGTCGGCTGTGTAACACAACAATGATTGGCCGCTGCTGCAAAACTTCGAAAGGTGTCTACGGCGATGATATAGCTGAGCTGGGTCAAGGTCATAGAGCAGGTGATTTTGTATAAACATAGACAAAATTTATTGTTTTTGAAAAGAAATCGACCATGTTTATGTGGGCTGTCTTTCTACAGAGGAGGAAAAACAAATTCAGCGTGAGTAGGAAGCAACAGATCAGGACATTATTTCCTTCATTCAAAGATAATTGTGAGCGTTGGAGTACATAAGCTATCTGGCCTTAGCTGTATGTCGTCCACAGGTAAGCTATTGTTAATTTTTTAATACACCTATTCTTAATTTTCAAAAACAGGTATATTTGATCCTGTTCAAGCATGTTAATTACGTGAATTATGGGCCAACTAAATACCGCTGACATTCAACCGTGGGTTCTGAAGAGAATTCTGTCCTTTTTCAACCGGGCAAAAACACCCTCAGACATTACCGAAGCTGTTCTGGACAATCCCAATGTTGGTGAGGAAAAACTGGGCTATGGAATTGGAGAAACAGTCTCCCAGCGCATATTGGAGCAGAAAAAGAAGCTTCGTCCTCCCTTTTTCCGTGAAGTCAGTCAGTTGAATGGCATTGAAGGATTGGGGCAAGACAAATTCATGGATTTGGTGTATAGTTTCCGATTGACGGCGGCAGAACAGTTTGTGAAAAATCTATTCAACGGTCTGATCATGGACAATTGGAAGGTGGAACATCACAGCAGAGTGATAGAAGACTTAGAAGAGTTTCGAAGCAAGACCCGAAATCCAGAACTGCTCACAGCAGAAGTTGCCTCCATGCTGAATGAGCTTGCTGCCAAAAAGTTCGGAACATCTCCATTGGCTGAATTGGCAGGGCAACTGCTCAATGGAACATACGTGGATTTGTATGACGGTGAGGATATTGGTCGCTATGCCTGGGCCATCTGGTGGTATCGCTTCGATGCAGACAACTGGTTCAGTTTTGATCGGATCATGCAGGTAATCCAATCCTATTTGGGGGAATATTGGAATGCTGATGATGGCATACAACTCGCCCTGTTCAAGGGATTTGAAGGAGGACGCATTTGGGGGAGCAATGCTACAGACTTGCCCGTAACCATTGCGCCCGCCGAGCAAAGCATTACCATCTGGCGTGTGCAGTTGAATGACTAAGGCACCGATTTCTTTTTGCCAGCAAGGGAGTAGCAGAAGCCACAACGGTTTTTGCGCTTGTTTGCTTATTATTGCCGTTCTGTGGCAGATAATTCTGTTTCACTGCCTTTGTCTCCTTGTTGCTCCATCCAGCTGAGGAGGTGTGATTTGAGTCGTGCAATATGAGAGGCGTATGTCGGATTGTCTACCAGATTGTTCAATTCATAGGGATCTTTTTTTGTGTCATATAGTTCCCACTCGGGACGTGTTTTGTAGGCAGCGACACGAGCCGCGGCAAATTCATCTCCTGCAGCGGCAGCTTTTTCCCACGAAGCAAAGACGCCGTCTGGACCGCCTCTTACTGTGACCAGATTCTGAAATTCATTCTGATGATTGACATTGTATACAAGTCGGTAACGCTTGTCCCGAACAGAACGAATTCCGAATCCAACAGGTCCCCGATGGATTCCTTTGGAGGTTTGAACCCCAAAAACATAGTCAGAATGACTCTTTGTTTTGCCAGAGAGAACATCCAGAAAACTGCGGCCATCAAAGTCTGTTTTTCGGGTTTGTTGACCTATGAGTTCCAGAATAGTCGGAAGAACATCCACATACTGAATCATTGCCTTGGTCGT
Organism: Bacteroidota bacterium; assembly: GCA_039029315.1. GTDB lineage: Bacteria > Bacteroidota > Bacteroidia > J057 > J057 > JBCCCJ01. Next base: position 184,721 of record JBCCGK010000004.1, on the reverse strand, counting down.
CGAATTGGCCTTGACCAGTGGTGGATAGCGGACGATGGCTGCAGAGCGAAGACCATTTTCATAGCAAGTCCACTTGGCATGAGGCAGATTGGAACCTTGCTCGGATAAATAGATCACAAAGGTCTTTTCATCCTGCCCACTTTCTTTTAGGTATTGCATACAGGTCCCCAATTGTTGATCAAAGTAGCTGATTTCAGCATAGTATTTCATCATGCCTCTGCGGGTCTCTTCTGTATCCACCAGATAAGGGGGCAGCTTCAGGCTAGCGGGCGCATAGGCTGTGGTATCTCCCCGATTCCAGGGAGTGTGGGATTGGTTGGAGGCTACAACCAAACACCAGGGAGCAGCCGCAGATGCCTGAAAAAAATCTCGAACTTTCGTAAGATCCAGATCAAGTCCTTCTCCATTGTCATGGCCCCTCCCACCCAAATGCTCAAAAGGAAAGTTTTTCGCCGGTTTGTAATGCCGTTTACCCAACAAAGCTACCCGATATCCCAATTCTCCCAAATAGTGAGGAATACTTTGTACCGTGGGATAGACCTTGCTGTGATTGGGGTGAGCACCATTGCGAACCGGATGAATTCCGGTATAGAGGCTCATGCGCGTGGGAGCACACATGGGAGCAGAATTGAAACAGTAAGAGAATCGCATTCCCTCTTTTGCCAGTTGATTAATGTGTGGGGTGTTGACATCTTTATTGCCATAGCACCCAATATCGTGATAGCTGAGATCATCTGAGAGAATAATCAGGATGTTGGGTTGAGCAACAGAGCTGAGATAGAAGCCCCCCAAAATGATAAAAGTCAATAGGAGGCGCATGTGGGGATAGGACATGATTGAAAAAATAAAGAATGATGCTCGCAATAATCCGGTATGAAAACCCAATTGCTGCTTGATTTCGGCTGATTTTTGGCCATGTATGACCGGAACAAGATAGGACATTCCCGCTTGCTGATCCAGTATTTAGATTCTCAGGAAGAGAAAGCAATTCTCATTTATGGAAAAAACCATTAGAAGATGATTTTTTTAAGATTTTGATAAACAGTGGTTTGTGAAAATGGAACATGTCTTGATTTACAGTTGATGTCCAACCTTTGATTAACAATTGTAAACATGACCTTACATGCTCCACTGTTATCCTCCGCGCCAAAGACCGAGCCTGCCCCGACCCCGTCATATATCAGCACCAAACGACAGGTCCCCTATCAGAAATATCTTCCCTGGATCAATCGAGGAAAAACAGCCACCTGCCGACCAGAATTTTCTTTTTTTCCAACCTCTGCTTCGGATTTGCAAGAGATTGTTTGTCTGGCACGAGAAACCGGAAAACAAGTAAGAGTTGTTGGGCAGGGACATGCCTGGTCTGAATTGGTTCCGACCCATGACATGCTGGTCTTTATCGAGCAATTGAACGAAGTCAGCATGGATCTCAGTGATCCTGACAATCCATTGGTCATCGTAGAAGCCGGAGCAGATGTCAGACAAGTCAATAATGTCCTGGAACAATATGGATACGCACTTCCAACCAATGTTGTGATGGAGCATGGCAGTTGGGGAGGACTGCTCGCTACGGGAAGTCATGGATCTGGATGGAACAATCAAAGTCTATCAGATTCGATTCAGTGGATGGAAATCGTAGATGGTATCGGAAGACTGCGACGATTTGAGACCGGAATAGAGAGTGAAGAGGTGATGAATGCCTCTCGGCTTCATCTGGGGATGTTTGGGATCACCTACCGAGTTGCCTTGCGTGTAGAGAAAAGCTGGCGGGTGTATGAACATGACTGTGAGATTCCGCTGGAAGCGGCGATTGATCACATGAAGGGATTGGTTACAGATCATGAGAGCGTAGAGTTTCATTGGTGGGCCTTTACAGACAAGGTGTGGATGAAAAGCTGGGACCGGACAGAGCTTCCCATTACTGACAAACCAAGAGTCAGCAAATGGCAAAGGATATGGTCTTATGTGATCTCACAGTTGCAGGGAGTGATCTTCTTCATCCTTCATCGATTTCCTGTCATTACGCCAATTCTGTGTCGATGTGCCTATTGGTTGGCTCCGACCCGAGGCAGAAAAGTTGTTGAGATTGTCGAGGCGATTCATGCTTGGAGAGCCATTGAAGGCCTCCAAACGGGCTGTATGGAATTCGCCTTCAAAATAGATGAAGAGTTCGAAGAGGTCAAAAAAGCATTCCGAATTGTCCTGGATAAGGTGGACGCTTATGCTGCTCAAGGCAAATTTCCGATGAACATGAGTATGAATCTTCGTTTCATTGCACAGAGTGATTGTCTCCTCTCTCCTGCCCAAGGACCGGGACACACCTGCTATATCGAAATCCTGGGGAATTCAGATCGGGAATTGTGGAAATCCTTTTCAGCAGAGGTCGCACTGGAATGGCTCAAGCTTCCTGGTGCCAAACCACATTGGGGCAAAGAATTTCAGCATGTCCCAGGCATCATTTCTTATCTTAAAGACGTTTCCAAAGAACAGGTATCAACCTTCACTAGCATCAAGAAAAATCTGGGTATGGACCCGGATGGAATTTTTATGAATCCTCTGCTCAATCAACTCTTTATTTAAGCTTCTTGTCTGATGAAATTTTTGCTTGTTTTTTCCCTGATGAGTTCCATTTTTGTGCCTGATGTCCCACAACAAACCACAGAGGCTGAGATCCAGTTGATGGTTCACAATATCCGATCTGCAAAAGGAAAAATCCTTGTTGGTGTGTATGACAAAGCTGAATCTTTCACGGACGATCCACAGTATTCTCTTGAATTTTCGAAGGAGAATTTTCGGGATGGCATGGTGACCTGTAGATTTTCGCTGCCGATTGGTACCTATGCCTTTTCATTGTTGGATGATGAAAATGAAGACTATGAAATGAATTACAATCTGTTCGGAATTCCCAAAGAAGGGTATGGGTTTTCCAAAGATGCTAAGGTGAAACTACTCTCTCCGCCTGCGTTTGACGATTGCAAACTTCAGCTATCACTAGGCATGAATGCTTTGAAGGTCCGGGCGCGTTATTTTTGATTGTCTGCCTGTCAGTCAAATAAATCTTGCGAAGCCATCGCAGGCCCTTCGAATTTTCTCAAAAAAATGATTTTTCCTGCATGTCTAGACCGCATGCGTTCAGCCATTCCTTCCATCGGGAACTGGCTTTTGTGGCAGGAGATCGAGGCTATGGCAGCTTCGAGGTCTTCCTCTTCAAATGAAATCTGTGTACGCATATATCGATCATCCACCCCCCGCAGAATTTTGCCCTCTACCTCCTCAATTAGACTGGAAGGGGTTCCATAGAAATAGAGGCTATGGGTTTTCTCCCAGATGGTGGACAAAAACACACTCGTAACCGTTGCCCCAATCAGGCGATGGTCCATATGATTCGAAGAGCCATCTGGCCCGAATGTCAGCAGTACATTGGGCTGTATGTCTGAAAAGAGTTGATGAATATCCCTGATCAGGGCACGAGCCTGCGGCATATGTCCATCATAGCCTTCCGCGGCCCGCAATTGATCATGGTAGGTCAGATGAATCAATTCTACCCCCAAATGCGAGGCTGCACATTGCATCTCCTCCCGCCGTACTGCAGCCAGTCCATCTCCCGCTTCATAATCTGAATACTCATTGACACCCAATCTGCCATCCGTCGCAATCACCAAATAGACTTTGACGCCTTCTCGTACATATCTCGCAAGAATGGGAGCTACCGTAGATTCATCATCTGGATGGGCAAAGATAGCCATCAACACCTTTCCTTGAATGTGTGTGTCTTGTCTAGACTGCTCGTTTGCTGGCTGAGAACAGCTAGCTGTCAACAGAATACAGAAAGAGAGAAGCATGATGAGGGGGCGCATAGGGGCTATATGTTGGAGGAAGAGAAAAAAATAGGAACAAGGCTGTTGAAAGAACAGAGGAAACAGCCAGAAATAGTGATCGTAATCTGCGATTTGACCATGAATGTAAAAAAAAATTGTATTCTTGGAGGAAACTGTATGCGCCTGACGATTGCAACTTCCTAATCCTGACCATATGATTTTCTGGATTTCCTCTCGCCCCCTCCTTCTATTTACGCTGTCTCAAGTATTGTTCTTTTTGGGATGCTCAGAGACAAAGCAGGAGATGTCAATGTCTGATCGTTTGGGTTCCATCGCACCGACACCACCGCAAGAAGCCTTGGCAAGCTTTCAGCTAGAACCGGGTTTTCGGTTGGAGTTGGCTGCTGGAGAGCCTGAGGTCGTAGATCCAATAGATATAGCCTGGGACGAGCAGGGATGGATGTATGTGGCAGAGTTCCGGGATTATCCCAACGGACCATTTGAAGGCAAGAAAGCAGAAAGCAGAATTCGTCTGCTGAAAGATCTGGATGGAGATGGATACTACGAAAGCAGCCAGGTCTATGCAGACAACATCCACTGGGCAAGCAGTGTAAGCATTTGGCGAGCCGGAGTATTTGTCGCTGCTCCCCCGGAGATTCTGTATTTCAAAGACACAGATGGAGACGGCATCGCGGATGTTCGGGATACTCTCTTTACTGGTTTTGGGACACGCGCTTCAGAAGATTTGATGAACAATCTGAAGTTGGGTCTGGATGGCTGGATGTATGGCGCAAGTTCGTACAATGGTGGCCATGTATCGGGCCATGCCCAAGCTCAGGAGTCTACTTCTGTGCAAAGGCGAGATTTTCGATTTCATCCGGATTCTCAAACCTTCGAGGCGATCAGTAGCGGAAATGGAGACTTTGGCAACTGTTTTGATGATTGGGGACGGAGATATGTGACCAATGCAAACAACCCCTTGATAGAAGTGGTAGTGCCAGCCCGGTATTTGGACAGGAATCCTTATTATGTACCAGATCGAGTCTATCAATCTGTGGTCGATTTGCCAGATGATTGGATCTTTCAGATCAGCCCACCTGAACGCTGGCGGGTCATCCGTGGGCAAAACTGGGAACAATATGTCAACACGAATCACGACATGCGGGCCAGACGCTATTCCGTGAAGGAGTTGGCAGAGGGAAATTATGTGACTGGAACAGCCGGAGGCACGATCTATCGAGGATCGCAATATCCTGCGGCATTTCACCATACGATTTTTAGTGCTGAACCAGCAGCAAACCTGATCATGCATGCCGTTCCAGAGTCGAATGGTGGGAGCTTCACAGCGAACCGCCCACATCAGGAAGAACGGGAATTTCTTGCCTCCACAGACAATTGGTTTCGGCCAGTGAATTTCGCCAATGGACCAGATGGTCACCTCTATCTCTGTGATATGTATCGGGAATTCATCGAAGATCCAAGCGCCATCCCACCAGAGATTCTGCAACAAATGGACATGCATCATGGATCAGATCGGGGCAGAATCTGGCGGATTGTACACGAGCAGTCTGTGGATGCTCCCCTGCCTGCATTTGACACACAAGATGATCTCCTGAAGGCCCTCCAAAGTCCAGATAGCTGGACACGCGAAACGGCACAGCGATTGGCGATCGAACGAAACGAAACAGCCATGATTCCTGCATTGAGAACACTTGCGGTTAACTCCTCACTTCCTCAAAGCAGAGTGCATACACTCTGGCTCATATGGGCATTGGACGGATTGACCCAACAACTGCTTCAGACAGCATTGACAGATCCACATCCCGGCGTCAGAGAAAACGCGATTCGATTGGCGGAATTATTCTCGAATGAGACCTCAGACCTCCTGCCAAACATTGCCGCATGTGTCCATGATCAAGATGCTAAGGTCCGATTTCAGGCTGCGCTAACTCTCGGCAATTGGGACGAGATACAAGCGGTAGATGCCTTGTGTCAAATGATCAATAAAGATGGGCGTGATCCCTGGATGCAACGAGCCCTTTGTACGGCCAAACCTGCCGCTATTCCCGCCCTCATGGAGCAGATCCTTCTCGACGGAAATCCCGATGCACATCTTGTCCTTGGATCTTTGGCCGAAGTGCTGGGAAGAGGCAATGAATCTGTTGGAGTTTCAGGTATCATGACGGTACTTAGCCAGAAACAAACGCATCTTTCTGATTCTATGTTGCTCACCATTGGCTGGCACCTGGCCAAAGGTCTAGAGGAATCGGGGACCACAACAAGAGGTCAATTGACCGGGAAGTTCTGGGACAGATTGCTGGCCATTGCCCAGTCGGTTGCGGAACTACCGTCGAACCCTGCGGCGATCCGTATCCAGGCGATCCGCTTGTTGAGTATTCATCCCCAGGATGTGGGGCCCTTTTTGATGGACTTGATGGACCCATCCGAGACAGTTGCTATTCAGGCGGCCAGTGTAGAAGCTCTGATAGCCCAAGGGCTTATAGATCCAGCACAGATGCTTCGAGATCTTTGGCCGAAAGCACTACCAGACATTCGGTCGTCTATGCTGTCGGCTATAAGATGGGACAGGGAAGGACAGAAAGCATTGCTGCAAGCTGTGCAAGATGGTCGCATTCGGGCAGCAGAGATTCCTCCGCATATTCAGGACCCGCTATTGTCTCATCCTGACTCCCTGACTCAACAACTTGCGATGGCTTTGTTGCGACCTGACCGCTTGGGAGAAAAAGAAGAATTGATCCAATTCTATCATCTGGCTTCTCAATCACTGGACGGAATCCCTGAAGCGGGCAAAGAGGTATTCCAACAAAGATGTGCCAGTTGTCATCAGGTCGGGGGACTGGGCATGGCTGTAGGTCCTGGCTTATTGCAGACGCGGGATCGGACACCTTTGGGAATGCTGACTCAGATCATTGATCCCAATCGATCAGTCTCTGCGCAATTTACAGCCTATATCATTCGTACTAAGAAAGAAGAAAGTTGGACAGGGATGATTTCCTCTGAGAATGCCCATTCGATAAAACTTTTGCTCCCCGGTGGAATCGAGCAACTCATCGCTCGATCAGAGATTCAAACGATCGAAGCAATGCAAGCTTCTCTGATGCCAGAGGGCTTGACCAATGACCTAAGCGAGCAGCAAGTTGTGGATTTATTGGCGTTTTTGGCAAAACCAGGATATGGAACACAGCTGTCTGTACGGGAATAAGGGTACTGACTTCGGATACATATTCTTTCACAGAGAGGACATCAGGCTCTGATATGTGTATTTTTTTCACCCTTCAGTGGAACAATCGTTCCTGGATCAACATCTTTGACCATGAAAAAAGAGCTGTCCTTTCTTCTTCTCTCCCTGTGTGTCCTGGCAGGAACAAGTTTACAAATGTGTTTTCGCCAAACAGTGCCATCTGAGGGATTCTCCCTATCAGAACGAGAAACACTGGCCACCTACTTGAAGGTGCCAGAAGAACCAATCGTCTATACACATGCGGCGACAACTGTAATGTTTCCAGAAGGAATGGATCAGGTAACGCATAATCCTGATTTGGCATTTTTGGGGAGGGTCCTCTTTTATGAACGAGCCCTTTCCGCAGATGGAACGATCTCTTGTGCCTCTTGTCATCAACAATCCCATGCTTTTGGGGATGACATAAGATTCAGTAAAGGAATTGGGGGAATAGAAACCAGACGGAATACCCTTGCTTTGGGAGCTTATCCGTCGCTTGAAACTGTCTATCTATCCGGCGGACTCACCTCGGCTGAACCTGATTCTTTGTCTGGAGAATATCGCGGCATATTTTGGGATGAGAGAACTATCTATATGCTAGGGCAGTTGGAAAGAAGTTTTGCAGATCCAGAGGGGATGGGCATTCTGGTTTCTTCTATTCCTGGCCGATTGAGTGGGCTGGAATATTATCCAATCTTGTTCAGGAAAGCTTTCGGCGAAGAAGAGATTACTGCTACCAGGGTCATGCTGGCCTTGATGGGATTTCTTGGGACCATCGTCAATGTAGAAGCTCCCTTCGATGATGCTTTTGCCAGAACTTTTACACAAGGAGGAGATCTCTCAGGAGATTTTGATTCCTTTTCCTCTCAGCAAAATCTGGGAAAACAATTATTTGCCACCCATTGTTCCGCTTGTCATCTAGTCGTAACAAATATCCATCTGAACCCTATCCTTGGAAATGGAAAACCCAGGGCTTGTAATGGGCTGGACATGACCTACACAGACCAGGGGGTAGGAGAATATTGGGGGAAGCCTGAATTGAATGGTGTTTTTAAGATCCCTGGTTTGAGGAATATCACCGCCACAGCTCCCTATATGCACGATGGACGATTTGGGAGCCTGGAGGCCGTCATTCAGCACTACAATAACGGAATTCAGCCTCATGCCAATCTGGATTCTTTGCTGAAAGATGAGCAGGGATTTCCCAAACAGCTGCAATTATCAGAGCAGGAAGTCGATGCCTTGCTCGAATTCCTGAGGTCTCTTACCAACGAACATCTTCTGTTTGATGAAAAATGGTCTGATCCTTTTTTGCGCTAGCCAGGAAGATGAAGGGTATATGACTGGTTTTTTCACTTGCTAGTGTTATGCACAGGCGGCCAACAAGCAATTCTCACAAACCGGCCCTCACCGATCTCTGATTCCTTGATCCAAGTCTTCATGCAGATCGATTGCTCACAGAAAGGACATTCGCAAAATAGCGGGAATGCCAAAATTTCTATATATCTTGATCACGAGGGCCAATTTTTTCGTTCCACATTCTCTGATGGACTCAGACGTTCATCCGGCTTTATTATTTGTTTTACCATGAAAAAACGATACCCTCTTGGCCCTTGGTGCCTCCTTCTGCTCTCCTTGCTTCAGATTCTGTCTTGCCAGAAGCTTGATCCGTTTGAAACCCCACAATACCCTGTACCAGCCGATCGTCAGATTATTGAGAAACACCTTAATCTGCCTGAAGAACCGTATGAATACCTCTCGGGCTTCAACACGCAACTCCTGGGAGAAGAAATCCTTATGGAAGGAGAGGAGACCTTGATTGAATTGGGAAGAGTTCTGTTTTATGAAACAGCCTTGTCCGCGGACGGGAATATTTCGTGTGCTTCCTGTCATATTCAAGAATTGGCATTTGCAGATCGCTCTGCTTTCAGTCAGGGAGTAAATGGCCATTTCACGGATCGCAATTCTTTTGCTTTAGGCGCGCTTCCCAGTCTGAGTACAGATTATACTGATTTAGCGGTACATTTCTATGCTCTGGATTCCTTTGTCCTGATTCCAGATATCGGAACACCGGTGGGCGTCTTTTGGGATGAAAGAGCGGAAGATTTTTTTGTTCAAATGACTGAGACATTTGAAAATGAAAAGGAGATGGGAATCCCTGTTGCGTCAATCCCTGAGCGATTGTCAGGGTTGGAATATTATCCAATTCTATTCGAGAGGGCATTCAGAGATGATTCCATTACGACACCTCAGGCGATGACAGCCATTCTTACTTTCATGAATTCCATTGCGAATACCAAGTCCCCATATGATCTGGCAGCGCAAGAAGCTATTTCTCGGAATGATTCTGTGTCATTTTTTGGTGACTTTGCTTCATTTACCCCAGAGCAAAATCGTGGAAAGCAATTGTTCCTGGCTAACTGTGCAGCATGCCACGGAAGTTCTATTGATATCCGATTAAGAGGTGAAGGAGTGAAATCTACGGCCTGTAATGGACTTGATCAGGAATATACTGATCAAGGGGTTGGCGCTTTTTTGGAGAATCAAGCATTGAATGGAGTATTCAAGATTCCGAGCATGAGGAATATTTCGGTTTCTGCTCCCTATATGCACGATGGCCGATTCCGGTCACTGGAGGAAGTCCTACGACATTATAGTGAAGGAATTCAAGCTCATCCGAACCTTGATCCCTTGTTAAAGGACGAGTTTGGCAACCCAAAGCGAATGAATTTCTCTCAGGAAGAGATGGATGCTTTGCTGGCATTTTTTGACACATTGAAGGATGAGCATTTACTGACCCACGAAAAATGGTCAAATCCTTTCAAATAGAAAAAGATTTTTCACTATCTTATGGATGAAGATATTTGGGTGAAGATATTTGTTGATGTAATACTGAGCCTTTGATTTCATATTGGGCCTTTCTTTCAATGTTTCACCATAATATCATTTCAGTTCCCATGAAACAATACTCCATCTATTCATTATTAGTTATTTTGTTTTTCAGTGCCTTGACTCTGTCTGCTTGCAGAGATTCTGCTGATCAACCTTACACCCGCGCAGAAGAGGAGATCCTGTCTCAGAATCTTCGCCTGCCTCTCGAACCATTTGTCTATCCAACCTCTGTTCAGGCAATGTTTTTTCCAGAAGATGGTGGCTCGACTGGCAATCTGCAGCAAATAGCTTTGGGACGTGTTCTGTTTTATGAAACATCCCTCTCGGCTGATGGGACCATCTCTTGTGCCTCCTGTCATCATCAGGAGCTTGCTTTTTCGGACAATGTTGCCTTCAGTGAGGGCGTACATGGCAATCTTACAGACCGCAATTCTTTTCCTCTTGGATCTTTTCCCACAATCATGGGCGTATATAACAACAATGGTGAAGTTGGGGTGCCGGGAGATAGTCTGAATCCATCGGCTCGTGGAGTCTTCTGGGATGAACGGGCTGCAGACTTATTCGAGCAAATGCAGGAGACCTTTGAAAATCCGAAAGAAATGGGCATAGATGTCAGAACAATTCCCGATAGGCTGGAAGGACTTGACTATTATCCAATCCTGTTTGAACGAGCATATGGCGATGGTAATGGCAAAATCACGCCAGTCAAAACGATGGAAGCTCTCCAGGCATTCATGCAAACATTTGTCAATATTAGTTCGCGCTATGATCATGCGTTGGGGATTGCTATTCGAGAAGGCCAGGATTTATTAGGAGATTTTTCTGGCTTGAGCCCAGAAGAAAACCAGGGAAAGCGGCTTTTTAGGGCAAATTGTGCATCTTGCCATATGGTGACGCTCAATTTTTTGCATCATGAGACACTTGGATCAGGCAAAGCAACGGCATGCAACGGTCTGGACCAGACCTATACCGATAAAGGCGTGGGGCAACACAGTGGAAATCCAGAGCTGGATGGCGTATTCAAAATCCCAGCATTAAGAAATATTGCTGTTACAGCTCCCTATATGCATGATGGGCGGTTCGGGACCTTGGAAGAAGTGATCCACCATTACAATGAAGGGATACAAGCCCATGCCAACTTGGACCCTTTTCTGAAAGATGAGCAGGGAGAACCAAAGCGATTGAATCTTTCGCAAGAAGAGATAGATGCACTTCTGGCATTCCTCAATACCTTGACCAATGAAGACTTGCTGACCCATGAAAAATGGGCAGACCCTTTTCTGTGACTTTATTTTCACCACTCATTTATTTTTTCCATGAAAAAGTATGCTGCTACCTTCCCCATTTTTCCCTTGCTGATCGTTCTCTTTGGCCTATTGGCTTGTACAGAACCTGATCCCTTTCTGATCCCCAATCCTCCTTCTGATACGTATGAAGCCGAAAATCAGATCCTGGCAAAAACCCTCAACTTGCCAGAGGCTGCTTTTGACTATCCTTCGGGCTTTGAAGTCCTGAGTTTCCCTTTTGAGTCTGCTGCTCAAGCCAATCCGCATTTGGCAACATTGGGCCGTGTCTTATTTTATGAAAAGGCTCTTTCCGCTGATGGAACTGTGTCTTGTGCATCTTGTCATGCACAAGAGTTGGCCTTCTCTGACAATGTCGCCTTCAGCGAAGGAGTGTATGGAAACATCACTGACCGGAACTCTTTTCCTCTGGGATCTTTTCCAAGTTTGGCAGGCGGATATGCGATCCCGCTGAATTTTTTCACCCCGGATTCCAATGGGCAAATTGTTAACAATCCTGATTCCCTGACTTTGCCGGGTGTCTTTTGGGATGAGCGGGCAGTAGATTTTCATGAGCAAATGACAGAAACTCTTGCAAATGAAAAAGAAATGGGAATAGATGTGGGCTCAATCCCGGATCGTTTGTCTAAGCTAGAGTATTATCCTATTCTGTTTCAGCGAGCCTTTAATGCCAGTGCTAGGACCCCAAACACACAAAACACCCTGATAGCACTTGAGGCCTTCATGCAGTCTTTTGTCAACCTCCGCTCTCCATTCGATGACGCATTGTCAGCATCGATCATGACCAATGATACTGTAGCCATGTTGGAAAATTTTCCTTCTTTTACTGAAGAGCAAAACCTAGGAAAACAGCTATTCCTGGCGAACTGCGGCTCCTGTCATGCCAGTTCCCTCAATTTCCGTTTCACGCAACTTCAGAAAACGTTCCGTTTCTCCACCTGCAATGGCTTGGACATGCAGTATCAGGACAAAGGTGTGGGCGATCATAGTGGTGATCCTGAGAAGGATGGATTCTTCAAAATCCCCAGCCTTCGCAATATCACGGAGACAGGCCCTTATATGCACGATGGCCGATTTGCCACTTTGGAAGAGGTCATTCAGCATTACAATCAGGGTATACAGCCACATCGCAATCTCGATCCCCTCTTAAAGGATGAGTTTGGTCAACCCCTGCGACTGGATCTTTCTCAGTCCGATGTTGATGCCATGCTTGCGTTTTTTGAGACGCTAAAAGACGACAATTTGCTCACACATGAGCGTTGGTCAGATCCGTTCAAGTGATGAGGCAATATTGAGCCTGCTTACATCTACCCACCTTACACATCAGCCAAACATACAGACAGAGTCATGTTCTTTTGGGAGCGGACTCTGTCTGTATGTGTTAGACAAGAACGGGACAGTAGATGTATGCCCATCAGTGCCTAGAAGATAGACAATCAGAGAGGAATCTTTTTTAGTCCTCTTCGGCCAAATGTTGGACTTGCTCAAGTGATAGGCCAGTATTAGCGGCTATTACCTTGATATCCAATCCTAAGGCCAATAAATTCCTTGCGATTGATTTCTTTTCCAGGGCACGACCTCTTTTTTCGCCCCTTTTTTCCCCTCTCGCTTCCCCTCTCGCTTCTCCTCTCGCTTCTCCAAGCTTTTCTGCTGCTCGTTTCGCGGCTTCTATTCTCCCCCTTTCATCCTGCTCCCGCATCGAGGCATAATCATATGCAGCCAACTCTTGTTTGCTCCAGGTCTGAATATTGGCCTCTTCGTAAGCAGATTTCAAGCCTTCGTCTTCCAGATTATCTGGGAGTAGCTTCAGGGTTTCTGCTTCTTTGAGGAAGAAGACCCACTTTTCTGCCAGGGTCTGTAATTCTTCAAGTTGTTTGCCAAATTTGGGTAATTCGATGAAATTGAACTCAATGTCCTTGATACACTGCTCACCGGTATCAATATCCAAAATACGATGCCGGCTGATATAATGAGGATTTTGTGTATGCGGAAAATCGAGGATTCCAATGAAAATTGCCGGGCGGAGTTTGCTATAGAACTCTCCCCTATCGATCTGATCGATATAACTTTTGCTTGTGTAATACAGCACTCGTTTGTTAAACCCCTCGACTTCAGCTACCTGCATTTCGACTATGTATTCGTGCCCACGCTGATCTTTTGCCTTGACATCAATGATTGTGGCTTTTCCCCCTCGAAGGGCAGGAAGTTGATAGGGATTCAAAATGCTTACATGACTGATTTGCTGTTGTCCTTTGAAGTCAAGAATGGCGTTCAGAAAGGAAATGAGAACATCTTTTCGATTTTCATTACCGAATATTTTGCGAAAAGCAATGTCATTTTTTACATCAGCAAATTGCATATGTAGAATCTCTTACTTCCTTGAAGATAAGATATTTTTCCCTGATGGAGAATGATTCCTTATTTTTTGCCAATAGGGCGGCTGCTATATCACAGGTTGTTTTACAATCTCTTGCAGCTTACCAATGGTAATGTCAATCTCTTCCTTGGTGTTGGGCATACCAAATGAGAAGCGAATGGAATTCATCAGGGCATTGCGCGGCGCTCCGATCCCTCGAAGGACATGTGAGCCTAAATTGGCACCAGAATTACACGCTGAGCCTCCCGAAACAGAGATTCCATGAATGTCGAGATTGAACAGCAACATGCAATCTGCTTCATTGCAGGGCATGGCAACATTCAGAACGGTCGGATTGGATTTGCCGGGTTCCGTTTCGCCATTGAAAGTGACACCAGGCAAGCGCAGTTCCAATTGCTCCTTCATATAAGTCTTGAGGGACCAGAGATGCTTGTTCTTATGATCGAGGTTTTTGTAGCATTTGTCAAAAGCATAAGCCATCCCAAGGATACCCGGGATGTTCTCCGTACCCGGACGCATATTTCGCTCCTGGCTCCCCCCCAAAATGAGAGAAGAAATCTTGACACCTTTGCGAATATAAAGGAATCCGACGCCTTTGGGACCATAGAATTTATGCGCAGAAGCAGCGAGAAAGTCAATAGATAGCGAACTCAGATCATAACGCAATGTCCCCATCGTCTGGACTGTATCTGAATGAAAGAGTGCATCATGCTCTTTACAGATCTCGCCAATGGCATGAATGTCGTGCAAGGTGCCAATCTCATTGTTGGCATGCATCAGGGACACCAGTGCTTTGGGGGCTTGCTGGAGCGCTGATCGCAGATCGTCCAGATCAATATTGCCTTTGTGATCCAAGGGCAACCAGACCGCCTTGATTTTGCCTTCTGCCTCCAAATGCTCGATGGTATGCGTTACTGCATGATGCTCAATGACGGTAGAGATGATATGGGTGATCGGATAAGCCTGAACAGCTCCGACAATGGCCATATTGTCTGCCTCGGTTCCTCCACTGGTGAAATAAATCTCTCTGGGATTGGCTCCGATGTGGGTTGCAATGGTCTTACGTGCCTGTTCGATCAGATTACGCAGATTGCGTCCATGCGCATGAGTAGAGGAAGGATTCCCAATTTGCTCACAAAAAAAAGGAGTCATATGAGCAAATACCTCCGGGTCAAGCGGAGTGGAAGCGGCATTATCTAAATAGATGTTCATAGCTAAAAAGTTGATTGGTCGATGGGAAAACCAACTTCAAATATCGACATTGCCGGAAGGAACTACAAACTTTCTATTTCACGCATGATTCGTTCAGCCAATGCATCCGCTTCTTCCTGGGATTTGGCTTCTGTATAGACCCGAATGATCGGTTCGGTATTGGATTTTCTCAGATGCACCCAGCAATCAGCAAAATCGACTTTTACACCATCCACATCATTGACCTGCTCATGCTGATACTTGTTTTTAAATGCAGCCAACATTCCGTCAATGTCCATGCCTTCTTCCAGCTGGATTTTTCGCTTGGACATGAAGTAGGATGGATATCCTTGCCGAAGTTCGGCCACTGTTTTGCTAGATTTGACCAAATGTGACAAAAACAAGGCCACCCCTACCAGAGCATCTCTGCCATAGTGAAGTTCAGGGTAAATGATTCCGCCATTTCCTTCTCCCCCAATCAAAGCATCTGTCCGCTTCATGATCTCGACAACATTGACCTCTCCAACTGCAGAAGCATAATATCGGCATCCATGTCGCTCTGCCACATCGCGCAATGCCCTACTGCTAGACAGGTTGGAGACAACTGCACTTTTGGTATGGGCGAGAATATAATCAGCAACAGCGACCAGGGTATATTCCTCCCCAAACATATTGCCCTCATTGTCAATAAAGACCAGACGATCAACATCCGGGTCAACACAGATGCCCACATCAGCTCCCTGTTCTTTGATATAGGTGCAGATTTCTGTAAGGTTTTTGGCGAGTGGTTCTGGATTGTGACTGAACCAACCATTGGGCTCACAATTCAATTTGACAATATCCTTCACCCCAAGTGCTTCCAGCATTTCGGGTACATAAACCCCTCCACTGCTATTGACCCCATCAACCACGACCTTTAGATTGGCTTTTTCTATCGCATATCTGTCGACCAGCTTTAATGCCAGAATCTTCTTGATGTGCTCTTGTACGTAATTTTCAACCTTTCTGACCTTCCCCAGATTGTGGACCTCACTGAACTGATAATACCCCTGATTGAGGATTTCCAGGATTTCCATGCCATCCTTTTTGGTCACAAATTCTCCCCGATAGTTGAGAAGTTTCAGGGCATTCCACTCTACAGGATTGTGAGAAGCCGTAAGGATAATGCCACCAGCAGCTTCCATTTCTGGAACAGCCACCTCTACCGTAGGCGTAGTGGAGAGCCCAAGATCAATGACGTCAAATCCCAGCCCAATCATAGAGCCGGTTACGAGTTGTTGGACCATCTCCCCGGAGGGACGGGCATCTCTGCCGATGACGATCTTGCGTGATTCAGACTTTAAAGAGAGCCAGGTGCCAAATGCAGAGGCAAATTGTACAATGTCAATAGGCGTCAGATTATTGCCTGCTGAACCACCTATTGTGCCTCTGGTTCCGGAGATGGAAGAAATCAGTGTCATGGAGAATTTTGATGTGTCGGCCAAAGATAGAGAAAAATCGAATTTTCCCACCAAATTGCAGCGGAAATTACCAGTGTCATGAAGCATTCTATGTTAGAAACTATTTCAAAAAGAATTTTTTCGTTTTGCAAGAAAGATTTGCTCCCAAAAACGCGGATTCATCAAGCATCGAGTTTGGAACAGAAGGATGCTACTGTTTATGTCAAGAGAGAGGATGAATCGGGCTTTGGAATCAGTGGGTGCAAAAAACGAAAATATGCTTCTCTACTTCCCTGGCTTTCACAGAGAGAGGTTCAGTTGGTCGCCTTGATTGGCGGAGCCAGATCCAATCATGTGATCAGCCTGTTGCAATTATTGCGAGAATATAGGATAGATGTACAATTGTTTCTTAAAAAAAATCATGCCAAGCTATATCAGGGAAATCAATTATTGTTGCATCTGTTGGCAGACCAACAAGAAATTGTCTGGCTTGATTCTTCCTCCTGGTCAGAAGTGGAAACAATCGCTCAAGAATCTCTAGAAAAAAGTGGAACCACACACTTTATGGTGCCTGAAGGAGGAACTTGTGCGCCTGCCCTGCCTGGTGCCTGTAGCCTGATGTTAGACATCATCCGGAATGAAGCAGAGAGTGGAATTCAGTTTGATCATATTTTTTTGGACTCTGGGACAGCTTTGATGGCAGGAGCGACATGTCTGGTTCATCATTGGTTGGCGCATCCGGCGCAGCTGCATGTCGTCCTGGTGGCAGGATCAGAAGCGTATTTTGCTCAGCAATTGATGGATGTCTGTCAATGGTCTGAGGGATGGAATGGAAGTGAGTTGCCAGCTCCTACCCTGCCTCAACTCTATAGGCCTGTAACTGCCAAATCCTTCGGAAGTGTCAATGCCAGTGTGGTGAAGGAAGTGAAGCGCCTGGCCCGAGAGGAGGGCCTCCTGACGGATCCCATTTATACTGCGAAATTATTTGGTACTGCTCGCCACATCATTCAAGCGGACCGTCTTCGGGGGAATGTGTTGATCGTCCATTCGGGAGGAGGTACAGGCTTGATGGGCTTTGGTGAAAAATTGTTTGGAGAATCTGTTTGACCATTGGGATGTGAAAGAAACAGCACAGATTTCGGGTTCTGGTACCTCTCTTTTTGCGAGGAATCTTGATGAGTCGGAATTGCGTGCAAAACTGGCACAGCCATGATTCCAACATCCTTTTTAAACACATGATTAACAGCTCCTAAATGAAAGAAGCCTGATGTTCCCATCAAGCTTCTTTGGAATATTTGGAGGAAAAACTTCCTCTTAGTCCTGGGAGATCTCAATCCTGTTGATAGCTATTGATCCTGAGGATGAACATCTATCTTCATTTTTTGAGAAAACGCGAGACTCTGTCCGCTAGTTGAACAGGTATCGAATCCCCAATTGAGAAGACCAACGGCCACTTCTCAAACCAGTTTGGCTTAGATCCCAGACATCTCCGTTAGGAGTCTGGAAAGAGAAAGTTGGCTGATTGGTTGGGTTCCCTTGATCATCATTGGCAAATCCTTCGAATCGAATCACCTCTACATTGCCATCATTTCCGACAAAATTGCTTTTTCCCCATGCTGAATTCAACATATTACCTACATTGAATACATCAAATGTAACCTGGAAGGCATGTGTTGATCCACCAGCTTTGACGAAGAGATCCTGAACGATCTTGAGATCAAACAGATTCTCAAAAGGCGTACGACGTCCATTTCGCTCAGCATAGTCTCCACGGCGTGTACGGAGGTATTCATCTCCTTCGATGAAAGCATCCAAGGCAGCCCATTGTGCAGCAGCATTAGCCTCATCAGCAAAAACAATATCACTCTGGTTTTGAGGGATATAAATCAAGGCACGACGTCTAGAGTCTTCATTGGTCAGGTTATGACCATTGGCATAAGTATAGGAGAACAACTGCCCATCCTGTCCATTATAGAAAAGAGAAATGGTCGTAGCCAGTGCACCAGCATACTCAAATCGTTTTGATACCCAGGCACTCACACGAGAGCCAGTAGCGAAAAATGAACGAGCAACAACAGGGTTGTTTCTTCCTTGTACACTATGGATGCCTCTCCACTGAGAAGCATTGATGAATGAAGTTCCATCGAAGAGAGCCATTCCATCAGTATAGGAATAAGCCAGATTGGCAATAAGGCCATTACTGAAAGGCTTCTGAAGTTGGGCTGTGATGTTATAGGTATAACCAGCATTGGTGTTGTCAACCAAGGTGATGCGGCTATAAGTTGGATCGATTTCATCTCCTCGATCGAAGATCGGGCGATCATCTGCACCAATCAACTTCTCGGTAGAAGGTTTGAGGTTCACACTCTTGACATCAATATTGTTCAATGTCTTGGTGTAAGAAGCTTCGAGCGTTCCGACCATTCCGCCAGGAAGTTTCTGGTCAAAGCCGAGGCTTCCTCGGAATACCTGAGGATATTTGAAGTCTTCTGTGTAAAGGTCGACATCTCCACCTGGGCTTCCCAGACCTGCACGCTCTCTCCACTGCTCTGGACGTGGGGTAAATGCGCCGAATCCAGTTCCTGAACCTGCATTCATGCCTGTACGAATGTATACACCACCTGGCCATACCCAGGGGATTCTACTGGTGAAGATCCCTACTCCACCTCTGATCTGTGTCTGCTGAAGTCCTCCTACATCATAGTTGAAGCCTATTCTCGGGCTGAGCATCAGAGTCGTTTTGGGCAGCAGACCAGCTTGGGCCCCTTTGAGGTCGTAATGCTGTTCAAGCAGAGGAATGGTCGTCTGGTTGAATTCAGGATTGGCGGCTGGGGCATCATCCAGATAGACAGGGACGTCAGCTCGTAATCCCAGGGTCAGCTTGAAATCATTGTTGACCTGGATTTCATCCTGTGCATAGAAAGCCAGCTGAAGGGCATTGAATGTTGGCCCAAGGCGAAGCGCATCATCTCCCCATCGGATGCTATTGGCATCTCCATTGGTGGCTTGCTCATGTCCAAAAAGAGAGAAGGCAGGATCTTTGGCCATGAAGCTCTCCATGCTGTTGTAGAAGTACAAGGGCGTAGAGAAGGCGACAAAAAGATTCTGAATTCTGAACAGCTCATTGTGAGTCCCAAAGGTAAATGTATGATTCCCCTGATAAATGTTCAGGTTGTTGGTCAGAGTCAGTACGTCCTGGTTCACAATGTTGGACAAGGAGAAGGCATCTGTTCCAACTGTGATAACACCATTTCCATCGGTGATTTCAACACGTGGGAAGATCGCGTTGTCGCCTTCATTATTGCCTCTGATGATGTCTCGGTCATCTCTGACAGAGGTAAATCCAAGAATCAGGTCATTGGAGATATTGTCTGCCAATGTACTTTTCAATTCCAGAGCTGAAGAGTTGGTGATTGATGGAAAATCTACACCAGAATTGAAAAAGTGGATTTCTCTGGAGTTGGGGCGATCGGTATCCAATTCCCGACCTCTTACATAACTGTGGCGTGCAGACAATTTGTGGTTGTCATTGATGTTCCAGTCTAGTTTCAGAAGGATTTTCTCTCCATCTCTGGTTGAAATATTGTCCTTGTATCCACCTGGATCGTAGTTGTATTCAGACTTGAGGAAGTCGATCAACTGGTTGAGGTCATTTTCATCAGAATCCCCCTCATACCCATCGAAGGTAAAGGGCTTGGGTTCTTGTTCTCTTTGAATCTCTACATTGGTGAAGAAGAAGAGTTTGTCCTTGATGATAGGGCCTCCTACTCTGAACCCATATGTCTGCGCAGTGAAGGGGTCCAGTCTGGTTCTATTTTGGACATTCTCCCCAGGCGTTTTTCCAGCCAATTGTTCGTTTCGTAAGAAATAATAGGCTGAAGCTTCCAGTTGGTTGGTTCCACTTCTGGTTACCGCATTGACTCCACCACCTGCGAACCCGCCAAACTTGACATCATAAGGGGCCAGAACGATCTGTACCTGCTCAAGCGCATCAGGGCTGATTGGTGAAATCCCGGCCTGTCCGCCATTGGTGCCAGAGTTGGCCAATCCAAATACATCATTGTTGACAGCACCATCAATGAAGATGGCATTGAATCGGTTGTTGGTACCAGCAAGTGATATCCCACCATTGATGAGGTTGGCTTGTGGCGTGAGTCGACCAAAATCCTGCAAGAAGTCCCGGCTTACTGTAGGGAGGTTGTTGATTGCTTCTTCTCCGATATAGGTCTCAGAACCAGTTCTGTTTCCATCGAAGATTTCTCCTGGAGTAGAAGTGATGAGAACTTCATCTACTGTTACTCCTTCTTCACTCATTTCCATATCGAGACGGTATGTTTGCCCAAGACTCAGATAGACATTGTCTTGTGCTTGATCAGCGTAGCCGACATAAGATGCGACCACTCTGTAGGGGCCTCCTACCTGCATATTGTAGATGCGATAGTACCCATTGCTGTTGACAACAGCTCCATACTTGGAGCCAGTTGGAGTGTGGATGGCCAGGACCGAGGCCCCTTCCATCGTTTGCCCTCCTGTATTGAGCACTCTACCAGACATGGTAGAAGTAGTAGCCCCTTGTCCCCAGGCTGATACAGCAAAGCCTAGCAAAAGGGTTAAAATCATCAGAGGGTGTAATGCTCCTTTCATAAATCAGTGAATCTGTTTAGTGATTAATAAGGAATGAATGTAATTCAACATATGAAAAACCAAGTCCCACCCTCTTTCGAGGATGGCGCGAGCGTAAATAAGTTTGCGTGTGAGAATAGTAAAGGCGGGCAGGGATTGTTGTCCTCAATGTGACATTGGGAAAAACGAGAAACCAAAAGCAAGGATTTGAAGGTTTCATGCGCCTACTAACAAAGGGCCAAAATTAACAAAAAGCTGCTTAAAGTATAGGCTTTCTGAAAAATTTAATGATTTGTTCATATATGGGAAGGGAACCCTCCTCAGATAATGGTGTGGATGTATATCGCATAGTCAGGCCTGGACCTGCACAATTCTACAGGCTAGTAGATCTGGTCCTGGACATGGCATTAACCTGCATTGATCAGGGGAGGAAAAGCTTTTGCAAAAAAGGCGTATTTTCCTGCTGATTTCAAGAGTTGAGTTTGGAGAGATTGAGAGTATCTGGAACCAGACAATGAGACAATCCCTTATACCCCCTATACCCTTCCCCATACAATCTACATTAAGCATCCCTGAACGATATGAAAAACTCTACCACCTGTCCCAAATGTTCCGGCACAAAAATCCTTCGAATTCCCGGTCGGGTATTATCAGATGGTGCTGGCAATTTTATTTCTGCTGGTATTTTTCGCTATGCAAGAGTTGATCGATATGTCTGCGAATCTTGTGGCTACTCGGAAGAATGGATAGCCACGAAAGATGACATTGAGAAACTAAAAAATAAATACGGGGAATAGGAATATTGAAGATTCCCATTGTGTGCATGAGGTGTATGGATCTGCATGTTCATGGAGTTTGCATGAACTACAGGAGCTTATTTTTTCTTCTTTTTCTTCCGTTTAGGAAGTCCAAACTTGTTTTTCAACTCTTCCAATTGACTTTTTGCTTCATCTCCCAACACATCGCCTACCTCTTTGGAAATCTCGTCCTTTACTTCCTCTTTTTTGTCATCTACCAGGGCTTGTAGGGTATCCTTCGCCTGCGCCTTTGTGTCTTCCACCAATTCTTTGATGCTATCCTTGACTTCCTCCTTGGTTTCGGTGAGTTGAGACGTGAGGCTGTCTTTGTTTAGCTCCACGTCTGTGCCAAGTTGTTGTTCCAGCTTTTGCTCCGCTGTTTCGGTGAGTTGATCCTTGAGTTGGTCCCCTGTGCCTCCTGAACCGCCACTTATTTTGGGACTGCTATGAGTGCCACCTACTGTGAGATTAATCTTAAGCCGATCTCCCGTTGTCAATCCCGCGCCAGTCAGGTTGGAGAGGGCACCTATGGCAGCCTGATCCAGTTTGCCAGAGGGAGCATCCAGACTAACCAGATAGTCCAAATTGCCTGCCAGGCTCT
Organism: Bacteroidota bacterium; assembly: GCA_039029315.1. GTDB lineage: Bacteria > Bacteroidota > Bacteroidia > J057 > J057 > JBCCCJ01. Next base: position 162,438 of record JBCCGK010000004.1, on the reverse strand, counting down.
GTTGGCCACCAATCGTCATGACGACATCTCCTGCTTTGAGATCAATGGGGCTGACAATCAGGAATCCGTCCCTGATCTCAAACTTGCCAGAAGCGTCGGCCAAATTCAGGGTGCCAAGACTTTCTATTTTGGTTTTTTCTGAGAGAGAACTGAGCATGGGAGTTTGCTTGAGACCGCCATTGAGCATGTTGAACAGGCCTTCACTATTGATGGATTCCAATACTGGCATCATGTCAGAACGGAGCAATCCCCCGATCCCGAATTGTGTATTGCATATGCCGTCAATGAACTCCAGAGCTGGGGCAAACTCTTTGACAAAGGGAAAATGCTCTACTACTTTTTTGACGGCCAGTTGTTTCAGATCCATAAAGAAATGATAGGATGGTTGCCGCGGGTTTTGGGTTTTGTATTCTCCACTCATCAGCACATTACTTCCCAACATTTTGAAGCCCAAATCTTCCATTTGTACCGTTTCATCAGCCACCCGCAACCCTCCCTGCATGTTTTCAAGGACCAGATCCTCGTACATAACCTTGTTGATTCTCGCCTGAAATCCAACATCGAGGTTTGCTGGTACAGGAATGGCTTCATAAGGACTCTCTTCTGAAGTGGAGGGAGGTGCAGAACTTTCTGTGGAAGGGCTCTCTTCTTCCATCCATTCATTGATATCCAGGGTATTGGAGACCAACTGCATATTGCCTTGCAACAGTTCATTCTCCATCAGCGCATAGGCCAGATAATTGTCAACATACCCATCTACTTGATAATCACTTTTTCCCAATTTGCCTCTGGCACCACGAATATCAATTCGCGCAGGCGTGAATACAGCCGAACCCTGATCAATTGTGATCGGAGCTGCGAGTTCATAGTCGGAATACAGCAAATTCTGTATCTGTATGTTTCCACTGGTTGGGAGCTCTGTATATCGTTCTGCTTCGATGTCTGAATAGGTGCCTGCCGTTGAAAAATTCTCCACAATTAATTTGCCCTTCAGGGTCATGCTGTCTATTGGATAGATTTGCATGAGTTTTTCTAAATCCAATCTTCCCTTGGCCTGCAAGGCATAGGTCGGATTATCAAAATTTTGTACCCGCATGGACCCGTCCAAGGGTTCGCCATCCAACAACAAATGAAAATCCGGCACCTCTAAGACAGCAGATGTCAACTGCCCGTCGACATCCTGCAATTCCCCATGAAAATGCAGCTCTGTAAGCTCGGCTGGATAGTCTGCATTTTTGAGGTAGCCATCTTTCATGTCCATGACTCCTTCCACAGTAGGAAAACTTCCCGTTTTTTCATCATATATGCCATTGGCTGATGCCTTGAGACTGAATATGCCTTTGAGATCTATGCCCTCGACAGGAAACATGCGCGTGAGTTCTCCCAGATTGAGGTTGGCATCGAGCTTCCCTTTGAGTTGGACCCGCTCCATGCCACTGATATCCGCTTGAGCATCAATGGGGTTGCTTCCCAAATCCGCATGAAATTCCTTGAGAAGAATGTGTGTGTGTTCCAACTCACCATCTGGATTATTGACGGCCAGGTCCATGTCGATTCCAGTGATGGACTCTGGAAGATCAGGATAGTGCATCATGGCATTGGCTACTTGCGCGTTCAACCCAAACCCTGGAAGGCGATCATCATTGTAGATGCCTTTGACATGTCCATCAAATCGCAAACTTCCATCTGTCTCGATCTCCTGAAAATCTTCCGTATACACCCCCGGTACCAAAGAGAGCAAACTCTTGAATGTTGTCTGTTTGGCTTCATACGTCAGGTCCATATCGATATCATCTCCAGGCATGGCAACATATCCATCCAGTCCAAGGGTGAGGGCATTGAGGGTGAATTCATTGTCCATGAAGTCAATGCGCATATCCCTGCTCATATCTACTTTCAGTTGGGCATCAGCATCCAGGCTGGTTTTGTTCAAGTAGGCAATTCCGTCATAGATGGCTGTCAATGCCTGAATATTTGTTTGGGTTCGGAGTTCATACACATCTGCTGTGAAATCCCCACTGCCTGAGTGATTCATGCCTGAGAGAATCAGATCCATGGGAAGGGTGGCATCCTCATAGCGAATGTTCGCATCGGTCAAGCGATATTCCTGAAGACCAATGTTAAAACTTGCATTTGAGGTGCTTGTATCCTCCACGACGGTAGTTGAATCTGGTTTCATGATGTCATAGTTGGCCTGTCCATCTTCCAGGACAATGACATGAACCTTGGGCTGGTCGAGCAGAATTTTTTTGATTTTAAGGTCTGAACCCGAAATCACACTCATCAGATCCACCACAAGATCGAAGCGTTTTCCCTGGGCCAGGGTATCCAACTCAAATATGCCCTTGCCCACAAGGCCGAAATCCTGAATAGAGATACAGGCATTGGGAAAATTCTTGAGAAAAGACAAGCCAACATCTCCAAAATACAGATGAGCATTCAGCATGTCATTGGCATCATCCCGGATCATGGTTTTGATATCATCCTTGAAGAGGAAAGGTGTTGCGATCAGGAGGAGAAGGATCGCCAATAAGCCGAAAAATGCGATTTTGAAGATTCGTTTCATAGGTGAAAAAAAATCAACAGGATTCTGAATGAAAATGCAGAGGAATATGGGGAATGCTCAAAGTAGGGGACAACATGCCAAAGGATTGCTTCGAAAGTACAAACAGATCTGCCTAAGTTGCAAGTGGGGAAGAGAAAGCTTCTTGATGGGAGATGAGCCAAAAAATCTTGTAGATATGTTCACCAATCTATACGGATGCTTCCCTGCCTCAGGCAGCTTTTGATAAATTTTTCACAAACTAATTCCTTGACCAAAAGCGAAATGAGGAGCACTTCTTGCTTTTTGAGGACCTTTCTACAAATTTCATTTAGATTGGCTCGTATTTTGATGTAGAAGGAACTATACCCTGTGGTGTAAAATTTGGTCATCTCGTTCCGGACATAAAGTTATGAACCGCTTTATCCCCACATTCCTTTGTCTGCTCTTATCTCTGATTAGCCTACAGGTATTTTCTCAAAAAATACCTCCCCCTCTGGCTCAAAATCTTGACAGTTCCCTTTATGAACATTTCAAAGGGGAGATTCCTCACCATTTTTGTCCCTGTAACAATTGTGAACACTGGTATAATGGGAAATTCAAAGCCATCAAGACTGGCCGCAAATCCCGACCTGTCAGTGAGGATGTGATGGAAGAACGGATTGCCGTTTGGGGAGTCGCAGGAGCGGATCAGTATAGTCCTTTTGGGAGTAGCAAGACCACTGTGCAAATCTATGCAGAATACATCTTGATTGGTGGTGAGTATCAGCTGACCATGCTGAAGTGGAAGCAAAGTGATTGTATGAAGTATCGGGTGTTGGTGGAGGATAAATTAAGCAAAACCAAGGAGCTTGAAGATGTTGAAGATCAAGTGACCGCTTGGGCGCTGGAATCTGATGTGGAGCTTGACACTCCCAAAGAATTGGCCAACCCCTCGGGTGAAGAGCGATCTGAAGAGCAAGGAGGGGAAGTGCTCGAATGGGCGCTGGATGCGAAAGAAGGAGATTTTAACGAACATGCAGAGTGGATCATCGATCCCAACGTTCTGGATAGAGAAGAAGAGCCCAAAGCCAAAACGACAGAGGAAGAATTCATTGCTGCAGCCAGCCCCTCTCAAGAAGAGGTCAAACAAGAAGCTGTCCCTCCTGCCCCGCTGCAACTGATGACTGAGAAGGAAGAAGGGAGTACAGAGATTGCTGTCTCAGCGCCATCTGATAGCCTGGATCTGACTGTAGCGAAATTGGCCTCAGAGCAAAAACCAGACAAAGCATCCCAAGCTGAACCTGCTGCGGCAGTTTCCAAAGACGCCATCAAAGAAGGAATTTTGTCGTGGTCTCTGACAGGAGAAGAGGATTCAACACAGGAAACCATTGCAGAAAAAGAGCCAATAGAGAAGAAAGAGTCTCAAGCCATCAAGCCTGACGCACAAATAAGCCTGGAAATTGGAATCACATCTGCGGATGACAAAACCCTGGAGAAAAATCCCCAGGCAAGAGTCATGAGTGTGAGTCTGGACAATCCGACGGACATCAAATACAAAGATGCTGTTCTTGTTGTGGATTATCTGACAAAAACAGAAACAGTCCTCGGTACAGAGACACAAACCATTTACGAATATTTCCTCCCGAAAGAGAAAACGACCATTTCCATTCCCTTGACTTTTCCAGAGCATGCCATGACGGTGCAGGTTCGATTGGAAAAAATTGTTGAAGTCAAGGAGTAATTGTTTCTCCATCATTAGAGACTGTTTGGGAATGTGTACTGAGAATTTTTATGGTGTATTTTTTTCTCAGACAAGGCTCTTTTTTGTTCTCATAGTGGTGCTATGGGAACAAAAAAAGCCGCTGGATGAGGAAAAAAGACGCATACAAAAAATAAGTGACAGATTTCAAAACAGTCTCTTAGACGGAAAGGCCACTCTGCTCGTATCTTCCTATATGGAAGCTTTGCAGAAATATATCGAACAATTTGTGGTCTTTTCAGAAGAAGAATGGGATCAGCTGTCCAGACGATTTCGATTAATACGCTTGAAGAGGGGAGACTTTTTTTGTCAACAAGGAGAAGTCTGCAATTGGATGGGCTTCATAGAGCAAGGAGTAGTACGCTCCTACTATTGCCTCAACAATCAGGAAATCACTCGATTCATTCTGTGTGAAGGCGTATTTGTGACAGCACTGGCAAGTTTTGTCCAACAAAAGCCCAGCCGCGAAACCATTCATGCAATTGAGCCTACCCGCCTATGGACAATCGGCCATCAGGACCTGGAGCAACTCTATCTGCTCCTGCCCAAACTTGAGCGATTGGGACGGAAAATCATGGAGCAAAGTCAGATCTTATTAGAGCAGCGTGTGCTGGCCTTATTGTCATTTACTGCTGAGGAACGATATCGTTTGCTAATGCGAGAATATCCTCAAATATTGCAGCGCGTCCCCTTACATTATATTGCCTCTTTGCTTGGGATGAAACCAGAGACCCTTAGCCGGGTAAGAAGAAAAATATAGCCTTTATTGGTTGACAAATAGAGACTTAGTCGCCCGAGATAAAATAAGTTCCAGCGTTTGGGAGCTTGTATTCGTCAAAAGAGTATACCTCTGTTTAACAATCAAACCTACTACCATGAAAAGAAAGGCCATCATTCTGGCAAGTCTATGCCTCTTGCCGTTTTTCTTGCAAGCTCAACTTGGAAAAGTATCTGTAAAGCGAATCAGTGCCTCTGTGGGATCCAATTGGAACCATACATTCCAGATGGGGCAAATAGAACCTGCTCCTTTGGGAGGAATTTATGATAGATACTGTGGAACAGACGGCTATCATATTTATGCTCAAACGCAGTATCCGGGCACAAGTAGCTATGCCTATCCAACCAACTTCATTTCCGGGAAAACTTCAGCGACTTCCTTGCGATTAGCGACCTCTCTGAGTGTAGAAAAATTCTCCAAATGGGAAGTAAATCTTGGATTGATGGCACAATCGCAACGGTTCCTGAGACCAGCACCTGTGGGATATAATAATTATCATGGATACAATGATTTGTCCTATCGATCATACCAACCGGTGGATTGTGGGGATGTAGGGTACGCACAACCTACACGGGCGATCGGACTTGATGTTTCGGTCTTGCGAATCCTGTCCTTTTGGAATCGCTTCGAAGCCTATGGAGGACTCGGAACCATGACAAGTCTGGAATGGACGGACGGATTCTCCAGAAGAGAGTTGTCTTCTGATCCGGTCACGCTTCATGAAACAAGTATTGTTAGCCGAAGTTCATCTTCTTCTGTCCAACAACAAGTATTTGTTCGCACGGGATTGCGAGTCAATGTATGGTCAGGATTGGAGATAGGAGTTGACGGAAGGGTGGGGCCTCATATGGGCCGATCAATTTTCCCGCGAATGGCCCGCAGAGGTGCTTTCTCTGGTTTTGCTACAGTTGCCTGGACCTTTGACAACAAGCGTGAACTCTAGGCTGGAGGCGCGATCGGTATTGTTTGTTGGGCCTATTATTAGCTAGTGCCAAATGAGCCACAAAACGCTGCATCCCAAAATATTTACCTTTTCTAGTCTGAAAAGTTCTGACTAACTTGAGATATCATCACTACTTTCTCGGCATCTATTTCTATCATTCATTCAACCTATCTATCATGATTAAACAGTTCTGTCTAACCCTGACTATCTTTATGTTCATGGGTACTTCTGTTTTTGCACAAAAACTTTTTGGTCCTGAGTCTAAATGGACCGTGAAACGTGTTGGGATCACCCTTGGTGTTGATCAGGATATGCTCAATACCGTGAGCCATTCCTATTTTACTTCTTTGCTTGACGCCGAGACTCAGGCAAAGTATGCAGGAATCAACTACAACGAATCAAGCAAATATGCCGGGATTTGTGAAAATCCACATGTCCGACTTGGCTTGAGTTTGATCCCCAACAAATTGGCCAACACAGAAGTGAATCTGGCCCTGAATGGAATCTTTTTTCGAAATGACGGGGTTACTTATTACAACACAGATCAGAAACTTGGAGGAGCTGAATACCTCAGCTTTGACAATTGGGGTCATGAAATCAACGCAGAAGCTTCCATTGTGAAATCCAAGACTGTTCTGAATTCGCTTCGATTCTTTGGAGGCGTTGGAACCAATGTTGGCTACACCTTCGGGAACTATCTGGAAGTCAATACCTCTGACTACAGAACTGTCCTGGACTACAGCCTCCTGGAGACTGGCCAGATTGTTGCGCCTAACTCCAGCACCTTTCGAGCAGAAGATGTAGAGAGCATTTTTGAATACCATCAGGATCACAAAATCAATGATGGGGTTTCTCAAAGAATCTTTGCACATGCTGGTGTGAGTTTTCTCTTCTTGCGCAAATTTGAGCTAGGAGTAGAAGGTCGCCTTGGCTATGGATATCGCTACCATTTTGGTCGTGAAATGGCTGGTGCACGTCTTCAGTCTATCGGCTTGACTGCCAAGTGGGTGCTCGGTGATGCCTCTCCCTGGTTGAAAAAAGTATTCTAAACAACAATCAACAAGTACGCAGAATTTTCCCTTCCCTACGACTACAACCTATACCAATACATGGGCCTCGCTTAAGCGAGGTCTTTTTTTGTGCAGGATGTGGATACAGATGACCTCCTGCAATCAGGAGTGAGAAGAATTGCTCCTTGATATGTTTCGTAGAAGGGCATTCTTTAGGTGTACGGGCGAATTCATTCGCCCCTCCTTCATCAATGAATTTATGGTTCTTTGACAAAAGTTGTGGAAGCAGCATTCTTGGATGGCGGGTTGTTTCTCCTGAGGGAGAAACGGGACTTGTGGGGAAGAGGTCAAAAGGGAGCAAGAAAGGAGTTATTATAGGCCCCACTAACATTGTTAAAGAACCAAATTTATTCGCCGTTACCAATAGTACCCACTTGTCCGTTGACAGGATCATCTTCGAGTCGTGGATGGGGCAACAACTCTATGAGGGAGTATCTGTCAATGGAACTGCTCTATGTTTTCTCGCCTTTTCCTCACAGATCGTATACTTTTTGAATACAAAATAGAATCCAGTTGGTGGTGGTGCCAGATGTGTCGGTCTAGGGCAGAAAAAAACATCGGTGCAGAGCAATCTCTGCACCGATGTTGTAGCGCATTAAGCAGTCAAATGTGCTCAACGCATCCTGATCATATTGTCCTTATTCCACGATGAGACGCTTGTGCATGACGGCATCAACCGTATTCACCTGAAGAATATACATCCCTTGTGCTGTATTGGCAGGAAGTGTTACTTGATGAGTGAATGCACCACCAATATCTCCCAGAGATCGAGCGTAGATACGCTTGCCCTCTACAGTAGAAACAACGACAGCAACTTCTTGCAGCTGGATGTCTGAGAAACGAATCTCAAAGAATCCCTGGTTGGGGTTCGGATAGACGTTCACATGCTGGCTGAGAAGATAGTCTGCAATGCCGACAGAAGTCAGGATAACAGTCTTGCTTGCAGTCATGCTTCCACAACTGTTGGTAACAGTCAGGGTAACAGTAAAGGTATCATTACTGGCATAGGTGTGAGAAGGATTTTGAGTGGAATCTGGATCAGATCCGTCTCCGAAGTCCCATACATAGGTATCTCCACCAGTCGAAGAACCAGAGAAGTCTACTGTTCCACCACCAGCCAGGGTATCTGCAATCGCAACATCGGCTGGGAACATACCAGTACTGGCTATATTGACAGTGTCAGAGACCAGGACACACATATTGGAATCTGTTACGGTTCCGACATAAGCGCCAACAGGAATGCCTGCAAGGTTCTGGGTAGTATCTCCATTGCTCCATGCGTAGCTATAAGGAGCTGTTCCACCTGTAACGGTGATCATGATAGAACCGGTAGAATCATCTGGGCAATCCACATCCATTGCAGTCGCATCTGTGAGATTCAGCGGCTCAGGCTGAGAGATGGAGAAGGAAGAAGAAGCAACAGAACATCCGTTGGTATCAGCAACCGTAACGGAGTAAGAACCGGCAGGCACATTCATCAGATCTTCCTCTGTCGCGCCATTGTCCCAGGTAAATGTAAATGGTGTTGCATCACCCGTTACTGTCAGGTCGATAGCACCAGTGGAATCACCAGAACAGAGAACATTGGTAAGAAGAGTAGCAGTAATGGCTGGAGGCGTTGCACCAAAGATATTCACAACAACCGTATCAGAACCGGAAAGACCCAGGCTGTCCACAACAGTAACAGAAATGGTACTGTCCATGATGTTCATGCCTGTCATATTCACGATGCTGACCGCTTGAGTCGAATCTCCCGTAGACCATAGATAGGCATCAAATCCGCTGCCAGCATCCAGTTGTTCTCCTATACAATAGGAAGCTGTATCCGCACCCAATGCGACTGTAGGCGGCACACCGATGGCAAAATCATCGAATGCAAATCCATCATCTGTTACAGATATATCTGATCCAAAGGCAACTCTGAAGCGAACATCCGCCGCCCCAGTCAAAGAAGAATCCAAAGGATGGGAAGCTTGAACCCAACCGTTTGAGCCCACACCATTTCTACCTGTCCATCCTTGTCCTTGTCCACCAGGATTTCCGGAAATCGCATCGTCATTGTACCAGTTGTTTGGAGCACCAAAAGCACCTACCAGTTGCCAGGTGGCACCTGAGTCTATGGAGGATTGCAGTGCCGCTCCATCAAAGCCGTTTTCACTTTCAAACCAGATTTTCATGGCCACCCACGCTCCTGCAGGGGCATTGGACATGTCAAAACATGGTCCCTGAACAGAAGATGCTTCATTGTTATCATAGGTAGTTGTACCCAATCCACCAGTTACCCAGGCATTGGAACCGGAAGCAGCTCCCATGATGACTGTTTTGGCTGGGGTACCAAATGCCCATGTAGAATTTTCTCCTCCTGCAACCCATCCACCAGGACCACTTTCGAAGTCTTCAAAGTATGGATAGGAACTAATCGTTGGTTGCGTAATGACATCTGTATGAAGCGTATCATTGGAAGAATCGCCATCAGATGTGTAATCAATGCTGACAGTCAAGGTTGTAATGCCAGGATTAGACAGATCAACCATGAAGGGGAAAAGTGGATCGTAAGATTCGCCAGGTGGAAGCTCCAATCCAGATCCTCCAAGAATAAGGGTGTCAGCACCCATATTTGCACCTGATGCAGTAAGAATGATTGTCAGTGTATCATTGAACAAATCTATAGTGTCTGTCCCTGTATTCGTTATTTCTACCAGGATCTCTTCCAATGTGGTATCAAAACACCCAAATTCAGGAGCAAGGATGTCCGTTACTGCCATGTCAAAGGGAGGGATATCCACAATTCCGATATCATCAATGGCGATATCTCCATTAAAAGTACCAGCTCCGATTGCGCGTAGTACAAGCTGAATGGAACCACCACTGAATGCACCAATGTCTACCAATGACTGTCGCCAGTCTTCCCCATTTGAGGTTTGCTGTTCTCCAGTAATTGTTTCTACTACTGTTTCGACTCCATTGGAATAAACAATGATTTCCAGGGTTCCGATTTCAGCACCGTACATATGATACCAGTAGGAGATATATGGATTCGCAACATTACTGATATCAATACATGCACTCATCAGTTCAGCTGTGTCGCCAGCAGAGCCACTGGAAGATTCTGTATACATATAGATCCCGGAACTGGTTCCAAGCGTGTGATCTACATTTGGACCTGTACTCGTAGAACTCGTTGTTCCGTCATTCACCTGCCATTGGTAGGCTGACTGACTTGTTCTGCTCCAACCCATAGGCAATATACCAGGACCAGCAGTGCCAGTTCCGCCAGAGCCAGGAGTGCCCGTCTCAAAATCTTCTACGATTGGAGCCGGAAGTGGAATTGGGTTATTGACGACAATGACGGTTGTATCATTGCTGTTGTCTGCATCTGAAAGAAGTCCGGTAGCAGCTCCGATCTGATAGAGACCGGGCGTTGACAAGTCAGCAGTAGCAGTGAATGTATAAGTAACAGAGCCGCCAGCAGGAATCGGAGCACCTCCATAAACCTCTATGGTTGGGAGTCCAACAGTCCCTACAAGATAGCCAAGTGGGAAGCCAGTTTGTGGGGCAGCACCAAAGTTCTGTATCGTAACGGTTACATTCTCCGATGCAGAAAGACCATCACATCCCATTCCATCTATTGGAGCAGTTATGGCTGTGATCCCAATGTCATTGGCAGGGAGATCAACTACTTCCAGGTCATCAATGGCGATATCACCATCAAATATACCAGCACTGATCCCGCGCATAATGATCTGAATCGTACCACTAAATGAACTAAGGTCTACCAATGATTGGCGCCAGTCTTCTGCGTTTGAGGTTTGTTGCTCACCAGAGATGGTTTGCACCACTGTTTCCACCCCACCAGAAGAGACAATGACTTCCAGCGTTCCCATATCATCTCCAAACATGTGATACCAGAAAGAAAGGAAGGGACTTGCTACGGCACTGATATCAAGACAGGGGCCAATCAGCTCAGCCGTGTCACCTGCAGATCCAGTAGAAGCTTCGGTATACATATAGATTCCAGTACTCGTTCCAAACGTATGGTCAACAGTCGGTCCTGTGTTGGTAGAGCTTGTTGTTCCATCATTCACCTGCCACTGATAGTTCGATTGATTGGTCCTGGACCAGCCCATAGGCAAGACGCCGGGACCAGCAGTACCTGTTCCACCAGATCCGGCAGTACCCGTCTCAAAATCCTCTGTAAATGGAGCGATAAGCGGCGCAGGATTGTCAATCATTACGAAAGTGGTATCATTCGTGCTATCCTGATCTCCTGTGAGAGATACTCGGCCAATGACTGTGTACATCCCAAAAGTAGACATATCGGCTGTCGCTGCTATTCCTGTGAAAGAATACGAAACAGTCGAATCAGGAGGAATAGATACCCCAAATACAGGTTCGAGGGCAGTTACTGGAGAGCCAGGTCCCAATACACTCCAGCTGAGATTAAAGGAGGATTGGGTTACTGAACCAAAGTTTTTGATGCTGATCGTGATTTGTTCAGCATTGCTTAATCCATTACAATTGGTTGGATCTGGATCCGTTGGGGAGTCAATGGATACGATCCCAAGGTCATTGGCAAATGGAGTGAAGACCGTGATATTGTCTACAATCCAGTACCAGGAATAATTCCCCGTCCAGCGAAATCGAATTTGTGCATTGCTCACACCTGCCGCTTGTGCAGAGATGTCCAGATTCACAGATTGAGGATTAGGGGTACTCGCTCCACTATCGCTCAATACTGTGATCCATGAATTTCCGTCAAATATTTCTACATTGAATCCTCCGCCAAATCCATTCTGAAAATAATGATCAAAGGATAGTAATACCTGAGATACCGCACTGGCATCAAATGCAGGAGATTCCAGGGCAACATCTTCAGCTTGAGAATTGTTGGATAGTCCGTCACTGTCAAAGATGGCCGCTGGATCTGAGATTGGCGCGTTCAATGTCCGACCAACGGGATTGTCAAACTGCCAAAGGTCAACCAATGGATCACCAGCGATCACATTTTGTGTCCAACCCGTAGGAGGGGTCGTCATTGTCGCCGTCGAGAAGTCTTCAGAAAGGTGTGTCTGAGCATTACTGCTGAAAGCAAACAGCATCATGCACCAGAAAAAGAGTAATAATTTTCTCATTGTGGTTTGGTTAAGGATGAAATGATTTGCAAAAGAATGCAAGCCCCAAACTAACGATATCTGGAAAGTTCTCCAAGCAAAGGAACTCAGACTATGAAAAATTCTCTCTCTTTTATCTCAGATTAATCAACTTTGGCCCAATTTTTTTCAAATTTAGGAAAAATGGACAAGTGACAAGGGTCAGATTCTTTCCCTTTTCTCCTGTCATTCGATTGATCTATTTGTGGGATAATTGGAAAATGCCAAAGAAATTTTTGGTGGAAATCTCCTATGAGTTGATATTCTATTTTCTTTTTTGACAGAAAACAGTCTATCAGAAAGAAAAAGAAATGAGTCTGAGAATAAGGCAACTTTCTCCTCAAAATCTCATGCCTCAAAAAACTGGAAGGACCGTCAAGCTGTAGAAAAAAATCAAAGAAAGGAACGAGCTAGAAGGAAAAAAGAATTGCGGCAGAAACCCATGTTGGGACTGCCGCAACCTTCAACGTAGACTCGTTGCTCTGAGAGGAAGGACGCTGTAATCAAGACAGATATATAACGCATGAAAAACCGAATTATTTCTTATGCAATAAATTTTGTAAAAAAGCAGGACAATTGTTTTCACACTATCTTAATTTTGCCATTCACGCAATCCAAGACCGGCTTCTTACATGTCTACTCCCGCAATAACCCCCACTCATATTCTCCTTTGCCTCATCTTGCTTCTGAGTCTGGGTTTGCGGCTTCCTTTTCATCACATCACATTTTTTAGCGTAGATGAGGCTGTCAGTGCAGTGGTTGGGTCCAGTATTTTGGAGGGTGGCCTTCCCTATAAGGATGCCATAGATCATCGGGGCCCATTGACCTATTATGCATATGCGGGGATTTTTGCGCTGACCGGATCAGGCGATATGGCTGGCGTACATACCATATATATATGGCTGTATCTCGGATTGAGTTTGGGGATCTGGTGGATTGGCAAAACGAGTTTTTCCGAGAAGGTAGGCGTGTGGGCTGCACTTCTGTTTACTGTCTTTTCCTGGGCCAACCCATTTCATGAAATGTGGGCCGCACATACGGAATGGCTGTTGACCGCCGCTTCACTTGTTGGGATGGGAGTTTGGTTGAATGCCAGAGGACGATGGCACAGATGCTTGCTTGCGGGGATGCTGTTTGGGTTGTGTACCTTGTCCAAGCAAGTGGGAGCTTTGGAAGTGGGGGCCGTCTTGGGGTATCTGGTGCTGAGAGGATGGGGAGCCAACAAGGATAAGCGAGTGGGCTTTACGAAGGAAGCTGGATTTCTGCTTCTGGGTTGGGGAGTACCGATGGCCCTGACTGCCTGGGGATTCTGGTGGAGTGGAGCCTGGGAAGATTGGGTCTTCTACCTGTGGACCTACAATACAGCCTATTATATGCCTGAAATAGAGGGTATACGCCGAGGGATGAATACCCTAAAGTTGTTTGGTGCTTTTTTCCTGCATAAGTGGATGTTGCTAGGCGTGATTGCCTGGACCATATATCATCGAATTTCGAAAGTGGGTCGTCATCCGCGCGAACTGTGGTTGATCTGTTGGGTGGGAGCTGCTTTTCTGGAAGCCATGGCAGGAGGACGGGCTTTTTTGCATTATCTCATTCCCGCCCTTATTCCGCTTTGTCTGCTTGGAGCTGTTGGGATCGTTCACCTCCTTCAGCGCCAGAAGCAAAAGCGATGGCTCAAGCCGATGCTGATTATTGGATTGGTCTGGCCTATCCTTGTTACAGGTTACCATCATTCCTTTATGTTCCATACGGATACTTCTATCACCGAATTTGAAGCCATCGTCGAAGAAATCCGTTCTACTACCACTGAAGCAGATCAGATATTTGTTTGGGGCTTTGCGCCAGAGATCTATGTGTTGAGTGGTCGATCTCCAGCCAGTCGTTTCTCATTTTGTAATGTACTCACTGGGCATATCCCTGCCGGGAATGAATCCAAAGAGGATACGCGCTATGCCATCGTGCCCGGAAGCTGGGACATCCTGATGCAAGAATTGGCGCACCATCCACCTACTTATATCATCGACACCCAAGTGGCAGATTATCGGGCATATGGCAAATATCCCATCGGCCAATATCCGCTCGCAACTTTGCTGGAGGCAGAATATGAATTGGCTCAGGAATTCCATCAACAGCATCCGGAGGTGATTTTTGATGTGTATCAACGCAGGAAGCCCTAACTTGCACTGCACATGACCCAACGATCCTCATATAGTCTACTGTTCATTGCGCTGCTGTTGACTGCTTTGCTACGGCTGCCTGTCAGTGGAATCTCTATATTCAATGTCGATGAGGCTGTCAGTGCAGTGGTTGCGCAGGAAATCGCAGAAGGAGGACTCCCCTATCGCGACGCCATTGACCACCGTGGACCCTTGACCTATTATGCCTACGCCCTCATCTTTGAGATCTGTGGCGATTGGAATATGGTGGCTGTTCATTGGATGTATGTTTTGATTCTGGGAGGAATCGCTGGATTGCTTTTTGGGACAAGTCCGAAGTTGGGGGGAATCGCTGCGATCTTATTTGTGGTGTTTTCATGGACACATTCCCCCATGGACATGTGGGCCGCTCATACCGAATGGCTTCTGATCCTTGGCAGCAGTATGGCCATCATGATTCTGTGTCGTTGGAAGCTGCGGTCCGTTCCGTTGCTATTTGCTGGTATCTTCCTGGGCATGGCAACTTTGAGCAAGCAGGTAGCTGTGTGGGATTTTGCAGCAGTTGGTGGCTGGCTTTTCTGGGCGCAATGGCAGGAACGAATGAATTGGGCCATCTTTTTGAAGCAGGGAATACTGGTGGGCGTAGGCTTTGCCCTCCCGCTCATCGGTATGGGAATGTACTTTCATACAGAAGGAGGCTGGGAAGATCTCTTGTTCTATGTATGGCAATACAATGTGCAATACTACTTGCCAGAAGTGAGCCTTTTGGAACGAATTGGAAGTTCGATGGCTTTGCTGGTTAGTTTTTTCAATGATGCCTTGCTGTTGACTGGCTTGATCTGTGTAGGCTTGATGGATGCCTGGAGCAGAAGGAAGGTGCTGACACTTCAGGAAAAACTCCTGCTTTGCTGGTTTGTGGGGGCTTTATTAGGAGGCTTGACGAGTGGCAGAAACTTTGGCCATTATGCCATCCAATGGCTTCCTGCCTCCTGTATGATAGCTGCCTGGGGAGGACAGCGATTGGTCCGCTACATGCGGGACAAGGACCAAAGAGAGGGAATGATGTTGATGAGCGGTATACTCGGAATAGGACTTCTGCTTCCGATCGGCCATACGTTGGTGAAGAACAAGGTGTATCTGGAATCTGCTTTTCATCAAGACCCACAACCCGCCCCTTATATTCGTGAACATAGCAAGCCCTCCGATCGATTATTTGTCTGGGGATTTGCTCCTGAGTTTTATCTCTATAGCCAGCGCAGACCTGCCACTCGCTATGTCTATTGCAATGTGCTGACAGGACTCATTCCCTGGGAAAATCTGTCTCACTCCTCTACTGAATATGCTGTTGTTCCTGGAACAAGAGAGCAATTGCTCAAGGATCTCAGACGACACCCACCTGCCTTTGTGCTAGATACCTCTCCTGCTGATTATAATTCATATGGCAAATATCCCATCCATCAATATCCTGAATTGGCAAAGTGGCTACAGGCCCATTATGATCGGGATAGCTTGTTTGCACGCCAATTTCCACACGCCCAGTTTCACCTATATAGAAGACATCCATGAGCAAACGGATTGACATCATTGGAGGAGGGGCCGGAGGACTGGCTTGTGCCTATACACTGGCCAAAAGCGCTGAACCATTGGAGCTTCATGTCTGGGAAGCTGCAGATCACCTCGGAGGGCTGGCGGGCAGTTTTTCCACTGAAGGGTTTCGGGTTGAAAAGTTCTACCATCACATATTCAAGCGAGATGTTGCGATTCAGGCACTGATTGAAGAAATGGGACTTGAATCAGCCCTGAAGTGGCAGCCGGCAGGCACAGGTTCGTATTATTTTTCCCAACCCTATCGCTTATCCTCTCCTGTGGATCTATTGCGCTTCAAGCCATTGCCCTTCTGGAGTCGATTGAGAATGGGATTGCTGGTTCTGCATGCACGGATGATCCGGGATTGGCAAAGCCTGGACAAGGAATCTGTTGCCTCCTATATTCAGCGCATAGCCGGGAAAAAGGTGTATGAAATCGTTTGGGAACCTCTGCTGAAAGGGAAATTTGGGCCTTATGCGGATGAGGTTTCTGCCGCATGGCTATGGAGCAAGCTGGTAGACAGGGGCGGCTCCCGAACAGCTGGCGGCTTCGAGTTGTTGGGATATCTACAGGGCGGAATGGGACGTTTGTTTGAGGCTGTAGGAAGCTTTCTGACACAAGAGGGCCATGAGATACATCTTCATTCTCCGGTGGAAAAACTCCTGATCCAGGATGGACAGATCGCTGGAATTCAGACCGCAGAAGGGCAATGGAAAAGTGATGCCGTGGTCGTTGCGACTCAACTGCCAACTTTTGTAGATCTATTGCCTGACGTTTTGGCTGACTATAAGGCCCAATTGAATCGAATCGGATTTCTGGGAAATGTCTGTTTGGTCATGACCTTATCCCGCACCCTCTCAGAATTTTACTGGACCAATGTAACAGATCCGACAGCTCCTTTCGTCGGAGTAGTGGAACAAACCAATTGGGCCTCAAGCTCCGAATTCGATGATCAACATCTTGTATATCTGTCTGCATATGTCCCTCCCGGTGATCATCGGATGGACATGGACGCTGCTGAGTTGAGTCAATTGTATCTGCCTCATATACAAAAAATGTTTCCCCACTTCAAACAGACTGACATTCTCCATCGCTGGCTATGGAAAGCACCTTATGCGCAACCCGTTGTCACAAAGGGATATAGCGATCTGATCCCCGATATGCGAAGCCCGATCGAGAATCTTTATCTTTGTACCATGGCCCAGATTTATCCCAATGATAGACAGGTCTCAAATGGCATTGAACAAGGTCAACGAGTGGCTCATATGATTTTGGAGACAACAGATTAGAGAAGCATGTCCTTGCAACAACCATCTTCTACCCAAACAGATATGATCAGTATTGTCATCCCGATCTATAATGAGGAAGAAGTGCTGCCACAGCTCTACACCAGATTGCTCGCTGCTACTGCCAGCTGGGATCATCCTGTTGAGATCATCTTTGTGGATGATGGCTCCTCCGACACATCAGCTTCCATCATCAAAGACTTGAGTTTTGGTCGGTCCAATGTGCGTCTGGTTCAATTTTCCAGAAACTTTGGACATCAAGCTGCTGTTTCTGCTGGAATAGGAGAAGCCCAGGGAGCGGCTGTGATTCTGATGGATGGAGATCTGCAAGATCCCCCGGAAGTTCTGATTCGTTTTATCGAGAAATGGCGGGAGGGATTCGATGTGGTATATGCAATCCGAACCAAGCGAAAAGAAAATTTGTTCAAACGAGCAGCTTACAAGCTGTTTTATCGCCTGATGAATCGAATCAGTAAGTTGGATATTCCCCTGGATAGTGGAGATTTTTGTTTGATAGACAGGAAAGTGGTCGATGTATTGCTGGAGCTGCCGGAGAATATACGTTTTGTTCGGGGCTTGCGGACCTATGTAGGGTTTCGGCAGACAGGCTTGCGATATGAGAGGGATAGACGTGCGGCTGGGGCCCCCAAGTACAGTTATCGAAAACTCTATACCCTTGCTCTTGATGGAATTTTTGGGTTTTCTCTGATGCCATTGCGGATTGCCAGCTATATGGGTCTGATCATCGCTATTCCTTCCTTTTTGTTGGGAATATTTTTCATTATACATCGGATTTTTGACTTCAAATTATTAGGATATAGCCCGACCGATACACCGGGACTGGCTTCTCTTGCAACTGGTATTTTTTTTCTGGGAGGGGTGACATTGATCATTTTGGGAATCATTGGCGAGTATTTGGGACGGATTTATATCGAAGTGAAAAGGCGTCCCCCTTTTGTCATCAAGGAGATATGGTCAGGCAAGGAGGCTGAAAAAAAGTCTTGAGCTTTCAACTCGTCTGGAATTTTTCCATCTTTATTGACAAAAACTATCTATTATGAATCTATTAATGTTTCTCTTAATTGGTGCTGCGGCTGGTTGGCTTGGTGGTCTTGTCATGAAAGGACGTGGATTTGGGCTGATTGGCAATATCATTGTCGGAATCATCGGTGGGGTATTGGGAGGATGGATTTTTGATTTTTTGGATATCTCCGCTGGTGGGAGCATGAGAAGTTCTCTGTTGGTGAGCTTCGTTGGAGCTGTAGCTTTGTTGTTCATCGTTGGCCTGATCAAAGGCTCGAACAAAAAAGGCTGACTACTCATCATATTTGATCCGTCCAGGAGAACTTTGAGTGTCATTCCCTGGCTGTGTTATGCCACCCTTCTGTGTGGTAACCATCCTCATGTAGCTCAGCTAGCTGTTGGATTGTGTCCTATGAAAGGCTGAAAGTGACCGATAACACCTTCTTCACTCAACATTCGAAACAGTCTGCCAAAAAAAAAGGACCCCACATTGAGTGTGGTGGTCCGGTTTCCAGTTTGGTAAGGAGGCTGGAAAATGATCGCTTAATTGATAGTCAATCAGATGACTTAAATTGTGTGAGGTTTTAGATGTAAATCGTTTTTCAGACGGGAGGAATGCAGAGAGTGCTGCACGAAAAATGAGAAAAAAATAAAAAAATACACAATACACTGATTATCAGTGAGATAAATTTTTCTATCTGACTGATATAGAAGAGATTCTTGTGGATTGAATAAAGCTTGGGAAGAAAATGATCAAAAAGTCAGTTTCTAGAAATTGTCTGCTGCAATCTCCTGGCAGGAAATAAAAAAACCGGAGCTTTTCAACTCCGGTACAAGAGGGTCACTCAGATCTATCTTCCATTGGTTCCCTCATTAAAGGTTTCTTACTACTCGCCAAACATCTGTTTTTGTTGTTTGAGCAAATTCCAGATGCTTGATTCGCTTACTTTATATTTTCTGGCAAGAGACCGGACAGTCTCTGATTTGTTGCGATATTCTCCTTCCCGATAAAGTGCCCGAAACTCATGGACAAGCATGTATTCTCGAATCCGTTTGTCCGAAATCAGATTTTCTTCAATTAAATATTTAACAAACTCAATCAATTCTGCACTGACAGGAAAGTTGCCTTGTCCAAGACTATATCCCTGTAACAAATGAAAGATAAAGGGCTCTTGTATAGATGAACTCATCGTGATTACATGTGTTAACAGCTCAAAGGTAGAGAGAAAATACAGTGAAAACGACAAATGAATTTCACATTTTTCCAAAAGATATTTTTTGAAAAGCGGCGATATTTTTAATTTTTGAGCATTTTTTGATAAATTATTACTGTTAATTTCCAATCATCCTACTCAGAAAATTTGTAGTACATGAGAAAAGCCCTACATCTGCTGCGGAAACTCTCTGTGGAAGACCGACAATGCTTTCACAGATGGGTGATCACCGAGCTTCATGGCAGACAAGCAGCAGTCCGACAGATGGTGGAGATGATTCTTGAATCCCTGGAACAGGAACGGATACCAATTGATGAAGAACTCTGGCAAAAGGTGTTCGATGACAAGCCTTTTGATGCACAGGAACTTGGACGCAAATACGGTCAACTCCTGATTCAACTTGAGGAATTTTTGGCCATACAGGCTTTTCGGAAAGACCGCCTGTTACGAGATCGCATGTTATTGAGGAGACTCAATGAATTGCCATTAGGGAATGAATTTCTCAAATACGCGAACAAAATTCGTCGAAGATTCAAGCAGAGCGGCCTGAGAGACAAGAATTATTTCCAAAGTCTGTTTGCGCTGGAAGGGGAATTGATGCAACACATGATGGTTCAGAATGTGTCTCCCAGGAAACGGCCATATGCCTCTTATAAGGAAGCTTTCCTGGCATGGTGGTGTCAACTGTTCATGGATCAGAGAGTCATAGAAAAGGGAAGTGGCAGAAAGCCCCAAACTGAATGGGCAAAAACATGGGAGAACCAATTGACCGATCTCATCCACGAGTTTGAGCAACACCGCCAATACCCTGTTTTGTCCTTGCAAGTGAAGTTGGAGCAAATTCTCGATGGAGAGGAAGGAGAATTGTATGCCTTTCAGGACTTGATTTTGGACCATGAGCACGCCTTGCCCTGGGATACCAGATACAATCTTATTGCGATCTTACAATCCTATCTCTCCGTCAAACAAAGAGAGACGCGGGAAATACGGTATTTTTTTAACCGCATAAAACTGGAGCAAATGGCAATTGAAAGGGGATGGTTTTTTGTTGGCAATTATCTCCCTTCCAAGGCATATAACAATTATATCTCTATTCGACTAAGATGTTTGTTTTTGATTTCGAAAAGAGAGCGTTCTGTTTGGTTGGAGGAAACCTGGGAGTTTCTGGATACCTACAAATCTTCCCTTGCTCCTTTCGAACAAGCTGAAATCTATGAGTTCAACCGCATGAAACTCCACTTTTTTTCCGGGGAATTGGAAAAGGTCTTGAGAAGAAGAAAATATGATATGTATTCCAGGGCGAATGTTGAGATAGAAACTCGTCTGCTGATCCTCATGGCCAGATATGAGCGAGTGGATGTATATGGCATAGAAGCCAATATCGATTCGCTTTGGCAGTATATCTATATTCAAAAATCTCTCAAATCATCCTATAAAAAAATGCAATTCGAACATCTGAGGATTTTGCGGCGCATGCTGAAGGTAAAACAACAACAACAATGGGAACCCCTCAAAGAACAAGTATCTAAGCTGGCAGAATCTTTGGTCACCTTGTGGTTTCAGAGACAAATTGATCAACACTTGTGACAAACAGACAAAACCCTCCCCGAGCAAGGAGGGCTACTAGCAATCACAGAGTGAATGCCTCATTCAAAAAAGAAAGGTTAAGAGACTGTTTAGGAATCTGTGCTGAGAATTTTTATCGTGTATTTTTTTCTCAGGCAAGGCTCTTTTATGTTCTCATAGTGGTGCTATGAGAACAAACAAAGCCGCAGAATGAGGAAAAAAGACGCATACAAAAAATAAGTGCCAGATTTTCAAACAGTCTCTAAGGGTTTAGACAAAGTTCTATACAAATGGTAATATCAATTTCATTGAGATTGCATCCAATCTTGTCATGTCAATCGCAATTGAACCCCATTCATTCTGTCCACCAACCTATGGGGTCTTAGAATCTAGTGGGGGTATTATCAGTCATTTTTTGGACCTTCGAAGGACAAGAATCAGAGCTTGGCGCAATGACAAGATTTGCCATACAGAAGGGCGAAAAAAGAGATAAACCGTCAATCAATTTCTCCTGTGACTAGGAAGAGAATGTCTTCCGATCCGTAGCAATGATTCGCTTGCGCTGCTTGAGGATTTTCTTCCCAACAAATAGCTGTCGAACAAAATTCCACACCTTGACAGGCACCCGCTGTTTGACAAATTCCATCGACAAACGAGCCTGGGGCTGTTGACTTATTGCAGAACCAATATGCGACTGGGTCGGGATCGGCTGTTGTACGACAAAATCATCAATGTCTACAACTGCCTGAGCATGACTGGTCGTTGGGCTCAAACCAATACCGATAAGGAGGGCTAGGCTCAACAATAGTCCAAGGTTTCTGGTGATTTTTTGGTAAATCATGATAAATGATAAGCTTAAGAGTGAGACAGATCCGTTTGAGCTAAGGAAGGTGATGTATTGCTCTGATAGTCAGCCACCTTGCACTTTGGGCCAAAACGAAGAACTAAAAGCCAAAATGAAATAGTTTGAAATTAATTATCCTTTTTTATGTTATATCGAGTTTGTTCGTTGCGAATTGAGTAAAAAAAGGGACGCGCTTTCGCGTGTCGACTTAAGCTATCATATTGAGTGGTGAAGCTTGGAGTAAATTTATAACAATAAAATGTTAAATCAAAATATAATGTCTCTTTTTGTCAAAAATGTGTAATTTCTATTTACATGGATCCTTCAGACATGCCTTGGCTCGCACTTCTACATGATCAGCTTGGTCAAAGTCCAGGGCCGACTCATATGCTTCTATGGCGTCTCCTCGCATCTCAAGTCGATCGTAGCACAGGCCAATATGCAGATAGTTGGAGGGAGGCAAAGGACTGATATCCCAATCCCCTAATTCTCCCAACTCCAGAGAAATTCCAAAGTGTTCGATGGCTTGTTCATAGGCTTGATAGTACCGCATGAGCACCACTCCCTGATAGTGATAGACCCTATCCATGACTTGAGTGGACAAGGTTGATTCCAGGCTACTGATCAGACGATGACGATGATCCGGAAGATTCTCAAATTCCGCAATCATTTCGGTCAATAAGATATCAGCTTCTTCATACTGTTGTGCATGGATCAATCCTTTGGCATAGTCTACTTTGAACCAGGAGTTATTGGGATAAGCTCGATGAAGCTGGCGTTTCATCTCAATTCCTTGCTCAAGGGCTCCTGTCCGTTGCAAATAGATATCTCCCAGATAATACATGGCTTCTGGCTGGGCAAAATTCGGCGTATTGGCTGCTAGCTCCAACTCCTCAATTCCTTTTTCCTCATCTCCATCCGGGAAAAATATCATAAACGGTCGGACATAATAATGCTTGTCGGGATAAGTCGCAGCATAGTAATGATAAATTCCTGCGCTAAAATAGAATTCAGGGCTGCTCCTCGCATAGTCCAATCCATCTCTCAAATATGGGAGCGCTTTGCGACCTTCATTGGCGGCAGACAACCATTCACGGCGGAGGGTATGCAAGCGCGTTTTGAAGGCATAGCACATATATTGAAAGAAAACGTATTCGAGATGGGCCTCGTCCCGATCTTCCAGGCCTTCATTTTTGTCGAGTGCCAGATCTAGTTGCTCTTCAATATAGGCGTGATAGGTTTCATCTATGGTAATATAGCTCTGCCACCAGCGATTGGTTGCGAGCAGAAAATAAGGGGCAGGATGATCTTGATAGGCTTCCAGCAAATCTTCGAACACATCTTCAGCTTCTTCAAATTCAAAGTTATAGGTCAGATCCAGCCCTTGTTCAGCCCGGGATCGAAAATAGTCGTCGTGAAAGACCTGGGCCAGAGACATCTGAACAGATACAAAGGCAAGGAGCAAAGAGATACATTTCATATGACTCATTTGTTTGCAACGATTAAAGTTACGCAAAAAGCGAGGAATGGATGCAAGATTATCAGAAATGTGAATCAAGGGGGAATGAGCTCAATGAGTCAAAAGAGTGCGAGTTGGAATCTCATCGCTTCTTCACTTCCCCTCCTTTGGGCAGGTAGGACAGCATAGGGGATGGTTGCGAGACAAATTTTCGATTGGTCGGGCATCTGTGTCGCCAGATCAAGCTCTATCCCTCCGCCAGAACGAAATCTGGTATTTCTCTTGAAACGCAATAAATTTTCCCCTGAATTTGGACCTTTCCAACAAGAGAATGTCTTTATGTTGAATGGGAAATTGAAACTTTTTCCGTATCTTTTTCGAACAATAAGATTAGCGATATATAAAGCATACAACAATGAAAAAAAATTGGTTATTCAAAAGCTACTTGTCCCTTCCCTTATGGGGAAAGGTTGCAGTCCCTGCTGTAGGAGTATTCCTCCTGGTTTCTGTATTTAAGGCATTGTCGTGGGCATTTTGGCTGGGCTTAGCTGCTTTAGCGGTCTATTTGATTGCCAGCGCAGTCTTATACATCAAAGACAAGAAAAAGTGACAGTGACGATTTTGCTTGGTGGAGTGTATTCACTGAACAGATCCCAACAAATAAAAACTCTGGCTATCAGCCAGAGTTTTTTTTATGCGCCTGAATCGAAGAGGAGGAACTTATAAAATGATAAGTTTCTCGACGAATTTTCCTTTGTCATCCTGGATTTCGACAAAATAGACCCCGGAAGCAAGCATGTGCACAGGAATCTCGATTTGGTTGAACCCTTGTTGAATAGCGACTTCCCTCTGAACGATGGCCCTGCCTGCTACATCGCGCAAAGACAATTGTACATCCGTTCTATTCACAGCATCAATGGATACAGTAACCATATCCCGGGCTGGATTGGGGAAGAGCTGAACTTGCCCACTTGCAAACCGCTGATCGATCCCCACTGTATGGAGAACGCCAATATTGATGTTGTCGAGATATACATTGTTTTCAGAACTCGTGATGTTTCTAAATTTGACCATAACACTGGTGAAATCCGTAAGATCTGATAAATCAACCCACTCTTTTCTCCACTGCCAGAAAAACTCAGGAACGTAGGCTGCCTCACTGGGACCTGTCGTGACAAGGTCCGAACCAGCCTTCTGATAGCGCATCTCATAGGTTTCTCCACAGTCATTGGATACCCACACCTGCAGGGTATCAGATGCCCCGGATAAGGGGAAGGTCTGCGCATAGGATAGGTAAAACGAAAGTCCTGCACCTGTAGGCGTGAAGGTCGTCAAGTCTACCATGGGAAGAATGAATTCATCCATTTCCCCGGCGGATGGATAGTCATAGTTGTTCATCCAAACAGAAGCTGTGCCCCATCTGCTGATTCCTTCTATTCGTTGCCAGGTGAGCGCACTATCTGGATTGATGAGTTCCCATTCGGGTTGAGGATAGAGAGGATCTTCAAACCCATCTGCGAAGGGCAAGGCATGACCACTTAATACGTCAAATGTTTTGTAAGCCGTATCATTGGACACATCAGAATCATTTTCGCTATTGACACCATCAGTGTATACAGCGAGGGTATGCGTACCCGGAGAGATATTGGCTGGAAGATGCACAATCGTGGCTGTGGAACCAGAATCCAAAACCCCTGTCCAAACAGTAAACCAGATGGGTGTCCCGTCCAGGGTGAAAAAAATCGGCGCTTCGGTGATGAGATTTTCTCCATAATTAGACAAGACAACTTCCACAGAAATATTTCCATCACAGTTCTCATCTATGGGAGACAGAATGGTGTCTATCCCGATATTGTTATAAGCAAGATTGACACAACTGGAGGCTTGTTGAAGCGAGGATCGAAAGCCTGATGGCCCCAAAACTTGTCGCATCACTGCAATTTGCCCCTGAGAAAACATATTGAAGCAGACATCATCCGAATAATCCATATAGTTCATGAACTGATCTCCATTTGGACCATTGGAGCAGCTGATGCTCGGGAAATTTTGACAGCCATAGTTAGGGCTACTCTGGGAAGGTGTATCAGCTATCCCGTCATCATTGCTACAGCCTCCTACTCCCCACAGATGCCTTAAGCCTAGCCAATGCCCAACTTCATGTGTAGCGGTTCGTCCCAGGTGGAAGGGGAAATTTATATTGCCTACTCTGCCCGTATAGGTGTAGTGACACACAACTCCATCTTCAGCAGGAGTACTTCCTGGAGGAAAGGCATATCCAAGAATACCGCCACTGAGATTGCATACCCAAAAATTGAGGTATTGATCTCTGGGCCAGGGGCTTTTTCCTCCACTTGCATCTGATTTGACAGCATCATTCAGGCTAAATGAGTTGCGGTTGGTAAAGGTTCGTGTGATGCCAGTTGTGGGATTTCCGGCTGGATCAAAGGACGCAAGACAAAACTCGATCTTGGAATCCTCTGCAAGCGCCCGAAAGGCAGAGGGGGTGTTGATCGTATCAGCGTTCAATCTCCGAAAATCCTCATTTAATACATCGATCTGAGAATGAAGCTGGGCATCGGATACATTTTCAGAACTGTCGTTCCATACAACATGAAAGACTACTGGAATAAGGTAGACCTCATCCATTCGAGAACTGGACTGGATGGATTTGGCTTCTTGAAAGATCCTGCGCTGTATGGCATCCATGCGAGCTGCTTGCTCTGGATCATTTGCCCTGATGTTGTCCATGATGGCGTCTGCACCGCACGTCCGTTGAGCAAAAGCGGTCGTAGGAAGAATGGCAAAACCACATAGAAGTGTAAAGAGAAGAGAGAGTGAAATTGATTTCATAGACCCGGGATATTTATCATGAAGCCTGAAAGATACAATGAATTCTATTAGAAGAGAAAAGATTCAATCTGGCTGTGGCTAACGAGCAATATTCTACGAATTGTCGGAATCAAATGTCGCTTAGGCAACACCCTGACAATTGGACGGATAACCAAAGGACCTTTTTTATGAAGAATGGAAATCCCTATTCTAAACACAAGACAATATGTCTCTCCGACACACCTATGCGCCTTGTCGATCTTGAAAAAAATACGACCTATCGACACATAAAGAAGGAGAGAAAAGAAAGAATTCTTTCAGGTAGAATTTCTGATTGTAAGGAAATGGGGATTAACACCTACTCTGGTTCACTCAGATGGGGAGGAAGGATCAAGCCAATCCAGATATTGTTGCTGTCGATGGATGCTTTCTGCAAACTCTTGCTTTATACGGGAGACAAGATCTGAAACGGGCACCACATCCTCTATCCCGGCCACTCCCTGACCGGCAGACCAGACCGTTTTCCAGGCTTTGGCTTCCTCTTTTGCTGGCGTGAGTTTTTCTCCATAGTTCATCTTGCCAGCCTTGTCGAGTTGCTCCATGTCAAAGCCGGCTTCTTCCAGACTGGCCTTCATAAAGTTGGCATGAACTCCGGATACTGCTGGCGTATATACAATATCCTTGGCTCCGGAATCGATGATCATCCGTTGGTATGCGGCATCGGCCCTGCTTTCGAAGGTATTGATGAAGCGAGTACCCAAATAAGCCAGATCCGCTCCCATGCTGATAGCAGCCGCGACATCACTCCCACTGTTCATACAGCCTGCGAGCAAGAGCGTTTTGTCAAAAAACTTTCGAATCTCAGCAATCAGGGCAAAGGGATTGGTGGTACCTGCATGTCCTCCTGCGCCAGAGGCCACAGCGATAATGCCATCCACTCCGGCATCGGCAGCCTTTTGTGCATGTCGGCGACTGATGATGTCATGATAGACCATGCCGCCATAGCCATGAATGGCTTCTATGACTTTGGTGGCTGCTCCGAGAGAGGTAATGATCAGCGGGACTTCATGTTTGACACAGATCTCCAGATCCTGATAGAGTCGGGGATTGCTTCTGTGCACGATCAGATTGACACCATAGGGAGGAGCTGTTTTGCCCGTTTCTCTCTCCCACTTAGCCAGATCCTGCTTGATCTCAATCACCCATTGTTCGAATCCCTCAGTGCTCCGTTGATTCAAGGCTGGAAATGTACCAATAATTCCATTTTTGCACGATTCGAGCACAATTCTTGGACCCGAGACCAAAAACATGGGAGCAGCGACAACTGGAAGGGAGAGGGTCTGAGAGAGTCTGCGAGGAAGTGCCATAAGGATAAAAAATAAAAACGTCTGCTGAAGAATTGCCTTGTCAGAGACTGTTTGGGAATCTGTGCTTAGAATTTTCATGGTGTATTTTTTTCTCAGACAAGGCTCTTTTTTGTTCTCATAGTGGTGCTATGGGAACAAAAAAAGCCGCCGAATGGGGAAAAAATGCACATACAAAAAATAAGTGATAGATGTTCAAACAGTCTCTCAAAGTACAGAAAAAATTCACTCACTCCCCATTCCGGACCAGCTTCACCGCATTGACTGTCGCAAGATTGTGATTGAGGCAAAACCAGTGATCTCCCCAATCTTCTGATACATAGACATTGCCGGTGGTGGTGCCAAATGCCAGCGTTGATCCCTGAATATCCAGCGCATGTCTGTAGACTATGTCGAATGCCTGTTGTTGAGGGAGACCATGTCGAAGTGCCTGCCAACTGTGTCCGCCATCCTCGGTCCGACAGACACACAATGCCTGATCGACAGCAATTCTGATTCGATCACTCTCAGCCGGGATGACCCAGGCACGATCGGGATTGTCGTGGTCTATGGCGAGGGTAAATCCATAATTTGCCAATCCCTGTTTGTCTGTAACATCTTGCCAATCTTGCCCACCGTTGACCGAACGAAAAATACCACAGTGATTTTGCTGCCACAGGATATCTGGCTGACTCCGACAGGCCAACAACAAATGGGGATCATGGCCGACCTCTACATAAGGATCCGGTAAATAATCTGCTCGTAATCCTTTGTTTCTCGCTGTCCAGCTCTCTCCCCCATTCCGGGACTCAAATACCCCGGCACAACTGACCGCTACATACAGGTGTTGACTATCTCTTGGGTCCACAATGATGGAGTGGATTCCTGCAAAATCCCGGCCACCACCAAACCAGTGACGAGGACGAGAGGGATGATTCCACAGCGATTCCACCAGGGCAAAACTATTGCCTCCGTCAGTGCTGCGGAACAGACCGCCAGGTTCCGTTCCAACATAGACATAGTCTGGCTGATCAGCTCCCCCATGTGCCAACGCCCAGATCAGTTTCAGGCTGGCAGGTACCCCTTTTTTGACTTCTGCACCTTTGGGATAGACAGGAGCGGCAATTTCCCTCCAGTTCTTTCCCTGATCCTGTGAGAGATGAAGCTTCTGTCCCCAGTGCTTGTGAGCGAGTGCGACCCACCAGCTATTGTCTCGCTGATCTATCATCACCATAGAGACAGGAAGTCCAACAAATGCCTCTTGGTGATAGTGCCAACCATTTTGGGTGCGTTGGTAGACAAGCAAGCCTTTACTTGTAGAAAGAAGTAAGTACATACAGTGAATCTGGAAAAGTCCGAATTAATATGGGAAAAGTGACAATTCCAAAGGCAAACCTCCATTCCAATAGTTGGAAATTCATTCACAAAAATTGAAATATTCTTCTTTTTTCGTAACTTTTCCCTCCATACTGTACGACTGTTTGCCTTATGAAGCTCTTTTCCTTGGCTCTACATTTGCCTAATAATGAGGTCTTTTCATTAGAAGTAGATCAAGAAGATACCTTTTTGAAGGTGCTTCAGGAGTTGTTTTTTTTCGATATGCTGGAAGAAAACGATGAACACGGTACCCTCATTCTTTATCATTTCATCCACAAGGAGTCCAGCAAAGAATTATCACTTAGCGCTACATTTGGGGAGCTTTTTTCCGAAGCACTCAATTCCATAGACATATTGGTTCAAGCGGAACTTTCAGCAGATATAGATACATCTGAAGGAGAAGAAACCACACAGGAAGAAATGATTTCTGTTGCCTTGTTCGTTCAGCCAGAAGGGATCGATATGGATGTCGAACTGCCAACCACTATTACTGCCAGCCAATTGTTGGTAGAATTAAGAGAATTGGGAGGTGTCCTGGCAGAATCAGACAATGGACACAGCTCGACCTATCGTGTGATTCGTGCAAGCGATCAGACAGCCCTTCCAATGGATCAAAGCCTGAAAGAATCAGGGATATTGGGGGGAGAAATACTCAATATTGTCCCTGAATGGACTTCCGAAAAACCTGCCCTGCCCCAAGAGCCTGAACCTCCGCCCATTCCTCAATCGGTATCAAATCTGCCAGATTCCGAAGCAAATATTCTCTTCCAGTTTCCTGAGCAACTCATCATAGGACAAGCCAACCCTTGCATCATCCGCATGGCCAATGATCATTTGCTGGAATATATGTCCCGCAGAAAATTGTTGGCAAGCAGCGACATACAGGATCGGCCACTATCTGAGATCTTTCGATTGCATCTGGAAGAGCATGCGATTGAGTCTATATTGGAGATCCATGCCAATGAAGTAAAAGAAGATAAGATCGGGGAGAAAGAATTCATGGAATGGCATTTTGATTTGCGACCCTCTACAATTGGATTTACCTCGCTTATCTT
The DNA here is from genome assembly GCA_039029315.1 of Bacteroidota bacterium. Classification (GTDB taxonomy): domain Bacteria; phylum Bacteroidota; class Bacteroidia; order J057; family J057; genus JBCCCJ01. The sequence goes on along the minus strand of JBCCGK010000004.1, from coordinate 132,475 downwards.
GCAGGCAGAGCTTCACTTGGGAGCACCAACGGAAGTATTTGCCCTGAATCACGAATGTGAGGTGATTGCACAGGGGCAGGAGCCCATCTCTTCCTTGTGGCAGGAGTATGAATCCTTGTCTATTCTCTTTTGGTGGAGTGAATGGCTTAAGGATCAGATTCTCATGGGACTGTCTGATCAGATGATTGGGAAATCTCTCGCTCTCCTTGCGAATTTTCTCCAGCATCAGGATGAGAGTCTATACCAAAGCCTGATCCTGCTTCAAGCCCAATGGAACGACGGAAAAACCCGTACCCTCAATGGCTTGATCCCGCAGGCCTCCTGGGAAGATATTCAGGCTAGAATTAGTCATGCCGTGCTGGAGTTGATCGCCGATATCGAAAGCCGAAATCGACTCAAACCACGGAGAATCCGCAAGCATACCCGTAATCTCAATAAGGTCAAAACCGTCGCCGAGAAAGTCATCTAAGCACAATCACATCAGAGAGAAAGATGGAAAGTTTTGTGTACCTTTTGGTCCAAAACAAAGTAGGTACGCGAATCAAGGGCTGTAATACGAATAATGTTCCCTCATGCTATTTATTGCCTTCTGCAATCGATGATGACAACAGGGCGTGAGATTCCTCCTTTCCCTCCTTCGCTACCTATACCCGGTCGGCTGACATGACGGTCCGGACTGTGTTTCACCGCTTGATTTAGTTTACAGGATATGTTATTGCGTCTCTCACTTTGTGTGTTCTTGCTGTTGGCCCGACAATTTCTCCATGCTCAGGAGACTTCCCTAGCTGCTCGTACGATTGATGCGCTTGAAAAAAGTATTGCCTTCTACCATTCTATCTCAACTGAAGGGGGATATGTATATTCCTACACAACAGACCTTACTGAGAGATGGGGAGAGGCAGCAGCCGACAGCAATACCATAGAAGTACAACCGCCCGGCACACCTGCAGTAGGGATGGCCTTTCTTCGGGCCTTCAAGATCACGCGCCACCCAAATTTTTTGCAGGCAGCAATAGACGCAGCTTCTGCTCTGAGTCGGGGACAGAATGAATTGGGGGGGTGGGGACATACGATTCGCTTTGGGGAGGAGCCAAGCACATTCGTCAGCTTTGATGATGACCAGACACAGAGCGCCATTCGCTTTCTCATGGCACTGGATGAGGAAATCAGCGATTCTGTATTGACTGCTGTCATTGATACAGCACTCGGGATGATGCTTGCTTCGCAGTTGCCCAATGGCGGATGGCCACATCGCTATCCGTATCAGGGCAATTATCACGATTATGCGACCTTTAATGATGGAGGAATCAATGACTGCATCAAAGTCATGATTCAAGCAGACAAACAATACGACAAACCTGCCCTCACAGCAAGCCTGAACAAGGTGGGACGTTTCATGATGATCTCCCAACTACCTCCGCCCCAACCGGCTTGGGCGCAACAATACAATGAATATCTCCAACCCGCCTGGGCCAGGACCTTCGAACCACCTTCTGTTTGTCCACAGGTTACCCTCCTAAATATTCGCACATTGCTGGATCTGTACTTACACAGTGGGGAAGAGACCTTTTTGGAACCGATTCCAGATGCCTTAAGGTGGGTCAGGGAAATTCGCCTTCCCAATGGCAAATGGGCGCGATTCGTCGAGCTTTGGACCAATGAACCTCTGTATTATGATCGGGGGCGCATCCGGGTGGATTCTCTCAGCGAACTCTCTGATGAGCGAAGACTTGGCTATGGATATGAACAGGATTTGCTGGATTTGCTCAACTCAACGGTAGGTCGCTACGAAGCCATCAAACAACAAGGAAGTCCACCTCCGCCTTCCGATTCGGAGGTCAGTCCCTCTCCTGTGTTGAAACAACTGATGTTGGAATCGATGAAGCCATTGGTGGAGGAAGTGATCAACCAACTGGATGAACAAGGGAGATGGGTCACCTACCAGGACAGGTTTAAGCATCGGGAAAGAGGAAAATTGTGGAATGGAAGCTACCGGACTGCAGATCGAATCCACAGCAAGGTCTTTATCCAGAATGTGAATATGCTCTGTGAATACCTGGAATGGCTGGGAAAATAGAAGCAGCGTGTGGATGTACGCTACTGCACTCCTTCACCTATCACATTTCCCGAAATAGAATCAGCTGACATATTGGTCTTTGGATGAGTGGAATTATGTGGCCTTGCATGAGGTGGAGATGCGATGGAGGATGCCGCTTCTTTTCTACAGCACATCTGCAACAAGCCAACAACTAAGAGGAGGCCAAATACCCCAATTCGGGTTTTTTGGAAAACAGCTCGGATCATGATTTGATGGATTTCCGTAACACATAAAGGCCCAATGTTGCTGAATCGTATAAGAATCTCAGCCAACAAAAGGGATCAAATCATTTGAGAGGAATAGTTTCTTTGTACGGATCATTTGAAGTGGGGTTATGATTGATTCTTAGCTGAAAGAGCGTTATTTTTGGAAGAATGGTTCGTATTTGGCTATGCATGACCCTTGCTTCCCTTTCCATTCTGAGCTGTGAGCGTGCCCCCAGATCAGTGTTGCCTTCCTTCTACCACTGGAAAACTCAATGTAGCGTAGGAGGAGAAGAAAAACGGCTCCTGGATACACTGGGCGTCTCCAGACTCTATGTTCGCTTCTTTGATGTGGATTGGAATACCCGACGAGAAGAGGCTGTTCCCCTGGCAAGTGTTCGATTGAATCAGGCCGCCCTCCGCGGTCGAGAGGTGGTGCCGACCGTGTATATCACCAATCGCACCATGCTCAATATTTCGGAAGAGAACTTGCCAATTCTTGCCCAACGTATCACCGATCGGATATATCATCTGGCAGATTCCACCGCTTTTGGGGAAATTCAGCTAGATTGTGATTGGACACCGAAAAGCCAGGAGGCTTTTTTTCAACTGACAGACTATATCAGAGCCTTTTTGCCGGATTCACAAGTAGATATTTCCTCAACCATTCGGCTGCATCAGGTCAAGTATGCTGAAACTACCGGAGTTCCGCCTGTGGATCGGGGAATGCTGATGTTCTACAATATGGGAGATGTGGCTGATCCAGATACGCACAACTCCATCCTTGATCTTGAGACTGCCTCGGACTATCTGGACAATCTGGACGAATACCCATTGCCGCTGGACATTGCCCTTCCTGTCTTTGGATGGGGCGTCTTGATTCGCAATCGCAAGCCCATTCAGTTGCTCAATACCTTGCGTCGCTCCCAATTGTCAGATGAAGCAAGGTTCGATTTTGTGAGCCCGCATCAGGTTAAGGTCATCAAAAGTACCTTCCTGAATGGAGATTATCTGTATGAAGGCGATGTCATACGTCTTGAAACTGTAAGTTTGGAAGAACTCACTTCTGCTGTGGATATATTGTCAACTCATCTGGAGCAGGATACGATTCGTGTAAGTTTATATCATTTGGACACACCCACTCTTGAACATTATTCCCATGAAGAACTGGCAACTGTTTTTCAGCGTTTTCGCTAGCCTGGCATTGATCGCCAAACCTACTGATATCTCTGTGGCATGCGGCTTTGACCCTGACGATTTTTTTCAGGGATATTCATTTTTTGATCCGGTATTGACCCAGCAGGATGATTTTAGTCCACTTTTCCTGTCGATGGATCGCTTTTATGATTATAGTTGGGACACAGATTCAGCCAAACGCACAGATAATCTGGAGGAGTGGAAAGCCTATCACAAAGGCAAACCCGAATTGACCGATCTCGCAACCATTGTATACAAAGTGCCTGCGGGGCCTCTCGAAGAGATGAAGGCATGGCTGGAAGGAAAGGGGGAGCCTGCCCCCGCAGATTCACTTCAGCAAAATTCTGTCGTTGCTTTTTGGAAAAAGAACAAATGGAGCATGCCTGCCTGCTATCTTGACTATGCCAAACGCTGTGAACCATATGTGGCGGGCAGTTATGATCCCTGGGAGGAGGTCGAGCGAGACACTGCGGATATGTCCTTGCTGATTTCTGAGGGGATAGAGAAGTACACCATGACCAAAAAAGATGCCTTTCTCCAGTTGCGGTATGCCTATCAGGTGATTCGGTTGGCACATTATTCCAATAGCTATCAGGAAGCCATCGACCTCTTTGATGAGTTGGTACCTCCTGTCTCCAAAAAAGCAAATAGTCAACTCTATTACTGGGCGCTTGCGCATAAGGCAGGAGCCATGCGAAGTCTGGGACATGAAATCGAAGCAGCTTACTTATTCTCGCAGGTATTTGCGCATTGTCCTGCAAAACGAGTTCCTGCCTGGTTGAGCTTTCGGGTAGAAAATGATGACGCCTGGAGTCAACTCATGGCTGCATGTGCGTCTGATGCCGAAAAAGCCAATCTGTTTGTCATGCGTGCCATTCGGCCATCGGCTTATGTGTTGGAAGAAATGCAAGCCATCTATGCGATCGATCCTGCCTTGCCAGAATTGAGGTTGTTGCTGTCCCGCGAAATCAACAAGCTGGAAAATGACTTGTTCGGATGGGATTTCGACTTTGAGTTTCCTCTGAAAACAGAATATGACGGGGTCTCTGTCAAGAAAGCGCTGGAATATAGAAGCGAATTGGAAGCCTTTGTCCGGCAATGTAATCGCGATGGGAAAGTTGCCAATCAAACGTTTTGGAAAATGGCTGAAGGCTATCTGGCTTTTATGGATAGTCGATTTGATCAGGCAGAAAGCATCTTTGCCACCGTTTCCCGTGAAGGCAAAGATCCACAACAGCAGGAGTATGCACGACTCTTTCAGTGGGTCTGTCAGGTCAGCCGATTGAACAGCCTCCCTCGGGCAACCGAAAATCGACTTTTTTCGCAACTGTCTACTTTTGCCCCTAGTCCCGATCCTCACCTGATCCAAAAGAAAGCCAGAGATTATCTGCTCAATCGATTCCGAAAATTGTACGAATCTGCGGGGGAGGATGGAAAGGCATTTCTGTGCCGCTTTGGCCTGACCGATCTTCAGATAAATGCAGATGCCGAACTGGTCGATGATCTGATCGAATGGGTAGAAGAACTACAAGGAGGAACCACCACAAGCCTTGAGCAATTTTTTCTGAGTAAATTGAAGATTGGAGACAATGATCCCATGCTTGCATTACAGGAACTGAAGGCGACTCTACTGATGCGAGAAGGATACTGGGAGGATGCCTTGGTATTGTATGAAAAACTTCCGGAAGATCAGGTGGAGAAGGTTACCTATTTTCGCATTCCTGAAGATCCATTTGAAGGACTGATCACGGATTGTTTTGGCTGTTTTGAAGAAGATTTTCATGAAGCAGGTCCTGGACATTACGCTTATAATCGCATGACTTTTGCCCGAAAAATGGTGGAATTAATGTATGGGATTGAGCAGGATTCTAGCAAGGTAGCAGACAATTCCTTTTTGCTTGGCAATGCGATTTACAATACTTCGGATTTTGGGGTATGTTGGATGGCCACAGATTATTATCGAGGAGGATATGAAGATCAAACAGAGGAATATATCCAGACCCAACGCGATGCCATGGTTCGAGCCCGAGCGTATTTCGATGCAGTAGTGGCCGAAACCGCAGATCTGGAACTTGCAGCAAAAGCCCTCTTTATGGCCTCCAAATGTGAGCAGGTGATGTTTTATCTGGATGGTTATGACGACTGGAAGGAAAAGGACCTCAAAGTCAAACTGGATTCCTATAGAGAGTATTCTTCCACGCTGTTGGAAAATTATAAAAATACCCAATTTTGTCAGGAAGCTCTCCGGGAGTGTACCTATCTCCAGACCCTTTCCTGGATTGTCGGGGGCTAGGAAAGAATTGTTCATGGAGAGATGGGACAAATAGACCCCTGGAGAGGGCAAAAAAACCGAAGATCATCGATCGGAAGGATTCGCCCAAATGCTCGTATCTCCAGGATATTCATAGAGAATTGTACATTGCAGAATCATCTCAACATCTGCGATATAGAACTAATACAATTCCCTATGAAAATTTCCCATATAGTCTTGATGTGTCTGTCTTTGTCATTGTGGGGAACCCTCAATGCGCAGGAAGAAGATATTCTCAGCGAACTAGAGTCGATAGCCATCATCGATCAGAAGGTCATGATGCCCATGCGAGATGGCGTTCGATTGGCAACAGATATTTATCGGCCAAAAACTGGAGATCAAGTCCCCATTATTTTCTCCAAAACACCTTACAACTTCAATACTTACCGAGACGGAGAATTAAGCACACGCCCCTATGAGCGCGCCTATGAAGCAGTAAAAAGAGGATATGCCTATGTGGTTCAAAATGAACGTGGGCGCTTCTTCTCGGAAGGGGATTGGGACATTCTTGGCCCCCCCACCACAGATGGCTATGATGCTTTCAGTTGGATGGCCAAGCAAAGTTGGAGCAATGGCAAAATCGGGACCTATGGGTGCTCCTCTACAGCTGAATGGCAAATGGCAGTAGCGGCTCTGGACCATCCTTCTCACGCTGCCATGGTGCCGATGGGATTTGGCGCAGGGGTGGGACGAGTGGGCGATTTTTATGAACAAGGCAATTGGTACAGAGGGGGAGCACAACAAATGCTGTTTACTGCCTGGTTGTATGGAACCCAACATGATGTGATGCGGCCTCGCTTACCAAAGGGCATTGCTCAAAAAGATCTGTTGCGATTGCAGCGATTCTATGATATGGCGCCTGAGATGCCCAAGGTAGATTGGTCAGAAGGATTGGCACATCTACCTGTGGAAGATATCATCAAGCATGCCAATGGTGCCAACAGCATTTATGAAAAAATGATTCGCCGCAAACCCAATGATCCTGATTGGTATAAGGGCGGCTTATATCATGATGATATGCCATTTGGTGTGCCGAGTTTTTGGTTCGTTTCCTGGTATGATGTGTCTAGCAGTCCCAATCTGACACTCTTCAATCATGTGAGAAGCATGGAGGACAAGGACGTGGCTGATAATCAATATCTGGTGATTGCCCCCACCCTTCACTGCCGATATACCCGAGCCACAGAGAATACCATTGTAGGAGAGCGGAATGTGGGCGATGCACGACTGGATTATGATGGATTGATTTATGGATGGTTTGATCATTGGCTTAAAGGAGAGAAAAATCAGATTCTGGAAAAAACACCCAGGGTTCAGTACTATACAATGGGCTTGAATCAATGGCAATCTTCTGACGTTTGGCCACCAGCGGAAGCAAGCATGAGGACTTATTTTCTGCACAGTCAAGGAAGCGCGAATAGTCTCTATGGGGATGGAAAACTCAGTATGGAATCTCCCGGCAAGAAAGACAATCCTGATTCCTATGCTTATGATCCGCATAATCCAGTTCCGTCCTATGGTGGCAATGTTTGCTGTACAGGCAATGCCGTGAAGGGGGGCGCTTTTGATCAGCAGCAGATGGAGACTCGACATGATATCCTGGTCTATACCTCTGAGCCCCTGGAAGAAGGCATAGAAGTGAGCGGGTTTATTGAAAGTACGCTCTATGTCTCATCAGACGCCAGGGATACAGACTTTACCATCAAACTGATTGATGTATATCCTGATGGACGAGCCTATAATCTGGATGAGACGATTCAGCGGGCAAGGTATCGGGAAGGCTATGACAAGGAAGTGTTTATGGAGGAAGGAGCAGTATATCAATTGAACATGTCTGCCATGTCTACCAGTAATTATTTTGCCAAAGGCCACCGAATCAGAATCGAAATTGCCAGTAGTAATTTTCCTCGTTTTACCCGCAACCTCAATACGGGAGGAAACAACTTTGATGAATCGGAAGGAGTGGTGGCAAACAATCAGATCCATCACTCCAGGACATATCCTTCCCAGATCCGGCTTCCAGTTCTGAAATGATACCCATAAAAAGATCGCCAAGACGGAAAGAACTGCACCATCGTGCGCCTTTCTGCCTTGGCATGCTTAACCAAATTTAACCTTAGAGACTGTTTAGGAATCTGTGCTGAGAATTTTTATGGTGTATTTTTTTCTCAGGCAAGGCTCTTTTTTGTTCTCATAGTGGTGCTATGAGAACAAAAAAAGCCGCAGAATGAGGAAAAAAGACGCATACAAAAAATAAGTGACAGATTTTCAAACAGTCTCTAAGTCAAAAGCAAAGACGTATCATCGAATCAGGACAATACTGCCACTGCATTCCAGCACCTGTCCATTGCGCCTGCGAAACGAGGCAATCCAGGAATAGGTGCCTTCCGGAGAGGCGGTGCCCGTCTTGAATCCATCCCATCCCTCAGAAAGATTGCCTGGATGGAGAGCACTTCGATCGAAAACGACTTTGCCCCATTGATTGAAAATCACCAATTTGTTTATCAGTTCAATATCAGCTTCTGTATTGGCATATAAGGTAAATTGATCATTGATCCCATCTCCATTAGGGGTAAAGGCATTGGGCATATAGATGTTGTCATTGCAATCAATTTCCCTGTACACACCTATCAACAGACTATCTCTGGCCAGGCATCCTCCTTCCGAGCTGGCTTGTACGTACAGGATCTCAGTATCATTGGGAGAATACCTAATGGTTTCTTTGCAGTTTTGTTCACAGATTCCCTCCCATAAGATCGATTGGAGGGCATGAGAGGAGTGTAGCCGTACTGTCAGCTCTTCTCCTTCTGAAATGTGCTGATCTTCTCCAAGATCGACAACAAAGGCTTCTCCTTCTTCTATTGTAAAAGGCAACTGAACCCTGCATCCTCCAGCATCGGAGACTTCCACGACATGATCTGTTGCGCAGAGTTGATCGATGACAGAATCTACCTGGCTTGTATCCACCCAATAGTGAAAGGGTGCCTGACCGCCAATTGGCATGAAGGCCGCTTCTCCATCACAGGCAGACTGACAAGAAGTGGGACTGCTTGCGACCATGACCTCAAACAGTTCAGGCTCGTGCAATTCCACCTGAGTGGTCCACTGGCAGCCATTGGCATCTTCAATCAGAACCGGATATACGCCGGAACAAAATCCGTCCGCCATGGGCCCTGCTTGGGGAGCGCCCTTGACAACATATTGATAGGGGGAAGTGCCTCCCTGCACTTGCATATCCAGGATTCCATCGCATTGTTTATTACAGCCAGGATCTTGGGTATGAACTGTGGCTGTCAGGGGAGCAGGATCTTCTAAGACCAGGGTCGAATCCCAGCTGCACCCCTCAGAATTCACTACTTTTAGCCGATAGCTCCCTGCACATAGATTGTCCATATGTGGGTCGCTGGCGACTTCATTGACAAAATAGCTGTAGGGACCTTGAGCAGGAGGGGGAAGGAATCTGATCTGCCCGTCGCAAGAGGCAACGCAAGAAATGGATTCAACTGAAACCTCCATTTGAAACGGGGCTGGATCCTCAATGTCCACCTCTGTTGACCAGGGACAGTCATTCGCATCTACTACCTCTATCAGATATCTGCCAGCACAGAGATTCTGGATGTGGGCACTTGTTTCAGTTCCTTCAACGAAATATCTATATGGACTCAAGCCACCAGTGCTACTCAGGGTCAATTCTCCATCACAGTGGCCTGGACAGCTGGGAAGGGTGGTGGAGATCGTTGCCTGAACGGCTTCTGGGGTATGCAAGACCACCGAATCGGCCCACAGACACCCATGAGCATCTATGACTTCTACAGCATACTTTCCTTCACAAAAGCTGGCTTCCAGTGAGTCTGTCGCAGCACCACCCATGCGGAATTGGTAAGGGGCCATGCCTCCCGAGGCAGACAGCAGAATGCTCCCATCGCAGGTATTGGCGCAGCTTGGGTCTATGTGTTGTGCGTGTGTCATCAACGGTTGCGGTTCATTCAGGTTGATGTGCGTGCTGCTGATACACCCTTGCTGGTCTCGGATGTCGATCTGATAGCTTCCCGCACCTATCCCTTGAAGGCTGGTGCCAGATTGCCAACTTCCGCCTGCCTCTCTGATCTCGAAGGGAGCCATTCCCTGATTCACGGAGATAGAGAGTGCACCATCAGTCAATCCATGACAACTGGGGTCAGAATGAGTCGGACTGAGGGTCATGGCAAGTGGATTCTGCAAGCTGATGGTTTCACTGCTGAGGCATCCAGAAGCATCTCTTACTTCTACAGTATAGGTAGCTGCGGCCAATCCATTGAGAGACAAGCCAGATTGCCAGGATTGTCCTGCAAGCCGGACCTCAAATGGAGCTTGTCCTGTCTGTAAAGAAGCGGTGATCATGCCATCGGTACCACTATGACAGCTAGGATCTGCGGATTGAAATTGAACATCAAGTTCTTGCAAGCCGATCATCGCATATGCGCTATCACTGCAGCCTTGTGGATCTGTTCCGATGACTGTGATCATGGTCGTATCAGTGGGCGAAACCCACAGATGATTTCCTGAACCAGGGAGCATACCGCTTGCTGACATCCACTGATAGCTGCTGCCGCCATTCGCGCTCAACAATACTGAGTCGCCTAAGCACAAGCTGCTATTGCCGGGATTCACAGAGACAGTAGGAGCTTGAACGGATACATAAACTGAGTCTTTTCCACTACAACCAAACAAATACATCCCTTCAACTACGTACCAGCCTTCATTCGAAACAGAAGCAGCAGGAATAACCGGAGACTTGGAAGTGGAGTGAAATCCATTGGGGCCAGACCATTGATAGCTGAGGGCTTCCCGATCAGTATCCAGGAAGACACTATCTCCTGCACAGACAGTATCTCCGATGGCAGCAATGCAACATTCTGGTGTACAATCCCAGATGGCATTTAAGACCGTAAAGGCAGTAGGATTATATTTCACCACAAAAAGAACGGCTACAATGCCAGGAGGGATATCCAAATGCAATCGGGCACTCTCCTGATAGGTACCAGATAACATAAAATCTGAGGGTAAGCTTAAGCGTCTCTTGATCGAATCTTCAATTGGAATTCCACGTCCGTAAATTTCTACAAAACCAGGAAGACAATTCAGTGGGTCCAGCGTTGTGATGGGAGGAAACATGACAGGATTGGTAAAGTAGTTGGCTCCACTACAGTTCCCACCAAAATAAGGCATGCTTCCTGCTGAGGTGAGATTTCCCGCCAAGTCCATATAAAAAATATCTGCACCATCAGGGATATCTGCTGTCGTAAAGTCGAAGCGAACTACCTCCTGACAGTTTCCCAACCAGACATAAAAACTATCTGTTGCTTGTCCTCCCTGGATGGGATCATAATAGGCTGCCAAGGTGTCTCCACAAACCAGAGTGTCCACTGACATTTGTGCTTGCATTGGCCGTACCATACATAAGCAAAAGCAAAGGAAGGTCAGGCCGATGGATACACATCGAATAATTGATAAGGGTCGCATCTTTGATTGAAAGCTTAGGGAGATGAAAGAGGAATAGGAGGGGGGCGAAAAAAAATTGCTGGTGAGGAGGCAGGTGTTTGTACCTGTTCTGCTCCCCTCCAACAATCTGATGCTAAAATAATCGGACAATTCATGGTGCTGTTGGGCTATGTCAAACAGTCTCTCAGACTTTCACCCATGCAGTCTCCTAGAAGGCCACAACTTTGATGGCAAATCCAAGGAACCAATCGGGGCTTGGTTTGACCTTGCGAGGCACACCGCTTTCTGTGACAAATGGACCTGCCGGATTGGAATTGCCGAGGAGCCAGGTTCTTGCCCCTCCTCGCAGTGCGAAGCCAAGACGTTTCCTGTCAGATGTCCAGATGGTGGGTTGCCAGCGAACCAACATCGCAATATTGTTCATGGAACCAACATATTCTTCAAAGCCATTGTCTACACTGAATTGCGCAAATATGCCTCCATCTGACAAATCCAGGAACCACTGTTGTGTACGGCCGAGATAGAACCTTCCTGCGTATCGATCAAATGCCATAGGATTCAATCCAACAAAGGCGCTGATATTTCGATTGGCATAAAAGCCGCCAATCCGTCCTGTTTCTTCATCTATTTTTCGCATAGAGGGACCTACCTGAATTTCTGCTCTCAAAGCTGGCCATCCGATGGAAGCTCCTATCGCAATCGTCGGCCCAAAGTTGCGGTACCGTACACTCGAAATGGAGTCTTGCAAGGTAGAGATCAATCCTTCTGTCTCTGGATTTTGAGAAATGATTTGAGGACAAAGGCCACAGTTGATTTGTGAACTGGAGGCATAATAGCCAAGCTTCCACATATCTCCGCTAATTCGGATTTCCAGGTTTGACACTTGAGCCGAAAGCGCAAGAGAAAGGACCAGGGCGGATAAACTAAGTACAATTCGTTTCATGATAGGATGGGTTAAAGTTGGGTAGTAATGCCGAAGGTTAGAAAGGTTCGTCTGAGGGCAGGACCTTGTTGGAGAAAATCTCCATCTGTAAAACTGAGTCCTTTGGTATGTTCGAAGTGGTATTGAAGAACAATTCTTGTATGCGTGCCGAGATCCCAATATGCCTTGCCAACCAGTCCAAATCCTTGCATGGCCGGAGGCCACAAATAGGCAGGAAGAGATTGCTCAATCTGTCGGATCATGGATTGGGCTGCTTGCATTTTCACAGTTTCAGAGACCAGAGGGATAGATCCAAAGGATTCAACCATTTTTTCAGCTGCATGTTCACCCAGCAATTCTATCCCGCTTTTGTAACTCAAGTCTACACCGAGCAAGTAATAAGCACTGGCATCTAGTCCGATGGCTGTCCGTTTGAATTCCTTTCTAGGCAAATAGGCTGCTGGAATCAAACGCTCTGCATCTATACCGATACGGAGATTGGCAGCCCGTTGTGGTTTGGATTGAGTTACTCGATCTACCATCAAAGAGGTGAGTCTCTCTAATTGGAACAACTCATTGGGGGGCCATAGGTCTTTCAGAGTAAGGGCTGGTTGGGTAAATCTTCCGCCACCTGCTTCTATTTCCACAAAGACGACAGGAAGATTCATGCCAACTGTCCCAAAAAATTTTCCTTGTTGGCGGACTGTTCTGGTTCGTGTCCCTTCAGTTGGGATGACTGTTACTTGCTTCCAGGGCACCCAGGGATATTTCTCCTGAAGGTTGTTGACAGTATTTCCCAGTGCATTGGATAGATTTGGGAGGTCATAGGTCATGGTTGATTTGAAGCTACCGACTCCATAAGAAATGCGTGGGGAGACCTGAAGCAGTTTTCGCATATAGATTGCCTTGGTAGACGAAAGCGCTGTTGCAGGTTTTTCCTTGAGGATAGCAGTGGCGGGGATGGCTTTTGATGCAAGCCGAACAACCTTATAGGATTTCTTTTTCAGTTGTTGTGTTTTGTTTTGCTCCCTTGCCAGCTTGTTCTGCTCTCGCTCGATCTGCTGGAGTTGTTTTTTGTTTTCTGCGAGGGTTCTATTTGCCTGAACAGTGTTTTTCTTTTGTTTTTTTCGCAATCGGTGATTTTGCTGTGCCAGATTTTTTTCTCGCTTTTTGGCCACTTGCTGATGATCTTTCAGTTCCTTGACGCTTCTTTTTTTCTCTTTGGCAAGGCGCTGTTCCTGCCGTTGGAACTTCTTGTCATATTTTCGTTGTAGAAGCGCCGCTTCATCAGCAGAGGTTTGTTGTCGTTGCTGCTTTCTGTCTTGGTAGGTTTGCCTTCTTTGTTGTTGTGCAATTCTTCGATTGTCCACATAGGCTTGTTTGCTTGCCTGTTTGTCCACTCTCTGTGCACGACGTTGATTTCGGATCTCTTGTTTGAGTTGGTGCAACTCGGCGGGGGTTCTGCGGTTGGAATCCAAACCAGTCCCGCCTTGCTGGGCCTGTGCCCTCAAACAGAGGAGTACAGACCCGCAAATGATGGCTAAGGAAAAGAAGCGTTTCATATTATGGTCCTTGAAGGAGTGTTGCTTGATTTTGTTTGGCATCTTCGACTAACATGCGAAGTTTCGCGACGATCTGACCTGGGGTCATTTTGTTCAAATTGACATCAGAGAAATAGTTGCTGTTCTTCATGTGGCGGTACAAAGGCATCAGGATTTGGCTCCGTTCTGGTTCTTCTGAAGGCGCATCTGTGAGCCATTCGAGACCTTGTAACAACCATGTTGGTAGTGCTACCTCTGCTGTTCGACCACTTCTGGAGGCAATGAGTTCATTTTCCCATTCTACCAACATGTGCTCATTGAGCAGGATTCTTCTGTCTGGTGTCAACTGTACAGGGACAAAGCCTAAGCGTGTTGATCTTGCCGCAACTGTCTGTACATGCTGTGTCGGTTTGGGTTGGGCCGCTGCTCTTGCCGCTTGTTGGGTAGAAGCAGGTTCCATTCTTTCTTCTATTTCCTGAAACAGAAGATCGTTTGGATCTGAAAACTCATCCCACTGGTCTCCGCGCGTTTCTGCCTGAGCGATAGCAGAAGGCTGAGCGGACTGTCTGTTTTGTGAAGTCTGAGATTCCACAATTGGAGGTCTTTGGATGCGTGTTTCTCTCGCAGGCAGGGCAGAAGGAGGACTTGCTTTGTCATCTCCCAAAAGAATGGCATCAAGTGCATGTTTCCATTCCCATAGAAGCTTACGATCCACAGCGATCAGCTGATCTCCAGCGGGAAGGGCGGGCATACTTGTTTGGGCTTGGACCTGTGTTTGGCGATAAGTCGTGGAGGCAGTTTCTGCCACAAATTCTTGTTGTGGCTGTTCGAGCTGTGGGCTAGGTGTGTTTGGCTGTTGGACCTCTGAAGGGCTTGTTGAAGGTTTGTTGGCGATAAAATCGAAAAAAGATTCTGATTCCTGGCTTGTCTGTGTTTCCTCAGAGATCCGGTCCGTTGAAGCAGTTTCCTGCTTGGGTTGAACCTTTTCCGCGGGAGAACTGGTGTAGGCGATCATGCCGGATTGAGAGCTAGAGCTAGGAGATTGTTGGGCGACTTCCCATGCTGAGGTACAACCAAGTGCACAAGAGGCCCATAACAGGGCTAGAAGGTAATACTGATTCATTGCCTTAAGTATTAGTTCGAGACAAAAAGTAAAGATGAAAAAGCCTGAAAGGGTGGTGTTTTTGTCCTGGGTTTGTGTTTGTTTACTGCTAAGACAATGGCAGAAATCATATTGCATGTTCTGGCTGAAAAAAAATATTGATAAACATTGTAAGTAATTGTATATCAGTTTTTTGAAAAAATAATTTTTATTATGGCCTCATGAAGTGTTGGAAATGTTTTCAGAAAGATTTACCTTACTCTTGCGAGGCAGCCATCGCTGCCGACAACAGGAAAGTTAGCCGGAGGGATTGACCAAGGGTGAGGCCTGTTGGCATGTTTCACTTTAAGAAAGGAGGTATCATGATGACTTATTCCAGTTGCTATCAAAACAATTTCACCACTAAAGCTACCAACGGGTAACTTTCTGTGTGAACGATGCCTTCGTTAGCTTTAAGTGGACCTGTCGCTAGACGACAGTACTGAAATTGACTGTTAACAAGGAACCCCCAGTGTCGTAGCGGACGCTGGGCTTTTTTTGTTCCAGTATTTGGTGTTTGATTGAGGAGGTTTCACTTAAGATGAGACCCATATTTGAAAAAAACAGGTTAAGAAACTGACTTGCTCTCTCTTTTCTCTAAGAATTCGGGCTGTGCCCAACTATTTTGGACCCCCTGTAACTTCTGGCCCTTCTCAGGTTTCTTATAGGAAACTTTTAATTCTTATAGTTATGAAAAAGACATTTGAAATTGTTGTTCTCCTTAGCCTGTTGATAGGAATTAGTCTGATAGCGTGCCAGAAGACTGATCCAATCGGAACATCTGTTTCGATGCGTAAGATGGCTGTTCAGCAAGGGCCCTCGCTGAATATAGGTGTCGCTCCAATTTTGGCAGAATCTGTAACCAGTCAGGTACCCAATGAGTGGACTTCTGAAATTATACGCGTTGTGAATGGTCAGGTCCTTCCTTGCCAATGTGATTCTAACGATTTTAAGATCGATCAAATTTTTCTCAAGACCAATGAAGCTTCCGATGATCATAGCTTCCTGTTCCAAAATGGTCAAAACACGAATGTTATACACACCTTTAGCGGAAATGACTTTATTGGGATTGATATGACCTATCAAGGGAATTATGTGCGAATGAGTGATATTCCTGTATTTGGACAAGGGGCTGAAAATGCCTATCGATATCAAGATAAGGTAGGTGTTCGTGTTTTTTACAATCAGGCTACAGGAAGTCAGTCAGCAGCTTATTCCTTTCCTATAGGGAGCTCAGAGGATGATCCAACTGTTTCCACTACCGGATTATGGATGAGAATTGTACTGGATTTCAATTAAGTTCTGAGTCAAGATCTATGTACAATCAATCTCCATACTTTCTGGTGATATTTTTGCTAGTCGCTCTTGCCAGCAAAGGCCAGAATCTGGATCTGACTGGAATCAATTCTTCTCTTGAAATATACCAATATTACCCCCTGGAATTTGATATTTCTTCAGGAATGAGGCTGAATGGTGCATTAGCAGGTGGAGAAAATCAATCACGTATCACAGCTATGGCTACCAGAGTGTCAAATACAGAGGGGGTATTTGTCGATTCCTATTTGAGTTATGATGCCTTTGTGAAGCGCTTGAAAGGTGGGGTGGGTATAAGCCTTGCATATCGCGGCCACATGCAGGAACCCACAATTCGTTTCGTCTATTCTCCCAAATTCACCTCTTCTTCTGGACACTTGACCATCGCTCCATTTATCGGAATCAATGTTACAGATGCAAAATTCTCTCTCGATCGTTATGTATCTCAGCTCTCTTTGGGAGGAATAGTCAATAGCTCCCAAAATCTTGCGGGATTTGACCTGAAAATACTATCTGGTAGAGGATTACGACTGAACTCTCTTATTGGACAAGCTTATTCCTTCAGGAAGCAGGTCAAAGGAAGTATTCTCCTCCAACTGTCAATGGGATATGAGCAATACCATTCCTATCTGGAAAAAGGAGAACGATGGGCTTTAATCCAAAACGATACAATCCACAGCTCACAGCAATCTCAGATCATGTTGGTCAACAGAATTCGGTTAGGAATATTTGTTCTTGGCGCAGGCCTATCGTATGAATGGAATGTGTTCGAAACAGGTGAGATTCGCTCAGAATTCCATAGACATACCCAACTTCGTCCTATTGCACAGCTAGGCATCAAAACCAAGGAGGTAAATATGTTGCTTGGATTGCGAGGGTTTACAATCACTTATAGATGGGGTAAATGACGCGAAGACGGTTCAATATCATTGCACGAAAACATGCTGATCAATTGTATCGGTTTGTCTTGTTCCACTTGCAAGAGCCGGAAAGTAGTCAGGATATTGTACAGGAAGCATTTTTGAGACTCTGGGAACATCGAAAAGAAGTGCAAGAGGAGCGGGCTGTCAAATGGTTGTTCACTACTTCTCGAAATTTGGTGTTGAATCACCTTCGGCATCAAAAAGTGGTAAGGGAGCATGCTGTAGAGGTTAATTATTGCTCATATGTGGAAAATAAAGGATTGGAGAATAATGATCTGATCTGTCAATGCCTGGAAGGCCTTCCTGAAATTCAACAAACTGTCATGCTCCTGCGAGACCTCGAAGGATATGATTATAAGTCAATTGGTGAGATCACAGGCCTCAAGGAATCACAAGTGAAGGTATATCTCTTTAGAGCTCGGAAAAAATTTAAACTTGCATATCAACAACTAGAAAATGAGTATCAGGGATAATAAATTAAGCGATCAGCTCATTTTCGATTACATCGAGGGCAACCTCGATGTAGTTCAACGAAAAAAGGTAGAGGCGATCCTTGAGAAGGATCCTTCTCAAAGGATAGAATTCGATCTGTGGAATTCAAGTCGATTGGTGGCGCCAACAATCGGCAGCTTTCCGCTGAACAAGATCATCCAAAAACCTTGGGGAGCAGAATTGCTCAATATAAAAGGGATTGCACTTGCTGCGATTGCCATTGTTTTGGGGTGTTTGATCATCTATATGCAAGAAAATCAGGCTGAAAATGAAGGGATTCAGACAAAAAATATTGTTGATAGTCTCGAATCAGGAATGTGGGAGCATTCACCCTTCATTCACCCTTTGAAGGACTCGATTCCATTGGACAAACAATCACAGCAAAAAAACCTGGAAATAAGGAGTGCTGACATGGACCAAAGGGATCACTTAGAAAGGATGACGGATAGCTTGACGTCTGAACCAACAGATAGCCTAGATTTCTTTCAAGAGATCACCCCTCCTTTGGATAGACAGGCAGGATTGTTCGTGACACCATTGAACCGAATCCAGGAAGTGAGCCTGGAAGTAAAATCAATTCCTATTCCTTTGATCCCTCGAAACAAGCAGAGTCAAAACGGCAAATCCAGGTCGTGGAAGCTAAGAGGGAAACTCATTTGGGGAAAAAAGAGTGTTTCCCTGGATCATTTTTAACATCTATCGAATTTGGTCTTTCCTCAGCACAATTCCATGGTCACAAGAAAATTGAAGATCCCCATGTCATCATAGATCAGAAAAGCAGGGCGTATTATTTTCCTTGAATCCCTCTGGGATAATACACCTGATACCCCAGACGATTAACGACCTCTTCGTCCAGATTTTCACTAAGGACCAGCAATTCTTCATCCCGAAAGGTCTTATAACTTTCACCTTTAAGGTACATGTCTTTTTTCTCCTTGGTAAATTTCTTGCTCATGCCCACCTTGGAGAAGTTTTGATAAGTATCCTGAGTTTTTGTTAAGCCAAGTTTATCCTTCATCTCATCCATCGCTCCTTCGAAATCTTCCAGGAAGGATTCATAGTTCACAATCATTACTTTCTCTGGACACGCATCTCTGAATTCAAGCCATTTTTTGAAATACTGGCTATAATCCAGTACATACATATGGTGGATGTACTTTTTTTTCATCCGATAAAAAATGCTTTCCCGATTGGCAAAGCGATAAAAACTCAGATACCAGCTATAGGGTTCCTTGGCTACGACGATATACTTAAGGTCCTCTATATGGGTCAAGCGCTGGCAATGTGCATCGAATTCCGAAAAAGAAGCATAGGAAAAATTGTGAAGCAGATTCAGATGTGGAAAGAACCAGGGCTTGGCATATGGCCGGAAATGCTTGTGGATCGGCAGAGAATAGGTATAGGTGTCGATTTCCAGTTTGATATCAAAGTTGGCAGGCAGGAGGGTCTGTACATAACTGGTCCCCGAGCGCTGTAAACCGTAGAGAAGGAGATGTTTCATGCGGATCGCTGGTAGTGGTCAGAGGGGCTTGTTCCTCATATTGGGAGTTCGGCAAATGTAAGGAGGAAATGGCTAACAAGCGAAAAGCTCAAGGATTCACAGGGAATCCTTGAGCTTCTTTTATCTGAGCGTATGAAAAATCTTACAACTTCTTATCAGCCTTCTTCACCATTTTCCCAATTTTCTTACTCAAATCTTTCACCAGTTTTTCTGAAGCACTTTCGCACAGTGGCAATAGTTTCTCCGTAGACATAATAGGAATTCCAGCAACAATACCTACTGATTTCTTAGAGGTGCCAAATTCGTTGATGGTTAAGACTTTTTTCCCTTCCTTGTTCCAGATTTTGATTCTGACAAAAGCTCTTATACCAGCTGTAAATGGCACAGCTTTTTTGACAAAATCATAGCCCATAGAGACGAACATGATCCCATCGGCATCGCTCTTGAACATATTGACCATCTGCATTTGGTTACTCTTCTCCCCCTTGAAGAGGGATTCCTGCAGTGGCTTGTAAGTTTTGGGTGTGAGGAATCGCTGAAATAACTTGTTCCTGTCAACATCTTTGTCCTCGTTGAAGCGGCCTTCATAGCTCTGATATTCGGCCTTGTTCAATACATCTTCTTCTGCAAGCAATTCGAATGGAAACTGATCTGCATACTCGGTAGTGAAGATGTTGTAAAAATTGTCCAGAACAGGCTGAAGATTGAAATCCGGATCTTCTGACAGAGAGGCTATGGCGGCGATTAAGCCTGCGCTTCCACCTAATTCTTCAAATCCAATATGCTTGGATACCCAAAATGAGGTTAAGGCAACTTTTTTTTGTGCATAGGTTGTGAGGTGCCCAACTGTAAATAAGATGAGCAGAATTGTTTGAATGGTTTTTATCATTGTTGTGTGATTAAGTGAGGGGCGAATATAGTGAATGATCTTTCCAAAACCTTCGAATTATTTCCGAAAATGAAATTTCATGCCTTCGTGAGAGGCGATGAAGCCAAGCCTTTCATAGAACCTGATGGCTTCAGGACGTTGTTTGTCAGTGGTTAGTTGCAGGAGATGAGCACCTCTTGCCTTTGCTCTGTCGATGGCCCACAGGAACATTTTTTCCCCAATCCCTTTTCCTCTCTGGTCGTCGCGGATTCGGACAGCTTCTATTTGGGCACGAACTCCTCCTTGATAGGTCAGGTACTGAATGAAGGAGAGTTGAAGGGTTCCGATGATCTC
The DNA here is from genome assembly GCA_039029315.1 of Bacteroidota bacterium. Classification (GTDB taxonomy): domain Bacteria; phylum Bacteroidota; class Bacteroidia; order J057; family J057; genus JBCCCJ01. The sequence goes on along the minus strand of JBCCGK010000004.1, from coordinate 112,129 downwards.
CTTGTTCACATCCTCCAATACAATCAATTCCTGATTCGGGTCCTGATCGATCTTCTCAAATGCACGGGAATAAGCTGGAGGCAAAGGGGATTGAAAGGCCTCTCTTTGTTTTCCCAGTTTGTCATGTGCCAGTAGCCCGACGATGGCAAATACATCTGATTTTGTGGCGCTTCTAAAGATCATATGAGTCTAAGCGTTATGTGATCATGCTGCTCTTTTGTGCGCTATGGCGATTCACCATAACATATCCACAAATAGCAGCCAGGATAAAATTAATCACATAAGATGAAAGCAGAAGGGGAAAATGATCTGTTTCTCCAAATAATCCGACGACTACATTGGAAGAAACATTGAAAAAGGCATGCAAGAGGATGGCATAAAAAGTACTGCCATTTGTTTGAAGGTGCACATATGTGAAAACAAAGCTCAAGCCAATGGTATTGAGGAAATAGAGGAAAATTGTCCAGATGGATACCTCAAAAAAGCTCGGCAAGGCAGCTCCCGGAAAGGTAAAGGAAGCCATGTGCCATACGCCCCATGCAAGGCCTACCAATAACGTACTCTTGAAGATGGAATACCTGGCGAGAAGCTTCGGCAATAAGAACCCTCTCCAGCCCAGCTCTTCACCCATCGGCCCAAATGGCAGCGCAAGCAACACCCACAAGGGGAGGCTAGAAAGTCCGGCAAGCCAACTGAAAGATAAATTTCCGCCCAGGAAGGTCGCAGACATCAGATAAGCCAGGACATAGAGCAAAATGGGAACGATTAGGACAAAGAGAATGACTTGCCAAGAGGTTTTTATCCGGATCAAGCTTCTCAACAGTGGGTTGAGCTTCTCTTTGTCAAGGATGGATTGCACAATGATGGCTGCGATGCTGGGACCGTATGCGCCTATGAATCCAATAAGTGCCAAAGGAGTGATGCCGTCATGTGCGAGAATGAGTTGGTAGGAGGGGTAGAGAAAAGACCATGAAATCGCATAATTGATGATCAAAAATGACCAAATCGGATATCGTTGGATGATCTGTTTCATGAGGGTTCTGGTAGGGAAGTCAGTCAGAAAAGCCTGGGCATGCCGAATCGGGCCACTCAGCTCTTGTTGTTAGGAGACTGGGATTTACTGCTGAAGGTTGTCCAGAACAGTTTTTTATGAAGGGTAAGTAGGGGAACATATTTACATATGCTTATTCTATTCCTCCCCCAACCCCCTCCATGGCCTTGTGGGTTGATGTCTCCCGCTGGCGGGAGAGCGAGAGGGTGGAAGATGATTGTCAAATATAAATGTGTCTCCCTACTTACTTAAAGGAACAAGAAAGCTCAAAACTACAGAAGCTTGCCCCACACAGTGATTGGCTATGTGTTGGACAAGCTTCCTTGATTCAGCCAATGGAAGGAAGGAGCATGCGCTCGCTCAAACTTATCGATCTATACCTGCTCTTATTCTATCCATTGCGTCGCGATCTTCCAGTTTGTCAATTCTTCTTCTGACATATAGTGAACCCCATCAAAGGGAGCAGCCTCCAGAGTGTGAAAATAAAAGTTGGGACCCTGACTTTCGCCAAGACACATGCTAAAATAGGCAATTTGGTATTGATGTGCCGGATGATCCTTGGGCAATTCGACTGCTGTCAACTCATTCACACAGCACCAGGAATGGATGCCCAGTTGTGCGCCTTTTTCGATGATTCGCTCTTTGCCTGCACAGAACAAATCGACCCCACCAGATGCAATGTCACTCGATGCCAACACTTTTGTGGACAGTCCCGCTTCCCGGAGGATTCTTCCAGTATGCATGTTGACCTCATCATTGAGAGATCCTGGAACATGCCCCAAAACGAGGGTATGTACATCAGGATGCTTGTTGATGGCTTCTTTCAATTGCTGATACGTTCGGGTTCCAAGTTCTCCATTGAGGTGGAATTCGTCCCCTTCGACTGTCAAGGTACTGGTTCCTGCACCAATGATTGTTTCATGTGTCTGGTAGTCAATCTGAAAGCTTTGACCGTCTGTATCATTGTGCAAGAGACCACTCATGCGAAGGTCCAACTGATCGAGATCATTGACAGTGATGCTGATCTCCCCGGAGGCCAAGGGATTGCCGAGACTTTCTGTCAAGGCCGCCTCATCCTCTGCAAGCCGCATCAGATTCCCTCTGATCAAGATGGCGTTGGAAGAGAAGCTGGTCTTGTTCAACTGCTTTTTCTTTATTGGTTGCAGGATGGAAGTGGTATGAGTGGAGTCTCCAAAAATGGTGATTAAGGTGATCGATTTGCCATCCTGCTCAGGAAAAAATAACCGTAATGGATGCGCTTGCCCGTTCATTGTTACCTTGGCTTGATCAATGATGATCATTTGTTTGTCTACTTCTATGTCGATCTCAGCCAGTGAGAATCCCATTTCTTCAAAACCTGCCCAGCATTTTCCCTTGTACCAGTATCCATCTTTCTCTTGACAGTTTGCCTGTGAGGTTATGGATTCATAATAGAGACGGTTGCCACTTCCACAACTGATGATGGACAGAATACCTACCACCCCTAAGAATTTGATTGCTGTGTTCATACTTGATTTGTTGAATATTGTGATTGTTGATGCTACAAGTGTACGGAAAGTGTGTCTGAAACGAGTCCAGATAATGGCCTGACAAGTCCAGAAACATGATATGAGACTTCTGGCATACTTTCAGACTGATGAGATCAAACTGGGAATCTATTGTACATGTTGCTGTTTATAGGCTCCGGGCGAGAGACCTTCTATTTTTTTGAATACAGCAAAAAATGTGGCCTTGGAGTTAAATCCTGCTTCCATAGCAATACCCAACATATTCAGATGATCAAAGGATGAATCGGACAGCAGGCGTTTGGCTTCTTCTATTCGGTACTGATTGATGAATAGATTAAAATTGCCACCAGTTTTTTGATTAATGAGCTGGGATAAGTTCCTTCTGGTCATGTTCAGTCTTTTGGCCAAGGTTGGGAGAGTAAGATCAGGCTCTTTGTATAGCTGTTCTTCCCGCATAATCTGTTTGAGCGACTGAAAGATTTCATCCTGTTTGTCTCCATTGATAGAAGGTTCCATTCGTATCACCTTTGGAGTAGAAGCTTCAACCTGAATGTCTACACTCGGTTGTCGTAAACCTGAGAGGCCTACCCAGAAGATAAAAATGACATTTATTGATGAAAGAAATGGAATCGCAACCTCCTCCATCACAAAATCAGGAAGAAACAAAGGGACAAACCAGGACAGGCCAAACAGAATCAAAAACACAGCAATCCCTTTGACCCATTTGAGATGCTTGTTTTTGGTGTTGGAAAAATAATCCATGACCCTTTTTTGATGTCGATGAATAAACCGGATCGTCATCAGTGAATACACCGTCGCATACAGGATTCCAACATAAAAATATACCTGATACCCATTGATCATTCGAATGCGTTCTTGTCCATCCAGTTGATCTATTTTCAGAAATATGACTAGACCTGTCATCACCATAACCTCCAAAGCAGCAGGAATAAAGGCTGGCCAGGAGCTTGTCAAGGAGATCGCCTGGGTCAAGCTTTTGGCATATAAGTACAACAGAAGAGGAGAGAGAAACAGAAATCTGATGGGCAGGAAAAGGAATTGTGGATGACTCTCTATGAAGCTGCTATCTTCAAGGATGGAAGGAAGTAGTTCAATCGAATAGCTAAGCAAAAACAAACCCAGGAACAAGGATGGACGATTTGAGCGGTTCCCCCCAATCAGGATAATCCCTAATAAGACCCCCTGTACCAGGGCCAAAAAATCTATCAGACTAACATAATGGAAACTAATGTTCATGTATGTGGTGCTTGATTTTCAGACCCCTCTTCATACAATAAGAAACGCTCGTGATTTTAGGTAAAACTCTATAGCAACGTCAATACAGAAATCGAAGCAGATACAGGGAATTGTCTGCCTCACAGATGAATTTGGATCAGGCTGTCCATTTTGTCAACCATATTTTCCCTGAATCCGGTTTGGGATAGTATCACCTTCCCTTCTTTATCAATTAGATAGAAGGTGGGATAAGCGTTTATTTTGAATGTTTTGCTATCCTCCCGATCAACAAACATGATCGGGTAGTCCAATGGATTCCGACTAAGAAAATTTGGCAATCGTTTCCACCCCTTATCTGTATTGTCATACGGATCGATCCCGATTACTTGCAATCCCTGATCTGCATACTTTTGATGCAGTTCATTGATATGCGGGATTGCCTTGATGCAAGGATAGCAGTCCATATACCAGAAGTCAAGGAGCAATAGCTTCCCCCGATATGCTGACAGTTTTACACGTTCCCTATTGGGATAGATTTCCCCTTCTAATATCGGGATAGACTGACCATTCGCCAACGGCTTCAACATTTCTTGGGGAGTCTCCTGAAAGTCCTCCATCTTATACGTTTTTTCGGCTAGTGCAAGCCTGTCTGTCAAATCATCAACAGTAAGCTTGTCAAAGGTGATATTCGATAAAGTCCAGGAATTGTATTGGTTCTCTCCCTGAAAATCTACTGAAGAGGTGATGCGATGAATGGAGAAATCCTTCTGATCGATCCAGATCTCTTTCCACTGATTGACATGATCTCCTTCATCAGGAAATTCTGTTCTCCAGTGCCAAACCGGAGAGCCATTCAGCTGCCTTTCAGACAAGACAATCCTGCGACTAGAATCCTTGGCCGTTTTGAGGACTTTCGCTGTGTGGAGAAAATAAACATAAATAGCGCCTCCAACGGCAACATTGCTGATGTTGTATGGCTTCTCCTGAGGATATCGGACTATGAATTCAAAAGGATGAGAAACAAAGTAGGTATGCTCTGTATCGTAATAGCGATCTGTTGAATCTACTGTGATCCAGACATGCCCACCAAAGATTGAATCTTCAGGGACTTTGATCAGATCTATGCTGGCCTGTATGGTGGTGGTATCCTCTATCTGATTGAAAAACTTGCTCTGATAATCGATATCATAAGAGATGGAAGAGCGTCCCTGATAGGTAGCCACCATTTGTTCTGCCAACTGAAGAGGAGTGAGGGCTTTCTGAGCACAACCAGCTACGAGAAAAAAAGAAAGGAGAATGATTAGCTGTCTCATGTTCTTAAAGAGATAGGGGGGTGAAGATGTTGTGTCAACTTGAAGATAAGCAGAATCCTCATTTCAATAACAAAGGTATGGAAATGATGGCTTCTTGTGTAATTCATCCAAAAGAAGGAATATTGCAAAAGAAATAGCACGCTTATCAACCATTGGAGTGCTTCTGCTATTTCGGATAAATTTACGCAGCTCTCATTCAGAAAAACCCTATGGAGAAATCAAAAAGCAGACATATATCCTGTGAGATTGAGACAGGCACATGTGGCTCCGGTGAAGAAGGGCAAATCGAAGAGGTGCAGCTGAATCTCCAGGAAAGAGTTCAATTGATCTACTATACAGATCCGATTTGTTCGGCTTGCTGGGCGATTGAACCATACTTGAAAAAATTTGAGCTGGAGTATGGAGAGTATTTGCGAATTGAACATAAAATGGGGGGCTTGCTTCCAGGCTGGAAAGGGTTTGCTGATAGAGCCAACGGCATCTCCCGCCCCAGTGATGTGGCACATCATTGGGATGAGGTAGGGCAACTGACAGGCATGAGTATCGATGGAGATATTTGGGTAGAAGATCCCCTTGAATCTTCTTTTCCTCCTTCTATTGCTTTCAAGGCAGCGCAACGGCAAGGAGAGGCTTTTGCAGTGTGCTTCCTACGCAGAATAAGAGAACAGCTATTCCTGGAAAAGAAAAACATCACCAAAGAAGCGGTATTGTTAGAAGCCATCAACGATTGTCAAGGGGATTCGGGACAATTTCTGAAAGATTATCATGATCCAGCTACGGAGCAAAGCTTTCATGTCGAAAAGCGGATGCGAAAAACCTATGGCGTACGCGGCTTTCCGACCTTTATATTTATCGGGAAGGATGGCAAAGGCTACAGAATTTCAGGAACGTCAGGATATGAAAATTATGTGCTCGCTTTGGAAAAAGCCTACGGGAAGACATTGACGCCTGCCCCCATTCGTGTATCCGAATTGGCGTTGGTTCAGACATATGGCCTGCTGGCAACCAAGGAGATATCTACGGTATTATCCCAGGATGCTGCTATTACCTACTCAAATCTCAAACAATTGGCGGAAGAAGGAGCCGTGCTTCATGTGCCCCATAAGTTTGGAGATTTTTGGAAAAAGGTAGCTGTGATAGCCTGAGCCAGGATGTCCCCGGACATCTAACAAACGGGAATTCCCTGATCTAGGTCATGTTCGAAAAATACAAGAGCCAAGTTTTTGCTCTATCAAAATCGGTCTTCATAGCTTGAAAATCACATCTGGCATTCAAGTTTAATGATAGAAATCTATTTTTCGAACACAACCTAGTCCTTACGAGTATCAATCGTTGCGAATATGGCGAATTGCAGATACCACTTATTGAAATCACTCACTGCCTGATTGAGCAAACCGATCTGTCCCATGAATTTGGCATTCCACCGATAGCCAAGCGCTCCATACAAGCGATTTCGATCAAAAGGGGTAGAAGTAGGCGCGATGAATACCTCATCATAAAAGGCCAGAAAGTAAGTTTTGGGACCCATTTTGGGCTTATTCAAAGCAAGGGAGGCAAGGAGCCGATACCTGAAGCGGTTGCGATAGTCATCCCCAACCCATCTTTGCTCGATGCGGTAGCGATGTTCAAAACTGAACCGACTGACGGCATGATTCAGGGTCATTTCCTGATAGATTCTGGATTCCACACTTTTGGGATTGCCGATGCCAGCATCCTCATCATGTCCACTGACATATCCATAGCCAAGCAGAAAAGTAGTATGCTTATTGGGATGGAGCCGGAGGCCTGTTCTGAGCAGGAGTTGCTCAATATTGGGAGCAACAGTATGGTTCCTGTATTGGGCTTCTGCATGGATGCTCCAATTGTCATGAAATCTAAGTTGACCAAACCCCATGATCCAGTTTCCCAAATCACTATTTTGTGCGATAAGTGAGCTGGGAGTAAGTAAGACGAAACCAAGGATCAGGAAAAAAAAGGAGAGTTGTTTGTTGATAAATTGTTGCATGTTATTCTTGATGGACTTTTCTTGGGGGCAAAATTAGGAAAAATCTCAGGATTCATAAAGGGCCCCAACATTAGATTTTCCTAAAAAGGCGTTCGCATATCTTTCTGCCAGACATACAACAACCTTGGGCGTGAATAGGATGAGTGATCATTTGGATCATCAAAGAGATGCCTGTAGAATTTGCAAATGGGTAAATGTCTTTCTCCTATCCTATAGCAAGGGTTCAAAAAGATCATCAGATAAGCGATCCCGGCCTGCAAAATTAAATCTTTCCCGATTCTCTCGCGTTCTTATCGCCCGCACCCGCTCTCTCTCTCGTCCTCGATCCCTTCTATGGATGGCTTGTCTGTCTGCATCCGAATTTGGAAAAAAGGTATGAAATCTGTCAAAAATCGCTTCCAATCCAGGGTCATTCGGTTGCATCCTGCGCAGAATCAGCCCAAGTTGTTGTGGATCATTCGATAATAGATTTTCCAGTTTTTCTCTGGTGGACATATATTCCAGCGTCATGGACACAACTTCTGTACTTCCCAGGGCTTCATAGATTTTTGAGGTATACCTTCCAGTGACGGGGTAGGCACCTGCCATTCTTCCCTCCGCTTCCATTCCCGGATCATTCTCAACTGCTCTATCTGTATTGCCCGCTTCTGCCCCTCGTTTTCTTCTAAACATCGTGGCATCTTCCCACAATACCGGATTCATGTTCTCCAGATAGTGCCCTATTTCGTGTACGATGGTTGAGACCGAATCCCCATTGGCAATTTTGACCCCTCTGCCTTCCTGATAAGCCCGTTGTCGTTTTTCCATCATGATGGTGATGTTGGGAGGAGGGAACCGCACCAGAATTGTGGGATCAACCAGATGATGAAGAATCGCATTTGCTGCAAGGATCTTAGGCATCATCTCAGCCTTCACCTGTGCTTCCCTCGCCTCTACTTGTCCTGCAGCTGCTGCTGTCTCACCGGATAAGGTGTCGGCAGGAACATACCCCCCTATTGCCATGTCATCCTGATAATTGACAGTGATATTTTCAGGAGCAATGATTCTATCCCATCTTGTAGCCGCAGTCATATAGTCAGATCTTCCCACCATAGCATCTGTATCCATCACTTGCGCGCCCCCCAATCTGTCCAGAAATCCCCGCTTTTCTTTGGGCAGGAGCCTTAGGAGCAACTGGACAAAAGAGGAATGTCTGAGGGCAGCTGATAAAGCATGTTTGCCTCCTGCATCTGGCGTTTCCAAAATGGCCTTATCGGCCGGACTTGCCACATAGGAGGTGTTGACTTGTGCTCTATATGTTTCTCTTTCGGCATCTGAGTCGGGAATTAATTCCCCGGGACCGATCCGCTGGATTGGTTTTGCCTGTTGATTTCTGGCATTGACCATGCGTTGAAAGGCTTTGGATTGGCTGACCTGAGCACTATTGTTCATAGCCGCTTGTTGCCGTCTGTTTTGTGCAGTCTCGAGCCTATTGTCTACAAACTGATAGGTAGCCGAAGTGGATGCAGTCGAAGCAGTATGTTGAAGGAGAGATTGGCTGGAGTCGGGTTTCTTTTTGGGAGAATGGCTTGGCATACCAGGAATTTATCCAAACAGATGAAATGATGAATTACCTAAGCCAATGATGAGGAACTGAAGATACTGTTTTTTCTTCAAAAAGAAATGGACAGATGACATTGAGGGGAAGAAAATGTCAGAAGGCAGTCTACGTGGAAGGGATGAATGTTAATTTTTTCCTACAGATTCATCTCGAAACACACCAAAGCAGGAGAGCGTTGAGGAAGAAGCAGACAATTGTCCCCAACACTCTTGTTGTGTTGGGGACTTGTCCAAATATTGGGTCTTCTCTCCTGATTCTTATCAACGAGAATCGAATCTGGATTCATCTGACAGAATGTCTCTAAACTCTCACTCTGTATTCACGGACTGCTCTTCCTGATGCTTCCACAATTCCTGAAAGACAGCACTGTTTTGATACAAGTGTGAAAAGGTGCCTTCGTCTACCACTTGTCCCTGCTCCAGCACATAGATATAATCAAACTTTGGCAGGAGATGCAGGCGGTGAAGAGCAGAAACCACAGCCTTGTCCTCAAAGAAGCGGAACAATTCTTCATAGATCAGGTTTTCTGTCTTGGGGTCCACGCTACTCGTAGGTTCATCCAAGAGGACAATCTCACTATCCTTGGCAGCAAAGACTCCTCTGGCCAATGCAAGACGTTGTTTTTGTCCGCCCGATAGATTTACCCCTTTCTCCTGAATACTCGATTGCAGCCCTTGAGGCAATTGCTCGATGACTTCGCTGAAGCGAACAGCCTGACAAATGTCATTGAGTACTTCTTCTTCATAGGTCAGACCCAGGCAGATGTTATACTCAATGGTGCTTTCAAAAATCTCAGGTTCCTGGGGAAAGAGGCTGATTTGTTTGGTGATTTTACCCAGCGAAGCCTGAGATTGTCCATCTACGCGTACTTCCAGTCCTTCTTTAGGCTCATACAAGCCTCGTAACAAGGACAGCAATGTACTTTTTCCACTTCCACTCTCACCGATGAAGGCGATCTTGGAGCCTTTGCGCAGATCAATGTTCAGATCCTTCAAGCCGCGAATCTTGCCTTCTTTGGTTTCTTCCGCATGGAGATAGCTGAGGTGGTTGATAGACAGATGTTGCCAGGTAGAAGAAAGAGCAGGATCAGTCCGATGCTGTTCGATTTCATCATAGGCATGAATGATATTCTCAGCCGTACTGACATCTGTATGAAACTGCACGATCTCTGTGTATTGCCAGGCAATGTTGTAAAATACACTTGTGAATCGATCGACATACCCTGCCAGCGTCACAAGTCCCCCAATCAGAAAGACTTCTCCCGGAGTCCAATTCATGAACACATAACCAAGAATGATGATTCCATAAAGTAGTCCGACACACATGTCCACTGTAAACCACTTCCATTCATTGATTTTGATATTGTTCCACAAAGGCGGAAAGATGTCCCAGACCTTTTTTGAGAGCCCAACTTCCATGCGTTTTTCCAGACGCAAAGTTATCACCGTGATGATGTTGGACAAACTGTCAAATAGGGTAGAGGAGACGATATGCTCTTTTTCATTGACCTCCTTGAGGGTTCGGATAAACGGCTTGTCAAATCGAAATATGATGGCTATGATTCCTGCCCCTACGATCGCAGCAATTAATCCGAATTCAGGCGCAAAATAGAGAATACCTGCAAATGAGAACGCAAACCTTGAGATGGCATTCAGGTACATGAATCCTTTCCCAAAGAAGTTTTTAAGGGCTTCATAGGCTTTGCGAACCCGATTAATGGTCGCACCACTATGATTGTCCTGATGCCAGATAACGGGCAGACTGAGCGTTTTGTGATACATTTCGGCCAGGAAATTCTGCCCTACTTCAAAGGCCAATTTTCGCTCCCATACCCTTGCAAACCCATGGAATAGCCAATCACCCAGGCGAATGAGCATATAGATTCCAACATATTTGAAGGTAAGAGAAAGCAGGGTATCGGTCTGCTGCTGGACTTCATTGATATAAAGTCCCCAAATCAGAGGATGCAAGGCATTGATGCCACTGCTGATTAGAAACATGGTGTATATCAGCAGATAGCGCCTTTTCTGGCCTGACGCATATCGCCAGGCCGTTTGTAACAAAGATAAATATGGATTAGAAAAACGTTTGGATTGTCCCATAGTGCATGGAAAAAAAGATAGTGTGAGAAGTGATACGAAAAACAATCAAGCTGTTTGAGCCATTGATTGGATCAAACAGAGGGAATGCTACCAGGAATGGTAGTTTCAGGTCCAGATCAAGCGCTTTGGTTTAGCGGATGTGGAGGAAATCCATGTTTGTCATCACAGTGATTGTTTGAGAAGGTGGTCAGATAAAGATAAGGAGCAGGTGGAGGGGACAAATTCTCCTACTGCTAGTATGTACTTCTATGCTCTAAAAAAGTTTCAAGAAAACCCTGATTTTGAAGGATTTCTGCTCGAAATTGATCAGTCGTTTTCCTGTCGAGCTCCTGCTATGTACAAGGATCTCAATGGGGTCCATCCAGCAGCTTTCTCTTGCGAGATAGATGCTGGAGGCCTATAGCATGAATACGCTTGGTGGTCAGGCTAATATTCTGCTTTCGTCAGCAATAAGGTCGATAAACTGATCAAACAGATAATGGCTATCGTGCGGACCTGGAGAGGCTTCCGGGTGGAACTGCACAGAAAAGGCCTTTTTGTTCCTGACTCTGATGCCTTCAATTGTCCCATCATTGAGGTTGATATGGGTAACAACCACACTGGGAGATTTCTCAATTTGCTCCCTGTCCACACAGAATCCGTGATTTTGGGAAGTGATTTCGCACTTGCCTGTCAGGAGATTTTTGACTGGATGATTCGCACCTCTGTGGCCATTGTGCATTTTGTAGGTCTTCACATTACAAGCCAGCGACAAGACCTGATGTCCCAGACAGATCCCAAACAAGGGGATATCCTCTTTCAAGACCTTCTTGATGGTTTTGACGGCATATGGCATAGCCGAGGGGTCGCCAGGGCCATTGGAGATAAAAATGCCATGAGGATTAAAACTGCTCAATTCTTCAAAACTGGCCGTGGCAGGAAAGACTTTCAAATAACATCCACGCGAGGCCAGACAGTCAAGAATATTTTGTTTGACACCAACATCCAGGACTGCTACCCGGTATGTTGCGCCTGGATTTCCATGAAAATATGGCTGAACAGTACTTACTTTAGAAGACAATTCAAGCCCTTCCATCTGTGGGCACTTTTTGAGCAACTTTTTGAGCTCTGTTTTGCTGGAAACTTCCGAAGAAATGATCGCATTCATAGCTCCCTTGCTGCGAATATGCGTTACCAAAGCTCTGGTGTCAATGTCAGAGATGCCTACGACATTGTTGTGCATCAAGAAGGACCCGAGAGATTCAACCGCATTGGCACGGGAAAAGACTCTGGAATAATTTCGTACGACCAATCCGGCAATCTTTGCGGAAGTGCTTTCATATTCCCGGCTGTGAACCCCGTAGTTCCCGATATGCGTATGCGTTTCTATCAGGATCTGGCCATAGTAGGAGGGGTCGGTGAAGACTTCCTGATAGCCGGTCATACTGGTGTTGAAACAGAGTTCACCTGTGGTGGTACCTTTTTTGCCAATGGCTTTACCTTCAAAAAAAAGCCCATCTTCCAATAAAAGATAGGCCGGATCTCGTTGTAAGTATTTCATGCTCAATCAACAATACTTTGAGGTGAAAGAGGAATTTTTTCATATGGAATCTCTTCGTCGTTGCGAAGTTTGTTGATCAAACCATCAACCTTTTCTTTGGTAAGATTGTGGGCATATCTGCGGTTGCTGATTTGACACATAGGTGCTGTATCACATGCACCGAGGCATTCAGCTGATCTCGCCCAAATCTTTCCATCTTTGCCGTAGCCATTGTCGTCTGCACCAATCTGTTCCTTGACGTAAGCAAGCATCTCTGGTCCTCCAATCTCCCGGCAAGAAAAACAGGTACAAACTTCAATCAAATGCTTGGGAACAGGCTTTTTGAAATACATGGTGTAGAAACTGGCAACTCCGTATACATGAGCATAGGGAATGTTGATAGTTTCTGCAACCAACTTGATCGCTTCAGGAGGAAGCCAGCCAAATTTTTCCTGCGCAATCCAAAGGGCAGGCATCACAGCGGACCGATGATCGGGATACTTCGCAATGTGTTGCTGAATCTCCTGAACTTCGGCTTCTGTAAAGGTGTAGTTTGTCTTTTCCATAAGATTTGCGCAAATATATATGCTTTCCTTTTATTCCCCTAATAAAATTCAATATCTGCTTCTGGCTCTTTCTCCGATAAGGTTGGATTTTTGACCTTTTAAGAAGTTTTTTTGTTATCTCCTCTAAAAGTAACCTATTGCACAAAAAAAGAGTACTAACTTACAAGACAGATTGTTATGGGGAACGTCCATTCTCATCTCTACTAATGCTATTGGTACATGAAAGGAAATCGTTACTTTTTTAAAGTCTTTGCACTCATAACAGAATTCGTCATCATCCAGTTTTCCTGTCGGTTGGCGTATTTTCTTCGATATGGAGACTTTGGTCCTTATCAGGATTATTATCTGTCCTTTTTTATTATTTTTAATCTGGCCTGGATTGGTGCATCTTTGTTCACCAATTCTTATGATCGAGCCAATCTATTGAGTTTGCGGGCATTTGTTCGAAATCTGTTCTCCACTCTGTTTTTGCATATCTTCATCGTCTTTTTGTTCATTGTCAGTGTCAAGGCACAGTATCTTTCCCGATTATACATTTTTTACACCTACTCTGCCTCCCTGATGACCATTATGTCTTACAGGGCAATTCTGATCCTGACCTATAAGTATTACAATAGCGTTAATTACAATCTTCGGAAGATCGCACTTGTGGGGTCCAGGGCTTGTATGGAAGATTTGACAACATTCTTTGATCAGAACCATACCTCCGTCCATACCTTTTTGGAAGATCTGGATACACAGAAATCCTATACCCAACAGCAGGATGAGATTCGCATGGCAATTGATGAGTTGAAAAGCTTTTGTCTGGAAGAAAAGGTCGATGAGGTATATGTATCTCTGAGAATCATGTCAGAAGATATGTTAGAGGAATTGACGGATTTTGCGGATGATCACTTTATCTATTTCAGGATGGTGACAGATTTCCAGGTCTTGCAGAAGAAAAAATTGAATGTAGATTTTTACGAACATATTCCGATCATCTCTTTGCGAAAAGAGCCGCTGAGGTCTTTGATCAATCAGGTCATGAAAAGAGGCTTTGATATTGCCTTCTCCTTGCTGATCCTGATGTTCGTCTTGCCAATCCTGTTTCCATTGATCGCCATAGCAATTGCATTGGAATCCAAAGGGCCCGTGATTTTTCGACAACTGAGGTCTGGCAAAAACAATCGGGAGTTTTGGTGTTACAAATTCAGGACGATGGTCCAGAACCCGGAAGCTGATTACAGACAAGCCAGCAAGAATGATGATCGGATCACGAGAATAGGTGCATTTTTGAGAAAGACCAGTCTCGATGAACTGCCCCAGTTTGTCAATGTGCTGAAGGGAAATATGTCTGTCGTGGGGCCAAGACCACATATGATTCAGCATACCCAGGAATACTCTAACATGATTGACAAATACCTCAATCGACACTTTATCACACCCGGGATTACCGGACATGCTCAGGTCAATGGATTGAGAGGAGAAACTGCCGATCCCAATCTCATGAAAAAAAGAGTGGAGTATGATGCCTGGTACATCGAAAACTGGAGTCTGATGCTCGACATCAAGATTGTCTTCCTCACCATCTGGAACCTGCTTCGCGGGCAAGAACAAGCCTACTAATTGTGCCCCGCATCCTGAACATTGACATCGACAACCTTCGCTTTGATGATTTTCTTCAGAAACTCACTTCAGGTGTTGTCTTTACGCCCAATGTCGATCATGTGATGAAGATGCAGAAAGATCGGGACTTGTACGACATGTATCAACAAGCCGACTATCGAGTCTGTGATAGCCGGATCATACAATTGGTCTCTGCCTGGGCTACTGGAGAAAAAATCATCGACCAAATTGCCGGTTCCGACTTTTTTCCCGCATTTTGTTACCATCATAGAGACAATACGGCACAAATCAGGGTGTTTTTGTTGGGAGGAACTCCCGACTCAGTCCGGCAGGCCCAGAACAAGATCAATGAACGCGCCGGGAGCCAGGTGGCGGTTGGTGGATATTCCCCTCCTTTTGGATTCGAACATGATCCGGAGGAAACAGAAAAAATTATTGAGAAGATCACTCATTCCGGAGCAACGGTATTGGCCGTGGGCGTAGGCGCACCCAAGCAGGAGAAATGGATCATGACTCACAAGGATCAACTTCCTGCCATCAAGATCTTTTTGGGAATCGGGGCAACCATCGATTTCATAGCAGGCCACCGCAAGCGCGCAGCACCTTGGGTCAGTCGGATGGGACTTGAATGGGCCTTCAGACTCATGCAGGAGCCAGGGAGGATGTTTCGCCGCTACCTCATCGAGAACTTGCCCTTTTTCTGGTTGATCCTCAAGCAGAAGGTGGGACGCTATCAGAATCCCTGGACCAAGGACCTCCCTTCTCCTTCCTGAATTTATTCGAATCATGTCTGAACTAAGTTTGACTTTGGCCAACGTGGGAATCCCCATCTCTTATCAAGACCTCACCTTCCATTTTTCAATGAAGTAAGTGGACATACTTACATATGCTTATTCTATTTCTCCTCCAGCCCCCTCCAAAGGGAAAATCGTTGATTCCTGGCCTTGTGGGCTGATGTCTCCCGCTGGCTGGAGAGCGAGAGGGTGGAAGATGATTGTCAAGTGTAGATTTGTTCATTTGTCCATCTCCTTACTTAGAATGAATCAACATCACTCTAAAATGACGAAGTTCATGTATTCAAAAAAGCCAACTACAAGCTGGAATGAAGGATAATTCTGTTTTCAAAATGACCAAAGTCAAACTAAGAGGAGAAACACAAAAGAAAAGTGTCCCACACGATTTGTATTTTTTATCAGACCTCCCTTCATTCTTCTAGAGAACGTTTGCTTTTTTCCCATAAAAGATGAAAATTGAGCCTATTGTTTCCCACCTCTTAGTTATGTCATATCTCCAAATCATAGGACATGTCCCAGTCCTATACCGTAGATCGTACCCAAACTTCTGCTGATCTGTCTCATGATCAGCAGACAATCACGTCTGACCAAAGCCGAACCTTGGCTCCTCCTCCTTTGCAGCTCAAGGCCTCACAATTGGAGGGCGAAGAGGAAGTGTCAACAGAAGAAATAGGGGAAAAGCAGTTTTCCGCTGCCTCACCTTCCGAACCCCCACCATCTGAAAATGATCCTGAAGATCCAGGAGAGGGCATACCGATCCAACGAAAGACTTTTACCCAATCAGGGGTCATTCAAAGAGATAAAGACAGGGAGGCAGTAGAATTCTTAGAGGGCAAAGATTTCAAAATTGAAGGAGATAATCTTCATTGTTTGCGGACCTGGTTGGAAGGGCATAAGGGGTCTCAGAGTACTGCCAATAGGCTTTTCGCTCCCAAAGCTTTTGAAGAAATTATCCTGGAACTCAAAAGTCAGGGATATCTATACTGGCTGAATTCTGCTCAAATCAAGGATGTTTCAAAGAAAATTTTTCTTCCTAACTACAAAAGCGATCCGACCAAGCCCATGGTCATTGTTCCCTTCGATATCCTTACGAATATCATTGCCGAAACAGGACTTCCAGATGATGATCCCATCAAGCTTCATTTCATGGATCATGGAATTTTTATTCAGATTGCGGGGCAGATGATTCCTGAAGATAAGGGATCAAAACAGATCGAATTTATTACTAAGATAGTTGATAAACTTTCAGCAGATACCAGTCTCAGTTATCAAGGACCATATCGGCAGAATTTGATCAATTACTTGAAAGAAAAGCAGTTTGATAAACGATGGGATGGGAAGGTAAAAGTATTTGAGATTGACCTAGATAGAGAAACCTGCCAATTGATCTTTGGCCAAAAAGCATGGGATGACTTTTATGAAGGATTGGAAACAGGAATAGGGAACCAATCTTCCCCAAAGGACGGCAAGGACACAGGAAACAAAACCAAAGCAAAAGAACCCTGGACCACCGATCTGGAAGAACGCGTCAATTCGCTGATAAAGGTCAAGCGCAACTTCAGCACAGATATAGGCTTCCTCCCGGATAAATTTTATGTCAAATGGCGCGAGCCGAAATGGAGAGGAGTCGCTAAACTCAATAAAGGGAAGCCCGATGGCAATGATCTCCTTCGGACCATAAACGTCAATCAAGATTCTGATCCCAGAGATGTCCTGGATAAACTCTTGACCCTTCTTCGGGCTAGCTACAACCACTATGAGTTCCAGGAAAAAAGAAAAGAAAGAGCAGAGCTAAAGGAGGAACAACTGTGGGCCGAAAAACTTCGGCAAGAGATATCGAGATTGGTCAAGAAAGAACGGGGGGGATGGCGGCAACCCCAACATAATTCTCCGGATATTTTGTCCCTGGAGGTAGAAAAAGATAGTGAGGGGCAAGATCAGATCTATCTTATCGTGAGTGTGCGGGCCAAAGTGGAGGATAAACAAACGGCTCGAATTTCCTATGATCTGAGGAGTGCCAGAATTCCTCAACCCCTCACCAAGCCAGCAGACATCAAAGCAGAAGCAAAGAAGTTGTTTCCCATTACCAAAAAGCTTGCTTTGAGTTTGCATGAGGAAAAGGATGCTTCCAAAACCGACGGTAATCCACCGCCAGAGGCCAAGCGCATTCAAGAGGCTTTTCCGTCCCATATCAATGCCAAGAATTTTCGGGATGATTTCATCACTGTTACCAATGGCAAGCATGAATTCTTCATGGGGATAGAGTATCAAGAATGGTACAGGGACGGGATAGAATCTACATCTGAGGCCATGGCGACCAGTTATGTATGGTGGAACATATATCGAATTCCTACCAATTATCAGATTGAAGAAAATCAAGAAAATGAGGGAACGCCAGAACCAAAGCCCACTCAGAAAACCCTGTCTGAAAAAGAAAAATGGCTGGCAAGGAGACAGCAATTACAACAGCATTTTTATGGCCAAAGAGAAAGTATCCCAAAGACAAGCGGAATTACGTTAGAAAGGTCATATGGTGGTCGTTTGCACCATGATTTGGACATCAGCATCCCTTCTGATGAAGGAATTTATCTAGTATATGCGCACTGCCAAATCAAACCCAGCAATAAACGATATGTTAAACCCAGTTATGCGGTCTTTGTGCTCAAAGCTGTAGATGGGTACGGGATTGCCCGAAAAGAAACGATGGCTAGATATGATGAGATGGAAAGACGTGAGAGAGCCTGGAAAAATACCCCCGAAGGACCACTCAAAAAACAAGCCCTGGATCGCTATGAGGAAATTCGACAACAGGAAGAATCCAAAGAAAGTCTGTTTGATCAAACAGATAAGACCCTGGAAGAGATTCCAAAAAAAGTTCGTGGTCTTAATAGATTGAAAAAAGTCCTTCAGAAGAAAGAAAGGATCGAAAAATCTCAGAATATCTCTCTATCCATTCACAAACTCATCCATGAAGAAGTCAATGGGTCCGAAGGACAATTTCAGTTTGTTCTAAGCATGTGGAGAGAGATCCAGGGATTCATGGCTCAACCTGGCTATACGAATAATCCAATTCGTGCAATAGAATACTATTTGTCCCTTTTATCCAAAACCAAAAAGGGCGTTTCTTTTTTCTCCAAAAAAATCAACAAATACAGAGATGATTTCAAGCCAGGTGTAAGGATTTACTCCCCTGTCGCTACAATCGCCTCTCAATATACTGGCAAAACACACAGCCTGACCCTCATCCTGGGAGAGGCTAAGTCATCATCTGGAGGGAGAATCCGTTTTGACCTCATCGATGTTAGCAATCCGAATGACACCGAGAAATACAAGGGCTATGGCAGCACAAAACTAGCAGCAATTCATGATGCCTTTGACACCTTCGCCAAAAACAATGACTATGGCAATGGCTATCTGGTCTGGCGTGTCCCTGGTGTCAGAAATCTGCATACCCCTCAGAAAAACCGGAACAAACCTGGATTCCGCAAAAGGGCTTTGCAAGTCTTGAAAGCAATTGCAATGATCGGTGGAATAGCGGCCATTGCGATCAGTGCGGTAGCTACTGGCGGAACCTCTCTTGCTCTGCTCGGGACTGTGCTCGGAGTCGCAGCAGGCGTGAGTGGAGGAATTCTGGCTGCTGAGAATACCCACAATCGGGTCGAAAATCATCGTTTTTCCTTTGATGCAGAGTTTGCCCTGGATGTGCTCAGCATGGTCGGTGGGGCCGCGAGTTTTATAGGAGGGGCTGGCACATTCATTCGGGCAGGGAAAGCCGCAGAAGCAAGTGGGAAAGTGAACAGAGCTGGCAGGTTGACATGGCCAGCCAGGGCCTCCCAATCCCTGCCCAATTGGGTCAAAAGAGTGGATGAACTAGAGGGGATGTTGGTCTTCCATTCTACGGCTGATTTCGTAGGGAATTCCATTTTTTTGCCGCTCAAACTCAAATCTGACCTGGAAAAAATAGATGCGCTCGATTTGCCAGATCATGTAAAAAAGGCGATGAAAGACGATGCGATTGGTGGCGCAATGATCAGTGGATTCATGACCATTGCTAGTGGTGCCTCAACAGCTAAAGATATTCATGATCAAATGCAGAGCTTTAGGTCTAAGGCGATGGGCAAACAGGGTACCTATATCAAGAGCATGCAAGAAGCTGGTATTCTGGGGGCAGACGGGGAAGTGATTGGCGCATCCAAAACTAAAGCAGAGGATGCGGCAGAGGTCTCCGCCAATTCTGGAAGTGCGGGCAAGAAACCGATCACCGATGCACAAACTGAAACAAATGCCCCTGCCAAAACAGAACCTAAACCTGAATCAGATACTGGTAGAGGGAACAACAGTCGTTTCCCCAAAGAACCCGAAATCGGAGGAGGAGATGGAGGCTCCAGACCTCCCAAAAAAGAAAACTCAGAAGGAAAAGCCACTGATCCAACCTTAACAGAAGAACAATTTGTCGAGTTGGAGATCAAAAGAATCCAGGATCGTAATGGAGAACTCAGCCCCCAAAAACGAGAGGCAGAAACAGCAAGACTCAGGCAGCGATATAAAGAAGGATATCGCTATGATCCTCAATCAGGAAGATTGCGCAGAGCTCGCCTTGCTAGAACTCCACTCGGCAAGCAATCTGCCAGTAGACGAGCAAGGGCTGCCCGCAAATACAAGGAGGCCAATCGTGACCGCCTGGAGGCAGGAGATCCAGCAGCTTTGTATCATATGTTGGATATGCACGGGAACTGGAAGGATATGATGCTGTCTCTTTCCAGCGGAAATGCCTCAGACAAGGCCATCGCCAGACAAATGACTTTATTTCGCCAAAAAGTTATCGACCGTGTTCTCAAGGGAAGGTTTGGGACAGACAAGGTCGGAACCCTGGGGAGTGCCAGCACCAAAGCTGAGAGTGATGTGGACCTATTCATTGGGGGAGAAAAAGGAGGTGAAAATCTCCTCAAAGCAGAGAAGCAAATGCGGGATACCTATGGGGCAGATTGGCAGGAAAAGTTTCGCATGAGTCTCTTCTCTGATCCCAAGAGGCTTGGACGAGCACATGAAGCTGGCGACTTGACAGGGCAGTCAACTGCAGGGAGGGCGAGAACAGAAGCAAGAATCACGGATTTGGCAGAAACTCTTAGTTTTGCGCAGATGTTGCGCTCGGCCAAGGGCAACAAGGCTGCAAGAAGACGAGTAGAAGGCTTGATGAAGGCAGCTGGGGTAGACCCTGTCGAAGTCAAGGCCTTGGCCAGAATGTCAAAGGCCAACATGCAGAAACAAAGGGAAAGCCTGCTCAAAGAAATCGATGCGCTGGAAGCCCAATACAAGACTGCAACAGGGGAAGAGAAAGTCCGATTGGGAGAAGCAATCACCCACAAGCAGATGCAAGTCAATTTCATGACCTCAGAAGCATACATTTCTCCTGGTGCCATCAAATCCCTCGATCCCAAGGCCAGTCTCTCCTCCCAGGAAGCCTACCAAAGCATGTCGCAAGAGATCGCGAATATCGAAGCCCTAATCAAAAAAGCAAATGGGGATGTCATGGTAGCGATGCAGGAATATGAATTCTTCAAGTACATGATGCGATTCAGTCAGGCGAATGGGGATAAGCAAATGGATCTCTTCTTTGATGGACTTGCCGAAAGAATTGCAACTTATGATCGACAGGGAGCCAAAAACCTGTCCGAGCAAGACTTGCGAACTCTCTGGAGTGACTTCGAAGGCTTTGTCTATCGGGCAATGAAACGCAAAAAAATCCAGGTGATTCTCGACCAGGGAGGAAGTCCCGGCGGTCTCACCAAAAAATGGGATGCTCCAGATCTGACTGCCCAGGAGATGGTCGACATGTATCGTGCTTCTGGGGTTGATCGATCCAAGCCTTTCACTGATGCTGAGCTCAAGGAAAAGTACGATGCCGGACTCCGATTCAATGCAGAGACCAGGGGCTGGAATAAACCCTTTAAGTCGGGCAAAAAGAAAGAAATCTCCTTTGAGGACATTCAGGGAAAAACTGCTGCCCCTGAGAAAGATGGCGTTCCTGCTAGTCAGCTCGGCCTGGATGCGCCAAGATTGACAGCATTTGAACACCTGGATACAGAGGCGGTCGCACGGATTCTGTCCAGGAAGAATCTCGATCAGATCAAAGGGCAATTGGCAGAAGAGATATCCAACAAGCAAGGCACTGATGAAGCTTCCCAAACCAGGCCGATCCATGAGGATGGACAGGTGGCTTTCTTCCGTGGGGATCAGGTTGCTGGACCTGCGCCTACAGGGGATTCAAGTGGGAATCAAAGAGCAGCGCTTACTGATGGGCTTATTGCTGAAGTTCGCTGGAAAAAGAATGGAGACCCTGAAGTATACATTCATCAGATATATGAAGTAAAGTCAGGACATGCTTCAGCAGAAGACATTCCTGGACAAGTAGAGTGGGGTCTAGAGCGCATCATGGAATTGGGACTGAGTCTGCATACGACCAAACCGGACGGCAGTGTCGGTTGGATTGACTTTGACCCCAGGCAAATCAAGATGCGCCCAAGGAATCAACAAAAGTCAATGGTGAAGGCATTTACCCCTGGAGATGTGAGTTCCCCCAAAGGCTCTTCTACCCGAGCCTATACAGCAAAAAATCTGCCCGGCATCACTGCTGAGGATCTGCATTTGGCAGCCCTGATGATACTGAGAAAACTAGGACATGCACCCTCTGGATCTTCGGGCAGTCAACCCCCTGAGCAATTGCCACTTCCATTATTTGAGCAACAAATTCCAGCACAACGGGCAACACAGCATCCCGCCTATCACTTACCCATCACAGCCAAAACTCTTCAGCGGAAATTGCGTCCATATGAACTTCCAAATGCCTCTCATTCTGTCCGTCCAAAGGAAAATGAGGAAAAGAAAGCATTTACGCTGGACAGGGAAGACTAACTCTTTGAAAATATCCGTACCTTCCCTGTCCAGTAAGTGCTTGATCCCTATCTATGAAGTCATTCTTTTTTCTGAATCTTTGTCTGCTCCTGTTTCTCCCTGTTTTCGCTCAACCTCCAGTTTTTCTTCAATCTCTTCACCCGCATCTGTCTTATTATGGAAACAATCTCTGGAACCCCGGACTAAAAGTGGGACTAGAGAAAGCTATATCTCAAGACAAAACATGGGTGCTAAACAGTGATTTGGGATTCTTTCACGATCCTGGAACCCAACTGGGTCTCTTTCATTCTTATGGCATTCTCAAGCGGCGAACCGGGTCAAAAGGCTTCCATGCACAATTGGGTATAAGTCCGCTGAGTGTGTATCGGTCTTTCTTATCTGAAACCTATGAAGTCTCCAGCAGCGGGGCAGTGGAGCGGGTCAGGCTTCCGGGACGGACATATCTTGCGCCAGTCCTTACGGGAGGGATTGGCTCACGCTGGCAAAAACCACCTATCGAAGCATGGTTTCTGAATCTGCATGGAATGATCCTGATGCCTTATAACACATTCATTCTACCTTTGCTCAATGTGGAAGTGGGACTTCGCTTCAAGTCCTTTTAATGGAACAATGCATATGTCCAGCAAACTCAATCGATGTCAATGAAACTGATATTTTTTCTTTTTGTGCTTTTGGCCCTTCTGTCTTGTCAGACTCAGGAGTTAGGTCGTCTTCACGAAACGATCCATGTTCGGCATCAAGGAGCTGATATGCCGGCCTATGTGCGGGGAAATGCTTCCGATGATGTATTCTTGATTGTTTTGCATGGCGCTGGAAGTTTTGGTCTTGCGTTTCGAGAGGGTGTTTTTCAATCAAATTTGGAGCAGGATTATGCTGTCGTATACTGGGATCAAAGAGGGCAGAGTATGTCGCAGGGTCACTATGACAAACCAGACGACCTCATCTCACTGATGGTAGAAGATGTGAATGCCTTGGTGCTGACCCTGAAACATAAGTATGGAGAGGACATTACCCTCTTTTTGTTTGGACACAGCTGGGGCGGCGCATTAGGGACTTCTGTTCTCCTGACAAAGGAGTATCAATCGAATTTTGCAGGCTGGATTGACTTGGATGGTATCCATGATTTTCCGCAAGCCGAGACCGCCAGAAAGGCACTGATGGAGACCACCGCTTCTGAACAGATCGCATTGGGCAATAGCGTGGAGGAATGGAATGAAATTTTGGACCTCATGGCGACCAAAGATTCTACGGCTGAGAATTATTACGAATCACTGCTGTACATTGCTCAGGATGGGTTGGCAGCATTGCGTTCGGATGGTCTGCTGCTGCCTGAGATTGTCGGGTCCGATTTGTTGCATCAAACAATCATTGCCAACAACCCTATCCATTGGCGTGTATCAGATTTTTTTCACAAACCTTTTGAAGCAGGGAAGGAGATCGAATATTCTTTGACTGACCAACTGCCAAGGATTGAGATTCCTGTGCTCTTACTTTGGGGAAAATACGATTTCAGTGTGCCGCCTGCCTTGGGTGAAAGCGCCTTCGAATGGCTAGGAAGCACAGACAAACAATTGATCATCTTTGAGAAATCCGCACACAATCCTTTATTGTCAGAACCGCATGAAGTCCTCCCCGAGATCCGCATGTTTATTGAGCGGAACAAATGAGAAAGGGAAGGTTGTCTGAAATTCTTCATTTTAGTAACATAAGCAAAATCGACAGTTTATGTTTGGAGAATTCCTTAATACCCTTCAATTGTGGTAAGAATCTCCTCTACTTCATCCAAAGCCAAAGAATCAAATTCGATGGTCATGGCTTCAAGAAAAATGTCTTCATGGAGCATATATAATTTGCCAGTTGATACCGGAATATGGTTGTAATACAAAACGGCCACCAAATCTCCATCTTCACAAAAAGTAGAAAAGTTGTCAAGGGTAACAATCTCATTGTTCACATCCACAGAAGTGAGTGTCCGTGGAAATTCATTCACAATGGGTTCTCCAAATGGAGAACATCCATCTGCAGGATCACAGAAGCGATACTCCATAGCCACCTTCCCATCATTCCTCATCTTTGAAAAAAACACAGAAGAGTCAGCAGTCAGTCCCCCTTGATAATAGGTTGGGAATTGGATCGTCAGGTCTACATCCGAACTCTTCTTAAAGTCTTCAATAGGCCAGCTAGGATGTTGAGTTAATGTGATACAGGTCGTGATCGTCGGTTGGAATGGCGTGGGTTCGCAGGAAAGAAGAACCACAAGGAATCCAGGCAGGATAAGTAAGGGAAGTTTCATAAAACGAGAATAATCACAGGTAGGACATACAGTAATAACGGGAGATTGAAAGCGAACGTGGCCAATCTGGACATCAGGCATATGGGCGAATTGTCAGGAAAAGCTGAGGCGGTTATTTCAACCTCTTGAACACATATCCGCCACTGGTGGCTCCCCACACTTGTTCCCCCTTTTCATTCCAGCCTTGATCCCATGAGGTAATGTTTTCTGCACAGACTTCGACTGTAGAAGTCGCATAGGAAGCCCCTCGCAAGCTGCTTGAGCAGCGGTTGGCATCGGTTGATCCTGCAAAACAATCCTCTTTCTTTTTGAGAAAAACAGAACACCCTTCTCTCAGCATCAAGGAATCAGGAGTAAGTTGCCGAAATAGGTCGGGATGATCCCAGGCATGAATAAATCTTTCTTCTTTGGGAAGGGCATACACCCTGCTTTCAAATGTTCCTGCATCGCCGATGCTCAGTCGATAGACGCGCTGCCTGTATGGTCGATCTTTGGCCTGACTGACGGCTTGTTCGACATAGAGCCATCGCGCCTTGATCTCATGCTGCCAGATGGGGACCATGACCAGACTGATGTCAAAAAATGCAGAATCCTCTTGTGCTTGTTCAGCACTGGAAAATGTACCCGTCATGAGTTGGGTCAGAGTAGCCAATTCCTGCTTATAAATTTGTGTTGGTGAACCGAAACGATCACTTTTGCAGGATAAAAACATTAACAGACTGAGCATGCTCACAGAAAGAATAGATTGATTCATATGTCGTGGATTGAGGGACTTTAACAAAAGGATGAAGCTACTATTTCTTGAGGAGAAGTTGAATAGCTGACTTATTTCATAGTTCTGGCTTCCTGAATCATTCATGGATGTTGGGACAATCGATGATTCAAGTTCCCTTTCCCATCTGAGTTCTTATCGTTTGAGGAACTTGTGCCAATAGATCTCCTGTTCATTGGAGGAGGCAACTCTCACGAAATAGACACCAGGGGGGAGGTCTGCCAGATCGACAATTGTTTGCTTGGACTGTCCGGTCAGGGATCGAATTTTTTGGGACAAACTCCAGATGTCGATTTGACTCTCCACGAACGCTCCCGAAATGGTGATCTGTTCATTTGCAGGATTGGGGTACACCCATAGTTTTTGTCCTTCTGCCGTGCCTTCCATAAGTCCTGTGGACATGCTGCTATCAGATTGGACAAAATGAGCCAGGAGGCGAATGTACATGGCTTGATAATAGATGGCAGGTTCCGAAATCTCCCAGGAATTATCTGGCCAACTGGTATTGAAGTCGAGATAACTTTTTTGGCGGGGTTGGCCGGAAGGTGGGGACAAGCTGGAGACAGAAAAATCTGCATTTGCCCCTCCTGTCACATAGCCCGGAGCAGGGCCGTAGGAGGAGGTGAGAGAATGGTCCCAATCCGATCCATCAGCAAACCATGTGTGATAAATTTCATTGACACAGCGATCTCCTCCCAGCTCATACATATTCGATAGCTGTACCAGTCCCAATGGATTGATGCCGTGAAAATAATGAAGCAACTCTTCTGCTTTCTGCTGGTAATCAGAGGAAGAACCAGCATTGATACCATATTCAGATAGCAATAAGTTCAAAATCCCATAGGCTGCCTTGGCCTGATTGCTGCCCCAATGATAAGACCAGTCAGGCATATAGGCGCGATAGAGATCGTCCTCATTGAATCCATAGAAGCCATTCCAGTTGTTGGCTGCTGCTGTAGCCAGTGAGCCAGTGATGTCATTTTGTAGGACAGGATCGGCTTCTTGCAACTGGCTGTAATGCAGCAAAGCATCGTACAGGGGAATCTTATAAGGGCCCCAAAAATTTCCTCCATTCAAGGGTTCTGCATCCAAAGCATGGGAAAGCAGATAGTGATGATAGCTACTGTCTCCTGTTAAGCTGAATAAATGAATGGCAGAGGTAAGGGCGTTTTCTTTTTGCAACTCTGCCGTCCAATCTGCATCTCCGGCCACGATGCTTCCATCATCACAGCCTGTTTCCAATTGCTCGTTTTCGAGCAGAGGTTGCACATAATTCCAGCATGCAATGGCACGATCCTTCCACAGTTGGGCATCGGTGGTCCAGGCAGGAAAAGCGCCCAATACTTCAGCTCCATGAGCCAGCATACCGGCAGCAGCGATGGAAGCAGAAGTGCAGACAGGACCATAATATCGTTGATCTGTATTCACGCTGGGCGGAGCAAGCGCATTACTTGAATGACTGTTGCTTCCCATCTTTATATGGACCGTGCCGTCGGGATTCGTCATTTTGTAGAGCCAGTCCAGTTCCCATTTCACCTCATCCAGGATGTCGGGGATATCATTGTCAGATTCAGGAATATTCCAGGAATCAACGAATACATCGGGATTCTCTGTATACGCCCACAGGAGATTGTGTACTGCTGATTGGGCGAAAGTTACATATTTGTTGTAGTCTCCTGCATCAAACCATCCGCCTGCCAACTCTTTTTCCAAAGAGGCATTGGCGGGATCATCGATGAAGCGACATTGGGCGTCCTGAAGGGCATGCGTGAATGAAATGGCATCTGTCCAGCCTGATTCGGCATAAGGGGCCTGCTTGGGGAAATTGCAGCGGTTATAGTAGAACATGCGTGCTGCGGCCATTAAGACTGCTTCATATACACTTGGTCGGATCTCAAATTCGGCGGATCGTTCATCCTGAAGGACATCTATCAGATAGTAGGTGCCCCGCGCTTCCAAATCTGAGAAATCTACCCACCAGCCTTTATCTCCTGACTGATCATGTGTCGCTCCTGCATTCCAGGGAATTGGTTGCAGGCTCATGATCACAGAGTCAGTTAAGGCATCTCGAAGTTCGATCTGAGCAGAAGGTGAATAACTATCATTCGCATTGAATCCGACTTGTGGGTCAGAGAGCACGGCAAATTTGTTGGCCTCAGGAAGATAGCCAAACTGATCCAGGTGAATGAAAGAACTTATTTGAGCGCGAATACAAGAGAAACAAGCAAAGAGCAAAAAACAGCAAACGGTAATAGCTTTGTTCATAGGAAGAAAACGTTTCGAAATGCGAAATTGTTTTCCCTTATAACTACTTGCTTGTGAAAAAGTCTCTCTGAGCTACTTTGAGGCTCGTCGATTCCACATGTCCAGATATATTTTCCAGTCGTTGTCTAGTTTTTTCCAAACAATGACATATTTGCCTGACCAGGAAGATTCCTGTCCTTCTGGGTTCTTGCTTTTGCCTTCATAATAGCCATAATCATAGGCTGTTTCGCCTTCAATGCTGATTTCAGAAGGTGTGATCTTATGGTAGGTAGTCTGGTATCCTTCCGGCGAAGTCCAGTATCGGACCAATGCTTCTCGGCCTTCCATGATGTCTCTATTGTCAGGAAAAATCTTGCCATCAGTGGTATAGGCATCTGCGATCTTTTCTGCATCGGAATTCATCACATAGGAGGAGAACTTTTGAATATTTTCCAAAATCTGATCAATGTCTTCTTGATTGCCAGAGTAGGTTTGGCTGAATAGGGGAAGATGCAAGCTGGCAATCAAGAACAAGCTTCCTAGGCTTTTGAGAGAGGTGTGGCAGGGAATTGTCATTTGTTTATTATTGAAAGTGGATGATCGGGATACACTGAAAGACTTGCATGTTGAAAAAAAGTTGTGGCTGAGGAACGATTTAGCAAGTTCAGAGGAGTGGTCGAAGATGATTTATATGCGCCAGGGCGTTTTTTTGTTATATTGTATTTTCTTTCTATATTTGACTACTTTCATCGCTTTTCACAAGTTGACGTATATTTAGGCACCTACTGAGGAATGGATATTGGTGAATCCTGACCATTGTTGTTGTCAAAACTATCCTGAGAATTGGCGTTTTTGATAATTCAAGAGCAGATTTGCACGTATCTCTATATCCAGATAGACTGACTAGTCAGCTGTGTTGAAAAGCATTTGGCCATTCATTGTTATACAACCCCCTTTTGTCATGACTAGTAGAATAGATGAAATCCGACAATTAATTGAGAAGGATCAGATCAAGCAAGCAATAACTGAATTGAAAACATTTTGTCAACTGATAGATTCTGACCAATATTCCAACGACCTCGTCCTGATTGCTTACAAACTGGAATCGCTGGAGCGAGAAAAGAGGAATGATCTCATAAGCAGAAATGAATATGGAATCGGAAAGTCAAAATTAATGACTTCTTTTCTCGAAATAACCAACAAAATTGAAGAAGAAGCATGTATTGATCCACGACTATTGTTCAAAGAAAAATCTGGAAACTCCTTGTCCAACATTCATGTTGACAAGAAGGGGCAAATCTTCAATGATGTCAGCAATAGCCATTTTACTTTTGAAGAGAACAAAAAGGCGATCTATTATATCATTGCCATCATCCTCATTTTTGTTGTAGGATCAGCGATTTTTTTTCCAAAATTGAAAAGTGGAATCGGAACACTGATCCAACCACCAATAGAGCAAACGGGACTAGATGAAGTGGTGGTCATGGAAATCACACACCAGATCGAAAATGTCTACTTTAAATTCAGTAATCAGACCTTGGGAGGAGATGGCAACCTTCCGATGTACAATACTGGGATGGGAACATTGATGCCTCTTTTGGGGGGAGCATTAGGATTTCTGATGAGCAAAACATTTACGGTGGAAGCCCAAAACATAACTGTCCTTGAAATAGAGGGAAAGTTAGCTGAAGTTGAATATGATTTGTACCTCAAGGTTGATAAAGGTGAAAGTGTGACACCCATCCAAATGACGGTTAAGAAAATCGGCGGGGATTGGAAGTTAGATGCGGAGAAGTTTTTTCCAATGGTCAATTAAGTACTTGGATATGGCTTATTGAAGATCTCTTTGCATGTGTTAGGTGGTTCTCGCATCCCGAAGTCAATTCTTGAAAAGGGAACAGGAAAAATTCTGGGAGGTATCAGACACCATTGATTAGGGAATGCCTAAGCCTGAGAATCCTGCTTTTTACACGCGATCCTACAGCAAACATGCCTTACACATTGAGCCAGTAGGTCAGCTTGGCAACGATCGCACGATTCCTCACACTGAATTGACTAAATGGATCGATGAAATAATTGTCTGTGTAGACAAGGAAGAAGTCAGATACTGGCTTGAACCGCCACTGAAGGCGTGCATTGATGTTGAGGTTGTCGAATTGGTTGTTGTATTGAATGAAGGTAGTCAGGAACAGATTTTTGGTAAAGGTCAAATCGATCCTTGGACCAACCAACCAGAGGTTAGAGGGAACAAATGGCGCATCCAGCCGAACATGATTATAGGTATAGGCCAGAGAAACGAATCCAAGGGGTTGGTATCGATAGGTAAAGGAACCTGTCATGCCTGCCCGGAATCCGCTATAGAATTGTCCAATGGTGGGAGAAGCAGAAATAGAGAACTTATCGGCAGAATTGGAGCGAAACTGTCCCCGAAAATAGGTATAAGAAAAGGGCGTGCCTGCTGCCAAAAATACAGAATCGGCCTGGACACGGGTCGGATCAAAATCATTCAACAAAAAGGTATAGGCAGAAAACATGGACAAGCCTCCTCGGCTATTGTCCCGGAATTGAATCTCCCAATCCAGTTGTAATTCCCGATCTGCCAATCCCCAGGGGGCAAGGACAGGGCTTTCATTCTGCCCAACATTGTAGATCATCCGAAAATCCGCGGTCAGGCTATGTCGATTCAGGATGCCGGATTTGGGATAGAAAAACACTTCCGCTTCAGGGCTGACCAAAAAAATATCTTTTCGAGGCACAAATCCTACTTCTGCATTGAAGCCATTTCCGATGAAGATCTGTGCGTATTCCAGTCGATATCTGTATTGCAAATACTCAATAGAGGCTTCATGAAAGAATTTGTGCCTGTCATCTGTGGGAGTAAAAGCTCGATGATAAGACAGTTTGCCTGTCCAGGTATTGTCCGGGGTGTTGATGCGGTATTCAGCACCCATGATGCGGTTATAGGAATTGAACTCTCCTCCGAATTTGTCAGGCTGATAGGCTTGTTTGTTTACCAGGATAAAGGAAAGATTCGAGCGTTGAAAGATACGCTGTTGGGCAGCCGCAACAGTATAATTGAATGCCGGGAGGCCATTTTCTGGTTCCGAGGCAGTCTGCATGTTCAGGAGGCCGACCCTCAGGGTTTCATTTACCTTACCACTCAATCGCGCCCCAAAGTGAATGGGATTCTGAATGTTCTGGCCGGTAGCTGTATCTCTGGCAACTCCGATCCGGCGAGAGAAAAATGGATTGATACGCCTGTTGCCAAAACTTCCAAACAGGTCAGCATTTTCTAAAAAAAACTGACGACGCTCCGGGAAAAAAATCTCAAATCGTTCCAGGTTGGTGACCTGACGGTCTACTTCCACCTGCGAAAAGTCTGGATTGACAGTCAAGTCCAGATTCAAGCCAGCAGTTAGGCCAATCTTTGCATCACCGCCGATATTCCCGCCAAAAGCTGTCTTTGCCTGCGTATTGTCCGTAAAATCCCGACTGCCATTCCCGATCATATAAGGAATGATCGAGATATTCTTGCCAGACTTTGGCAAGGGTTCTTCCCAGATCATGTCTCCCATATAAGCCAAATCCATGATGATTTGATTTTGGGGAATACGGGCCCATGTGGTGATCTCATTGAATTTGGTATCGAATCGATAACAATTAAAGCGCCACCTCTTCCCGCCCTCCTGATAGCGAATGGTTTTGAAAGGAATGGCAAATTCTGCTACCCAGTACCCCTCATACACCTGTACTTCTCCAAACCATTTATTGTCCCAGGAATCCACAAAATCGCCCCTTTGTCTCCCACCATTGGCAATCAGGGCTTCTCTGCGAACCCCATAGGCATTCATCCCAAACAAAAAGGCATTGTTCTGATCATTGAAGGTATCGAAGAGGATACTGATATTGTCATTGCCAGAAAAATTATAATCTCGCCGCAAGGAAGGGGTTACATATTTCCCACTGTCCAGACTGCGGCATATGACTCCCACATACAGAAAATCTTCGTCGTAGATCATAAAAATGTCTGTCTGACCTTGTCCCAACACAGTATCTTTGGGAAAATATTGCCAAAAGGCCTCGGCAGGATTTCCAGTCTGCCAGGCAGCTTCGTCCAGCGAACCATCTATATGGATGTCTCCCTGAATCTTCCTGACCAGCACGTTGGTATCAGGAATCACTTCGATATATCGCCTGGAGGTGTCCTGGGTGGCCTCTTGCGCAGGCGAGAGAGAGAACCATATACACAGGAAAAAGCAGAAGAGAACTGTCCAATTTTTCATGGCAACAAAGGTAAACATTCGTCCCAACTCCTTGTAGTCGTTTGGCAAACATCCACAAGCTTTTCTATTCTAATTGAGAGGAATTCATGCAAAAATGCCAAGCGTTTTGTACCTTTCTTGCAATTCTCACAGGATGATCGTTCAGGAAATCGCTCTTTGCTTTAGGATCTAACCTACAATTGATTTTCATGACCACACGCAGAAACTTTCTTACCCAAAGTACCATGGCTGTAGGAGCAAGCCTTGGATTATCAGATGTATTCACTTCCTCTTTTGATGAACTTGACACGCTGCCGGAAGGATTTTTGGAAGGAAAAACCATCTTGTTTCAGGGAGATTCCATCACAGATGCCGGCCGAAAGCGCGATGTGGAAGGCGCCAATCTTCCAACTGCACTTGGATATGGCTATGCCGGATATTTGGGGACCTTTTTGATGGGCAAATATCCTTTTTCCCAGTTTCAGATTTTTAATCGAGGCGTCAGTGGACATAAAGTTTTCCAACTCGCCGATAGATGGGAAGAAGATTGCATCAGCTTACAGCCTGATATCGTGAGCATCCTGATTGGGGTCAATGATTATTGGCATACCTTTACACACGGCTATGAGGGAACGGTAGAAACTTTTGAAAACGATCTCCGAACCCTGCTTCACATCACACAAAAAGCATTGCCTTCAGTCAAATTCATTCTGGGTGAGCCTTTCTTTTTACCTAAAGGCTATGCAATCCCAGAGCAATGGGATGCCGATATCTTCAAGCAATATCAGGAAGTTGTCAGGGTTACAGCGATTGATTTTGATTCTATTTTCATTCCTTATCAATCGGTCTTTGACAAGGCGCTGAAACTCGCCCGAACAGAACATTGGTGTCCAGACGGGGTTCATCCTTCTCCAGGGGGAAATTATTTGATGGCCAAAGCCTGGCTGAAAGGCTTTGGAAGAGTCTAGGGGTTCATGACTTAAGTTTCTGATCATTAAGTCGTAGGGCTTTTGTGCTCCGCCAACGCATGTTTGAGGAAGATAGCGAGTTATCTGAGGAAAAAATAAGGCAGGTGGCGTGCAAAAAGACCAGACTTGGATTGTCAAGGACTTATAGCTTGAAACACTAGCCACTGATTTGTTACATAGATAAATCCAGAGGCTTTTTGACTTTGATAAGCCTGCGATTCCGGATGGGGCGACCCTCGGGATGGATGAGCTCGCCCACCAACTCATATTTGCCTTCTTCTTGTGGGAGTTCTATACGGAAAACCGCTGAAGCAGAACTGTCAGCCAATATGTGAAGTGGCTGATCCCATTGCTGGATCACACGATCTCCTTGTTGAATCCGAAGGGATACCTCTCCTGTCCACCCTTTGTCTCCTCCACAGATAAACTGTACAGGAATCTCAGCCTCAGATTGTGGCGCAAACTCATAGGTCCAATCTTCTATGACCACAGCAAGTTTCAGTGGAGCATCCTCACCTGAACAAGATAGGGTGAGAATAGTTAGACAGATGACGATCAACCTTAGCATAAGTACAGAAGTCCTTTCATTTAATAGCAACAAGTTACGATCCTATTTTCAGAAAACAGGCGCATCTTCCCAGAAAAATCTCTGGATCGAATGAAATGCTTTGCCTGCAAGAAAAAGCAGGATTCACATTTTGGCATTCAAAGAGTGGCTATGTACTTTGCAGCCTACTCTAGCTACATTGATCGAACACTTGATTTTATTCACTATTTATCCAGAAATATGTGGTTTAGGCTCTCTCTCTGCTTGCTGTTGATGATGGGAAATGCGGCAAGATCAATCGGTCAATCTCAGCCAGCCATAAAACACCTCCGCAGCTTACATATTCGGGAAACATCCGAAGCCATGTCTGTGGATGGCGTATTGGACGAGGCTAGCTGGCAACAAGCAGACAAATCTGGCGCATTCAATCAACGCTTTCCTGCGGACACTTCTCTGGCCCTCAGCCAAACAGAGGTCATGTTGACCTATGACAAACAATATCTTTACCTGGCTGCCATCTGTCAGGACGAAATCCCGGGAAAGTTTGTTACCTCTACCATGAAGCGGGATTTTGAGTCTTTTGGTACAGATTATTTTGCGATTCATATAGATCCATTCAGCGATCAAACCAATGGCTTTCAGTTTGCCGTTACCCCTTATGGGGCCCAGCGAGAAGGATTGATCACCAATGGGGGAAATGGACGAGAATCTGTGAAAATCAGCTGGGACAACAAATGGTTCAGCAAAGTCAAACATTATGATGGATACTGGATTGTAGAGATGGCCATTCCCTTCAAGACGCTTCGATTCCAGGAAGGCAGTACCAAATGGCGGGTGAATTTTGTCAGAAACGATTATAAACGACCTGAGCGAAACAATTGGGCATGGATTCCTCGTGTGCAACGTTCGTGGGCATTGGCTTATGCCGGAGAACTCATCTGGGACAAGCCCTTGCGCAAACCCGGAAAAAATATTTCCCTGATTCCTTTTGCCACAGTCGGACTGAGCAAGAACTATGAAGACGAAAAAGCCAGAGAAATGATTCGGGGGATCGGTGGAGATATCAAAATTGGTGTTACTCCCTCTCTGAATCTGGATTTGACGGTCAATCCGGACTTCTCTCAAGTTGAGGTGGATCGACAGGTCACCAATCTCGACCGATTCGAAATTACCTTTCCAGAACGTCGTCAGTTTTTTCTGGAAAACAATGATCTCTTTTCTGATTTTGGTTCCCGAGGTTTGCGCCCATTCTTCACCAGGAGAATCGGCATTGCCAAGGACACGGTGACCAATGAGACAGTCGCCAACCAGATTCTTGGAGGTGCAAGATTGAGTGGGAAGTTGGACAAAAACTGGCGGATTGGCCTGCTCAACATCCAGACTGCCCAGGATCAAAACATTCAACTCCCATCGACCAACTATACTGTGGCTGTGATTCAGCGACAGATATTTACCCGATCCAATATTTCGGGTATTTATGTGAACAAACTTCCTTTCCTCTCTTCTTTTCCTGGAGATAGCACCAAACCAACCAAAGGAAATTACAATCAGGTGGCTGGGCTGGATTATAATTATGCCTCACCCGACAACGAATGGACGGGTAAATTTTTCTATCATCAAGCGCTGGACGGGATTGGAAGTTTGTCCCAAAACTATGGGCATGGAGCTGATTTGATGTTCAACAACAACAACATCGAAGCCCGCTGGCAACATGAAGCAGTGGGCGAAAACTATGATGCGATCGTCGGCTTTGTCCGCAGAAATAATTATCGCAGGATCAATCCCAACTTTGAATACAAATGGTATCCAGCCATCAAGGGAATCAATCGCTTGTCTACTGAGATCAAGCACGATATGCTCTGGACAGGGGATGTGGGCATGACAGATTATACCACAGAACTCAATTTCAGTGTTCGGATGTCCAGCGCTATGTTTTTACGGGCCGCTTATGAGCAAAACTATGTGAAGCTTCTCGGTGATTTTGATCCGACGCGAACTGGAGGAGAACAACTACCCGAAGGATCAGAATATACCTTTCGACGGTTAGCCTTTCTTGTTTTCCCCAATTACAGCAGACCCTTAACTATTTTTGCTCGTGGAAGCATAGGAGAATACTACAATGGATTCAGAGCTAGTATCTCAGGCTCCTTGAACTATCGTCTTCCTCCTTTCGCCACGGTTTCTATCGATTACTCTGTCAATCGAATCAATCTTCCTGATCCCTACAATGATGCCACCCTGCTGCTCATTGGCCCAAGACTGGATGTCACCTTTCGCAATGATCTCTTCTTCACGACACTCGTTCAATACAACAACCAGATCAAGACCTTCAATGTCAATGCCCGTGTACAGTGGCGGTTCAAACCTGCCTCTGATCTCTTCTTGGTCTATACGGACAATTATTACTTTGATCCCTGGGTGGTCCGAACCAGAGGGATTGTGCTGAAATTGACCTACTGGCTGAATGTCTAATTTTATGGCTCACCTTCCTGATCGCCCGACCCTCGCTGACCTTCAATCCTATCAGGCCGCTATCTGCAAAGAGCGTGGTTGGGATCAGACTTCCGATCTTGAAGCCTTTCTCTTGTTCACTGAGGAGATAGGAGAACTGGCCAAAGCGATCCGCAATCGAAGAGAATTGTATCAGGAGCAGGGGAAAAGCCCTAAATCTGGCGAACTCGAAGGCGAATTTGCTGATGTGCTGAGTTATCTGATGGAGCTGGCCAATCGCTTCGGAATAGATCTCGAACAGGTCTATCGGGCCAAGGAAGAAGTCAATGCTGGTCGGGAATGGGGATCGGGTGGCTGATCTGTACGCATTGCATGGACAGGAATCATCTCCTGGCTCAAAGATGAGAAATGCTTCTCTCTCATTTCCTGCTATTTTCTATTCCTGCTTCGATTGCCACTGGAATTCCGAGACCATATGCAACGATCTTCCCCCAAAATGCTTCTAGGGATAGAACGATAATCTTTGCCATACATGAACATACTCCCTTTCCTCTTGCTCCTTGTAGCGCCTGTCGCTTGTCTCTTGAGCTGCCAAACCTCTCTTCAAGACAGCCAGACACAAGCAATCCGCCTCCATATTTCTCCACAACATTTGCCAACTGATAGGATTGGGTTCGTTGAGTTCAATATGCTCAATTATTCAGAAATCCTCATGCAAAGTGATTCCAACAACGGTCAGGAAGCCCTATACCTGGAGTTCGAGCTACCTACTCCCTCCTTCGGGAATCTGAAGGTGGGAGACATTTCCTTCCCGATGTATCTGAAAGCAGGAGATGAGATCGAGATGGCCTTTCAGCCGTGGGATGCCACGCCAATTGTTACCTATTCTGGGCCAGGAGCTATCGCCAACACCTATCTGGCTGGAAGTAGCGGAATCGTTGATCGGTTCTATCTCAGACATCCAGAATTTTTTCGATCCGATGTTCATGTGTTTGCCCGTATGATGGATACACTAGAACAGGAACTGGCAGCGTACCATCAATATTTTTGTGATTCTTCCACATTGAAGAAGCCCTTGCAGAAGTTGTTTTCCAGCAGAAATGCCATCATTTTATTGGATTTGCAGTTCCAATTCTATGAAATCAATCATCTTGCCTATGTCAGAGAGGATACGCTCCCGGACCGGATTATCCACATGCTTTCCTCCATCCCATTTGACAGAAGATTCAGTGATCTTGGAATGATCGAATATGCCAGAGTATTGGATCTGTACCTGCGCGCTCAATTTGGCTCGTTTTTTTTGAAAGGAAAAGAGGGGGAAGAGCGAGATTCTCTGATCAACCTTCTGCCCAGTCTGACGCATGATCGAATACTGCTCATCCACCCCAATGCTCAAATCCAAGAATTGTTGTGTGCCAAGAATCTAGATTACTGGCTCACCTTGGTGGGAATCAGTCCAAGCCTTCAACTCGCCTATGACAATTTTCAACAAGCGTTTCCCACTTCTGTCTTTCTTCCTGACCTACAGAAGCATTATGCCGAATGGAATCGCATATCGCCAGGGCAGCCTGCGCCCAACATCATCGGAACAACTCTCCAGGGAGACACCCTGAGTCTTACTGATCTGAAAGGACAGCTTGTTTTTGTTGATGTATGGGCCAGTTGGTGTCGCCCTTGCATAGCAGAATTTTCTGCCTATGCATCTCTACAGGCTGCTTTCAGTCAGGCTGAGAATATTCAGTGGTTGTTCGTCTCGATTGACAAAGATTCACTGGCCTGGAAACAGGCAGTCTCTTTACATGGCAATATGGAAGGACGATACATCAGGGAGTTGCCGAATAGGGAAAAGGCCTCCATCTTTCACGCATACAAGCTCTGGGGAATTCCTCGTTATCTCCTGATCGATCAAGCCGGAAGAATTGTAGACATACATGCGCCTTCTCCCTCTTCTGGCAAACTGGAAGAGATGATCCGGAAATTATTGTAAGAGGGAGGGCCGGAGAATTTGTGTCGGTTACTTGTATGTGGACCATCCTTCTTGTTACTGCCACTGTCTCTGGGGCTGAAGCACTAGCGTTCGATGAAATGGGGATTTCTTTGGACTTACTGAGATCAAGAAATCAAACACCAATTTGAGTTAATTGTGAGAGTAATTAATTGATTGATAGGAATCTATGTAGTTGTATGAGTTATGTTCTGTCGTTGTTTTTGAAACTTGTTGTCATTTTTGTCTCCTTTCTTCCTCTAAGGCCTGTATATGAATCCTTACAATAGGGGGGAGGCAGTTATGGAATATTTGATGGCGTTGTACAATATGCGATCGTTTCTCCATAAAGGATTTGGTAGTGCAATACATATAAGGCTGTCATCGGCACGTAGCAATGATCGGCAGACCATTGCAATGATCGGCACGTAGCAATGATCGGCAGACCATTGCTAGGGGGAATGCTATCGAAGCGGATGCCTTTCTATCTACGATAGGCAAAGCGAGAGATGGTCTGCCGATCATCTCTACAAATATTCTGTCGGAAGATTCGCATTACAGTTGAACCACTCTACCAAGGATTTTTTTATCATTAGAGGCATCCCTCATATTGACTGATGGAGATGAATGAAGAAGCACAGAGGGTCGTTCAACAGACGGACTCTTTGTGCTTCTTATTGTGCTTGATGAAGAACAGATCACATTTTGAAAAGCTATGCGCACAGAATTAGGGTTGATGTGGATATAAAGAGATTCTGGCAAGCGGCAGGATAGATCAAGAGGAAGAACAAAACCGGATGAGTTGGTTGAAAGGGAAAGAGAAGATATTTTTCTTTTTGTGGAAAAACGGTTTTTTGTTAATTCAAAATTTGTTATACCTTCGTGGGGCGTTAGCAACAGCTGTATTCCTATTCTTGATGGAGTACCACCTGTAAAATCCTGACCTGCTAATCATACCAAAAGCTACTCAGAAAGGTGGATGGTTGCTGACAAAAATCTCGGGGTCCACTTGATTTTTTTTTCACCCATCACAAGTATACAAATTCTATGATCTTCAGTCGGATGATTCCCCGGATAATCGGGATTCCTTTTCTCTTTTTGTTCGCTACGACTCCACAACTTTCAGCACAGTATATCACCAATGGTGATTTTGAAAGTGGATATGCAGGCTGGACGCAGCTTGCAGTCAACAACAAAACAGATTTATGGATCGGCAATAATACCAATCCAGGGGCCGGAATGGGCTATATATATTCAACAATTAATCAAAGTGGTGATCCCGGCCCCAGTCTCTCTGGAATCTTGACACAAGACAATATCGCCATTCCAGCAAATGCAACTTCTCTGATATTGTGGTTCAGTATGTCCATCAATACTTTTGAAGCTGTAGGGGCTCAAGATGATATCCTGACAGTTCGGATCAAGGATGGAAATGGTGTCAGCTTGCTGAGTAAAGATTATTCGGATGATGAGTCCTTCGCGGTCCATGTCAATTCAGGAGGCTCGATTACAGGTGCAACAGCGAGTGTAACTTATGCTCCCCAATGGATCAATTTGCCCCTCTCTTTGTCTGGCCAGAATATGGAGATTGAACTGGAAATACAAACCGATGCTGACAATCCCAGCATTTTTCGGGTGGATGATATGTATATAAATGTGCAGGGATGCATCGCGCCACTGATCACTGATGTACAAACTTCCTGTATGTACAATGGCGCAATGGCAAAAATAGATTGGACCAGCAACCCAATTGCCCAAAGCTATCAGTTGCAATATCGCAAAGTCGGAAACTCATGGACCACAGCCAGTGGTACGATCTCCAACAACACCTATACGCTTCTGAATCTGGACACGAATAGTAGTTACGAATTTCAGGTTCAGGCAGACTGCGGCAGTCAGACAAGCCAGTATTCCTCAACATTCACCGCGACAACTCCAGCGTGTATTTGTCCAAGTTCAGTGCCTGTTCCCACGAACTTACAATCTACCGTCTCTGTCAATGATCTGGTTCTGCTGGAATGGGATGATTTGGGAGGGAATTATATTTATGAAGTGCAGTATCGCACGCCTGGAAATAATTGGACCTTGCACAATAGCAGTTCAAGCATCACTGTTTTGTTCGGTAATCTGGGAAATTGTCATCAATATGAATGGCGAGTGCGAGCCAGGTGTAATACGGGTGTTAGCGCATGGTCGTCCCTGGCAACCTTTGCCACCTCTTCTGGATGCCCCCCCGGTTGTAATCCCGCCCAATTGGCCCCTGCAGTTGTTGATGCTGCCTGTTCAGAAGTTAACTTCTCCTGGACTCAAGTGCCAGTGAATATTGCATCTTCGTTTGAAGTGGAAGTCTGTGAGTTGGGAGGGGCATGTACCACAGGTGCACCTATTACGACAAACAGCCAGACCTGGAATACACTGATTCCCGGAACAGACTATCAGTGGCGGGTGAAAACCAATTGTCTCAATGGGCTTCAAGGAACTTCTTTATGGGGCAATTTCACCCTTTGCGTCCCACCTCCTCCCATTTCAGTATACCCCTATATCGAATTGACCAAAGGCAGCTATCAATCAGGAGAGAATTTGGTCATTCACGGATATTCCTTTTCCACCAATCAGACAATTAGCAGCTTGATTCTGGCACCAGATGGCACGCAATACTCCCTCAGTTCTGTGACAAACAATATGGGAGAATTTGCTGCCTCATTTCCATTTCCCGTGGACTTCTTGCCTGGAAATTATGAAGTCAGGAGTATTGACAATCTTACCAGCAATCACAGTTCCCCCAAATTCTTTCGCTTTCAAGGCCCCACTACCGGATTTGCTTCGACGCTCGCCATTGGATCACCCACCGCTCAGGATGAGATTGTGGTCAATACCCCCTTTCAGATCAATTGGAGCGAGCTTATGGTTCCGGCCATGCAGTATGCAGAGATGAATGCACAACGGGCCTATACCTACGAAATCGCTTATTCTTCTGATGGAGGGAATGCCTGGCTAGCCCACAGCACTGTTAGTGGATATCATACGATCAACGAAACGGCATTTTTGTCGGAAAACATTTCTTTTTCAACTCCTGGATCGACTTATCAACTGAGAATTCGGGATGGCCTGAATCCGTCGAATGAGGTGATCAGTGAGACCTTTTCGGTGGTTGCTCCGATCAGCAATCAGGCCCTCATACAGACCGAATGGGATTTTAGTTATCCTGGAGAGTTTCGAAATGTGGAATTGAAGGGACTGGCAGCAGATGGCACAGCAAGAATGTATCTTACCGTAGAATCCATGACAGGAAATATGATCCAGCAGGTGCAAGTCAGTTTGATGGATGCAGATGGTAATCTTGCCCCAGAAATCCTGGGAAAAGTCTCGCCTGCCACAATCATAGATACATATAGCAATGAGGCAAATGGAAAAACCACAACCTCAGCGACTAGCAGCACCTTGAAAGACGGCAAATTCTG
Source organism: Bacteroidota bacterium (assembly GCA_039029315.1). GTDB lineage: Bacteria > Bacteroidota > Bacteroidia > J057 > J057 > JBCCCJ01. Next base: position 70,936 of record JBCCGK010000004.1, on the reverse strand, counting down.
GTTTTGGTATGTCGCACCCGATGACTTCCTTGGTACCCAATATGATGAGGAGCGTACAGTAACAGCTCAGTTCGATATCAGCTTCCAGGGAGGGGGTACACTTCAGCTTGAGAAAGACATTACCATCGTACGCCCTCCCTTGGTCCTCACACATGGTCTGGGGGGGAAGCCCGAGAACTGGGAGTTCTTTCGATATGATGAAGGGCAGAATATGACTCAGAGATTCCTGTCAGATTCCCGTTTTAAGCTTGTTAGAGACATAAGATTGAAAAATCCAATTGGGTCCTTGCAGGAAAATGCAGCAAATCTTGTGAAAGGAAAAGTTACGAATGATCACTCCTTTGCTGGAATCCTCGGCGATATGAGAAGGAAGGGATATGCTGCCAATCAAGTGGATTATGTGGGGCATAGTATGGGCGGGATTGTCCTACGGGAAATCTTTACCAACTTTGAAGAAGAATTTACCCGAACGGGAAGTTGGGAGAATGTTCCTTTTCAAAATTACGAGCAGGGGTATACAAACAAGATGATCACAATTGGTTCTCCGCATGAAGGGTCTCCCATTGCTGACTTCGTTGTGAGGTATGACCAAATTGTAGGAACGGCTTTGGGGATTTGGATCAATCAACGACATAAGAAAGATCCTAATGATTTTTTGTTCCGTTTTTTTAGAAGAAAAAATCCAGGGAAATTCCCCCCTATTTATGTACTGGGAGAAGGGGTCGAAAACCTCCAGACAACGGCTGTCGATTTTGTCCAAATCCCACACTCCGCCCACCTGATTTCAACTGATTATTTCCCAACCTGGCAGGGAAACTCCAGCAATCTTCCTCCAAACAAAGTCCAGGACTTGAGGGGCTTGGAGGGGTATTTGAGCTTTGTTGGAAATTGGTTGTTGGATGTGGCGGCCTTTTTTGAACAAAATCCTCAAGTCTCCGCTGCATTAAAACAATTGTCCAAAACAGAAAGAGATCCTGTCATCAAAGGGCTTCGAACCATTCAAATACTGTCAGGCGTTGGATCTTTTTTACATGATAGTGATTTGATTGTTGGAGTGGAAAGCCAACTTGCAGGGATTGACCAATCCTCCAGCACACATGTCTCCTCCTTTCAGGATTTGAACCATTTTGTCGGACCCAGTCGCCAGCAAAACTCTGTGGAAATTGGCAGTCAAGTCAAATATCTGCTTGACATTCCTGTGACCAGTCCTGAATTCGGAGCGATTCCGGCAACTGGGAATAAGACAGATCTTTCCATTGATGATCGGTTAGGGCATATCGAGCCATGGACAGATGTGAAGACAATTATTGATACCTCCAGATTGAAGATTGAATCACCGATAGCCAATTTTACTACGGAAACAGATACCATATTGATGGTCCAGATGTCTATTCCAGATACAACAGACTTACTCAATCTGGAATTATTCTTTCAAAACACGACCTATCGATTGGAAGTGAATGACACCTTAGTTGAGTTCAATCTTCAGGTCAACAATAATTTCCTTGATCATCAATCCTTGTATGCCAAAGCGATTTTCGATTATTCAGACAGTGTCGAAGTGATCATTGACACAGTGGGGATTGACATTCAGACCACCTCTGATTTCTTATCCCTAACGGTGTCCCCAACAGTCATGTACCTGGATGAAGGGCAAGTGAAATATCCCTATTATACGGGTGTATTTGAAGATTTTATCACCGAGAGCGCCAATTTTAGTGATAAGATTACCGCTCAGGTGGAGGATACTTCAATCGTGACGTTTTTGCCAGAAACAAAAGGTTTTATTGGGAAGAATGCAGGAGAAACCAAAGCCACAATCACATATGGCAATAAGGAAGATGATATCTATCTGATTGTGTCTCCAGAGGTGGATACAAGCAGCATTGTAGGTCTGGAGGATGTGATCTTTCCAAAGGTGGGTGAATCTGGCTTTGTTTTTTTCAATTACCCCAATCCGGCAAAGGAGACGACTATCCTCTATTATGAATTACCCCAATCCGCGACAGTTTCAATTGATCTATTTGATTTGCAGGGCAAAAAGATCCGAAACTTAATGAAACCTACTGACCAATCGCCTGCCACTTATGAGTTGCCAATTGATGTGTCCCATTTATCAAATGGTCTGTATATGTACCAATTGAGGATAGATGGTAGGGTGTATTCTGGCAAAATGGTGATCGTGAAATAAGTAGGGGGACACAATGAAATTGTAAGATCTTGTTCCTCCTCAAGCCTCTCCAAAGGGGAAATCGTTGATTTCTGGCCTTGTGGGCTGATGTCTCCCGCTGGCGGGAGAGCGAGAGGGTGGAAGATGATTGCCAAATATACATGTGTCCAAATAAGTGGATGGACAATATTAGGGTTGATTTTGGGGATAAAGGAAATAGGGGCTATACTGGCTTGGTTGGTAAGATGTCTCCCTTATTTTCCCTATGCCCACTATATCCCTCACAGATAAATTAGTCCCCTTACTTATTTAAGGGGATCCCCTTTTGACTACACCATGCTCAGCTACTGAGGACTTTTTCTCAACCGCAAACGCTACACACCTTCTATTGAATGAACTTTCAAACAACTTCCAAATCTGAAAAATTCAATTTCTAGTGTGTAACTTTCCATCATGAATTATCTGGAGATATTAGATTAGTCTAATGAAAAATACAAGGAATTTAGAGGCTTATCTTTTTAGCGTATTTCTCATTCTTTTTGGGTTTCCCATTTTAGCTACAGCTCAAAATCTTTATCATATAGCACCTCAAGGAAACGATAGCTGGAATGGCCTTTTTCATTCCCATCAGGGAGGAAATGATGGTCCATGGCAAACCGTTGGGAAAGCAAATGCCGAACTTCAGGCAGGAGATATAGTCGAACTTCAAGCCGGCATGTATGAGGCTCAAATTAGACCTCAAAACTCCGGCATAGATCATGAAAATCGCATTATTTACAGACCCTTTGGAGATGGAGACGTGATCTTTCCTATATGTTTTAATGGTGGTGATAATCATGAGCAAGGCATTATTGCCTTGGGAAATCGAAATTATATTACAATAACGGGAAGGAGTATTCATGGAGATGAAACTGAGAGATTGTTCAAACTCCAGTTGACAGGACTTTGCAGCCAATATGGGAACATGGCGGGATCAGAAGGGTGTATTGTGGAAAACATCTCAATGGAACATATTGGTACAGACTACGCACCAAACAGAGGGTTCCTTTTTGCCGATTATTGGTGGAGTGGCATATACGAAACGAAATATTGTGTGCTGAGAAACTGTATCATAGATGGATATATTCGCGACCCCAGTGACCCGTCAAAGTATACCGAGGATGTGGTGTCCATTGCACAAAATGCTCACCACTTGCTGATTGAAAATAATGTGATCGGAGCTTCCAGCCACGTTAGCCTGAATTTGAATCAGGCGACTACGCACTCCATTGTAATCAGAAATAATGTTGTGGCTAACCCGAGCCATACTGCTTTGTCCTTTTATGGTCTTGGTGAAATCCCTACTATCCAACAGTATCACTTGCTTGAGGGAAACACATTGACAGCTTCCTTAACTAATGCCTCCGCTGCCTTTCCTGGAAATGCATTACAGTATGGCGCAAGCGAAACCATTGTCAGACATAATATCATCGCAGAAGGGGGACATGCAAGTGCAACAACTTCCATCGGAGGACTTTCCTGTAGTATGGGTGGTTTTCCAGGACAGATTTTGGAAATGTCAGATAATCGATTCTATAATAACACCATAGCCAATAACGAAAAAACTGCTGTTGGTTCTTATTTTTTTGGAGGGGATGGAGTAGACAAAGGCAGAAATAAGTGGGTCAATAATATCATCTATGGCAGCTCAGAATTGTTAGTCCGATATTGGGAGGGATTTGACGATGGCCATGACAGGTATATCTCAAATTTATTTGGCAATCCTTCAGGGAACCCAAACGAAGCGATTATTAATGTAGGATTTGGAAATGAGCCCCTCTCTCATGTCATAGCCAATTATTCAAACCCTCATCAGCCAGACTTCTCTCCCTGGAATGGGTTTAAAAACTTCTATCATTCAGACCCCAACTTTGTAGATTATGGAACGGAGTATTCCATCAATGATGTAGGGCCCTGTTATGATTCAGGCTCGCCAGTGACAAATGTTGATTCTTCTGACGCTTCTTCTGGCATAACTCTCCAGGTTGAAGACAGTCGTTATTTCTTTTCTGAAGCCTCCGAATTTCCTGCCTGGATGGGGGTAGAGCAAGACTGGATTGCCGTTGGGGAATCAATTGCCGATGCACATATTGTTCAAGTTGTAGATGTCATTGATTCACTTAATAGGATGGTATTGGCGGCAGATATTCAGCGAACCCCCTCTGATTTTGTTTGGTTGTGGAAAAACAGTCAAGGCAAAGTGGTTATTCAAGGAGAGGCTCCCGATATTGGCGCATCTGAAAACGGAGAAATAATCAACAGCAATTCATTGGTAGCAAGGCCTGATGTTAACATATTTCCCAACCCAACAGATGGTATAATCTACCTTCAACAAAATTCATTTTTACAAGCACTTACAGAAATTTCTTTGTATGATATGTGGGGAAAAAAAATAAAAAAATTCCCTCCAGGAAGTGATCAATTGAACCTGACTGAATTTTCAGAAGGAATCTATCTGTTGTCCTTGCGGACTGGGAAAGAAGTGAGGCTTGGGAGAATTGTATTGATAAAATAACTGCCATCAAGTTATAGGTATATGCCTATGTGCTCAGGACTCTCCTCCTACTTTTGCAATGAGTGTAGCATATTGCGATTCACAGCTGCAGGATTTGCCTGCTGTGCGTGTCGACTGTCATAGGTCCCAAATCAATTAAGGAAGGATTCCAATGGTGCGCAAGAATCTGGAATGAATCAACTACTCTACTTGCTGCTGCTTTCGGATGAGCAAAGAAGCAATTGTCCCAACACTCACCAATCCCAGGAGTACCAGCCAGTCTTGTCGCCAGTTGCCACTGCTGATGGGGAAGAGTTTGAACAAGATCAAGAGGAAGATTCCGGTTCCAATCAGGGTCATGATTGGAACCTCTTTTCCTGGAGCCTGTTTGCTCAGAATTCCTGCCAAAACCATCGGGCCTAGCAAGGCCGTTCCGGCAAAGCCTGTCAAGGCAAGCAACACCAATTGATCCCCTCCTACAAGTGAGAATGCATAGGTAATAAAGGCAAATCCAATGACAAATAATCGGGTATACAAGAGGACTTTGTCTTCCTCTCCCTTGATCAAGGAACGCAATTCTGATCCCAGGGCAAATATTTGGGAATCGCTTGTGGAAATGGCAGCGGCGAGTAGTCCAATGATTGCTGCTGCGGCAATGAATCCCGCCTGATCGAATAGGAGTGCTTTCCCCAAAAATTCCTGAGTGGAAAGATCAGGATATTGAATCGCACCATACAGACCAATGCAAATGGTCGGAATCACCACCAAAAAGGCAAAGATACCCATACCGACGGCCATTCGATGGGTCTCCTTGATGCTTTTCATGATGACCAGTCGCGTACTGATCTGAGGTTGAGTGATGGGGATAAAGGAAATGGAAATCAAGGTCGCGATCAGAAATAAGGGTGAAAACAAGCCTTTGGGGCCTGGGGTAGACAACAAGCTGGGATTGCTTTGCTCCACTTGAGCAAACATCTCATTGACCCCGCCCACTTTGTCTATACAGCTGAAGGCAATGACCCAAATGACAAACAACAACAAGGTCCCCTGAAGCACATCGGCAAAAATAATCGCTTTGAGGCCACCAGTTTCACTATAGAGCAACATGATCACAAGGATGATCAGGCCCCATGCCCAATAGGGGAGGGCATCCGGGAAGGTTTCTTGCAAAAAGAACCCGATTCCCCGAATCTGTATGGCGACATAGGGAATGAGAAAGAAAAAGACGCCTACAAAATAGGCGATTCCAGCCAATGGCGTCTGGTAACAGTTTCGCAACAATCCTCCCATTCCCTGAAATCCTTTTATGGCTACTTTTTTTCGGAGATAGTAGGAAAACCAAACAATGGTGAAGAACATAAATCCATTGGAGGCCATCAAAAAGATCCAGGCCCCGATGCCGTGATTTCGGAAAAAGTCCGGCATCCCCTGCATGGTAAAGGTGCTAAACAAGGTTGCTGCTGTTGTGAGAAGTCCCACAAGCAATCCAAGTTTTGCCCCGCCAAGAATAAAATCATCGGCACTGTTGTTTCGCTGACGGGATCGCCAGGCCAACCAGGTCAATATCCCACCATATATGATCCCGAATATCAATATCCATGTTTTCATAGCAGTTCCTCCTCTTCATTTGCAGGATGTACCCTGGTTCCAATATAGGTAAGAAGGACCATCAGCCCGACAGTCACAAATCCCATCCACAAAGAATAGGGAAGTGGGCCCATGCTGGGCTGATAGACGCCACTTGGAATGACAAGGGGCGTAAAGGTGAGAATGGCAATCAGGACCATGCCAGCACAGACAAGTTTCCAGGGAAGGTTATTCATGTTGATTACTTAATGATCGCTTTTTTTGCGCCGGCTTCATGATAGGGAAGGGCTTCCTCTCCAGTCAATTTTAGCTTTTTATTAATTTTGAATAAATGATGATCCAGTCCGATCTCCGACATCGGAACAAAACCCGGGACAGTGATTACCTGAGCCAGGACACCGCCTAATCCACGGTGCATTGTGCCACGAGGCAGGTAGACAAGGTCTCCGACAGAAAGTTTCTGGGCGTGTAGAAGGCTTGAGGCAGTCTCTTTGGAGACTTTTTTGGGCTTCTCAATGACGGGCACCTGTGTACTCGTGAGCAGTCGTGCTCCTGGCATAACCATTTGCACCAAATAGAACTCATCGAATCCTCCTACCACCGGATGGTAATGCGAAAAGGAATCCATGATCCGAACCCGATGCGCATTGATGCTATGGAATCTGTAAGGCCCTACTTCCTCTTTCCAGGTCAGCAAAATCCTTCTATAGGCACCTGTCTCCGTTGCACATCCGCCGGGAGTATCTGTGATGTTTTCGTCCCAATCAGGGCGAATAATGAAGGGCAATTCTGCGGGTGGAGCTTCTGGTACCTGGAAGACAAGCACATTCAACAAGCTGTCCGCCTGAAACTGTTCATGTGGCTTCAGCAAAATAATATCTCCGATGCTGGTCCGGGAAGAAAGGCCATTGCTCAGACGGATATCCGTTTCTCCCCCCTGAACAAAGATAACCTGATGCTGATCCGTTCCATACAATGTACTGAGATTGCGAAAATAGGCAAGGTCATAACCTTCATTTTTGGCTTTGAAGGCAGTTCGGATCTGGTCCAGGCCAAGGTGATCATCCTGACCTAAATGGGCAGTAATGGGACCATCCTGGGCATGAAGAAAGAAACCCGTATAGATGAAAAGAATGAGAAATAGCTGTTTCATACAAGTGGCTTGGTCGGTCAAAATACAGATTGTCAGCTAAAGCAGAAAGCTGGGCAATCGTTTTTGGTTAGCGTTGAGTTGGTTCCAGATTTATCGGGGAGTAGACATATGTCCAAAAGCAAGATCCAGGTGGGGATGAATCCCAATAGAATCGATAAGGGACTGTCAAACGAAATTTCATTCAGCTAAATCATCGCCAGGAATTTGCGGTAGCTACAAAACCAACTTCTCTATAAGGATTGGGCCACCCCGTCATAAGGCACGACATCCTTTCTCCGGTACAGTCTGGCGACCCAGCCAAACCTTTTTTCCAGGACATAGTCGGGATGGATGATATCTCCATGAGAGGGTTCGACATAGTAGTAGTCATAGAGCCTATCTGTCCTGACTTTTTTCTCATATCGCATGGGGCCAACAAAATCCAGGTTCTGACTTTCGATATAGAAGTTGCTACTATGGGTGAACAGCCAATATCCGCCCAGTTTGACCCGCTCCCCAGGCTTGACACGAGTGGACACATATTCCAGCATATCTCTGGTATAAGCGTCATAATACCATTCCTGACATTGAGTTAGATTGAAGGTTCTGCTCATGTGCAAGACCAAAAAACCTGTGAGGACGATCGCAAAGCCAGTCATAACTTTTGTGTATCGCCTCCCCCAATATTGTAAGGTCATCACTACCGGAATTCCCATGAGAGGGATGAAAATAACAGCTTTTCTATCCACCAGGTATTTGGTTCCAAGGAGATATCGCTGGGTGATGATCGCAAGAAAAAAAATGAGAACCAGAACAGAACTTGAAAATAGATATTGTTGTAGAGCTGTTTCTTTTTTTCGACCTGCAATCAAACCTGTAAGCAAAGCAGGCAGGGCAAATGCCAGTCCAATGATTCTGAAGGTAGGTAAGGTGTTTTTACCAAAATATCCCTCTGTCTGTATGCTGTCATTGAGAAGCCTGGTATAGGTTTCTGCAAGGGTATTGGACCCATATTCGAATTCGCCCAATTGCCGCAAATAGCTGATTGGAAAGTACAAAAACAGCAAGAGCAATACTGCCGAAGACACCGAAATGAGCAGCATACGAGTAGGAGTAATAGCGGACATGGACGCTCCTTCAGGCTTCGGACTATTCAAGGACAAAGCAGGAATGAATTCTTTCTGCAAGTAGGCCTGAATCACCATCAGGCCAATGACAGCAGTGAGAGCAGCCCAATAATTCAAAAAGGTAAAATTGCTCAGGATAGCCAATATTGCTCCGATATAGCACCAAATCAAAGCGTTTGCTTGTTTGTTCGTCAGGAATTTGTACAAATAATACAAACTCATCATCATGAATGCGCAGGCGAGGCCATACCCCCTTCCCAAGGAGAAAAATTCCAGCAGATAAGGATTGGTGTTGAGCAAGAGAAAGCAGGCAATGCGGAGCCAATGATTGGAACTAATAGATCGGACCAGTAAGCCTGAGGAGATCAGGTAAATCAGATGTCCAATCAGATTGGGCATTCGAACAAAGAATTCATCTGCTCCAAATAGTCCAACCGTGATTTGCATCAGCAGGGTATTGATCAAATGCAAGTTCGCTGTGCCCCAGCAGACTGGGAGGTAAAAACACTCCCAAAGGGCTTGGTTGATGTAGTTGAGATAGGTACTGCTCTCGTCATGCGTCATGGAGAGCATAGAGGCACGCATGCCTGTATAGACGAGTAGGCCGATAGACAATCCAATCAGGATCCAGCTTGATATATCCAGCTTGGGAAATTTCACAGCCAATACTACAAAATATTGAACAAAAAAAAGCAAAAGCAAGTATCTACCTTCGGTAAATACCTGCTTTCCCTGATTGTACGCTTTTCCCTAAGTAAAAGTAAATTCTTATGTGAGCTGTTTGTTGTTTGTGTTTGAAAAGTGGTCAAATGTCTTAGATAGAACACCTTCTACTAGCTTAATACAGATATATTGAGAAGCGTTACCATTTTTCAGAAAAAAAAATCAAATTTGTGACAAAGCTGTTCAAATGTTAGAATTAGAAAGAGAAAGATCAGAGGTTGGAGTTGGGGTCTGCTGACCTTCTTTTGTCCAGAATATGCGCCCTGAATTCATTGATAGAGGTGTTGTTTGGGGTAACTAAGGGGAGCTTCTTGCGAATACCATAGATCTCTTTTTCTCCAGAAATATTTTTGTACAGCAACTAAAAAAAAGGATATTCGATTTCGCTTTCCCTCTTTTCTGAATAATTTTTTGAGCCTAATAGGTAACGGACTTGCTCATGAGTATATTAAACCTAAAAGAGGACGATCGATTGCTTCCTCAATTGAAGAAGCCTAACCCTCGACTTGAATATAAAATCTATCGGAAGTGGAGAGGGAAGTTTCGTGCGACTTTGATCAAGAAGTATCATTGCCCAGAGGAAATGGTAGAGGAGGTTTATTCAGAAGCCTTTACCATTACCATACAAAACATACAAACCGGTAAACTAGATCTACCCCTACAAGCAAATCTACTCACCTACTGTATCTCAGTAGGAAAAAACATTCTATCTAATTCCAGGCCGAAGAAACATACACCCATCCCAATGGATGAGGATGTCCTGACGACTTTGCTCGAAAAAATGGGTTCTGAGGGCGAAGACCCTGATTTTGAAGATGCAGAAGTCGAAATGTTGGTCATGAAAATTCAAGCCCTGCTTGAACAGATGGGCCAGAATTGCCAGGACAGCCTCAAGGGAAAATATTGGTACAACTATTCCCACAGAGACATGATGGAAGAATTTAATCTCCCAAACGAAAATGCTTCCCGACAACGACTGCATAAATGTCTTGCCAAAATGCGCAAAAAACTGATCGGAAGTTGACATGGAAGATTACAACGACAAGGACATGGATACAAACTACAACGATATAGCAGGCATCGAATCTTATCTGGACGGGACATTGAAAGGAGAGGCCCAAATACAGTTTCAGAAATGGAGGACTTCAGATCCAGAAAGTGAAAGAAAGATTGCTGCACAACGACTGATCAGATATGGAATGCAAGCAGTAGCCAGTAAAACCTACCAGGCAAAAGTTGAAGAGTGGGAGGAACAAATCAAGCAAGAAGAGGCACAAAGACAAGAGGAGGATGAAGAAGCACAGTCGGTATTTGGTCGATTTCGTACTTTGATGCCTCTCGCCATTGCTGCGACAGTCCTCCTGCTATTGCTGATTGGAAGCCGATGGTATATTTCCCAGCAATATTCCAATCAAGCCTTGGCCCTGGCAAATTATCAAGTAGTGGAGGCTGACCGATTGAAAGGACTTAGGGGAGCAAATCCTGAAGTTCCTGAGAGTAACTGGGAAGATTGTGCCTCTGCTGTACCCATCTTGCAATCTATTGTGGCCAGTTCTCCCGTCTATGCCCAATCACAATTTGCACTTGGCCAATGTCTCTTCGAACAGCAACACTATACGGCTGCGGCTCAGGCCTTTGAAACAAGTATCAATGCTGGGGGAAAATCCTTTGAGCAGTACGAGACAGCTTATTGGTCTCGGGTCCTGGCGTTGTTGGCCAGTGGAGAGCAATCCGATAAGGAGATTCTTCAACTATTGGACGGACTTCCGCCAGATACCAATCAGGGGTTGATCCGAAAGTCAGACCGGCTCAAAAAGGACCTCAGCAGTGTTTGGAGAGCAATCGCACGCTGAGTATCTTTCTGCATGACAATTTTTTCACTAACACAAAAAACCATCCTTATTACCGGTGGAGGGACAGGGATTGGATTGGGAATTGCGCAGGCGATGGTGGAAGCAGGAGGGCGGGTAGTCCTCGTGGGGAGAAGAGAGTCCATCTTGCAGGAAGCTTGTGCCACACTTGGAGAGATGGCCAGTTATCGAGTCAAGGATATCGCTCGAACCTCTGACCTGCCTGCCTTCATAGACGAACTGGAGCATGAAGTCGCTCCTGTAGATGTGCTGGTCAACAATGCTGGCTTACATCTCAAGAGGGAAAGCATGGATACCTCTGATGAAGCCTTTGAACAAGTGATTCAGATCAATTTGAATGGTGTGTTTGCCTTAAGCAGAGTACTTGGGAAGCGGATGATCAGCCGAGGCAAGGGAAGCATCATCATGCTGAGTTCCATGACGGCTATCTATGGCATGCCCAAAGTCGCCGCGTATGCCGCCTCGAAAGGAGCGATCAGAAGTTTGACCATGTCTCTGGCCAATGATTTTGCAGATTCCGGCGTGCGGGTGAATGCCATCGCGCCGGGATATATCGAAACGGCGATGTTTCATCAGGCGACAAAGACAGATCCCGCCCGCAAACAAAAAATCCTGAATCGAATTCCGATGAATCGATTGGGAAGACCTATCGATGTAGGACATACAGCCGTTTTTCTAGCATCAGATGCATCCGCCTATGTAACTGGAACTCATATCCCTATAGATGGGGGAGCCAGCATTGGGTTCTAATCCATAGTCAGTATTTGCCTGTTGTGGCTTATCTAGCTTTGGCGTATATTGGCCCTACGCCATAGCCCTAAATAGACATTGATGCAACAGAAGCCAGTCATTTTTCTTGCTTTTGCCAATGAAATGGAGTCGGCCAGCCGCTATCTGCGCGGTTTGGCGAAGGAAAAAATGTTGATCAAGGAAGCCCTCGAATCGGCTGCCGAAGCTGGGCTGTGTGAATTGATTGTGGAATCCAATGCCACAGTAGGTTCTATCATCAATACTTTCCAAAAAGCGCGTTATAGAGATCGGATTGCGATCTTTCATTATGGAGGCCATGCTGATGGGTATCAGTTGTTGTTGGAGGGGATAGATGGGAAGAATGTGGTGGCACATGGAGAGGGATTGGTATCCTTTTTTGCCAGACAGACCAGCCTGCAATTGATTTTTTTGAATGGCTGCTCGACCCAGGAACAATCCCTTGACCTGGTTTCTGCTGGAGTTCCAGCCGTTATTGGAACCTCCCATGCTGTGTCAGATGAGGTAGCTACAAAGTTAGCCACCAGATTCTATGGGGGCTTGGCCAGTGGTGCCTCTATTCAGCGATCATGGAAAGAAGCGGAAGATGAAGTTCTCATTCTCAAAGGAAAAGGAAATACCAGAAGTCTATATTTTCAGGAATCTCAGGAAGCACCAGAGTTCTTTCCCTGGGATTTGTATATCCGTGATGGAGCAGAGGTGGTCAAGGACTGGAATTTACCTGAAGCCGTAGACAATCCGCTTTTTGGGCTCCCTGATCCTCCCTTAAAACATTTGCCCGAACGACCTTATCGCTTTTTAGAGAGATATACCGAAGAACATAGCGAAATTTTCTTCGGCCGATCCTACTATATCAGAGATCTCTTTGATCGGGTAAGCAATCCGAATTCTGCGCCAGTTATCCTTTTGTATGGTCAGAGTGGTGTGGGCAAATCCTCTTTGTTGGATGCGGGCCTGTTTCCCAGACTAGAGCAAAGTTGCGAGGTAGTCTATGCAAGGAGAGATCGACAAAAAGGCTTGCTCGGAACCCTGAAGCAAGCCCTTGATAGCTTCGGGATATGGGAGCTGGATGCTGAATCTGCCAATGAGAAAAGAAGGCAAAAACATCTGGCTAAACAAAAACGCAATTATCAAAATCGAATCGAACAAATTGAATTCCTTGCCAGAGGGCTGGATGAACATTCGCAGGCAGAAATTCGGGAAGTCTTGATGCGCGTGAGACAGGAAGCTGTTCCTGGGGAGATGAATATCCCGATGGAGGAAGCGGAGAGGGAACAAGCCGAATCCCTTCAACTTCCCTTGCTGGAAGCATGGCAATTGATAGAGGCGCAAAATCATCGGCCTTTGGTCGTCATTCTGGACCAGGCAGAAGAAGCCTTTAGCCAACCAAACCCCTACCAACCCAATGAATGGGGAGACTTCCTGAAGGAAATCAAAACACTCTTCCTCGATCCGAATGATATGCCTGCAGGAAAACTCATCCTTTCCTACCGCAAAGAATATCATCCCGAAATCGAGGAGTTTCTCAAAAATCTTCATATCCCCCGCGAACAAATCTTCCTCAAGCAACTCAATAAGAAGGATTTGAATGAAGTCATCTCAGGCTTGACCACAACCGAGAGATTGAGACATCAATACAGGCTTACGGTGGAAGATGAGTTGCCATCCATCATTGCAGACGATCTGTTGGAGGACAAGGATTCTCCCATTGCCCCTGTCTTGCAAATCTTGCTCACCAAAATGTGGCATCAGGTGAAGGAGGAGGAATACCGAAATTTTTCCGTGCAGTTGTACCAATCCTTGAGGAAAGACGGAATTCTCATGGGAGACTTTTTGGATCAGCAATTGGAGAACCTGGAAGATGTGCATCCAGAATGGGTACTCAGTGGTTGGGCGCTGGATTTGCTCTATTTTCATACCACAGCTTTGGGTACAGCAGGCAGCAAGACAGAAGAAGAAATTTTGGAGCGTTATGCTGACAAAGCAGAAGATCTACCCATACTGATGCGAGCTTGCAAAGATCTGTATCTACTGGCTGGAGGAGGAGGGGGATCTGTATTGGCACATGATACCCTGGCACCCCTTGTGCAGGAACGCTTCAGGACTTCTGATCTTCCCGGCCAACGCGCTGCACGTTTGTTGGAAAACAAAATTCAGGAATATGAAAATGATCCCAAAACCACTTTGGATGGAACGGATTTGGCGATCGTTGAAGCAGGACAACATGGGATGAAACAATGGACGGCGGACGAAGTGGCATTGGTCAAGGCCAGTCAAAAGAGGAGGGACAGATCTCGAGCATTGCGCAAAAACCTATTGATAGTCGGTGCCATTGGTGCCTTATTGGTTCTGGGATTCGGGATTTATGCGAGAATTGAGCGAAATCGTGCGATTGAGAGTAGGCAAGTGGCTGATGTTGAGCGAAATCACGCCCTAGAAAGTAAAAAAGTAGCAGAGGAAAAAACGGTTTTGGCCGAAGAAAAAGAAGCAGAAGCCAGGAAGGCACGGGAAGAAGCAGAAAAAAGTGCACAGGATGCGATCGAGCAACGGAAGATTGCTGAAGCCAAAGAACGAGAAGCCCGCGAGAGTGAAGCGAGGGTGAGGTTACGGGAAACCCAATTGAAGTCGGCCAATGATAGTCTGGAGACAGCCAGACAAAATGCAACGCAAAAAACCAGGATTGCCGAACAGGCCAAAATTGTAGCAGACTCAGCCAAAAAAGCCGCAGAGAGTAGACTCTATCTATCCGCTGCCAAAGCACTGGCTACCAAATCTCTGGTAGCCGATGATTCCATCAAAATCATTCTCACTTCCCAGGCTTGCTTGTTCAATGATTCCCTTGACGGGCCTGAATACGATCCGGACTTGTATCAAGCTATGTATCAAAGCCTGAAATCAAGAGTAGGCAAAAATTATCAGATTCTCCCTGCTGATCCAACTTCTCCCAGCCACCAGGACGCCATTCGTGCCATCGCTTTTTTGGACAATCGTTTCTTGATCACGGCTGGCGCAGAAGGCAAGTTGTTGCGGTGGGATTGGGACTACAATGCACAATCGGAATCTTATGCAACCCTCAAAAATGGAATCCCTCGGGGTATTGCCATCAATCCAGCAGGAGAGATTTTGCTGATCAGTACTGAAGAAGCCGCTGCAAAACAATTGGCGTCTATCAAGCAGCCAGGTTCTTTGAAACGATTTGGGTTACATGCTGGCAAGACCTTCGATGTCGTGCCACTCAAGGATGGAAAAGGCTTTGTTTCTGTAGGAGAAGATCGACGATTGATGTGGAGTGATGCGGCTGGATCTAGCCGCCAGCTAGATTCTTTGTCTACCAAAATCAATGCCCTCGCTGCACATCCTAATGGCAATTGGTTGGTTGGGGCAGGGGAAGATGGAGATCTTGTCAAGTGGGAGATTCATGCAAACTACCAAAAAACCACGACCAATATTGCCATCCTGAATGAAGGGGTCCCTCTGGAATCTGTGGCATTCAGCCAGGATGGGAAGATTCTGGTGTTGGGAGATGCCCAAGGGAAGATCATAGGGCTGGATTGGGCAACAGAGAGAATCCTGGCGCAACTCAAAGGACACAAAAGCAGGGTGACTGATCTGGCCTTCCGGCCTGACAATCGGCAATTGGCCTCTTCTAGCTGGGATGGGAGTGTCAGACTGTGGAACCTCGATCGGATCAATGATCTGCCGATTATTCTGGACGACCATGAAGATTGGGTCATGTCGATTGCATATTCCCTCGATGGTAGCATGATTCTGGCTGGCTTGCGCAATGGACAACTCAAATATTGGTTCACCAAGCCAGATCATATGCGAGAAGCCCTGTTTGATCAGTTGGATCGAAGCATGACCCCAACGGAATGGAAACAATATGTGGGAGAAGAAATTCCCTATAAATATCGCGTTAAACCCAAACCCTGACTGATATGCTCATGCGATGGAATCTGCCTGGAGCATTCGCTCTTGTTCTCTTTTCTTTCTCTCTTTCCCTCTTTGGCCAGGTCAAAGAATCTTCCAAAACAGCATGTGAAACGCTGTTTGCCGAATCTCAACAGCTATTCAATGCAGGATTATTGGGAGAAATAGATGAAATTGGCTTGAGAGGCTGTATGAGAAATCAAAGCCGAGAATACTTTTCCAGAGTTTCCAAATTGTTGATCCTGAAATATCTGTACCTTGATCAGGACAGCATCGCTCGTAGCTTATTGGTTGTGCTTCTCAAAACTCAGCCCGAGTTCGCCCCCGATCCTGCTGATCCCAGAGAATTGAAAGAGATGTACGCCGAGTACAATACCGTCCCCATCTTCATGATTGGGACAATGGTGGGCGGGAATCTATCAGATGTACAGCTAATCAACAGATATAGCATCGGAAGTAGCTCTCAAAGCCAAACGAGTTATCGTTCAGTTTCCAGCTATCAATATCGCCTGACAGCTGCCAGACAATTGACCCCTTCCTTGTTTTTTGAGCTAGGCGTCTCATATGCCGTTCGGAGATTTCGATTCAAAGAAGAATTGGTTACAGATGCTAATCCTACTGTGAATTTTACCAGCCTGACCTTCATCGAGCATCAGCAATGGTGGGACATACCCATTGGGATCCAGTATCAGTTTCCAGGAATTCCTTTGGCTTTTCAGGGAAAGTTGGTACCCTATGTCTCAGGAGGAATATCTACACATTTGTTGATCAACTCGCGTCTGGATGATTTTCGACGGTTGGCTGATACACGGAATAATGACAATCCTCCTCAGGTCGAACTCACAACAGAAGGCGAAAAAATCAATATTTATGAGCACAGACGATTCCTGGATGGAGCCTTTCATTTGGGAGGAGGTGTCATGAGTAAATTGAAATTGGGCTATCTGGTATTGGATGTTCGATATCGGCATGGGATAAGAAGTCTGGCCGATCCGTCTACTCGCTATGGATCTGGTAGCATTCCTTACCTGTTTGGCTATGTAGATGATGACTTTTCCATTCGGGATTTTTCTCTGTCCATTGGCTATATCAGGAACTTCTATCGGCCAGAACTGACTCGGAAGGTTAAGAAACTTATTCAAGAGACGAAAAAGCAATAATAAACCTATGCATATAAGTAGGAAGGGGCCGCTTGGTAGGTGGATATGCGTCCTCATTTTGGGGATGAGTTCGATGGCATGTGAATCTGACATCCTTCGACCCAAAATTAATCATTCTACCTTCCTGAAACTTTATGGAGGAGCCAATGATCAGACAGGCATTGATCTGGTTCAGCAAACAGATGGAGGATTTACCCTCTTGGGGAGTACTACCTCTACTGATAACCCCATCACAGGTGGGATGGATAGAAATCTGTATTGGGTTCAGACAGATTCATTAGGCGATGTGCTAAAGTCCCAGATCTACCATCGGTCTCCGGAAGACCATGGAAAAGCCATGTTGAAACTCCCAGATGGTTTTTTGCTGCTGGGAGAAATGATCAGTCAAAATGGTCTCAAAAATATTTGGCTAATTCGATCAGACCTGAATGGGATTCCTATTTGGCAAAAAGAATTGGGAAAAGAAGCATTTGACGATGTGCCTGAAGACATGATTCTGGATGCCGACAATCACATTTGGATCGTGGGCACCACCACGGATATCAATATCCACAAACAAGAAGGATTTACTTCTGACGTAGATGTCTCGGATATATATCTGACCAGACTTGATCCACAAGGAAATGTGCTGTGGGAACGAAGATTTGGATTTGAAGGCCTGGATGAAGGAAAGTCGCTTGTTGCTTTATCCGATGGTCGGGTTGCCGTTTTGGGACATACAGATTTTCCTGATCCTGACCCGCAAGAATTGGACCTTCTATTCTTTCTGGTTGACAATAGTGGAATACCTGTTTTGAGTCAGCGATTTGGAGAGGAAGATCAGGAAGAAAGGGCCGTAGATCTGCTAGCCCAGGAAGAAGGGGGGCTGATATTAGTAGCTAATGCGCGAAGAGACAGTATCAGGAAGCCCTATGTGATCACCCTCTCTGACCCAAACCAGCAAGGAGTTGGACAGGCCCATCTATTGGAGGTCTCTGGTATGGTTTCTGGCATTGCCGAACTGCCCTCAGGAGGTTTTGTCATGTCGGGTAGCACCGCAGCCAATGCAGACAAGGATTTTTTACTGCTTAGGGTGGGAGCAGATATGCAGTTGCAGTGGACTCGGACCTTCGGGAGTGCTGGCAACAGTTTCGGAGGAGCCATTCTTGCACCATCAGACAGTGCATTTGTATTTGTTGGTACCCATGCTTTTGGTAGCAATCGCATGATGAGTTTAATCAAAACCAATCAAGAAGGTCAGTTAAATCCCTAGCAAGTATTATGCGTCAATTTTTTTACAAGACAGCTGTTCTGATAGGCTTCCTTTCCTTATGCCTCCAGGGATATGGGATCAATAGATTGGTCAACACAGCCCTGGATATAGATCCCGCCAATCCTATAGTTGGCTCTCTTAGATGGGCAATCGAATCGGCTGCTGCAGGTGATAGTGTTTCCTTCCTGGATGACGGCTCGTTTCGAGAGATTTTATTGTCTAGTGCCCTCTTTGTGGGTGTGCCTATAACGGTCATTGGGCCCCAGTCCTTTGCGCTAACCATTTATTTGTCTGGAAGTAATATTCCAATGATTGAAATCATCGGTGGAGTTCGCAACTGTCGGTTTGAGAACATCACCTTTTCAGGGCAAGGTTTGGGAGGATTTACAGGACCAGAAGGCTTAATCATTGTACGGAATGACGCTGAATTGCATCTGGTGAATTGCCAGATGGAAGATTATGCGATCTTGGCCCCAAACAGTGGTGCAGAGATAGCCGGGTTTCTGATCAATTATGGAACACTCAGACTGGATTCCTGTGTAGTTGCCAGGAATTTTCCCGCTGGTTTGGGGGATTATGTGATTGAAAACCACACAGATGATACCCTGGAAATTTATCATACTACCTTTTTGTTGAATCAATCAGTGGGAGCAGGGACCATTCGTAATCGTGGATGGATGGACTTTCAATTCAATCATTTTCTCTTCAATGGATCTCCCGCTGGTGAAATTCTGGTTGATGTGGGAGGATCTGCTCATATCAGCTCTTCGGTATTTGAAGGAAATATTGAGGCAGGGATTGTCAATAGGGGAAGCTTGCAGGTAGACAGCAGTCAGTTTATTCAAAACTTTGGATCTCATGGAGTCGCCATTGAAAATGAGGATTCGACATGGATTCGCCATTGCTATTTTGCCGATAATTCTACCACAAATGAAGGAGGCGTCCTATTCCAAACTGCACCTTTCACCTATATGACAGTGGAGGCTTCTACTTTTCACAACAATCAGGCATCGGAAGGTGGGGCCTTGTTTGCTGGACACGGAGAGATCTTTATGACCAATTCTACCTTTTCCAGGAATGTCGCACATGCCAAAGGCGGTGCCATCAGAAAGGAAAATGCTCGCCTTGTGTTGGAACACAACACCTTTGTCGAAAATACAGCCAACGTAGAAGGAGGGGCAATATTTAGTCAAGCACTGGGATTAGTCCTGGGATTCATGGAACTGTCCAACTGTTTGTTTCTTGGAAATAGTTCGGTTTATAATCCAGATATCAGAAGTGTTCCCGGTGGAGGAGCACCCATGGATGTATCTCGGGGATACAATATCGTCCAGGATACCAGCAATACAGGCATGCTATGGGAGGCCAATGATTTATTGGCCATTCCTGATCTGGAGAGCTTGGTTCCTTTGGGAGAATTATCTGACAATGGCGGACCATCTCCTACATTTGGTTTGCAAAAAGATTCTCTGGGAAACAATCTGGCGCTGGATGCCGCTGGTCCTTCCACAATTGCGGTAGACCAGAGAGGAATCCCTCGCAAAGGGAGAGGGGACATTGGAGCATTTGAATACGGTGAAGTGGAAGTCGTTGCTCCTGAAGCAGTGATCTGTTTGGCAGACGAGTTTTTTGAGCTGGATTCCATCGTGATTGAAGATCCCAATGGAGGGGCAATGTTGCCGGGAGAGAATCTTGCCTTGATCCTAGGGCTTCCTCCTGGTCTCATCTTTGAGGCCCAAACGGGAGCAGCCTCTGCCAGTGCAGGATCAGGGATCATCATCCGGGACTTGATTGTTGGTGCCAATAATCTCACCTTGACATATGATCGGAACTTTGTTACAGAAGGAGGGGCTATGCACATCACAGGTCTACGGGTCAAAGCTTCTGGGAATACTGGCAACGTACATCTGACTCGGATCGGTGGGAATGCTATTCTGGTTGGGAATGATCTGTCTGATAGCCTGATACATGCCGAGATCACAGTCTCGGGTGATGTTCTTCAGGGGGATTTTCAATGGAAAAATGTCTGTGAAGGACAGTTGACACAATTTTCAGACGAGAGCCTGTTGAATTTGGGTACAGCTGCATACTGGCGTTGGGAGTTCGGGGACCCTGTGAGCGGACTGCTCAATTTCTCATCTGATTCCATGCCTGTCCATGACTTCACAGCGGCAGGGACCTATCAGGTGCAACTCATCGTCGGGTCCAATGAGTTTTGTTTAGATACAGTCGAACAGACTGTCAATATTCTGGACACATTGCACATTTTCGCAGACAATCCATATGACCAGACTTTCGAAGGAGAAGCAGCTTGGGTTGCAGGAGGAACCAACTCCTCCTGGCAATGGGGTGAACCCAATGGAACCATCCTTGTTCCACCAGCCGAGGGAAAAATGGTTTGGGCAACGAATTTGACGGGTGCATACAACAATGAAGAAAATAGCTGGGTAAACAGTCCCTGCTTTGACTTATCAGATCTCGACCGCCCCATTTGGAGCATGGATATTTTCTCCCATACCCAGGAAGGCTTTGATGGAGCAGTCTTGCAAGTATCGAAAGATGGAGGATTGAGTTGGGGAAATGTGGGAGAAATAAGAGGAGGAGATAGCACAGGTGTCAATTGGTATGATGAGGAAGCTATCATCGGGAATCCCGGAGAGCAGATAGAGACCAAGGTTGGCTGGTCTTCCACTACACCCTACTGGCGAACAGCTAGACATCAGCTGGATACCATCATAGACAATAGTGGAGGTTTGCTGCGGTTCAGAGTCGCATTCGGGAGTGATGGTAGCCAGCCAACGGATGTATTGGAAGGATTTGCCTTTGACAATGTATTCATTGGAAACAGAGATCGTCGGATTCTATTGGAGCATTTTGTCAATGCTACCATTTCCCCCAATTCTCCAGATACCGTACAAATGATTCATGATGGCTCTACTGGGGATGCCGTGACGATCCAATATCATACGGATGTTCCATCTGATGATCCGTTGTTTCAGCAGAACTGGATTGACAATAGCGGGAGAGGATTGTACTACGGAATTTCACAAAATGGACTGACAATTGTGGATGGCAATTTTTATCACGGTCCTCCACTTGAGTTATCAGCCGAAGATCTTGTCTTGCGAACACTTGCCAAAGCACAATTCGATATCCGGATCGATACCAGTTCAGCAGAAGTAACTTTGACTCCTACAGAAGTCTGGACGGGTGAATTATTGGTCCATATGGCGGTGGTCGAAGATGGAGTTCCGCATCCTGGTTTGTCTGGAAAAACAATCAATCATGTCATGCGGAAGATGCTCCCCTCCGCAGCGGGGACTTATTTGGCTGGACCTTTGGTTCCAGGGATTTCAACCACAATCTCTCCTGTCTGGGCATCAACAGATATCCCTTCCCCCTCTATTGTAGGCAATCCAGACTCCTTGCGACTGATCGTTTGGGCGCAAGAACCCAGGACCAAAGAAGTATTGCAGGTCGCCTCCTCCGCCATTGGACCACAGATGCTCTCCATCAGAGAAGAGATGGAAGAGGAGACGAGATGGCCATCCTCAAGGGTCTTTCCCAATCCAGCATCTTCCTTCTTACATGTTCATTGGCAGGATGATCCACCAGAGGAAGGGGAATGGGAATTCCTGGATCTTCGTGGAAAAATCGTGCAGAATGGACCGGTTCCTGCCGGAGAGCAACAGTTTCGCCTTCCGCTCCGAGCCCTTCCAGCAGGAATGTATCTGTTGCAAATTCATCGACCCAATCATTTCCCTGTTCAAGAGCGAATTATTGTTAGGAACTGAGAAAGGGACTTTGTTATTTGGCGGGCATGAAACTGGGTTTTGGACTCTATAGACATATGTTGAATGTGGATCATTACCGCTTTGCGAAGCAGTGCGGTGCAACCCACATCGTCGCCCATATGGTGGATTATTTCAACGCCTTTTCCAAATTAGGCAAAGACGCCAATCAACCTATTGGAGGGAAACTCGGCTGGGGGAGAACCGGGACTGTCAATCCTTACTGGACTGTAGAGGAACTTTACACATTGAAAACCGGAATCGAAGCCCAAGGCCTGGAACTCGCTGCCATTGAGAATCTCGATCCAGCAATTTGGTATGACATTTTGCTGGATGGACCTCGGCGATCCGAACAAATTGAGATCGTCCAAAACATCATTCGCAGGATGGGAGAAGTCGGAATTCCCTGTCTTGGCTACAATTTTTCCATCGCTGGTGTGTATGGTCGAGTGGAAGGACCATTTTCAAGAGGGGAAGCTCCCTCAGTCGGGATGAATGGTGAGGTGGATCAAGACCCGATTCCCAACGGAATGGTCTGGAACATGGTCTACGATTCTCATCCTGCCAAGGGGGAAATCTCTTGGTTCTCACATGAGGAATTATGGCGAAGGCTGGAGGCATTCTTACAAGAAATCCTTCCAGTGGCAGAAGAGGCGGGGGTAACCCTTGCCGCGCATCCGGATGATCCGCCCGTTCCTGTATTGCGGAACACACCTCGACTTGTTTATCAGCCCCATATGTATCAGCGGTTGCTGGATGTGGTCCCCAGCCCGTCAAATGCTTTGGAATTCTGTTTGGGCTCTCTGGCTGAGATGACTGAGGGAGATGTGCACGAAGCCACTGAGACCTACGCCCGACAACAAAAGATTGCCTACATCCATTTCCGCAATGTTAGAGGGAAGGTGCCACAGTATAAGGAGACCTTTGTGGACGATGGAGACATCGACATGATCAGAATTCTCAGGATTTTGAAAGAATACAACTTTCAGGGCGTGTTGATCCCGGACCATACGCCCCATATGCACTGCGATGCCCCCTGGTATGCTGGGATGGCCTATGCCATGGGATATATGAAAGGCGTATTAGGTGCGGTCGGAAAGAGTGAATAATTTTAGCGGTATAAGTAAAGGGTCAAATTTATTTGTGAGGGAAATAGTGGGCATAGGGGAAATAAGAGAGAAATTTTACCAATCAAGCCAGTATATCCCTTATCCCCAAAATCAACCCTAATATTGTCCATCTAAGTGGGTGGATAAAATTAAATATAAAAAAGAATCTGATAACTCGCTGTCTGACAGTTCATTCAATATTCATAATTCTTCATTCAAAATTGTCTCCCTAAGTAAGTGGACATATGTATATTTGGGAATCATCTTCCACCCTCTCACTCTCCCGCCAGCGGGAGACATCAGCCCACAAGGCCAGGAATCAACGATTTCCCCCTTTGGAGATAGGGAGAGGAACAAGATCCTACAATTTAATTGTGTCCCCCTACTTACTACAGTGGAACATAAGTTTCTTATGGTTGTTCATGAACCCCCCTTTTCGCTCCCGATATATCGGGATCCCCCCTCAAGAGGTGGGACTGGCAAGAATTTTCCTGCTTTTCAGCAGAAAAGGCCTTGTGCGAAGTCCCATTTGTAAGGGGACGGGTCAGTGCGAAGGGGGTCAATAAAACATCAAAAAACTTCGGTTACAATGTACTTACTTACTCATCAAAGAAATAGGATCAGGAATGGCTCCTGACCCTAACGCGATAACTTGTCTTGAAGAAAATGCTAATCTTTATGAAGATAAAAGCCTCTAGGCAGTTCTTTTGTATGCTTGTGAAGGCTGGATGTTCGTAATAACCGCTTCTGATCCCGGCATAAGCTGTATGGGATTTCCCGTCTCCAATTCTCGCAATCTTCCATCTTTCCAAATCACAATCAGATCCTGGATGGGCTGAGAAGCATGGGTATCATAAACTTGAAGTCTGTGGGGGGTATGGTAGTGGTGTAAAGTCATATCTCCTTATCTTGTATAGGTGCAACAAAAACGATCACTTGTTCTTGTGTTTAGACGTTGTTTTGAGCCAGCTATCAATAGGACGAATACAAAAGTCAGATTCCATTTTTGATAGATAAATTTTTTTGAAAGATTTGCCTTCTTCGCTTTCCTTTCTTACCTTTAAAAAGTCTAGTGAATCGATTAGTATTGAATTGAGAAATATTTGAATTTGCTGTATATCGTTCCTGACAACTGAACTCTTCACCTTCTATTTCCCTTGGCTGTTTTTATATAACACTTGTTGTGTGCTTACTCAAGCATTCACAATCGCTCTTTGTTTGACTAGATAGAGATCCCAAATCTCTATCAGGGAAGAAATATGTCCAAACCAAATTATTTATAATAATAACAACTTCATGGCAACTCCCGATTACTCTGACATGTTGGTAAAGGAGCTTCAGAAGATTGATGATCGGTACTACCAGGATTCACTCGATGCAACAGCCAATGCCAATGCCAATTTATCCCAGGAAAGTCACTATCATCATGATCTGATAGTGGCACAAGAGAATTTGCAAGCATCCCTCACCGATTCCTCTGACCTCAATGCCATCAATAATCTGGCAGCTCAGGCAGACCTGGTGACAAAGAAACTGTTTGCATTCAGCCAGAATGCTGAAAAAGATGCCATCAATGCCAACGCAGGAGTGGCTGTTTCTGCAACCAGCATTGAGACAGCAGCGGAGGCCATCGTAGAGTTGAATTCTTTTTTGGCCTCAGTCTTGTCTATCGCCAATGCGGAAGATGCCAGAACGAGTATAGATTCTTCGGCTGCCAAGGCTGCCAAAATGGCTGTAAAGCTGGCCAAGGATGTCGAGCAATTGACCATTGCTTCCATGAATGCAGCTATCCTGGCTAGTCAGACTGCCAATGCCTCTCATACAAGTGCCTCTGCCAAAGAATTGGAGAAAGATATCGCAGGAGTAGCTGCGACAATGGCAAGCATTTTTGAAAAAGCATTGGATGACGTCAACACATCACGAAAAGAAGCGCTGGAAGCCGAGCAAAAATATCAGGAGGAGGTTCAGGAGTTGGATATTGATACAGATCGGGAGCTTGCGCTACAGGATGCCCTGAAATTTTTGAGCGAGGAAGTTAATCTGGATCTGAAGGCCACAGATATGGGAGGTGGCGTGTTGGAAGTGAGCTATAATGTCTATTTGAAATATATTTCTGCAAAAAGAGTATGGCAGTGGGATCCTCAGTACGGACCAGATTCAAAGCCAGCTGACTGGAATGACAATGCGAAAATATTTGAGGATTTTCGGATTATGATCATACCGGCTGATGAAACCAAGGACTTTGACTTGAAAGCCGCCTTGGCACTTGATTCAAGTCAATACAATATGGTCTGGCCCATGACTCCAACGCAGCAACCCAATGCAGTTACTCAGGTTCCGCAGCCACAACCTTTTCCACTTCCTCCAATGAAATACCAGGCCTATGTCGGACCGACAACTGCTCCTCAGACCAGTATCTCGGACCCGGTATTTGTTGACATTTCTACAAATCCCAGTCTTCCCAATACGACCCTTCTCGGAAAGACGATTGAGGGGAAGGTGATGCAGATGGGGACGGAATATCAGATCGTATTCTGGGGCGTGGCCAAGAGCGATCACAAACTCAATGTACCCAGAGAAACAGACCTCTCTCTCCCTACAGATCAACTGATGCTGACCCACCATCTTAAGCCTGCTGCTGTTGTTGCTGCTTTCCGGGATGAAAATGGAAATATTCGCGGCTTCTTTCAACCAAGTATTCCTGTTGGGGAAGGCTGGTATTGTGAATATCTGGCTTTCGTGATTCGTGATGATGAAGTAGAGAATTTTGAAGGCTATGTTGTGTCGCCAGAATCACTTCAAGATGATCGAAGATTGTTACTGGCCAACCATATCCAGCTAGACAATGCCATCAGGGTAGACCCCACTTCTCAGCAAGTCACCATCCCTGCTGAAATGACAGATTATTATGGCGTGCCGATTGATGCAGCACACAATTACCACCTGTACATATTGACTGTAGGCAGTACCTTAAAAATTCTCCAGCCCGGACAAGCGCCTACTGGCGAGCCGGATGGCCCATGTGAAGTCATCCCATTGGAGAATCTCCAGGCTTCTGGTCAAATGAAGGTTCCCAATGTCCTATCTCTTGTTTCTCCCAATGCAATTGTGAAAGCAGATGGGCAGCCACCAAGCCAAACAACCTTCGATAAGATTATTCGGGATGACTTTGTCAGCGATGTAAGACGTACAGGAAATAAAACTGTTCTGGATCTTGAGGATCTGGCGACAGTGATGATCGGAGATGTAGATGCGATGTTTGCGACTGCTGTAAGTGGAAATTCACCTGTTGCTGCAATGAATTTTGCACATACCACTGCTTTGGAGTTATTGGGCTTGTTCGATACCAGTGCCTTTCTGCTGGAGCATGAATACAATGTCTCTATCGAGGCTCTGAAAAAAGCCTATCCAAGTGATGATCCAAGTCTCGTCGACCAATTGGTCAGGGACGTATTGGCAGGTAAAGCGGATCCACAGACTTCCTTACCAGCCATAGATGTTGGCAAAACCAAAGCAGGGCAGCGGACCAAACTGGCAAATCATATTAATACTAGAGCTGCCACTGCGCTCTCACACGCAAAAGAAAGAGAAAAACATCTATTGACTCTGGCAGAAAATCAACTGACTGAAGAAGCAGGCAAGGATATTCAAGCCATCATCGCAGACCGAAAAAGAGATCTGAAAGCGTTAAGTGATGGAACCAGAAAAGAAACAGATGAGCTGAGGAATGTTCACGAAACAGCCGAGACAGAATATATCAGATCTGTGATGGGAACCACTGTGAGAGATTTTGTAGATGGACTGGCAGCAAGTCTGGTCGATCCTTCTGACATTGCCAAACAGCAGCTTGTCAACCTCACCGGCACCACCGCTGAAGGGAAATTCATTACCCTTAAGGATCACTTTGGCGCTGATAATGAACATATGAAACGTCTGTCAGGTCAGATTGTAGAAGGGGAAGTTGACAAACATGCTTCTGGCGATCAGGATTTAAGGAACAAAGCGACAGTTCTGCTTCAGGAGATCCTGAATATCAACTGGCCTACTTCCATAGAAGATCTAGCACTCAAACAGCGATTGGCCTATTATGAGGGACAAGTATTAGAGGTGTACAACAGAGTAGCTCTCGATATCACCGAATTGAAATTGAAAGCCGATTCAATCATGGATAAGGTCATTCAGACTTCCCTGTCAGGAAAAGAACCCAAAAGTGCTGTGGATTTTGCAGAAGGACAGATGCCTAACTTCCTGGCTGATGTCGAAACAGCAATCAATACTCTTTTGACCAGAGTGGATAGTGCCAAAGGGAAGTTGGAAACTGCGTTCCCGGATCACACCAAATTAACCACAGCCCAGCAGAAAACGATCACAGATGCCCGGAATCAACTGGATTCTGATAAGGCTGAGGTGAAGAATGAGCTCTCCGCTTCCCAGCAGCAGAAATTTGCTGATGCAAAATCTGTCGCTACAGGTCTGGAAAATGCCCTTCATAGTGAGGATGTAAGCGCGATCAATAAGGTTCTTGGTCATGGGATTGTTCACGAGATCAATAAAGAAACCTCTGAGGACATGGCTGAGATTGATAAGGAAACAAAAGAGGATGTAACCGATTTGACAGATGTAGAAGATGCCTCAAAGATTTCCAACCCAACAGAAGACGCTATTCGTAGCAGTCTGACAGGATTGATCACCAAATATACCCAGGAGGTAGAAAAGGGAAATTCTCCAAACACGGGTCTGATCAGCGGGCAAATCACCAGACTAAGGAAGAAGTTTGAGGACAACAACAATGAGGCCCGCGATACCTTGATCACAGTCATCGTGCTTGTCGTAGAGGCTACGACCTCGGATGAAGGGGTTCAGACCAATGTCAAATCTGCTTTATTACAGTTGGTGGACGAAAAATGGCCAGCTTAATCTTTTCGGTTTACTTAATTTCTTTTTACTCACCTGATCGATGATTCGATCATTAACATACAAAACAAATCATGGGTGTTGACCAAAGAAAATTTCACACCATCAAACGCCTGGAAACCCTTGAGCAGGAAGCACAGGCACAATTCCTCATCGCAGAAGCGGTAGAAGAATCTTTGGAATCAAGAGTGTCCTCATTCAGCACGTTGCTTGATTCTGCCAATGCTGTTGAAAAACGTGCACAGGATCACTACAATGCTGTGGTGGATGCCTCTAAAAAATTCGCTGAGGTGCAGAAACTAGCCAAAAAAGCAGCAGAGAATGCCAATGATTCCTATACACAAATGAAGTCAGTCTTCAAACAAACCTATCTGGTGTCCAAACAAACGGTAGAGGTCGCCAATGCAACGGTGAGATTGGCAGATATTGTGCAGACGCAGGCAGAGAAGAATCCGCTGATCTCGGCATTTATTCAATCCCAAACCGGGGACACCTCAACAGCAGCGACAAAGGCAGTGACTGCTATTCTAGCGGCTTTGGATAAAACTGCCCTCGCATTGGAGGATACCTTTAACTCGAATAAATCCGCCGAACAGTCTTCCGATGCAACTGTGGAATTGAACCCACTGATTTTTTACAATCTGTGGGAAAGACAAGGAAGTACAAATAGCTTCACCCCTGTGTCATTCTTGTCCCTGAAATTTGATTCTACAGCTACTGTGCAGAACATTTTGGAAGAGATTCGCTACCTCTATGTCATCTTCAAGGATGATCGGACTTATGGCGATCAGACCAAATACAAAGCGATTCAGGTCGAATATAATCCCAAGATGGCGGCAGACCTGGATGATGCGATTCCATTGTTTCATTCTTTGAACGTCCCACATAAGTCAGAACTGACTGTGGATGCGATTAGCAGCGGAGATGCTAGGAACATCAATGAAACTTCCTCCGTGATGGGGATTGAGAATTTGCTGCTGATCCGCCTGGAAAAAGCTCAAAAACTGGTCTTTGATAGAAAGACAGCTTTGGAACTGGCCAGGAAAATGTTGGCCGTTGCCACCAAAAATCTGGCGATAAAACAAACGGCTTACGAAGTCGCACAAGAAAAGCTGCAAGCAGCCAAACAGGCTGTAAACTATCCTGCATAAAGCTTTTTTGAGCGTTCCCTAAGAAAGGAAACATGGGCAATGAACAGAAAAATGTTCATTGCCCATTCCTTTAGGGTGTGGAAGAAGCGTGGGGATTACAAACAATGGATGAAGAGAAGATCGCTCATTCCCACACTACATATAGCGGAAGCTTCATGAAAGACAGTTTGATGGTAGCAAAACTCCAGGGAATAGTCTGCATCAGCATATCAAAAGGGGCCTTTTCCACCTGTAGTTCCCAGCCGCGACTACTTGTCCGGACTTGACCAGCCCGTTGAAGAAAGGACTCTTGGAGGGCAGCTGCCGAGGAACTTCGCATGGAAGGCCAGGCTTGACACACCGCTTCAAGCAGGCTTTGACTCATGTTGACTTCATCAGTCGATAGCTCAATTCCCTTGGGGAGAGGATCATTCAGTTGCAAGCCACACAGGATTTTGTTTAGACTCAACTCAAACTCCATGGCATTGGACTGGCCATTGACCAGATACTGGAGCAAATGTGGGGCACGCAACTGCGATTCCGGATCTTCAAATCCTTGTTTGTTGGTATACCCCAATCGCTGAAATAACATCCCAAGATATGGCGCTAGCAGTACCAGACCAGCATTACTCACAAACACCCATTCTCCCGGAGGAATTTCCTCCTTGGGGGAAGTCGACTCAGCAAAGCCGGGATAGTGAACAGCTGGGCGGGTAGGAGAGGAAGGAGAAGAAATATGTTGTGTTCCGCTTGGCTGGGCGAATGATCGAAGATGTAATTCCAGACCAGGATGGATAGATCCCCCGCTCATTGTCTGGATCTGGAGAAGAGAGCCCGACAGTTGTTCTAATGAACTTCCTTCTGCCTGTGCCAAATCAGAGAGGACCCGATGCAGAAGAGGACGAGAAGATTGACTTCTTATCGAAGCTACAATCAAGGTGTTTCGCCAAAGTTTCTGTTTGATTGTCAAGGGACTGTTGTGTTCGAATGCAACAGTGCTCAGGATTGCAGAAAAATCCTTCAGTTGATTCAATAAGGAAGCCGCATGTTGTGGAGAGAGCAAACGCACCAACTGTTCGAATAAGGAAGTAGACAAGGTATCTATCCACCTGTTGTCAGTGTTTTCTTGTAGATGAAGGCGCAAATAAGAAGCGAGTTCTTTCGGCGATTGAGTGAGAATATCTTGGAGAATGCCATGGATGTGAGAGGCAGAAGGTCCTCCGCCTGACCCTTCTCGCAATATGGTCTCCATCAATCGCCATGCATCTCGCCCCTCATCTTGCTCGCTCACAAAATGTTGGTAAAGGGCTGGATTTCCTTTTTGGACCGACTGCAGCGTCCGAAATACGCCATCAATGGTCATGGAGTCCTTCAGAGGAAGGCTTTGAAGGGACATTCGCATCACCTCCTTTGGGGAATAGGAAGGCAGAGACGGGAGCAAAGCCTTGAGATGGACATACAACAATTTTTTTCGTAACTCCTGAACGGTCAGCGTACTAAATCCCTGTTGTTGTTGCAAAAAGCTAAGGTCATCGATCCATTGAAGCCAAAGTCTGGGTTCATCTGGAGTAAGAAGAGGAAGAAGGAATTCACAATCTGTTGGCCGAAGGAGTGAGAGAATTCGCTCCCTGATGTGTGAATCTCTACTAGATTGACAGAATAAGGGAACCAAAAGATCTGGATAGGCGCGAAGCAGCTCACTCATATGTGTAAGGATGGACTCCTTTTGTGATAATCGATTCCACCAGGGAGTTTGCCCGTGTTTCAGTTCGAAGGTCCATACGTGAAGATAGACTGATTCGGGATCCAATAGGTGCCGGAATAGATGGCTGCTGTCGCTGGGCCCTTCTTCCAAGTTGGAAGAAGGGGGCTCGCTTTCTTCTCTTTCCCTCAAATACTCAGACTGTTTGAGTGCCTGAAGCTCCTTGAACATGTGTGGAGGAAGGAAGGCTCGAATTGTATCCCAGGCAATCGGTTTTGGCCAGGAGAATACAATGGCTTTGATGTCTTCTGATTGACGGTCCCAGAGATTCCTGAATTGTTGTTGAGCTGGATATGGCGGAGAGATTTGGGAAGATGGCGGAAGGGAAGCTGTCTGGATCAAATGCAAGAACATCAGCAAAGGGGAGTGCTGAGATTCTTCCGCCCTTGGGGGCTGGGCTTTTGGGAGGTGGAGACTTATTTCCTGCCAGATGGCAGAAGGAAAGAAGGGAGCAATTTTGTCCATGGGAACAGCTGCTTCCCATCTGTTCAACAAAAAAGAAAAAACAGCCTTTTCCTCTCTCCAAAGTTGAGTCATGGACTCCTGAATTTGACTATGAGTCTGCATCTGAGCAGAGCGGGGGAGCCGCCCCTCTTTAATCAGAGTGAGAAAGATGAAAAAGTTTGACAAGGAGAAAGAAAAGCGAAGGTCCTTCTTTTGTTCATCTACCAGACTTCGAAGATCATCCAGGACTTGCTGTGGAAAAAAAGGCTGGATTCGCTTCCAGAGAATACTGCCGTGCCAGTTCAGAAGCTGCTCTCGAAGGAATGGGCGATCCTGTTGCCAGGTAGTCTTCATAGATTCTCTGATCTGCGTCTGAGACCAGGCGTGCAAGAATTCGGGAAGTCGGGCTTCCTTCAACACAAAAAGAAAGACAGAAGCAGCAGAAAATAAGGAATCAGAGGCTAGAGGTTCAGGGACAAATGGAGTCCTTTGCCAGGAAGGATGGCTTGCTTGATTGGTGTCTATTTCTTGGCCTTCTTTCAGCATTTCTTCCGGGAGAAATGGACGAAGCTTATGCCATGTAATCTTGCCAGACCAGTCCTGGATGAGTGTTTTGATCGTCTCTCGCTCCTCCTGCCAAAGTATCTGCATGGATTGTTGGATGCTCTTTAGTGGAAGTTGCTGCACTGAAAGGGGGAGCTGGCCCTCTTTAAAGGCGTATAGAAGCAAGAAAAAGGGAGAAGCAAGGAATGAATCTGGCGACCCATCAGAATCTTGCGGTTGATCGATTTCCAGACTCGCCAATTGTCTGGTCATGTCTTTGGGTAAAAATGCCTGTACCTTTTTCCATTCAATTCTTTCAGGCCAATCAAAAAGCACTCGAATGATCATCGGTTGCTTTTGCTTCCACATCTTTGCCATCAATTGCTTGATGTCGTCCGGGGACAAGTCTTGAGCTTCGGATGGAAGCTTGGCTTCCCTCAACACATGCAACAGCAGCGGCCATGCTTGGATGTCTTGCACAAGCATGGTCGTTTTCGTTTGAGTCAGATCAAGACTGTTCTTGAGCAGGTAGACTTTCTGGATATCCTTCTGTATTTCTTCCGGGAAAAATGGCAGAATCTTATCCCAATGCTCGACAGCTGTATGAGTAGATAATAATTGCTTGAATTCTGGAGTATTTGCCAACGATTCGATGGACAAAAGCGAACGAATGTAAGAGGAAGGAAGAAGGTGAAATATCTTGGGCAGGCCCCCTTTTGTCAGAAGGGGAGCAAGCAGACTTCTGGAAAGAAGAAAGTCAAACTGCTGAGATAACTCCCAAATAAGTGCCGGAAGAATCCGGGCGGGAGACAAGGAATATTGTTTCAACCCATGAGCTACCACTCCCACCCACAAAGCTTGTTCAAAGCGGGAGGTGCGAAACACAGGATAGAAGACCTCTAATTCTGAAAAAACTTCCAAAATATGGTCAAACTCTTGACTTTGGCCTGGGAAAATGAGGGATACGCAAGTCTGTCTTTGAGAATTCTCCAGGACTGAAAACAATCGTTTCAACTCGACGAAAGTCTGCGTGTTTTTGGCAAGCATCCTTTGAAGTTGTTTCGGATAATGTCTGACAATTCCCACAAAAAGCTGCCGAACATATAGCGGATGTTGTGGAGCATCTTGGGGAAGGATACCAGTGCGAAACCAGTCTGCAAATTGAGAAAGAATCGAACCATAGCTGTTAATGGCATGAATGGGAAGCTCTTGTTCCCAGTTTTCTAATTCTTTTTGTATGTAGGCAGCTTGTTGAGAGGGGGCCAGTCGGGTATACAGATCTAGTGCCAGAAGACCTTCCAGCCCGAACTCGTTTTCGATTTGATGAAGAATCTGACTGAGAAGACTGCTGAGGGAAAGCGTAGTCTGTGAGCTTTTCAAAATGAGGTGGAGCAACATCTCCCAGATACGATCCCGAAAGACCGAAGGGGGAAGATACCCGATTCTTGAGCTTACTTCAGTCAAACTGCTGGTGAATTGTTGGACCAGATCCATCAGAAAATCAGCATAGGTTGGGACCAGTATCGTTAGCAAAGAAATTCGCTCCTGCTCCTGAACAAGCAAGAGCAGCCGAGACATGAAGGAAGCAGATGCAGATTGCTTTTTTAACATGTATACCAATTCTCCTGGCTGGGTTCTCAGCAGGTTTTGATAAATCTTTCTGATTTCCTGTATGCCAAGCTGCAATTGATGAGGGACATAGCCTTGTTCCAGAAATTGTTGTATCCAAATGAGTGGCAGATGTTCTGTAGGGCCTTCCACAGGAGCATCCAGTAGACTCAGCAAATCTTTGCCCCATTGTGTTTTCTTTCCATGATTGGTATCTAGTGTTTCTTCCAGGCTGTGGATTACTTTTGACAAAGAAGTTTGTTGAAATTCTGCCAATCGATGAAGAAGGTGTTGAAGAAAAAGATCTGAATGGAAGGTTCCACTTCGCCTGTCTCCAATAAATTCTAACAAACTTGCCCACATCAACGAATGAAACATATTTCCCAAGCGCACAAAAAAGGGATGTTGTTGGAGGGAGTGGATGTATTGCTGGATATTCCTGCTACTATGCGGAGAGAGGGCATCCAGGAACGCGAAAAGAGAGGGTTCCGAAAGTTGGCGAGACAGCCTAAGCGCCATCTGCCGTTTGTGATTGGATTGTTGGAAAAACCGAACCATTGACTGGCTCTCATTTTCCATAACTCGCTGCCAGAGACTGCCAAAATCCTCGCCGGATGGCCATTGCTGCCATGCCGTCAAATAGCCAGCTTTGAGTGCCTGTTTGAGCAGGTCTTGGTAAGAGACATGTCTTCGAAATAGCCGACCTTCTTTGGGGCTGATCGACTGTTGCCATTCTGGTATCAGTTCTTTTAAATATTTTCGGAGAGCCTGTTTGAGGCGTTGGGGCATTTCTTCTTCCCATTCTTCCAGACTCATCTCTCCAAGATCCAGCTCTACCGATTCCAACTGGATCAATTGATCCTCCCCGATTGCCTCATTCAGGCACTGTTCTATGATGTCTTTCCATCGGTAAGAATACAGAAAACTGACCCGATCCTGAATATGTAAAGCCACCTCTTTGGAGGGGAGGTCCAGCTCAATTTCCTGGGTGGCAATCAGATGAGGGGTCATAAGAAAAAATGAATCAATTCGATGCGTGCCTGAGATGTGCGAACAACCACTTCAGAATTTCCTCTTCCTTTTTCTCTCGTGTCCATGTGATCAACTCATCCACAATAGTTGGTTCCAGAAAGAGTATATGGGGAAGAAGGTGGGCAGGAACCCTTTTCAGGAGTTCTTGCCGGACGAAGGCTTGAAAGGTCGCTTGATCCATGGGGGAAGAAGCAGGAATCACCATAGTGAG
Organism: Bacteroidota bacterium; assembly: GCA_039029315.1. GTDB lineage: Bacteria > Bacteroidota > Bacteroidia > J057 > J057 > JBCCCJ01. Next base: position 36,139 of record JBCCGK010000004.1, on the reverse strand, counting down.
TTGACTGGAAAAAAAACTGGCCGGAATATCTGTCCCATCATGTGTAATTACGCCAGTCGTGAACAGGAGATGTGGACTATGTTGTCGGAGAAGAGCCACCTTTGCCAATAATTCAGGAGAAAAGGCAAGACCGGATTCTAGGTCTGTTTGTGTTTGATCTCGAATATACCAGCCAGTTTGTGGGAGCAAGTGAGCATGTTCGAATATCAGCATACCCTGGAGGATACCCGGATAGGACGGAGGCAACTTATTCTTGCTCAAAAGAGAAGAAGGCTTGGGCATCTGCCTGATCAGGTCCACTACAAAATCGCGATAAGCCTTTGCATCTGAGTCATCAATATGAACCCCTTGATCCAATGGCACATTCTGAGGCATTTTTTTCGGGCCAAGAAGAAGATAAATCGGAGGCAATAAATAGTATGTGAGACGCCCATCACTTTGCGGTGCTTTGAGAAAGATTTGCCAGCCTTGCTGAATTTTCTTGATGTCATAGGAGGTGGGCTGAACCCCATATGTCAGCAAATCAGTTTCTATATCAGGATTTGCACCCAATAGGGTTCCCTGATGATCTCTGAACAATTCTGAAGCCTGAAACCCATCCCAATTATAGCGCTCGAATCTTATATTGAAAAAGTAATGGAGGCCAGATACGATGCCTCTTTGAATCATCAATTTGGCAGAAGCCCGGCGACCAACAACCCAGTCGGAGAAACTCAGACTCAATAGATCAAGGAAAGTCCGTTCGGCAGTATGGGCGTTTCCTCTCTGTCGACTGGCCTGAGGGAAATCCTTGATCCATGCCGCACTGATAGCTGGAGAAAGGGGTTCAAAGGGAATAAACGAAGACAATTGTTCGGCAAAACGAGCGAGCAAATGACTCATGATTCGACTTTTTCGATCCAGATAAGGCTCCTGATCCCTGACCAGTTGGCCCAATCCACTGAAGTAAGGATTGCTGTCATTCGCTTGATAGGCTTTCCAGATTCGATGAAAATCCAAAGGGTCGATCTCTTCCAATTCAGGAGAATAAAAGCCTTTTAGGAGATTGGCAACTTCTGGAACCTGATAGAGTGCTTGATAAAAATAGGTTCTGGCTTCTGCTTCTGTGGAAAAGAAAGTCCCCAGCTTCGAAAGCTGCGCAAGATAATTGGCAAGAAACTGTTCAAAGACCAGTAAATATCCCTTGAGTTGGCGTACCTGAGCACGTCGATAGCTGGAAGCATCTGGGGCTATATCATCTTTTGCCAAGCCATAAAGGGCAGGAAATTGGTGCTGAAGAGAATAATAAGAGGCGACATCCAGATAATTTCCTGAAGGGAGGTGAGGGTCCCATGAATTATTTTGAAGCTGTTGCTTCATTTGTTCCGAAGCCTCAATATTGAGTTGCTTCAACGCTTTTTTGATTTGGAAATAAGTTGGCGAAACTGCTTTTCCTCCCTGAAAAAACTGAATAGGAGACTGAAAAGAAGCATTGAGGAGCAACTTCCAAAAAGGAAGATCTGGAGCTTTATCTAGTCCTAATGCATTCAGGATGGCAGTTTCTCCTTCATAGGAATTTCCCTGAAGGCTATCTAGATTTTTTGGAAGTTCATCCTGGAGATTCCTGGCTTCTAACTCCTTCACAATCGTTGGGGGTACCGTAAAGGTCAGGGCGATGAGCGGATTAATTTTCCCATATTTCCCTGCTTTGATATGGCTCGATGGATAGGGGTGAATGGACAAGCCTTTGACCTGCTCGATCTCAGAGATGGCGAACAAGATATTCTGAATATAGGCAATGCTAAGATGGTCTACCTTGGCAGGAGGAGAATAATCTGGAGTCAGGAATCCTTGTTGGAACAAAGGCCCTTCGTAAATTTGATCTGTAGAATAGCCAGCCTCAAGCAAATCATTCAGGCTTTGAAAGGGTGGGGAGGGGGAAATCTGTTGAGAAATGTCAAACCAGATTTGGGCAAAAACCTGGTTCGGGTCGGCATGAGACTGGAGATAGATCCCATATTGTCCACCTTTTGCAACAGGATGGAACCACTCTGGTTGGAGGATAATAGGTGGCAAAAAAGATTCTCCCAAATTCCGCATCCCATAGAGGACATGATTCACCTCTTCCCGGATAGCAGGATCAGGGGGGAAATATTTAGGTTCAATCCACACCTGATACCATCCATTGGGAAGAGAAGGGTCTAGAATAGGGGTGAACCATGCTTGTCTGATGCTGGGAACCCGATCCACCAAAAAGAGTTGATAATCCTTGATGGTAAGAGGATTCGAAGGGAAGATCTCAGGAGGCGGAAAGAGGGCGTTTTTTTCCAATGGAAGACTGCCATCTTCTTGTGTCAGAAGATTCTTCATGGGCAGGCTTGCACGATATGCCATCTCTGTCAGCGCATAACAAAGCTGCTCAAGGATGGTGATTCCCGGATCGTGTTCATTATAGTCAGTCCACAACTCTCCCGCCAGTTTTGGCAATAATTCCATGCCCATGGCCTTCAGAGCTGCAAAATCCTGACTAACTGGCAGCTTGTCTTTGGATGATATTGTGGGAGGGTCTTGCATGACTTAGGAAGTTGTGATGGTAAAATTGTGTTCCTCAGCAGACATAAATATTCCCCAGGGGACGGCGGCTTGCAGGATCTCCGGGAATGGATCAAGCAAGTCAGTAGAGGGAATTCCTGCTGGCATGGGAGAATCCGTTGAGATCATGACAGATTCCAGATTGACCCCTGATACATAAGGCTGGCTGAGAATGAAAGACAGGATATCACTTCTGAGTAAATCAGGTACCAGCGAGATCAATGATTGTTGTTGGTAGACATATGGAGAGAAATATTGCTGGAGAGCTTCCGTCAGGAGTTGAAGGTAGTAAGCATTGCCAGCCTGGGAGTGTAGGCTGAGGCTGGCTTTGATCTTCAGACGGAAAAAGGCTGGATTGCTGACTTCTACCTTGACAAATGGAGAGGTGTATTGCTCCACGAATTGTTTGATTTCCTCCAATTTGGCTCGGTCTACCTTGAGCGGAAGACTCGAAAAGTCTACCGAATGTTCAATGCTTGGGAGAACGATGAGCAAGATATTGCCAGGAGCCTGCTGGTCTGCACTGAGGCTGGTGGTATGAGACAAACAAGCTACGTTGAATATGTCCGGGAATTGTTCCAGAACCAATCGCTCAAAATCCCAACCCATGATGCCTCTTTGCTTGTGGCGAAGACGTTCACTGATTCGTTTGTTCATCCCACTGGAATCCTCCGCCAACTTTCCACCGAAGCCAGAGAATGGCTGGGAGATTTTTTTGATCGCCGGGTCTGCTTCAGCCAGTTTTACAATGGTCTTGGGGGGGAGTGGTCGGGGAGGGGCGGGACTGTTGCTGGTCCATGCCAATTCCACAGCTTGTGTCTGAATAGAGAGGGTTGGTTCAACCCAATCTGCATGGGCCGGAAGACTTGCCCGTATCCAGCACAAAGTGGAACTTGTCTTGGATGGCATCTGCTTAAAGGCTGCTGGGCTGGTTTTTCCCACCTGAATGCTAATATCAGCAGGAATCAGAATCCGAATGGTCCCCGACCGGAGAAAGGACATCGTTTGATCCTCGATGGATTGATCCGGGATCATTTCCCATCCTGTGTCAGTCAAATATTCCCAACTTATGACCGGAATGGGATATCGAGTGGAGAGAGCTAGCTGTTTGCCCAACTGTACCAGTAAGCTGAGCTGTTCTGGAGGATTGACCTCGCTTAAGCCAAGGTGAAGGTAGCCTTGCTGTGAATAATTTTCTACGAGCAATGCTTGGGGTCCATCCTCCGCATAAGTCGCAAAAGGACTGATGTGATAGAAGGTGTTGTTTGAGCCATCTCCCGGAACAAAGGTCTCTTTTGCTTCATATTCTATCTGGATGGACTGAATAATTGGAACATAGGGTTTGTTTGGGAGTGGCGCCAAATGGGGCGAAGACGAAGAGGGTTTGCTCTGGCTGGAATCTGTGGACTTACTGATCCTGGAGGCATTTGTCAGGAGTTGTTTTACCAGGAGGGCTTGATACAGATCTTCTCCAAAGCCTGCTTCTGGAGCTGACAATTGCAAACGAAAGTAGCCGGTAGCTAGGCCGGGTTGGAGTGTCAGCGGATTAGGTAAAAATGGGTCGGCCGACATGCCTGTAAAGTCTGTAATGGTAAATTGCAACTGAGGGAGAAGGGGCCCCTTCGCCTGGCTGGTTGCGCTCCCTTGAGTCGCGACAAAAAAGCCAGTCAACAAATCCCAAAAATCCTGCGTTAAGCCTGTTTCATTTTCCAACAGTTTTTTTATCTGGTCGATCAATTCCTGTTTCTGATAGATGCCATCTGACAGGGAGCTAAGAGACACAAGTCCTTTGGTAGTCAGGGTGAATGAAGACGTCTTGATCGCTGATTGAAGCAACTCAGAGAACGTATACAGGACCATATCAGTCTTAATCTTGGGAGGAAGCTTAACATTGGTCAGATAATCCTTGAGGATGGCGCGTTGATCATCCGTCAGGTTTTTGCCGGTAGAGGTTTCCTCCAGTTTTTCCATATACGCTTCATCGCTGGCATAGACTTGATTCCCCAATAGATTACCTAGCCCACTTTCATCTGCCATTCCCAACAAGCCAGCCAACATCCAATCCGCAAGTCTGTCTGGAATCCAACCATATAGTTGAGTCATGGGGGTGAACATGCTGGCAGGAATCAAGGCTGCCAATACCCTTTTTCTGGCTTCCTTGCCTAATCCAGGCAAATTTTTGCTCAGGCTTTCGGAAAAAGCATTGTTGCTCGCGTAGAGAAACTCTTCAAGCTTACTGAGACTGCTGAGAGTAGAGTTTTCCTGTTGGGCTTTGAATTTCTTGTCATTGACGAGAGCTCCTGCATTGAAATACGTGAGAGGAGTTTGTGTAGTAGAAGATGTGAACAAAAATGCAGTAAGATTCACGGGCATCTTTACTGTTGATATCATCAATTTCAATGCTTTCGTCAGATTATCTCCCAAATCATGCTTGTTCAATTGTTGTTTGGCAGCATCGAATAAATGTTCCTTTTTTAAAAACAGCTTTCCGTTGAGTGGTTTCAGCGCATTGATTTCATTTTCCAGTTTTTTCCTCAGAATGGCCCAGGCGATAAGCGCAAAGATGTTAAGGATCCCCAAAAGGAGGAACAAGTCATCCAGCACACTGTCCAGTTTTTGAGGACTCAGAACAAAGACATACAGAGACACTTCTGCCTTGGGGTCCTGATTAGGAAGCAAGGCTTCCATAGCAGCTATCAGGGTCCATTGAGTAGGAGGGAGGAGGGGAGCCGAAAATTCATCCAGAACGGCCTCCCGTGTCAGGTAGGCTTTGTTTCTGATGATGTTGAAATCAACCGTTTGGGTGCCCTGCAAGCTGTTGAGCACATCTATCACACGTTTGGAATCATTGAACACAAACAAGGGTAAGGGGACATTGTCCTGAATGGGAAGCTCTCCGCTTAGCGAAACCTGAATAGTAGGGACGAGGCTGGAACTGGAAAGCACCTGGACCTTTTCTTGAGTCAGGGCTTCAGATCCATTGTCGATCAGAAGATCATTGACTTCAACTGCAAAATCTCCCTGTGCCAGAAAAAATTGATTCCCCAGAGATTCAATCATGGCAATCTCTTCACTGGTAAATCGAGGGTCATGCTTATTAAACCAAAGTGGGAAGACTGTCCTTGGATAAATCCCTTGTGAAAAGACGATTCCTTCCTGATCCGCAAACAATTGAAGGGCATCTGTATTGATTCTTCCTGTGGAGACAGAAGAGGTCTGCACGGGATTCCATTGGCCATTCCCAAGTACACTGACCTTGGCCTGAAAAACTTCATTGTTTGGAAAAGGGGTTTCCTGTCCTTCCTTATGAACATCCTTATTGTACACCTCATAATAGGTGGGAAATCCATCTGCCGGCAAATCCTTCCATTGAATGCTGGTGGTAATCCGGTCTAGGGGCTTGCTGAATGCTTCCTCTTGCCCTATGAAAAAATTGGCTTCCAGCTTCGGAATGCCTGTAAACAAAGGGATTGGATGTTGAGCCGCCGCCTTCCCGACATCTGTATACAAGCTCAAATCAGTTAGGTTCGTAACAGTTGTGTGTATTTTGACCTCACTCAAAATAGCTGTCCGCAAATAGGTATAGGGATGCGGCTGCAATCTATGATCCAGGACCAAGCGGATGACTGGCCATTGTTCAGAATAGAGCGGGGCAGGATCTTTGAGTTTCTTGTGATTATAGGGCACAACCGGAGCATCCTTGGCTTCCAATTGAATCTCAATGTCAAAACCTGTCAGGATACCCTGTTTGTCGAGCATCGCTTGAACAGACAAAGCTGGCGATTCTGGCTGAATCCAGGCCTTTTTTCCAGACAAATAGACAAGAAATGGATCTGTTGGGACAGGATAGGGCTGAGTCAATCCCTCTAGCGATAATTCCAGTTGTAGGACTCTTTTGCCTGAAGCCAACAACAACATGGGAGAAGAGATGGCAAATCCCATATCCGCCTGAATCATGCTTCGCTCTGTCTCTGTTCGTCCGATCTGCTCTTCCCCGAATGTCGGCCAGGTTTTGGGACCTGTGGGAGGAAAGGCTTTCCCTTGTCCATCTCTGCTATTCGCTTTAGGAGCGATATAGAGATTGTTGATCACAGGGACAGTCGAATTATTGGAGAGGAAGCCTTTGGAGATAAACAGAGTACTTGTTTCGGCCAATTGAATCCTGTTGATCAGGATATCCTCCAGACTTTGAAAAAATATAGGAGCGCCTTGGCTATCTTTTCCTGCCAAAAAACGAGTGCCTTTCGGAAGTGGATGAAAATTTGTTTTGGGACTTAACTCTGCTAGAACAATGGCGTGCTGAGGAATTCTGGCACGTTCTTGTTGAGCAAGAATGTCCCGATAGTAAAATTCGAGATGTTTGGCTGTTAATTCGTTGAGACTTGACTGAGCCTGCTGAAACAACTCGATGAATGCGAGATATAAAGCAGCTTGAGGACGATGATTATGTGTGCTAGTCAGCGATTCCTGTAGGAGAGAGTTGACTCGATTCAGAATGTGCTCTTCTGCTTCAAAAAAACCCTGGACGAATGTTTGAATCAAGGGAAGAACAAAATGGATCTGCTCTGACACAGAAAGTTTCGGGAGCGAACCAATGGGCCTGGTTTTGCTATCTGTATTTGGGGGAGCGTCAAAGTTTTGTTGCTTTACCTGAGGGATGAGCGCCTGTAAATCAGGCAGCAAATCGTAGGTGGTCAGCAGTTCATGCAATACCCCATAAAATATGCCCTGTTCCTGATCAGACAAGGCTTTGCCGAGGATCAGAATCTCATTGCTGAAATCATGGGTAAAAAATGCATAATAGACCCCTAATTTTGTCATCAATAATCCTCTGACTTCTGCTGATAACTCAAATCCTTCATCAGCACGAAGGAGGAAATCCAGCCATTCATTGCAGCGACTGACCTGTTTGTATAGAATCTGCATCAATTCCTCGAACACGAGTTCGGTTTCATCTGGCTGAATGGAAGAGAGCAGTTTGCCTGGAATAGATGCTGGTTGAATCTGAAGAAAACGGATAGTCTGAAGATAGGCTTCGAATTCTTCTTGCAGATTGGTGGCCGAAATGAAGGAAAGGATCAGGCTGATATCTGCTTTGAAAAAGGCATCAAAACTGCCATCGAGTTCATTGTTTTCGTCAAAATAATTGATCAATTCAGCAAGTCGCGACCCAAATCCCAGCAATTGACCCTTGTTCCGTTCATCCAAAAGAATGTAGTCTGACCCAAGCTGAGGCAGCAGCCGATGATGCTGGCTGCAGCCAAATACTTGCGATATCCCTGGGTCAGGTTGAGTCATAGGAAAGGAGTATCAGGGCGTTTCATGGAGGTAAAAAGGAAAGACCATATTGAAGCGGCTATTGACTTTGCGAATGGTGTAATCAATGCGAATGTTGATCAATCCATCCAGATATTGTGTGTCGTCCAGAATGATTTCGTTGAGAATAATTCGAGACTCGAAGTTCAGGATAGCCAGGGAAATCACATCTTTGATTTGTGTTTCGATAGACAGATCCAAGGGTTGAAAGAGGTAGGGTCTGAGATCACAGCCAAACTCGGGTTCCATGATTCTGGCCCCTAGCTTGGTATTGAGCAAAATCTGAAGACATTGTTCAATATCCTCTCGCCCCTGCACCATATTCACTGTATCGCCGAGGCGAGTGAAGGTAGGGGGAAATCCCCAGCCCTTGCCCAAAAATGAAGGATCTTTTGTCATGAGATTGGTTTTGATGAGCCGTCAATGTTTACCGTAGGGGCACCCATGACAATGGTTCCACCATATGCCGTAGAATCTCTCATCCTGCTGATGCACCGCCTATATTGTGAGCCGTTACCAATAGAGTCTGGAGGGCCAACGCAAACCAGCATATCTCCCAGTCTGGCAGCTGGCATCCCGCCAATCAATATCGTCAGACAATCTGGCCCGAAGACGGGACTCCCAACATGAGGGACGGGAAGAACCCCAGATGTTCCCATGGAACATTCGCGCATATCTAAGAGTCTGGCTGCTGGAGACATATTGATTGAGTAGTATTAATTGATATTGACAATACCACCTTGAATGGTGGTGATCCCGGAACCAGCCAATTTGGTCATGGCTCCTTGTGCGGTGAGTTCTGCTTCAGCTTCTACTGTAACAGTGGCCCCATTGAGTTTGGCTTCTGCCTGGGCGGCCAAGGTGAGGTTAGCCGTCGCCTGAATATTGATGTTTTCCTGGGCGCTAATATTGATGCTTGTTGCACTATTGATGTCTATGCCACTCGATGACATTTTGATCGAATTGTCATTCTGATCAGAAATGGTGATGCTGCCATCTTCATCACTAAAGGTCATTTGGTTATTGCCAGGAGTGGTGATTTGAATGACTTTTTTCTCATCATCAAAGGTGATTTTGAGTTGATTCTTGGTAACGATGGCCTTGTGGGTGTTGTTTTCATCGGGTGTAAATGGCGGATTCTTGGAATTGCTATTGTACAGACTCCCCAAAATCACGGCGCTGTCGGGATTGCCATTCACAAAACCAACCACTACCTCATCTCCTGTCTCTGGATAAAAGAAGGTTCCCGCTTGATCAGTGGCATACATGGTGCTGAGTCTGGCCCATATTTCATTTTTGCCACTTTCCAATTGTGACAATTCGATCAGCACCTTTAGTTGATTGTCTTCCTCCCCAGCAATTTGTTTGACAGTGGCATTCTGAATGCCATGCATAGGAGGGAGTATATTGGAGCCAGGTTTCGCCTGGGAAGAACTGGCCCTTTTCTGTGAAGGTGTTTGGATATCCAGACCAATCGAAATGTCAGTGATCCAGTCATTTTTGGGAAAGCTATGTTTGACACTTTTGACGTAGGCATTTCCATTCAAACTGGCATTGAGGCCTGCGATCTCGACGAGGGTCCCGGGTTTGACTTTTGCATTTCCCTTAAATTTGAACTGCCCTTTCGTCCTTGTTAATTCAGATCGGAGCATGGTGGCATCTGCCCAAATCTGAAGTAACTGTTGGTCAACCGTAGCAGAGGTTGGCATGACATAGGGATCTGATCCTGTAATACTGGACAAGGAGGAAGTGTCTTCACTCGCTTCTACACTCAAAGGGTTTTTGGGAGATGATTCTACTGATACAACCTCCTGATTGGGAAAATCCCAACTAGAGGCTTTGACGCTTGAATATTGGTGGTCCGCATAGATTCCAGCTTGAAAACTGATGATGTCTTTTCCAAATGTCAAACTCAGAACGGGGGATTGGTCTGTTTTTATTTTTTTGAATCCTACCTTTCCGGCATCCGGGATTACAACGAATCCATTCACTGTGGCTCTCATCAGCATAAAATCCCAATCTGTCGCATTGGTCTGAATCAATACAGGAAGCTCAGGCTCTGTGCTATCTACATCTGCGGATAATCCAGCATTGGAGATCATGGTAGAGACTACATCACTGTCTTTGGCCTTTTGGGTGCTGATAAAACTGTGTGCTTTGGTCAACTTGATTGCATGATCCTTGCACTCTACTTTGAGAAAAGGAGACCCGCCCTGGCTCGCCCCTAATTCATGCCGAACAACCACTCCCTTGAAAATGGTAGTATCGGGCTTCAATCCATAGCCAACTTTTACCTCTATTTCTTTCCCTGGCATAAGGTCCTCCGATTCGCTGATGTCAAAACTCTGTTTGGCGGGGGTGCCATCATTGAATTGCAAGGAAGCGGTCGGGATTCTGTTTATTTCCTGGGTGATTTCCAAAGAGACAAGTTTTCCTGATTCTTTATTGATTTCCTTGCCATTGCTAAATATGGCAAAAACAGCTTGATCTACATTGCCGGATAAAGGGGAAGGTGCACTCATAAGGCTTATCGTTAGGAGAAATTATATCAAGGGTGGAAAAATCAATTTGGATCCCGGACGTAGATCGCGAACATTTACCAGATTGTTAAGCCGAGCGACCTGAAGATAGTATTGGCTATCTCCATAAATTCGATAGGACATTTGCGGAAGCGTATCGCCCACTCGAACTACCTCCATATGAGTCAGGTCGGGAGACTGATTATCAGCAGCCTTGAATAAGGTTGCTGAATCTATGTACTGGATAAAGGCCAGGGAGACCTTTGCCCGGAGAGGGTTGGCATTGGGAGCAAAGAGGGTATACTCTACATTCATGCTTTCCAATCTTCCCTTGAATAGCCAGTTCCCCCAACTAAGCTTGACGAAATAAGGGCTGTGGATGTCTCCCTGATAGGTATAGACAGCCTTTTTGAGATTGGACAGTTCTTTGGCTAAATCTCGTCTGGATTTGTCGATGACACCTGTCGCGTCAAGCATAATTTCCAGCTTGACTGTTTCTGGGCTGATAGATGAGAATTTGGGGGGTACACCATTGGCCCCCAATGCTTCTTGCTTTGAATAGGCAACTTTGTATTCCTGACTGATCTTACTGGGATTGATCATCACATTGTAAGGCGATCCGGCTGTGGAGCTAAAGCCAGGATCACTATAAGGGATGATGCTCAGTTTTTGAAGCTTTGCAGGCGTATTGGCCATGAGTGTCAGGGTTCATAAGTTCGTTCCAATTCCTTTCTTAATTCAAAAAGAAGTTCCTCTCTAAGGCGCTGCTTAAAGGATGACCAGTCCTCAGAAAGTTGTTTCACCTTTGGTTCCTGAGGCTGGTCATGAATTTTTGCCTTGATGATCAGTTGTCTAATTTCTATTGGCATGGCTCAATTCTTAACAAAATCCTGATAGCGAAACTCCAGCGATTCAATGACCACATCATTGGCCTGTGATTTGAAATCTGAGACAGACCATTTGGTTGGATACGCATTGTGAAAGTCCCAACTCATCAGGATGTTTTCATTATCGCTTTTGGCTCGACTATCCAGGAGAGATACTGTGATGGTTTTGGGCTCGATTGCCTGAGACAGATCCGCATTGACCGTGTTCTGAACCCAGGTCGCAAATTTTGATTTTGCCGAAGTAGGAATGCCTCGCCGCAGGCTCAAGGGAGAATGCTTGACCTGACTGGGCAAGTGGTGCGTAAAGCGATTGAGTCCTCCTTCCTGGACCTCTTCCGTATTTCGCTCCATCGAGATGCCCGAAACCTCCTGAAAAGCGAGTTTCTCCGCTCCGCCAGAACTTCCCTTGAAAGACACTTCGAAATAAAAACCTAAGGGAGGATCTTCAAATTTCATCTTCAAATGTCTTAATTAAGGAACAGGAAAAGAATAAGGTGTTAATTTTGCGAAGAGGTTTTGCGCCAGATCAAGGAATAAAAACAGCATGTACCGAGGTACATAAGGCTTTTTATGAGGCTGAGCTGGTGCAAAAAATCGAGCAAAATGATAACTTATTTTTTGACTGTTCCTAAGTACAAAAATCAAAATTGTTAGCTGAACCAATGTTGGCCCATGCCAATCTAGCTTAAGGAAGAAAGATACAGCAAATAAGGCATTTTTTCCCTATACCCCTATACCCCTATACCTATCCAGCAATGCTCACCTGCATCACTTCATAGGCGATTTCGATACTTTCAATGGCGACCTCATTGGCATCAGACTTAAGGTCAGTGCCATTGATTTTGGTCGGCCAGGCATTTTGAAGTTCCCATTGCATCTGCATGGCACCATTCTCGTCCAGGAGTTGGACTTTGACCAACTGTCGGGCTATGGTGTTCATTTTGATTTCATTGTACCACTTCCAGAATCGATCATCCTTGACGAAGATACCTTTTTTGACCGTGACATTGCTCACTTTGGTCAGGCCTGGCATTTTGATCGGGGCATAGGTCTTGCTGTTGCTATGTCGATACTCTACGGGTTGGGTCTCCGAATCGAGTCCTGTAATTTCCTGAACGGCGAAAGTCACACCGCCCCATTCCACTTGAAAGGTAAACCGCGGTAAGGGCCATATATTATTCTCGGTAGCGCCTTGATTAGCCATGATATTGTTTATTTTGTTTGGTTAGTATGAGTGAAAAAAAACCACAAAGCATCCCTTCATTATCCTTGCTGTTGCTCTTGCTGGAAGGTGATGACAATAAATTCTGCAGGATGTGAAACAGCTACTTTCACTGTCACACGCATGAATCCATTGAGGATATCCTGAGCCGTCATCGTAGTGCCTAATCCTACACTGACCTGGAAAGCATCTGCAGGTTTGGGGCCGACCAGGGCACCTTCTCTCCATAGTGTAGTCAGGAAGTTGGAGATGCTTGCCTTCACCAATGCCCAGGTATTGGATGTGTTGGGGGCAAATACATATTGCTTGGCAGAGAGCTTGACGGATTGTTCAATCATGATCAAGGTCCGTTTGACATTAATATATCGCCAGTCTTGGCTATTGCCATCCAGGGTTCTGGCTCCCCAAACCAATACACCTTCTCCAGGGAAGAATCGAATGGCATTGACAGATTTGCCAGTTGAAGGATCTACATTCAGGCTGGCTTGCTCTGCACTGGTGAGTTTGAGGGTTGGGGCGACCGCCTCCAATATGCTCACATTCGCCGGAGCTTTCCATACGCCTATATTGTTATCTGTTGCAGTATAGATGCCCGCCATAGTCGGAGAAGTTGGCTGGATATTCACCTCTTTCAAGACCGCCTCTTTGATATGACCATACATATTACTGGCATTGAAGAGGGCATTTTCCAGACTGAGAGCCTTTGCTGGGGTAGGATCTGTGGTCGAAGAAATGTTCCCTAATATGGTAGACACAGCAGGAGAGGCATTGGGATCAGCCTTCAACAAGGGTTCGACGACCTTTGCAAAGTTGGCAATATTGGTGTAGTTGATTTCACTATTCTGGACAAGGGATGTTTCCAAAAACGGAAAATATGCTGCCCCAAATTTGAGATAGTTTTCCCCTACTTTGGTCCGGAAGGTCTCAATCAATTTGTCATATTGCAAGGGATCTGGATGGTCACCTCCCTGTACATCGAAGATACAGAAGCGGTTCTGTAAAGTATTGGCTTGTGTCAACATCTGCCCCATCATGGTGGAGTAGTTGGCTTCATTCATCAGAAGGGCATCTGGCATCACAAGCATGGTGACTTCTTCGATCTTTTTGAGGGCATCCAAGCCTTTGGTTAGATCGGCCAGTTGAACATTGTTGTTGACGAGCTCCTGTCCGTTTTGCAGGGATTTGCCTGTCGGAGCACCATATGGACCCACAGAGACTACATAGCAGGTTCCACCCCCATTTTCATAAAACATCCGAATGGAATTGTACAAATAGTATACAGTTCCTGGATCAGGATCTACCGTATAATACTTCCCGGCAATGCTGATATAATCATTCGGGGGAGGAGTCTTTTGTTCATTGAAATAATAAAGAGGACTATATTCTGGTGGCAGAGGAGGAGGTGGAGGCGCCGGATTGGCCGGATCATTTACCCCAAAGTAGATCAAAAACTCCATGAGTGAATTGATCTGCACAGGCTTGTTGGTGTAGGACTTGCCGCGATAAGATGCGCGAGGCGTATAGCCTACGAAGCCCGGAATAGCAGTTGGTACTTCTGCAATGGAGGAAGGGAATGCATTCTTCTCTACGACATACACTCCTGGAGTTTGATAATTTGCCATTGGTTACATGCTTGGTTGATTATACATAGATATACATGTCTGAATAGATGTGTGTTTGACCGTCTTTCTCCACCGGAAGAATCTGGTTGGGAGAAGGATAGGGAAGATAGGGAATCAGAACAGCGCCTCCCCGTTTCAAGATTATCTGTTGTGTTGAACGCTCGTGCAATGGGATGGGATCAGCAGGATTGGATTGAAACACAACGGCTTCTTGTATATTGGCGATAGTTTGCCTACCTTCATTTGTAAATCCTCCCTGAATATCTGGAGATTCTATAGAAAATGGTTCCTGACTGGCAGTCTGTTGGTCGATGATATAATACCTCCAAATTGTTTTTCTGGCTTGAAAGTCAAGTGTGAACTGCTCTGGGCTGTGTGCTTGAGAAGGGAGTTGTATTGTCAGCTTGATACTTGCAAATGTCTGTGAAGAAGCTCCAAGGTCTTCAGCAGTGACAGTTGCTTGTTTACTCAAATGACTGCTACCCGTCCGATTCTTGAATTCATACCCGCCAATTTGGCTCATAGAAAGGTCGGTATAATTATAAAAATTCTGATCTGTTATCTGGAGGATGAATGTTAATTCCGGTAAGGTTTCCATATTGAGTGTTGCCATTTTCTGCTGATTGTAGAAAATATTCAGCTTATTCTGAATCAGTCGATATTGGAGATCGAGATTGATTATATTCGCCTGGGTCTCAGCAGTGGGAGATACTGCAAAGCCACTCATAGTCCCCTGAGGGAAATAGGTGTTGGTAAAGGTAATTGTACAGCAAAGTTGATAAGAAGTAGGCATGATTAAAGTTTAGTGATAAAAGCAAACAAGTTAAGCCTTAGTGGAACGAAATGCTTGAGTGTCTTCTTCAACTTGCTGTATCGTTGGAATGACCTGCTCTAGCTCACCCATCCTGATGCTGAGCATTCGGACTTTGTAATGAACCGAAGGCTGGTATTTTGCCCCAATAACCCCCCATAAATAATTGATTTCCTGATAATCGAGCTTGTGATCAATCTCAAAAATCAGCTTATGAATATTGGGATCAAGGCTGGGAGAGTTGTGATGTGTGAAGGAATTATAAGTTTGAAAAAACGCAATTGTGTCAGATAGAAACTTTAATGACTCCTGGTAGTCAGCGAAATGCGCCGCAAACAAGACATATAAATTCAGATCGATGGGCGGCTTTTCTATGAGCACCTGATCAGGAGAAGATTGGGTGTATCCTTTGCGTGAATACACATTGGTTTCATGCTCAATATTGGTCAAATTGATGATTACCTTGTCCGTATTCTGGTTGGGAATGCTCCCGTCAGGAGCAACCATATAGGAAAGGATTGCTTTGTCTTCACTCAACCCATAGAGCTGTTTGAAGTACGCATTGAGACGCTGTTGGACAAAAAATAGGGCTTGCCTGATCATGGAACAGGTTGCAAAAGTTCATACTAAAGTATGTTAAGCCGAATTTTTCAGGTGATGACACAATTTAGGAAACTTAAAACTCCTGTGCAAGTATTATTTACAAATTATCGGAGCGTTTTCCCTGTCTTCATGAATTCCTTTCTGATTCCCTGAATCAGATCTTGATGGCGGATGATGTTCTCATTTCTGGAGATGGCCATCAAGGAACTATAGCGCACGATATTGATGATCATACCGCCGCTCAATTCATGCTCTTGGGCGATTTGGCGAAGGTTGATTTTCGCTTCCAGTTCTGTGTGTTTGGAAAAACTTTGCTGCCACAGTTTGAATCGCTGTTCTGGCCCAGGCATGGGAAAATAAATGGTCGATTGGAAGCGTCTGGCAAAGGCCTCATCTAGATTACTTTTGAAGTTGGAAGCAAGAATGACAACCCCCGCAAAATCCTCTACCCGCTGCAAGAGATAGGAAACTTCCTGATTGGCGTATCGATCGTGTGAGCTTTGTGTAGTTGTACGTTTGCCGAACAGCGCATCTGCTTCATCAAAAAAGAGAATCCATTGTTTGTTCTCTGCCAGATCGAAAATATTGGAAAGATTCTTCTCGGTTTCTCCGATGTATTTGGAGACAACTTGTGAGAGATCCACCCGAAATGCATCATGGCCAGTGCTTTTGCCAAGCAGGGAGGCTGTCAAGGTTTTGCCTGTTCCTGGCGGGCCATAGAAGAGACTGCGAAAGCCCGGTTTGAGCGTCCTGCCCAATTCCCATTCCTTCATCAGGGTCTGCCCATGCTGTATCCAGGCTTGAATTTCCTGCACCTCAGCCATGACTTTGGGTTCCAGCACCAGTTCCTCCCAAGTGAGCTTGGTACTGATCTTCTTGGCAGGAAATTCCTGGCTGAAGTCTGGTACATATTCTTCGCCCGTAGTCAGATAGGTGAGTGCTTCTCTGGAAAGAATGAGCTGCCCACTCCACAAGGGTTCTCCTCTCCCTCCCGGTGAAAATTGTAGAATATTTTGCTTGCGAAACACATGCTCCGGATCGAACAGATACTGCAAGCGTGTCCGTTTGTCCATGTCCTTGCCTGCCAGAAGGAAGAGGACTGTCTCTCCCGTAGGCAGGAAGCCCAAATGAGTCTTTCCCTGCACGCCTCCGAATTCCGTAAATGGCCGATCATAGGCGGCATTTTTGGTGAAGAAAATGTCGAGAATTTGTGGCTTGAGATAAGGGGCCAAAGCCAGCATCAGGACCAAACGCTCTTCCGGATTGAGCTTAAATTGTCTGACCCAGTTGGCATAAGGGGAGGTTCCTCCTGAAATATCAGGAACAGGAATAGAAGCAATATCAGGATAGTCCGTTTCCTGATCGAAATAGTGCGCATTGCGGGTATTGAGAATCTGGATGAACCAGTGGAGTTCGGTGGAGAGGGTGGGGGAGGATTGGATGCTTGAGTTCATATCCCTTCAATAGCAGTTTTAGTTTTATTAGCTCCTGGATATATCGGATTCCTGTTTCATCTGCATCGCCTTCCCGCCCATCACATCTGCCTCTCGCTCCAGGCTTGTATCATCATTGATATTCGCCCCATTGAATTGCATGGTTGGCTGGACACGTCCTTGCTTCTGCTGGACCACATGCCAGGCTTCATGAGGGAGATGCTTCTCCTGACTCGGCCCAACATGAATCTCACTTCCCTGTGTATAGGCATGGGCTTGCAAGTCGGCTGGTTTGGAGGAATTGCGGTGGACCCGCACATCACTCATGTCCATGCCTGCCATCTGCTCCAGACCAGATTTGAGCTGGTCGGGCATGCCGGTTTTGTTGGGCTGGCGTTGGACGATGGGCTGGACACCATGATCTGGAGGGATCAGGCTGTTGCCTGCCTGATCCTTCTTGCTGGATACCCTTTTTTGCAAGGCAGGGTTCTTTGTATGTGTATGATGTTTCCCCATAAAGCCTATGTCCGATTTGTGCGATCTTCCCGATCCAATTCAAGCATCCCTTGCGGATTGACGGTAACCGCAGGAATATTCAATATCTGTGAAAATCCGGGCACTCCTTGTTGAAGCCCCTGATCGACCGTGGCATTGACACTTTTGTGTGTGTTGCTATGCTGTTGACCTGCGAGTACGATGTATTTTCCATTGCCTCGATGATGGGCATCAGCTTCTATTTGTTGCTTGGCAAAAATGTTCATGGTGGCATCTCTAATGGTTTCAAAATCAGGTCTGTTCGGTGCCATTTCTGCCTGTGCTGCCTGTGAATCGATGGCTCTTACACGTACGTTCTGTTGTTTGGCCGATTGAAGAAGGCGCATCAAACTTCCGTTCATATTGGTATTGGAATGATCGTCATCCCAATTGGTGATGAAATTGTTCAAGGCTCTTGACATCGGAACATGTGCACCAGCACCTAACCAGGCATCCAAATCATCCTGGTATTCTGGCCTGATGTGTTCAAGGTACATGGTATTGACCTGCTGATTTTGCGCCAGATCCTGCATTTGATCGCTGAGAAACTCCCTTGTTCCAGGTGCGCCATGCGCTTCTCCAAAGGCGATTCCTGCATGATTCCCTTGATTGGCTCCCAATATCAAACTGTTGACTGCTGCCCCAGCCGCCTGTGGGTTTGCCGCCTGATGATTGGCATGAGCGATCTGGCCTCCTAAGGTGTCAAGCGTAGCAGAGGGAAGGTGTTGATCAAATCCGGCATATGAAAAGTGATTCACCTCCTGAAATGTGTCGTGAAGCAAGTTCACCTTATTTGCTTGATTTTGTTGCAAGGCCTGGGGATTTCCATGACGACGATCAATATCCGGAAGGATTTCATTGGTAACTGGAATGAGACCGCTGTGAACCAGGTGCCGAACAAAATCTGGATCTATTTCGGCCAATTGTTGTGGACTATAGGCACTCAAAATCTCCCTTGTTTGGTCATTGAAGTGCATATTTGGGTCATTTCTTCTTTCGGGGGAATCCAGGGCCTGAAAGTTCCCTTGATCTGGTTGGAAGCGTAATCGCGGCTGAAAATTGAGAAACGGGTGGTGGAAGTGTGCAAGATCCGCAGCTGGATCGGGCACACCAGTATCATTGGCCAGGATATCCGAGGCCCAGGCTTTTTCGAGTGGATTGGCAATCCCACCTGCGCGTGCCGCCAATTGAGGGCGATTGACCTGGATCTGGTGTAGACTCTGCTGTATTCTTGCCTCCCTTTCTACTCTTTGGTCTCGTTGGTGCCCCAACATGCCGCCCGCTACCAACCCGCCTATTGCTCCTATCCCTCCCCCGACGGCTGCCCCAAGGGCTGTACCAAGGCCAGGAAACATGCTTCCGATTCCAGCCCCAATTCCGGCCAGGACTCCGCCTGCTCCTATCATGCCTCCCAAACCTCCCAGAAGTTTTCCTCCCCAGACCATTTGTAGAGGAGCGCTTGAAACAGAAATAGCTGTTCGATTCAAGGAAGAAGGAGGCTGATATTTCCGCTGCATGACTGTTTCCCCCATCAGATCGGCCTCTCGCTCCAATCCCGTATCGTCATTGATGTTGGCCCCATTGAATTGCATCGTCGGCTGGACGCGCCCATGTTTCTGCTGGACCACATGCCAAGCTTCGTGTGGTAGGTGTTTCTCTTGACCAGGCCCGATATGGATCTCACTTCCCTGTGTGTAGGCATGGGCTTGCAAGTCGGCGGGTTTGGAAGAATTGTGGTGGACTCGAATGTCGCTCATATCCATGCCTGATAGGTGTTCGAGGCCGGATTTGAGCTGGTCTGGCAAGCCTGTGTGGTTGGGTTGGCGTTGGGTGATAGGCTGGATGCCAAGATCCGGAGGACTAATCTTGTTAGCCGCCTTCCCGGATTTTTTTTGAATAGCTGGGATAATTTGAGGAGTATGTTCGCTGGGAAATTTCATGCCATACAAACAACATAAACTTGCTTACAGGATAGATGATTCATTGGGCTTAATTATTCATAATTTAGTAATTTCCTTTTGATTATTTCATCCGCCTCTCAATCACAATACAAGTTGGCTGTTAGTTTATGCCTCTGGTTGTCCAGTAATTTCAAGAGATCTTTGCTGATTCTCCTCAACTGGAAAGGGAAGTTAAAGGGGGCCCACGTCATCAGTAGATGTAGTGAGACTTCTGCTTCTGGGTCTTTGATCTATTGGGGTTGGCTGAGGTAAATGCGAAAAACTATGGCTCCTTGGAATGGGATTCGGAGGAAGAATTGGGGCCACCTCCTCCGCTTGCAGGTTGGGAACTGGATTCAGTGGAGGAAGAATTGGAGCCACCTCCTCCGCTTGAAGGTTGGGAATTGGATTCACTGGCGGAAGAATTGGAGCCTGTGATGCTTCATCCCCAAGAGATAAACTTCTTCCTCGTGGCTGAGGGAAGGGAGCCACTATATTTGGCACATGCGAGAAACTATTGCTCCTGGGAATAGAAATAGGATTCGATGGAAGAATTGGAGCCACCTCCTCAGCTTGTGGATTGACAAGCTGATCTACTGGCGGAAGAATTGGAAGCTGTGATGCTTCACCCCCAAGCGACAAACTTCTTCCTCGTGGCTGAGGGAGAGGAGCCACTCTGTTTGGCACATGCGAGAAACTATTGCTCCTGGGAATAGGATTCTGTGGAAGAAATGGACCGGCCTCCTCAGCTTGTGGATTGACAAGCTGATCTACTGGCGGAAGAATTGGAAGCTGTGATGCTTCATCCCCAAGAGACAAACTTCTTCCTCGTGGCTGAGGGGGACGTTCCCCAGAGATTGGTAAATCGGGATTACTAGATGGTCGGGGTACATCAGGGATATGAATCACAACATGATTGCCATCCTCTCCACCGCCATTCTGATCCTGAATATTCCCTTGAGGAGCCAAAAGCGGACCTCCAGGGATTCCAGGACGATCTTTCCAAATAAAACTCGCATTGTTATGATGATCAATCAGCGCTGTCAGAGCCGGGTCCAGATTGTCTTCTCCCAACTCTGCACGTTTGATGGCGGTCATGGAGGGTAAGCCAGGACTGAAAAAATTTCGAATAGCAGATCGATTATTCTGTTGAGACTGTGCACCTGCCCTTCTTGCTCTTCTTACTCCTTTCCATCCAAGGAGGCCCAATGTCCCTAAACCGGAAAGAGCAAGACTTCCTAACCCGATTGCTGCAGTTGCTGGATTGGTGGATAAGGCTCCTCCAGCTATTCCTGCCCCTGCAAGTCCGGTCCCGATTAAATTTTGAATGGTATTGCTGGCGGATTCTTCTCTGGCAACATCGAGGAGCTCTTGATTGGCAGATCCCTGATCATAGGTGTTGGCATGAATTTGATTCAAACGATGATGTAATAATCCGCTTTTCGCAGCACCATAACTATTCATAACCGCTGCTACCCCACCCAAAGCACCTCCTACTGCTGGTGTCAGGACATGGCCCACTGTTTCACTAATCCCTTTCGCAGTATTGATCCCCGCGGTATGAACCCCAAGGTTGGCCATATCCTTGATCATGCCCCCAGCTGAACTGACCATTGTTCTGGCGCCCAACAAACTTCCAAACACGGGTCTGACTCTTCGCGCGGCTGCATTGTACAGATTTCCTGCACCTGTTTTGAATCTGCTCCAAAGTCCTGGTCTGGCTGGTGGCTGGAGTAGGGGTTGCATCTCTGCGGGGCCCCCTGGCTCAAACATGCCTTGGATGGGTCTCTCCCCGCTAGAGGAAGGTCTCCCTAGCTTTCGCTGTACAATTGGCGCAGTCCCGTGATCAGGTGGCATCCATTTCTTTTGATAGGGAGATGCCATCGCTGATTCCCGTCGCTGAACCAGTGGTGCATGTTGGAGATCGAGAGAGGCTTTCATGTGATCACAGTTTCTTTGATAGATTGATTTTATGCGCTACACACGAATCCCTTCTTCTCCAAATAGGCCTTCGTCGCAGCTTTTCCAGACAAAAACAACTTCTGAATCTGCGCAGGCGTAATCCCAAAATCTGTTGCAGGAATGCCAAAATCGTCAATCTTCACCGTCCGCTCTACCTGACTCGGATCGCGATCAAAATCAATCACCTGTGCCATGAGCAGTGTTTGGAACAAATATTTGATATAGCTGAAGAGCTGCCAGAATTTGAGATCATTTTTGATCTTCAGGCTATGCTTGTTATAGAGGAAGAATCCTAAAGTCTGTTCATTGGGCTGATTGACTTCGCCATCATTGGGTGGCGGAGGATCAAAAGTCGTCAGGGGATAGTTGTACACTACTCCTCCATCGACATAGAGATGGTCATCCGGCTTGCCATCCGGGAAACGCCAGGCCCGAAAGAAGAGCGGGATCGACATGGAAGCCCGGACGGCTTCTGCAATTTTGACTTCAGGGGTCGTACGATGTGAAAATTCACGAATTGTTTCTTCCTCCAAATCTGTAGCAAATACCCGAAGTTCCTTATAGGGATTGCCCTTGGGATTATGTTTGTTTGCCTCGTACAGGGCGTTCAATTCCTTGAAAGTGATGTCGGGATCATTGGTTTTGACAGCAATTTTGGATTTGATCCATTTGAGGAAGGCATTGCCATTGTACAAGCCATACTTGCTGAAAATCCGGAATGGATTACAACCATCTTCGAAGGATTTGAAATTGGTATGACGAATCAAGTGATCGATTTCTTTTCCTTCATAGCCAACGCTGAGGAGAGAGGCTGTGATCGCTCCAGCCGAAGTCCCGGCAACGCGCTGCACATGCTTGATCGCATTGCATTCTTCCATTTGGATGATGGCTCCTGCATAGGCGATGCCTTTGACGCCGCCCCCTTCGAAGACCAGATTTTCAAATATGGGTAGATCTGCCATGAGGATTACTTATTTGTGGATGGATACAGAAAAATGGTAAAATCATGCTTGGAATAGCCCTGAATCAGTTTGACCTCAGATGTCAGGCTGTGACAATGTGCCATGACTCGATCCACCTCATGCCCCTGCAAAGCGCCTTGTTGCTGGAATACCGAGGCATCCAGCATATTGAAGCCGACGCCTTTTCTGGCAGCCCGGAACATCTTGCTAATCACAGGGAGATACGCATCCTCCTCAGAGCGACGATAATTGAACGACCCGCAACAGATCATATAATCGACTTCCGCCAACGGCATACTGCTAAAGTCACCCTGATAAAAATAGGTGTTGGGCAACTCTCCGTATTTCCTTGTAGCAATCTCCAGAAAACTTGGCATGCAATCGATGCCATAGTAGATGGTATCCGCATATTCCTGATGCAGATAGGCCCGAAAATCACCATAGCCACAGCCGAGATCCATAATTTCACAGCCATTCATATCACCCAATTGACAGAGAAGCTGGAAACGTTTTTGCTGGCTACTCTCACTTACCCACCCCAATGATCGGTGACTGGGTTGCTTACCACTCATTTGGCGGTGGTAATGGAGAATGGTATATAACTCTTCGGGACTCATGCAATCCTTTTACACTAGATTCGGAACAAGGGTCTGAATACATAGGTGTATCCAGATCAAAGTGAGAGAATTGCCAAAGTGAAGGAGAATTATCTGTTCGAAGCTACAGAAATATTTCGGTAAAACAAACCATTCGGGAGGGGGATGGATTGAGGAAGGAAATGCTCAAAACTAAACTTTCGAATTGGTAGGGCCTACAATACAATTGTCATTCCAGATGGCCCAGACCTGTAGTCAGCCTTTAAGCATCTGGAATGACGAGGAGTACCTATGCTCGACAGACGGCTCGCATACATCAACTTTGTTCAGCTTTGTCAAAAAAATCATTCGCGGCCTTTTTTCCATTGTCAAACAACAGTTGCTTTTGTTCTTTGGTGAGTTTGAACTGGGTCGCCTTGATGTTTTCGGTCGCAATCATGATGGTATGTGCCTGTATCTCTTTGTCCTGTGACCAAATGGCTGCCTGGGCACCCATCAGAGATTCAAACATATTGCGGAAGTAGCGAAAGAATTTTTTATACCCAAATTTCTCGACCTTTGGTGCCGTTCCAGGAGTGGAAAGAGAATGATCAAACGCAAGACCAAGTGTCTGTTCCAACCCACCATGGACAGCATCAAAAGAGGTGATGGGATAGGCAAATACCGCACCTCCATCTACCAAAATCTCATCATCAAGGTTGACAGCCGCAAAAAATAAAGGAATAGACATGGACGCACGGGCAGCGAGTGCTACGGATATATTGGGAGTCTTGTCATAGGAAAATTCTTTGACATGACGGGTGGCCAGATTTGTGGCATACACACGGAGATCTCGTCCCCCTTTTTCTTTCAGATCCTTAAAGGTTGCATCTGGTGATCCGAGTTTTTCTTTCACCCGGTCTTGAAGAAATTTGAGGGCAAATTGACCTTTGAAGTAGCCATACTTTGTGAACACCCGAAAGATATTCGGCTTGTCCTCAAAATCAGCGAAGTTGAGATCATTCATGATTGTCTCGATCTCAGCGACTGAATAGCGAAGGGCGACCATCATGGCGACAATGGAGCCGGCAGAAGTTCCTGCTATTCTTTCGATTTGATCCAGAATTTTTTTGTCGTCAAGAACTTTGAGAGAACCCACGAAGCCAATGCCCCAAACGCCCCCACCTTCAAATGCGAGATTTTTGTACGGAAAAGCCATAAGTTTGTGTGTATAAATATTGAAGAATTGTGAAGATTTCGAATGTTTGACGTAATGTAGTCAGAAATATCAATCCTTCTATTCTCTCCACCCTCTTCTATTTTGTTCGATTGCCTTTCGACTCTCCTCCAGGACCTCTTTCAATTCTTCTGCTTCATCCGCATATTTCTTGATCAGGTTGTGGGATTCGTTGTCTCGTGTGAGCTCGCTTAATTGGGGCTTCATGGAGGATATAATGCCTAATGGCCCAAGCAAAGGGATGGCGTTGCCCGGAGCATCTTCCAGATATTTGAAGCGTCGATTTCGGACTCCCTTGAACTCTCCGGTCTGCGCAGAGGTGTAGAATAAGAAAGAATGCGGACCAGCTTGTTGACCCTGAATCAGGGGAAGCAAACTTTTGCCATCAATGATGCGATCCTCTGGAAGCTTCAGGTCCAGCAAGTCCAGAACTGTAGGAAGAATATCCAGATTGCTTGCCATTTCTTTTGTTGTGACAGGAGCAGGGATCAGGGATGGCGCATAGATAATCATCGGAACCCTTTGTCCCCCTTCGAAAGTGAGTTGTTTTCTCCCTCTAAAATGGCCTACGCTGCCCTGAAGGTCCCCGCCATTATCACTCGTGATGAACACCAGGGTATTGCTGTCCAGCTGCATGCGGTGAAGTTCAGCCATAATCTGACCGACACTCCAATCCAGATCCTCTATCACATCTCCGTACAGGCCAGCTTCGGATTGGCCCGCCTGCCTGGGAGAGCTGAAATGTGGTACATGGGGAAAACTATGCGGGAGGTATAAAAAGAAAGGCTGCTCCTGATTGTGTTGGATAAACTGAATCGCTTCTTCTGTATAGCGAATTGTAAGCTGGGTTTGGTCGGTCCCTTGCCGCTTGAGTGGCATATCCGGATCTGTATAACTCTTGCTGCCACTTACCAGCTCGGTATGATCTTCTTCCAGAATCTCCTGGTTGCGGTACAAATGAAGCGGGAGCATATCATTGCTATACCGTACCCCAAAGTAGGTATCAAATCCGAAATCATTGGGCAAATGTCCACTGCGATCCCCCAAATGCCACTTGCCAATGATAGCAGTTCGATATCCAGCTGATTTCAGGATCTCCGAAAGCATGATCTCATCCTGGGGGATTTCATTTTTCAGACTCAGCAATTTGCGAAAGGAACTGACCACGTGGTCCTCCGGAAAATAGACATGATCTCCAGCATAGGAACGCTCTGGGTGGCGACCGGTGAGCAACCCGGCTCTGGAAGGGGTGCAGACAGGCGAGCAGGAATAGAAATCAGTCATGCGGATGCCATGAGCTGCGAGACTATCCATCACTGGGGTGCGGATGAGCTGATTGCCATAACAACTCAGGTCTCCATAGCCCAAATCATCGAAGTTGATCAGAATGATGTTAGGGGATTGGGTAGATTGAGGTCGAATACTTTCCAAATAGGCTTGCTTCTGTGGCAATCTGTCTGCTTTCACAGGAGAGTAGCTCGCCAGCTTGATGGGACGCCAGACGAACCATGTCAGCAAGCCCACAAGAATGACAGACAGCAGGAGGTATCCCAGGCTCTTGATGATGAAATTCCAGAATTTTTTGATCCATTTCATAGTATGTAGGTGTTCAAGGGAGATGTCAAAAATAAGATCAGGTCAATCGCATATGGTCAAACATACCTCAATACCCTGCGGAGATCTTTGCTTCGAAAGGCTGACAGATCAATTGAACCAATAGGACAACTTCGCTACCAATGCCCGATTCTTGGTTGAGAAGGGGGAAGGCAAATAATTGTCTGTATAGACAATGAAGAGGTCAGATACTGGTGCATACCGCCACTGGAAGCGCATATTGAGATTGATATTGTCTATCTGATTGTTGTACTGAACAAAGGTAGTCAGGAAAAGTTTATCAGTGAAAGTGATGTCCAATCTTGGGCCGACCAGAATGAGATCTGCGCTATTGTATGGCAATGGCAAGTTGACACGGTTAAACCCTGCCACAATGGCGAGGCTTCCATAAGGCTGTACCCGATAGTTCACAGTTGCATTCATGCTCAACAAATTGCCATTGTAAAATCCTCCATAGCTGGCCGAAACTGTATAGGTGAACAAACTTCTTTGGGTTGAGGTATAGGTGATTTTGCCTCCTTGCCATTGGTGTTCACTTCCAGTGGTGAGGGTATCTCCACCCGTATTGGTCGGGTCAAAAGGAGCAAGCAATCTGATAAATGTATTGCCAACTTCAGCGGAGAAGGAACTTCGATCCAGCCATTGGAGCTTATAGCCGATTTTTATATCCCGATCTGTCAAGGCAAAAGACTCATCTGTGATAGCTGATAGGACGGCATAAGGGCCGTGATTGGCAACTTTTCTGTTGGCAGGAAAAAATCTGTAACTCGCAATCGGATTGAATTGATGAAATCCGTTTCGTCGGACAAAGCCAGTTTCTGCCCGGTAGCCTGCTCCTACCCATGTTTGGGTGTAGTGTAGGGCGATCTGTTGGGTGTTATATCTGAGCTGGGCAGCAGTCGCAAAGGCATTGTCGACCTCTTCTGGTCGAAAGGCTTTGTGAAAAAAGAGTTTGCCTGTCCATCTGTTGTCAGCACTGGCGAGATTGTAGTCCAATCCGACCACACGATTGAAGCGTGCAGCTGCAAAAGTGGTGTCTGAAGGGGGGACTGTCAGTTCTTTGTTGACCACAAAGGCTCCAATGCTGGAGCGAGAAAAAATCTGTCGCTGGATGGAAGCCATGGTGAAATTTGCCGCGCTGATTTCTTCCTCTGTCCCGGTCTGCATATTGAGCAAGCCGACACGCCATTTGGGGTTGAGGTTTCCACTGAGTCGCAAGCCTGCTCGCACAGGGCTGCTCAGGCCAATTCTACGAGAGAAAAATGGCTGGACACCAGGAAGTCCGTAATTGGAGAAGACGGTATTATTTTCAAGAAAAAACCGCCTTCGCTCAGGAAAAAACAACTCAAAGCGATCCAGATTGGTCACTTGCCGATCAACCTCTACCTGCGAAAAATCAGGATTGAGAGTCAAATCCAGATTGAGGGTAGGGGAGAGCCCGATTTTTGCATCTACCCCTGCATTGATTCCTGGTTTGGGGTCTTCATTGGGTTGATAGGATTTAGAAACCCGCGGGGATATGTAAGGAATCAAAGAGACATATGATTTGGCTTTGGGAGGGGCCTTGTCCCAAACGAGGGTTCCTGTATAGGCAAGACTGGCTGTCGGAAATTGTCTGGGAACAGGTGCCCAGGAGGATTTTTCTCCCAACTTCAAATCCAGTCGGCTAAAGTTGATGCCCCATTCAGTGATCCCTTCCTGATATCGGATACTCCTGAAGGGAATGCCCATTTCTATCACCCAGCGGTCCTCATAATTGCGTGTGGCAGACAACCATTTACAATCCCAATCCAGAGAAACAGAGCCACCATTGGACATAATGCCATCCCATTGTGCCCCTGATGCCGATGCACCAAAAGAAAATCCATTGGTTTGGTCGTTGTAGGTATCCATGAAGAGGAGGAAGTTGTCATTCTTGGAGAAAGAAAAATCCCGTCTCAAAGATTCTACCGGACGTTTTCCAGGAGCATTGTCATAAAACACAATCGCCAGGTACAAATTGTTCTGGTCGTAGGTCATTCGGACCGTACTTTTGGCTGTCGCATAGCCTGTGTCTATAGGGAGGACTCGCCAGAATTGACTGCTTACTTCCGCCTTGTTCCAGACCGCCTCCTCAAAAAGCCCATCTACAGTGATTTCTTCCGAGGTCTCGAAGATGTGAAGTTGATAGTCTGCTCGGTTGGGAGTTTGCTGGGCCTGTGAAACAATGATCAGGCTTAGGAAAAAATAGGTGAAACAGATCCTGGGATGGAAAAAATGCTCTTTCTCTTTCATGTCCCGAAGAAAAGAAAAAATCAGGACGGAATCCTTATCAATCCTCTTCTTCAAGTAATTCATTCATATGAAGTTCGAAGCCTTGCATCAGATCTGCTCCTGATAGCGGAATATCAAAGGAGCCCATATGATCGATTGAGTAATCAAATCTGGGTAGTGCCAAACCTATAAGGCTGCCGTAAGGAACTAGCAATGATCGTCAGACCATTGCTGGCTGGGGTGTGATCGAAGAGTATGTCTTCTTAATCTGCGATCGGTCAATAAGAGAGGTGGTCTGCCGATCATCTCTACAAATCATCTGGCAGCAGATTAGCCTTAGATGTGATCCTCTACCTAATTCTGGAAATGAATAGCTGTTTTTTGAGTGACTCCATCAACCAAGCTGGGTAAGGGAACCGCTGAACTAGCGTCAGATGCTTTTCCCTTTCTCTGGTCCCATGACAAGATGAAAACTACCTGTTTCAGTCCATGCCTTTGCCCCCATCACCTAATCTATCTCCCACACATCGATGCTTCTCAGCTCTGGTCCGCCGCCCCGATCTGCAGATCCTCCGGCGATGTAGACTTTGCCCTGATACAAAATGGCTTGTGTGCCATGCCTCCCCTGGAGCATTCGTTCTTTTGGAATCCATTTGCCCTCTGAAACATCATAGGCTTCTGCTTCATTGTGAGCAGGCACTTGTGTATTGCTTTCTCCGCCCATAACGATGAGTTGATCTCCATGCGTAACAACTGTTGTGCCAGCCCGAAGTGTCGGTAAATGGGCGGATTTGGGTAAGCTTGTCCAGCTCCCACTGGCGAAGTCAAAGACATCCACTTCCGGGATGGTCTGATTCATCACATTGCCCGTCTTTTGAGAGGTGTTGCGTCCAGCTGCCGCATACAATTTGCCATCTATGACAGCCATCTGGAAGTGATCTCTCGTATGGGGCGCATCAGGCATGGCAGTCCATGTTCCAGTTGTTGGATCAAATTGGTCAAACCAGGTAGTATGTCCACTGTAGTGCCCCAATTGGTTGCCACAAAGCAGATAGAACTTGTCTTGATATACCAGGGCTCCCGCAGCTCCCCTGAATCTTCCTTCAGGCAATCGACCACCGACCCGCCATCGATCCTGCGCAGGATTGTAGACATAGAGAAAGGGAATGGGTTCCTCCTTGGGATACGGACCGGTAAAGGCACCAATCACCCAGATTTCGCTCTTATATTCGATGGCCTGAAAGTGGTGCATTTCCAGTGGACTGTCAGCACCCTGTGTCCAGCTCTTGGTCTTCGGATCGAAGATGTCTACCTTATGGGTATTCCTCCCGCCCAAAGCGTAGAATTTGCCGTCCACCTCAACGAAAGCAGATTCATGGCGTCGATGGGCACATCCGCTGCTGTGAATGCGTTCCCATTTTTCGCTATTCCAGCTCTGGATAAATTTTTGGACCCGCCAATTGAGCACTTCCGTTACGAATACCTCTTCCTGCGGACCAACTGCAATGCCATGAGCGGCCCGGAACTGACCTGCCTGTGTTCCTGGACCTGCTTCGTAGGTTTCGAGGATCTTTCCTTCCAGATTGAGTTTTAGGATTCGCTCATTGTCTCCATCAGACATGTATAGATTCATTTCTGGACTTAAGGCCAGACCCCAGGGCTTGCCAAGATGCGTCCAGGCTGCCAGAAATTCTCCGTCTCGGGAAAAGACCTGAATTCGGCTGTTGTAGCGGTCTGCTACATACACCCTTCCTCTTGGATCAAGCACGATATTGTGTGGATTGTCAAAGTTGCCTTCCTCCTTGCCTTGTTCGCCCCAGGCTTTGATGAGCGTACCATGCTTGTCCAGCCTCACGACTCGATGATTGCCATAGCCGTCAGCAACATAGATATCACCATTTCTTCCAAAGGCTATATCTGCTGGTTTGAAAAAAAGAATCATCTTACGCGCCTCATCATACAATCCACTGCTTCCATTTTGTCCCAAAACCATCAAAACCTTTCCTTCAGGATTCATTTTGATGACCAGATGTGTCTCCACATCGGTGGTCCAAATATTGTCATCCTGATCAATTCGGAGTCCGTGCGGGTCTTTGAACAGTCCAGCTCCAAGAGAGCGAATGTAGGCTCCGGATTCGCTGAACTCCATCAGTTTTTGATTGCCTTTGTTGAAGACAAAGACATGCCCTTTGGAATTCACCGCCACACCAGTTGGCTGGATTATGTTCCCGTCGGCTGGCGTCTGAAAAAAATCAGGGATCTGTTCCAGAACGAGTGGAGCTCTTCTTCTGTCTTGGGCAGAGGCTAAGATGGTGAAACAAAGAAGAATGAGGAAGAGGATACGTTCTTTCATATGCCAGAGATTTATTGTTTCCAGCGGTTCCAGATAAAGGATTTGCTGAAAATGCCGAGAAAATATGCTGTGATTTTTACTTGGTCGTCATTGAGAAACTCCAATTTGCAGCTATAGCGGGAGTCTCTTTCATAGGAGTAAATGGTTCCATCACGCCAGACATTTTCTTTCTCTTGTTCGAGATGTTCCAGGATGAGAAACTCAGTCGCACCAGCTTCTGCCATTCTTTCAGCGAGGATACGGTTTTTTTCTTCATCAAGTGCATCCAGGAGACGTCCATGCAAGATGCCTTCTTCTGTGATAAAGATCTCAATGATTCCTTCTCCATTTTCTCCCTTGGAATGCCATTTGCCAAGAACGGGGTGTTGGGAGAGGGCAGGTAGTGTCTGGAGGAAAAACAACAAAATTACAGCGGTAGATAAATAAGTTTTCATGATACAAAAGGTTGGACCAATATGTCGAGTTTTTCTTGCGCAAACATACAAACAATAAGAAGAGGATTCATAGAAAAGAGGCGCTGCCACCAGGGGGGCTGTTTCTTAGGTGGAGGCAAAGGGGGCAATGGATGGTCGGTGTCGGGCGGTGGTGGCGCTGATGTGGTAGCGGCATGTACAGGCTTCGCTTCCAGGAGACCATGAGATGTGCTCAACTGGGACAAGATGGCTAGTAACTCCTCCTTGATCAGGTCCTTGCTTTCTTTTTCTCCTTTCCTGGAGATTGTCCCGAGTATGGTTTTTCTTTTCAGATCAGTCCAGGTCCCTTTTTGCTTGATCAATTGAGTAAGAGGCTCATTCAGCATATGGGATCGGCAAAAATCAATCAGATAATCGAATACTCTGTTGAATTTGGATAGCCCTATCCAATCCTGAAGATCATTCACACCTTCCTTGAATAGAATGGTTGACATATTATATCAGTAATTTTGAAATTCCATACACCCCAACCAGAACGATTGAAACAGCACTCAGCCAGAAAAATAAATCATACCTTCTTGTCGGGGTTAATTCTTTTGGGAGACGTTGGTATCGGAGATGTATCGCCACATAGACAACGAGAAAGAGAATGATAGACGTTGCCACCCCCCCTATCATGACCATGAATACTGGCAACTGAATGAATACATACAGAATGGTCCATATAGCGGGAATGATCCATGCCATCCAGGCAAGGACTTGTCGATAGCCTTTGGGCGTTGAGAGATCTACCCAGCCTACCTTGTAAAAGGCGTCTGCAAAAATTCGAATCCACGAAGCCAGTGCACCAAAGAGGGTAGAGTACAACACAACTACCGCGCCTACCAGGAAGACAACTTTGGCCCAGGGACCGAGCGTCTCGGTATACATGGTCGAAAGTGTTTCTATCACTTGTGATCCTTCTGGAATGTTTTCGGTACCATGAAGGACAGCCGATCCCAAGAGGTAGAAGGCGGCTGTTACAACTGTATAGACCACCATGGCCAGAATCGCATCCAGTGTCATGACCTTGATCCAACCTTTTGCCCGTTGGTACCACTCGTCGGTTTCTTCTCTTGGGCCAACATGTTTGGCATAGCCTTTTTCGAGACACCAATAATTGTAAAACATGATTTCATCGCCTCCTACCCCTGTGATACCAAATGCACCAATGGCAAAAACGATTGCAGTCGCAGGAAGCTGAAAGGTGAGGCCGGAAGCGACATCTCCCCAGCTAAAGGCATATGGCGTGAATTGCAAAGCGATCACACATATCAGTGTCATCAGTGAAAACAAGCCGATGAGGGTTAAGGAAAATTTTTCAATAAATACATATTGCCCCCGATAGATCAGCAAGGACACACTCACAGGAACAATCACTCCCCAAACCCAGAGGGGCAGTCCCTCAAATGCGATTTGAAGGGCCAGGATTACCCCACCGACAATCCCTGCCACCTGAAGGAATTTTGGCAGCATCAGGCTCAACCAGGTCCAGATGGACCAGTTCGCCTTGCCAAAGCGTGGTCCAGGCAGTTTGTTGAAGGCTTCCATCACAGTCTCGCCACTATAAATGGCATGTTTGCCAAATTCAAGCTGAATGGTGACCTTCACAAGGCAGCTGACCAGAATCACCCAGAAGGTAATGAATCCTGCCTTGGCGCCAAGAGCGGTCGTAGCGATCAATTCTCCTGAGCCAACAATACTGGCAGAGAGGATGAAACCAGGACCAAGGTATTTGAGTTTGTCAAGAAATCGGACTGGAGGGGCCAGATAAGAAGATTGGGTAGTAGTAGTCATAGCATATGGCCTTAGTGCCAATGCGAACATACGGATTTTTCGATTCTTTTACTGCACAGGTACAAGGATGCCCAATTCGATCTGATGAAGTCTGTCATTGCCTTTGTGATTCCCCAACTGACTAATATTGTCCAGGTAGTCTGATCCATTGATGCGGTAGCTATAGGCCAGATGTAAACCGATTCGATGGCTGAGAAAATACTCGAATCCTGCACTGAAAGGAAAGCTATAGGTAAGGGTCCCATATTCGGTTTCATCTGGGCTGCGGGTGGTTTTTTTTCTGTAGAGCAAAATTCCATCTTCTGCTCTGGGAGCAAACATCAGGCCCCCGACACCCACACTGACATAGGGCTGGAATTTGTAGGTCAAAGGAAGAATCGCTAAGCGCAGCTGAATTTGTCCATAGATCAAGACGGTTTCTGCATAGCTATTGGGCAGGAGAAGGGTATCCGTTTCTCCCAGCCGAAAAGGAGCAGGGAGGAGTGCATCATTCTGAGAGACAAATTTGCCATACCCGACATGCAGGACCGGGATGATCCTCCGGGCTGTTGTTTTTCTGAAGCTGATGTTCACGCCGGGATGAAAGGCCACATGAGAAGGGGGATGTCCTGCTGCATCCGCCAGATGATTTAAATCGCCATAATAGCTGGTTCCTGTTAGCCCCAATCCAAGGATCATCCCTGTGGGTTTGGGAGCCGAATGTGAGGGAGGAGAATCAGAGGAAACTTGATCTGGTGGAGAAGTAGTGGAAATGGTCCGTGCCCTGTGCCACATCAGATACTCAGGATTCGCTGGCATGGATCGATACGTCAACGATTGGCCAAAAAGGGGGAAGACTTCAACAAACAGAACAATGAATAAAATGAGTATGCGCATGCTCCTTCTTTCCATTCAAAATACAGCCTGAAGGCTGAAAGGAGAAAGGAAGATGCAAAGAGACCTAACATTTTCTGGCCGCTAAAAAAAGAGATATTTGACAGAGATTTTGTTAAAAATGTAATCTTTCTGACATCCTTATGAGGAAAATAGGTGCTTGGTTGTGAAATTCCTCCACTTTGCCTATCTTCCGTATACGATATGATGAAGCGAAAAAATCTAAGCATACTGACATTTGTGCCTTTGCTCCTCCTGGCAGTGGTATCGTGCAGCAATGATCCAGTGTTCCCCCTGGAGCCAAGAATAGAGTTTCTGGATATTCATCCAAAAGTAGTTACTCAATACCAGGATTCGATCATAATTCGATTTCGGTTTCAAGATGGAGATGGTGATCTGGGTGCAATTGAGGAAGGCGATATCAATCTGCGATTGATTGATTCACGTGTCGGAAATGGGTTGACTGAAACCCAGGCTACGCTGGCGTATAGCATTCCTAATCTGACACCAGATGTCAAAAATCCTTCTATTCAGGGAGAGATTAAAATCAAAGTGGATTTTACCATTGTGCTGCCTGGATTTACAGAACAAGAAATTCGCTATCAAATCAAATTTGAGGATCGGGCCGGAAACCTGGCAACCCCGATTGAAGAAGGGGTGGAAAGCGCGGTGTATACAGATTATATCACCATCGTTCGATAGATAAGCCTTCCTATGTGAGCTGTCAGATGCACAAACCCTCTTTTGTGCGTCAGTTTCTTATTCCATCCTTGCTCTCTTTTTATTCTTTCTTTCTAGCAGTTTGCCTACAACATGACCTTTTACCATACGCTCCTGGGAATCGCAATTGGAGATGCTTTTGGGGCTGGGGTGGAATTTCAGGATAGACGCTGGATACGGCAAGAGGTAGATTTTACGAGTCTGGTCAATGCCAGAATGTCAATCCGTGTGCCTTCTGATCAGCTTTCCGCCTTTACTCATAATTACCATCCCTGGGATTATACAGATGATACCGAAATGACCATAGGCCTGATCAAGGCCTTGATGTCTGATCAGCCATTCTCCGAATCCTTACTCCTGAACTGTTGGGAAGAAGAGTATCACCGAGGCGAGACCTTGAAAGGCTATGGTCGCAATGGGCATGGGTCGATGAGCTGGTATTTCAATGGGTCAAAAAGCATCGAAGAGATCAGAACCTTTCAGCGGAATCGACCAAATCCCGGAAATGCCCCAGCCATGCGATCCGTACCACTTGGATTTGTAGATGCCTCTTTGATCAATGAATATGCCAGAATGAATGCCATTGCTACTCATCCCAATCCTGCTGCAATCATTTCCAGCCAATGTATAGGCAGAGCAGCAGAATGGCTGATCATTCATGCTGGAACAAATAAGGATGTGATTGCCTACTGTCAACGACTTGTGGACCTCGACGAAGACTACACGAAGTATTTGACACTGGTAGACCAACTCCCGGCCTACGAAGCTTTGGAAGATCATCATTTTGTTCAATTGTGTGGCTCCCAACCCATAGAAATGCCCTACTTCCTGCCAGGAATTCATGGGGTACCCTCAGATTCAAAATTCACAACGGGTTGTGTATTATATGTTCTCAAACACAGCAAAGATGCGTTCGATGCCTTGAAAAAATCTGTAAGATTAGGGGGGGATGTAGACTCTGTGGCTTCCATCTGTACCGGGATCATCGCCGGAAAAACGGGATTGCATAGCCTACCTGCCTTCATGCTTGATCAGGTAGAAGGCAAAGAATATCTCCGGGAGATTGCCACTCAGTCGGGATTGTGAAGAGCAATCAGCTATTTTCTTTTTGCCGGAAGCATATTCCTAATGGCAGTGATCTTCCAGCGATCATCTTCAACAATCACAATGAAGGTGCTCCACATTTTTCTGACACTCCCATCTTCATTCAGAATTTCGTATATGCAGTCTACAATACCAACTTCGGGTTGTGGATATCGGATATGCTCGACAGTCAGGGTTCGATTGCCTGTATTGCGAACAGAACTTCTGAGCATGCCTGCTAGAGAGGCGGAGAATTCTCTTCTCCATTCTCCAGTAGAGACCAATTGATCAACGTCTGTTGTCAGGATCTGTTTCAACAAGCTTGTATCCTTTGTCTGACGAGCCAAAGAATACTGATCAATCAACGCCCGAATGGCGTCATCCTTGTCTGAGGAGGAAGGAGAATCCTGTGTGAAAGCTGTTGTGGAACTAAGAAGACCCACAAGAAGGAGCAGTGTGTATAGATAAGGATATTGGACCATATTGCTGGAATTAACAGTGATGTCTCGAGCAAAGATAGAAGAAATATTTTCTCTCATACTTGGATGCCAAAGTCAACATCAACAAGCCAGCTTAAGTAAGTAGGGAGACAATTTTGAATGAAGAATTTTGAATATTGAATGGACTGTCAAACAGCGAGTTATCAGATTTTTTTTATATTAATGTTTATCCGGCACTATACACCGGTTTCCAATACAGAGTAGCTGCAGCTATTAGCAGTCTATCAAATAATCGTTCATTGAAGTAGCGTCGGTTTTGTTTGTAGCAGAATTCATTGAGGTAATTCTGCAAATATTTCT